>JAABSH010000016.1 GCA_011390465.1 Desulfobacteraceae bacterium
GGCCCGGGACGGCCGCGTGGGGATATCGGGTAAAACCCTTTTCAAGCATTATATTGTAAATGGAAAACCGGTAATCGGGGTAAGGGACGGGAATTTTTACACCCAGGACCTGGGGGCGTGGGATGCCGGCGGCAACCTGATCATTACCGGCCGCAGGGATCTGGTGTTTATTTCCGGCGGTGAAAATATCAGTCCAGGTGAAATTGAAACCGCCATGGTGGAAACCGGGCTGGTGCACGAAGCAGTGGTGGTGCCGGTGGATGATCCGGTTTTTGGCCGGGTTCCCTGGGCCTTTGTCCTGGCTGAGATTCCGCCGGACCCGGCCCGGATCATATCTGTTTTGAAAAAAGTCCTGCCGTCCTATAAAATTCCCAAAAAAATTCTGCCCCTGCCCGCCGGTATGGCGGAAAAAGGCATCAAGCGGGACCGCAGGGCCTTGGAAAAAACAGCCGCGACCATGGTGAAAAAAGAATGAACGCTTTGCTTCATTTTCGGGTCCATGGCAACCCGAATCATCCGGCCCTGCTTATGCTTCACGGATTCATGGGCCGGGGGGAGGCGTTTGGCCCGGTGATGCCGTTTCTGGAATCCCATTTTTATCTGGTGATGCCGGATCTGCCCGGGCATGGAAAATCGCTTTTTAAAACCCTGCCGGTAGACAGCCGCCCGCAAAATTTTACACAGGTGGGGGAAATGGTGCTGGGCGTTATGGATGCCCTCGGCCTGGAGACTTTTTTTCTGTACGGCTATTCCATGGGCGGGCGGGTGGCCCAGCAGGTCTGCCTGCTGGCGCCGGACCGGGTGCGCCATTTAATTCTGGAATCCGCGAGTCCGGGTATTATTGACATATCGGAAAGAAACGCCAGACAGGCAAAGGATCATTGCCTGCTGGAAGGCATTGTTGATTCACAGGATTTTTACGAATTTCTGGTCCGATGGCACCGGATGCCGTTGTTTTGCACCCTGGCGGATGCTTCGCTCCTGTCCGGCCTGATGGCGTCCAAACGGAAAAATGACGTATCAGAGCTTTGCCAGGCCCTGAAAATTATGGGGGTGGGGAATCATGAGGGGTTCGGTCCGGCCCTGGCGGGCCTGCGCACGCCCACAACCTATCTCTATGGTGAAAAAGATGAAAAATACGCCACAGAAGCTGCAAAAGCCGCTGACATGATTCCCGGATTGCGTGTAATCTCATTTCCGAATGCATCCCATAATATCCACATCCAGTTTCCCGGAGAAGTTGCAAAAGCCATCATCCGGACCCGGAGCGGCCCGGCCTGAAAACAGGTGCGCCATCGGCCTTTTATGCTGGATCGGAGAAAATTATTATTCAGCTGCTTCCATGGCCCGGTCATATTTGCCGTCGCGGGCAAGACCGTTTAACCGGCAACGTTTTAAAAATGTTTTTTGCGCCGCCGCCACATTGCTTTCCTGGCCTTTCCAGGCTGCAAGCACCGGTGCCTGCAGCGCGCGGCCATAAGAAAAACTGACTTGCCACGGATGCGGGCTTGTCCTGTTGATGGCATTCAAGTGGTCCGTGGCGTCTGCTGCACTCTGCCCGCCGGACAGGAAGACGATTCCGGGGATTGCCGCCGGTACATAGCGGGTCAGGCAGCGAAGGGTGGCCTCGGCAACCCGCTGCACGCTTTCCTGCCGCGCGCATTTCATGCCGGCAATAACCATGTTCGGCTTTAGCAGCATCCCCTCGAACAGCACGCGGTGGGCATCCAGCTCGGTGAACACCGCCTCGAGCACCCTGGAGGTGACCTCTTCGCAGCGTTCGATGTCGTGAGCGCCATCCATCAGCACCTCCGGTTCTACGATGGGAACGATACCCAATTCCTGGCAGAGCGCCGCATAACGTGCTAATCCATGGGCATTTGCACGAATACCGAAGGTCGTCGGAATATCGCGATCGTCGATCTCAATTACTGCCCGCCATTTCGCAAACTTCGCCCCCAGCTGTTTATACTCAACAAGCCGTTCGCGCAGGCCGTCCAATCCCTCGGTGATCTTTTCCTCGGGATGCAGTGCCAGCGCTTTTGCGCCTTTGTCCACCTTGATTCCTGGCACGATACCCCGGCTTGACAGCAGTTCGGCAAAAGGCGTTCCGTCCTGAGTGGTCTGGCGCAGGGTTTCGTCAAAAAGAATGACCCCACCGATATAGCGTTCGATGTCTTTAGTGGTAAAAAGAATTTCGCGGTATCGCCGGCGGTTTTCCTCGGTGGAGGTGACATTGATCGTATCAAAGCGTTTTTGGATCGTGGGATTACTTTCATCCGCTGCCAGTACGCCCTTTTGTTTTGCGACGATGGCTTTTGCTACAGACCAGAGGTTGTCTTTGGCCATTTGGACTCTCCTTTTGTATTGAGTGTTTTTGTATATTCAGCCGACCGGCTTCCCTGATTATAGAAACCGATAGATGAGCAAATGATAACAAAGAATTTTGCAATACGCAAAAGTATAATAAAGTGTTCATCGTCACCCCGGCGTTACAAATCGTTACCTTGTTCATTGTTATAAAAAAGTAACGCTACCTGACGGATGCACCTGCCCCTTTTTTTGCCGCAAGACAAATTGATCCCGGGGCAGATGAATTTAAAACAGCGTTTCAATTATTTTAAATCTTTTTCAATCAGGGACTTGCCGTATCCTCTTGCCGTTAATGGTTTTTAGACGGTTTCTTGGCAATAAAAATTCGATCCTGTGGCACGAAAATTGTATTAAATATTAGGCGGATATGGACATAACGGATCGGCAAATCTGCCCGGGGAGGACAGACGGATGAAAGGAGGTGAGGATCAATGGAATTAACCCCATGGAAGCCTTTTGGCGAATTGAGTACGTTTCGCGGTGAAATGGATCGGCTCTAGGATCGATTTTTCAGAGAAAGACCCCTGGCAAAAGTCTTTACGGAAGAATGGGCGCCTTCTGTGGATATTTCCGAAACCGGTGACAAGATGATCGTAAAGGCGGAGTTGCCCGGCCTGGCGGCGGAAGATGTGAATGTCAGTCTTTCCGGGGATCTTCTGACCATCAAGGGTGAAAAGAAAAAGGAAACCGAGGAAAAGGATGAGCAGCATCACTATATCGAGAGATATAACTGCCAAAGGCGACTTTAAGAATATCACCTGTTATACACCGGCCTGCGGCGGACCCGGCAATATCGATCCCCGGCTTTAACAGAGTGAACAATCATTTTTTTGCCGGCCCACCCAATCTTTAGACCAAAAGGAGGCAGATCATGATTATTTCAGACATTATTCAAACAGCGGCATCCGAAGGCAAAGAAAAGCATGTCCCGACCATCACCATCGACAAAGGCTACAAGGAAGGCAGCGACATCGTCCTCGTGGTGGTGGGCCATGAAATGGAACATCCCAACACGGAAGCTCATCACATTTCCTGGATTGAACTTTACGGCGTTACAAAAGATACCAATCAGACCCTTCATTTGGGGCGGGCTGCCTGGGCCCCGGTGTATTCAAACCCCAATGTTCGTTTTCAAATCAACGGCATTGAAAAATTCAAAGCCTTTCATGCCCTGGCGTATTGCAATATTCATGGACTCTGGGCCAATTCACTGGAACTTTGAGATCCGTCCGGAAAAGGCCCTGTAACAGAATGATGAATTTGTTCTGACCCCAACGCCTGTATCCTTGAAATAAATGCGGAAAACGGCACGACAGGCGTTTTGGCGCCGAAAGGAGGTGACCGTCATGCCAGATGACCGAAATCCGGAGACCGGGGAAGCCGGAATGGCCGGAATGGCCGGGGAGCGATATCCCGTTCCTGCGGAGTTTCAGCGGCAGGCCCGGATAGCCGGAAGGGATGCGTTTGACAATGAATATTTGAACTCCATCCGGAACATTGAAGGATTCTGGGCCAGGAAAGCCCGGGAACTGCTGGTCTGGCAAAAGCCCTGGCAGAAGACCCTGACCGGTGATTTTGCCACAGGCGATGCCACCTGGTTTCAGGGCGGAAAATTGAACGCCGCCTTTAATTGTCTGGACCGGCATGTTCAGACCTGGCGGCGAAACAAGGCCGCTATCCTTTTCGAGGGGGAGCGCATCGGCGACAGCCGGGCCATCACCTATCAGGAACTGTTTTACGAGGTCAACAAGCTGGCCCAGGTGTTCAAAAAACTGGGCGTGCGCAAGGGCGACCGCGTCATGCTTTACCTTCCCATGATTCCGCAGCTGGTTATCAGTATGCTGGCCTGTGCCCGGATCGGCGCGGTACACAGCGTGGTGTTCGGCGGATTCAGCGCGGAATCCCTGGCCAACCGCATCAATGATTGCCAGGCCCGTCTTCTTCTCACCAGCGACGGCGGATTCCGGGCCGGCCGGGTTGTCACCCTGAAAAAAAACGCGGATGCGGCCCTGGCCAAATGCCCGTCCGTGGAAAAAGTGCTTGTGGTTCGCCGGACCGGAGAAGAAATTTCCATGAAGCCGGGCCGGGATCTCTGGTATCATCTGGAAATGCGGGCCCCGGATCTCAAGCCGGTTTGCCCGCCCCAATGGATGCGGGCCGAAGATCCCCTGTTTATTCTTTATACCTCGGGAAGCACCGGAAAACCCAAAGGTCTGGTGCACGCAACCGGCGGATACCTGCTTTTTGCCGCGAGTACGTTTCTGGACATCTTTGATTACCGGGATGAGGATACCTTCTGGTGCACGGCGGACATCGGCTGGGTCACCGGACACAGTTATCTGGTCTACGGCCCTCTGGCTGCCGGCGCCACTACCCTGATGTACGAAGGCGCTCCCAACTATCCGGCCCATGACCGGTTCTGGGATATCGTGGAGAAATATTGCGTCAGCATTTTTTACACCGCTCCCACCGCCATCCGGGCCCTCCTCAGGGAAGGGGATAAATGGGTGGCAAAACGGGATGTGAGCAGTCTGCGTCTCTTGGGTACGGTGGGAGAGCCCATCAATCCGGATGCATGGAAATGGTATTACAGGGTAGTGGGGCAGGGACGATGTCCCATTGTGGATACCTGGTGGCAGACTGAGACCGGCGGTATTCTGTTGAGCCCCTTGCCCGGCGCCATTGACCTGAAGCCCGGGGCCGCGACGGTTCCTTATTTCGGGATTGAGCCCTGTCTAATGGATGAAGCCGGAAAGGAAATCAAGGGGCCGGGAACAGGGCATCTCTGCATCAAGGCGCCCTGGCCCGGCATGGCACAGACCATTTACAAGGATCGTAAGCGGTATCACCAAACCTATTTTACAAAGTATCCCGGGTATTATTTTACCGGGGACGGGGCGCGGCGGGATGCGGACGGCGATTACTGGATCACCGGCCGGGTCGACGATGTGATCAATGTCAGCGGGCACCGCTTGGGCACGGCTGAAGTGGAAAGCGCGCTTCAGACCCATCCGGCGGTTGCGGAAGCAGCGGTGGTGGGGACGCCCCATGACATCAAGGGCGAATCTATTTATGCCTTTGTTATTCTGAAACCGGGCCGGCAGGCCAGCGAAGCATTAAAATCGGAACTGGTGGAACAGGTCCGCCATATGATCGGGCCGGTGGCAAAGCCGGAACAGATTCAATGGGCGGACGCCCTGCCCAAAACCCGCAGCGGCAAGATCATGCGCCGGCTTCTCAGAAAAATTTCCAGCGGCGATACGGCGGACCTGGGAGATACCTCTACCCTTCTGGATCGGGAGGTGGTTCTGCGTCTGGTGGAAGGGGCAAAATCCATCACGGGAAAGGTTTGACGCTTCCGGAGGAAACAATGACCAATACGTTCTGGACTGCTTTTGGCGCGAGTTCCCTGGCTGCCGTGGTCACCTTTATCGGGATTTTTGTGATCCGCCGAAAACCGCAAATACAGCCTGGCCGCCCTGGCCGCGGGCATTCTTGTGGCCATTGTCATTGTGATTTCCAAGGCATGACGGCTTCGTAAAGGGTTTTTGGCGGCATTTTTGCCGCTGTATGAACCCATAAGAAATTCCCGTTCATAATATTTTTTATCCCGCAGAGTCGCTGAGTCGCTGAGATTTTTTTCTCTGCGAGCGCTGCGCCTCTGCGCGAGATAAGATCTTTTTAAGATGCACTTATTTGGAAGTCCAAATTCTTTGTTGCGCTGCATCCCCAGCTTTATCCCCAGCTGCTTCAACGTACGCCAGGTACGTCTCATTGCGGGGGATTGTCCTTGTCTGTATTTTTATCTTCAGTGCCATAAGCCTTTTCGCAGGCGGTTTCCATCCACCTGGTGATTTGATCCCGGTAATCGTCCGGCCGGGTTTCCATTCCGCAATCCTTGCAGACCACTTTTGCGTTGGCTCACCGGCCTTTTATCCGGGCCTTGCCCCCGCAGAAAATGCATTTCAGTTCCGGCATCCGGCGGTCCTCCTGAAGTGAAAGTTAAAAAAATGAAATAAAAAACAGAATCTTCTTTTCGGTCCCGCAGGGGCGGTACAAAAAGCGGCACGGTGCTGATGCGGTAATAAAGGTCTTTTCGGAACCGGCCCCGGCCTACTTCAGCCGCCAGATCCCGGTTGGTGGCGACCAGGAGCCGGAAATCCGATTTGTGGGAATTTTCGACGTAAACGACGCGGGGGTAAAAACCCTGGCCGCTGAAATCGGCACGGAAAATTGTTTTTCAGGGATTATGGATGTGGCGGACCCGCAAAGCGTTTGCCGGCAGGTAGCGGCGTTTTCCCGCCGTACCAGCGGCCGGATGGATGTGCTGGTCAATAATGCCGGAATTTTGAATTTCGGCCTTTTTGAAACCCTGCCCCTGGAAACCCATTTTAAGCAGGTGGATGTTAATTTCAAGGGGAGTCTGGCGGTGATGCATGCTGCCATTCCATTTTTAAAACAGACCCCCGGCGCCCGTATCATCAATATGTCTTCGGTGTCTTCTGTTTTTGGCGTTCCGGATTTGTCGGTTTATGCCGCCACCAAACACGCGCTCTCCGCCATGACCGAGGCGTTGAATATTGAACTGGAAAAACACGGAATTTTTGTCTGCGACATCCGCCCGCCCTATGTAAAAACCCCGCTTCTCGCCGCTGAGGCGTCGGTCCGCAGCATCCGAACCCTGGGGGTCCATCTGCGTCCGGAGCAGGTAGCCCGGGTTGTGTGGCAGGCGGCCCACCGGAAAAAACTGCACTGGAATATCAGCACCACCCGGCTGGTGGCTGTTTTTTTCCATATCATGCCTTTTGCCGTCCGCCGGGCCATGAAAATACTGGCCATGCCCCGGGATGAATTTAGGAATAAGACTTGACGAAGACCGGCGGAACCGGAAAACTTAAATGGGGTATTTGAATAACGCCAGTTTATCAGAGGAAAAAAACATGCGCATCGCCATTTATGGGGCCGGGTCCCTGGGAACCATTCTCGGGGCGTATATTGCCCGAAGCGGAAAAGACATTGACCTGATCAATCATAACAAGGCCCATGTAACGGCGCTTAAAACAAAAGGGGCCCGGGTGACGGGATGCGTCCGGATGACGGTCCCGGTCTGTGCCCTGCTGCCCGAAGAGATACGGGAGCCCTATGATATTATTTTTTTAATGACCAAACAGCTGGACAATAAAAATGTTGTCCGCGCTCTGGTGCCGTTTCTCAAGGCGGACGGGGTCATCTGCACCATGCAGAACGGGCTTCCGGAACTCTCCGTGGCGGAAGTGATCGGGGAACACCGGACCTTTGGCTGTTCCATTGCCTGGGGCGCCACATTGGTCGAAAGCGGCGTTTGTGAGCTGACCTCCGCGCCGGACAGCCTCTCATTCGGCCTGGGGTCCCTGGTCGCGGATCCGGATGTGCAATGCCTCAATGAGATCAAAACTCTTCTGGAATGCATGGGCACAGTTGAAATTGAAAAAAATTTTATTGGCGCCAGATGGACAAAACTGCTGGTGAACAGTTCCTTCAGCGGCATGTCCGCGGTTTGTGGCTGTACTTTTGGAGAGGTGGCAGCAGATAAATCCGCCCGAATGTGCGTCCAGCGCATTGCAAAGGAATGCATTGACGTGGGGGACAAGGCGGGTATCCGCATTGCGCCCATTCAGGGAAAGGATATCCGCCGGCTGCTGGATTACCGGAGCCGCTTAAAACAAAAGCTGTCCTTTGCCCTTATTCCCCTGATGATCCGGAAACACCGGCTTCTCAAGGCCAGCATGCTCCAGGATCTTGAAAAAGATAAAAAAACCGAAGTGGATGCCATTAACGGCATAGTGTGTGATTACGGAAAAAAATACAACGTGCCCACCCCGTATAATGATCTGGTGAGACAGATCATTCATGAAATCGAAGTGCATCAGCGCATTCCGGAAAAAAATAATCTTCAGGTCTTTGAACCCTTGAGGCATCCTTGATGACGGCTTCGTAAAAACTGCTGAGTTTTCTACACTGCACTTTTATAGAGGGGTGTTTTTTTATGAACGCTTTTCATCCAGCACCCGGCGGATGGTGGCGGCAAGTTCTTTTTTCGCCACCGGTTTGGCGAGCAAAGCGCGGATGCCGGCACTGGACAGGGCCGCGTCTGACATTTTCCGGCTGTACCCGGAGCAGAGAATCACCGGCATGTCCGGCCGGATTTTCATTATTTCCGCGGCCAGGCGGTCCCCGGTCATGTTCGGCATGGTCATGTCCGTGATGACCAGATCAAAGGCCTCCGGCTGTTCCCGGAAAAGTGCCAGGGCCGACTGGCTGCTGGTTTGGGCTGTTACCGCGTATCCCAGAGCGGTAAGTATTTTTTCGGCCACAGACACAATCTGAATTTCATCATCCACAAATAAAATGGCCTCATTGCCTCCGGTAAGCGGCTGCGGATCATAGGTACGGGGCCGGAGTTCCCTTTGGGAGACCGGCAGATAAACCGTAAAAACCGATCCCTGTGCAGGTGCGCTTTCCACCGTGATTTTACCGCCGTAACTTTCCACAATTCCGTGCACCATGGAGAGTCCCATGCCGGTGCCCACACCGGGCGCTTTGGTGGTGAAATAGGGCTCAAAAATGGCATCCAGGATATCCGGTGCAATGCCGGTGCCGGTGTCGGACACGGTGATCCGGAGATACTTTCCCGGCTTGAGACCTGCTACCGGTGTGGCCTTCGGATCCGTGAAGGTTTCTTCAGATACCCGCACGCCCAGGGTACCGGGGTCGTTTTCCATGGCATGGGCCGCGTTGGTGCAGAAATTCATCATGATCTGGTGAATCTGGGTGGCGTTTCCCATAACCCTGGCATCGCTTTCAATGCTCTGGCGGATGTCGATGCTGGCGGGAATGGAAGACCGGATCAGTTTCAGGGCTTCTTTGACGATCAGGCTGACCTGCACCGGTTTTACCGCGTCATCTGACTGCCGGGCAAAGGCCAGAATCTGCCGGACCAGGTCTTTGGCCCGTTCCGCGGCCGCATATATTTCCTCCAGAAAATCCGTCAGTTTGCTTCCGTATTGTTCCCGGGCGCTCAGATCCAGGGCCAGTTCCGTATATCCCAGCACTGCTGCCAGAATATTATTGAAATCATGGGCAATGCCGCCGGCCAGGGTGCCGATGGATTCCATTTTCTGGGATTGCTGCAATTGTTTGGTGAGCAGGGCTTTTTCCTGTTCCGCACGGACCTGTTCCGTCACATCCCGGGCCACGCCCCGGAACCCGACCGGTTTGCCGTTTTCATCCGTAATCAATGAGACCGCGTTATTAATGTGGCAAATGGCGTCGTCTTTCCGGATCACTTCCCAGTCCAGGGCCCGGGACGGTTTGCCGGTGCGGTACACCCGGTTAAAGGAATCAAAAACTTTGCTGGCGTTTTCTTTGTCCATGAACGCGCGATTGTTCATGCCCATGAGCTCATCCCGGGAATAACCAAGAATCCGGCACATGGACTGGTTGAAAAAGATAAGGTCTCCGGCCAGATCCACTTCATAGTACCCGTCTTCCATGCTGTCCAGGATGGAGCGGTATTTTTCTTCACTGGCCCGGAGCCGACCCTCAGAACGTTTGCGTTCGGCAATTTCCTTTTCCAGCTGCACCATTTTGTCTTCGAGTTTTCTCACCAGGCGTTCATTGTAAAGCCGGAGCACTTCTTCTTCCTGCGGGGGCGGTGCCGCGGTTTTCTTTTTTCCGGAAGCCGCCATGACCTCGTCGATATGGGAAATGAAGCGATCCGGTTCGCAGGGCTTGACAATGAAGCGGTCGGCCCCGATTTTTGCGGCGAATTCTTCGTCTTTGGGGCCGGTGTAAGTGGCAGTGTAAACGATGAAAGGGATGTGACTTAAATCCGCATCCGCCCGGACTTCCCGGCACAGTTGAAACCCGTCCATCACCGGCATGAGAATATCACTGATGATGAGATCAAATGGCTGAGATCGCAGTTTTTCCAGGGCCGCCGCACCGTTGTCCGCGGACGCGACAATATGTCCTTTTGCTTTGAGGATGGTTTCCAGCAGATAGACATTGTCTGCTTTGTCGTCCACAATCAGAATGTTCATGGGGATCTCCGAATTTTTTTATTCTGTAGGAGCGGGCCATGCCCGCGATTGCGGCCTGAATTCTGTTTCAATGGTGTTTTAAATCCGACAATTTCTAAAGAAATTTTTGGATTTCCGAGACAAAGGTTTCCGGATTAATGGGTTTTTCAATATACCTGTCCGCGCCGGCGGCCAGAATCCGTTCCCGGTCCCCCACCATGGCATAGGAGGTGACCGCGACAATGGGAATCTTTTGTAATTCCGGATCGTTTTTCAGCACCGTGGCCACGGCATAGCCGTCCATTTCCGGAAGCTGGATGTCCAAAAGGATTGCTCGCGGCTGGTGCTGGCGGGCCATTTCAATGCCTTTTTTGCCGGTTTCCGCGCCAAGAACCTTAAAGCCGTTTTTTTCCAGCAAAAACCGCATCAAATAATAATTCTGTTCATTGTCTTCAATAATCAGCAGGGTGTTGTTCATTTTATTCCTCCGGATGCACCGGCAGGCGCAGTGGCCTGCCCTACGAATTTGCCAAAGCCTCGAAGCGCGTAGGGTCGGCCACCGTGCCGACCGGTCTGATCAGCGAAACGGGTATTCAGATCGTCTTTTTATTCCTCCGGATGCACCGGCAGGCGCACCGTAAACCGGCTCCCTTCTCCCCATGTGCTTTCCACTGAAATGCTGCCGCCCATGAGATCCAGCAGTTTTTTGCAGATGGAAAGCCCCAGCCCGGAGCCGTCGTGTTTGCGCGTGGTGCCGCTATCGATTTGTCGGAAGGGCTGGAAAAGGGCTTCCAGATCCTGCTCGCGAAGGCCCATGCCTGTATCGGCGACCGTGATCACATATTGGGTGTTTTCTTTGCGGCAGTATAGCGCTACCTGACCTTTATCCGTAAATTTTATTGCATTGTTGAGCAGATTGACCATGATCTGCTCCAGCCGGCGCTGGTCTGTGGTAATGGTGTCCACCGTGTCCGCGATATCCAGTTTCAGCTGAAGCCCTTTTTTTTCCGCCAGGGGAGAGACAATTTTCACGGTTTTTTCAATGGCGGACGGCAGCCCAAAGGGCTTTGCCTCGACCTTCAGTTGTCCGGCCTCGATTTTGGAAATATCCAGCACGTCATTGATAAGCGCCAGCAGATGCCGGGCGCTGGTCTGCACCATGGTCATCTGTTTTTGCTGCTCATTGTTGAGATCTCCGGCCAGGCCTTGCAGCAGGACACCGGTAAACCCGATAATGGAGTTGAGCGGCGTGCGCAGTTCATGGCTCATGGTGGCCAGAAAAGCGGATTTGATCCGGTCCGCGGCTTCGGCCTGCTCTTTGGCTTCCCTCAATTCGGCGGTACGTTCCGCCACCCGCTGTTCCAGAATTTCCGCCTCCTGACGCAGCGCTTCGTTCAATTGGTAAATTTTTATTTCATTTTTCACCCGGGGCGTGATGTCCGAGCCGATGCTCAGGATTTCTTTTATTTCGCCGTTTTCATCGGCAATCATTTTGTTGGTCCAGTCGATCCAGACCCGGTCTCCGTTGCGCAGGATGTTTTTATTGACATTGCGTTCAAATTTTTTCGGATTGCGGCTGATATCTTCGAGCAGGGGGCGCAAATCCCGGCCGGTTGTTTCGCTCTCCGGCACAAGGGTGCCCACCACCTGGCGGCCCAGAATTTCCGTTGCATCATAGCCAAAAAATTTCTGGCCGAATTCATTTAAAAACGTGATGCGGCCGTCCGGGGTAAATCGCAGAATAATGCTGTTGGCCAGCATGACCAGATCCCGGTATTTTTGTTCACTGGCCCGCAGGGTATGATTGGCGGTTTCCAGTTCCCGGGTGCGGACAGTGACCTGGTGTTTGAGCAAAAGCCCGCTGCCCAGACTGAGCAGGATCAGCAGAATCCCGCCGATACCGGTGATTTTTACCCATTCCGGCAGCCGGAACCGCACAGGTTCGGCGGTCCAGTGTCGCAATGACTGGTAGTAAAGCGATTGGGAATCATTTTTGAGCTTGCTCAGATGCCGGTCGATGGCCGGCAGAAGGTGTTTGGATTGGTTTTTCGGGGCCGCGAAAAACAGGTTGGAAGGGGAAAAAATCACGGCTGTGTCGTGCAGGCCGAATTTTTTGGCGTTCATGACCCCGTAAAAACTGTTGGTGATGGCGGCATCCGCATCGCCTGCGGCCACGGTTTGAAACATGGTGTGATAATCCGGCACAGACACAAGGGTAAAATCCAGATCAAAGCCCTGGCTGAGCTGGAGAAAGGCGTCATGCTGAACAGACCGGTCCAGCACCAGAATGCGTTTGTGGTTTAAATCCAGGAGGGAGTGAATATTGCTGCCTTTGGCCGCGTAGACCTGAAACCAGGAAGAAAGCACGGGTACACTGTGAAATGCGTAAATCTGGTCGCGCGATGCCGTGTACGCCACATCCGGCATCAGGTCGATGGTGCCGGCCGCCAGGCGGTCCAGGCCCTCGGTCCAGGTGCCGGGGGCATATTTTAAATCCCAGCCTTCCTGTTCGGCAATGTACGCTATGATATCAATAAAGATTCCCGCCGGTTCGCCGGTGTCGGTTTTATCGGGGGTGAAAATTTTGGGCGGGTTTTCGTACACCCCCACCGTCACCACCCGGCTTTCCGCGCCGGCTGACGGGACCACCGAAAAGAGCACCATTAACAGCGCTATTAAAAGAAGACACTGTTTCATCAGGAAATCCATCTTATCTCGGACGGCACGGTGGCCGTCCCTACAAACCGGTCAACGTCTCGAAGTGCGTAGGGTCGGCCACCGTGCCGACCACCATCTCGAGCAGTTTGCCCTGTTTGCTGATGCGTGGAGAATGAATTCATCATTCATCATTCATCTTTCATTTATCGCGTTTGTCATCATAGAGGTTAAAGTCCGGATAATATTTTTTAGCGCATTCCGGGCAGATGCCGTGGCTGAACTGGGTGTCCGAGTGTGCGCTGATATAGTTTTCAATCTGGCTCCAATAGCCTTTGTCGTCCCGGATTTTTTTGCAGTGGGAGCAGATGGGCAGCATGCCGCTGAGCTGTTTGATTTCTGATATGGCTTTTTTCAGCTCTATAATGAGCGCGTCCCGTTCCCGTTCCGCCCGAAGAATCCGTACCATGGCATTGACCCGGGATAAAAATTCCCGGTTGGTCAGAGGCCGGGCAATATATCCGTCGGCTCCGGAATCCAGGCCGTCGGCCTGCTGCTCGGATTCCACCCGGCTGCCGGAGGTCAGCACCACATATATCCCTTTCAGGTTCGGGTCTTCTTTTATCCGGCGGCACAGTTCCGGCCCTTCAATATCCGGCATGACCACATCCATTAAAATCAGATCCGGCATCTCGGATGCGATTTTTTCCAGGGTTTCTTTACCGGACCCCGCGGTGATTGTCTGATACCCGCCTTTTTTCACCACCCGGGCCGTGGCAAACAGCACATCCGGATCATCATCCACCACCAGAATTTTAACATCCCAGTTTTGCGCGTCCCGGCTGATGGCATCCGGATCTAAAATGGTAAAATCGGTTTTTATTGGTTTGTCTGAGTGATTCATTGGTTATCTCTTATCATTTTGTATTCATTTCAGGGCTTACCGGCAGGGTAAAATAAAACGCGGCCCCTTTTCCGGCCGGGCTTTCCACCCAGATTCGGCCCTGGTGGGCGTCGATAATTTTCCGGGTGATGAGCATGCCCAGGCCTGTGCTTTTTTCGCCCCCGGTTTTTTTGGCACGGGTTGTGCCGAAGGCCTGAAACAGATTTTTTATTTGATCTGCTGGAATGCCCGCCCCTTCATCCTGCACCATGAACTGGATTTCACGGGGTGTGTGGGAAAGGGCAATCCGCACCCGGGAATCCGGGGGCGTATGTTCGATGGCGTTTGATATCAGGTTGGTGAGGGCCTGTTCAATTTTGGGCGCGTCCATCAGGGTTTTTGGAAGAGGGTCTTGGCAGTGGATTTCCAGGGTCACGCCTTTTTTCTGGGCCTGAAAATGATTGAGTTCAAGGCTTTTTTCAAGAACATCAACAAAATTTTCCCTGGAAGGATGAATGTCGAATTTCCCCGCCTCAATGGCGCTCACATCCAGAAAGTCATCCACCAGCCGTTTCATGAAAGCAGATGACGCATGGATGGTCCGGACAAACTGCAATTGCTCCGCATCCAGGGTGTCTGCATCGTCGATTAGAAATTCGGAATAGCTCATGACCAGGCCGATGGGTTTTCGCAAATCATGGGCCGCCATGCCCAGAAACTGGTTTTTTTCCCGGTTTAAGCGCTCCAGCTGGGCGTTTTGTTTGTGGAGTTTCCGGGTCAGGTTGTTCAGCTCCTGGTTCAGGCCGAGCACTTCTTTTCGCATGAATTCGATCTCATCCGTGTCCATGCGGCCGAAGGCAAGAATTTGATCCTGTACCGGCACAAAGCTGAAATAAAAACTCTGGGGGGTTCCGGCGGCAGTGGTGATGTTCAGCAGGTGTTCTTTTTCCGGATCAGACACCATTTTTTCAAAATCAAAATCACTATTGAAATTGAGCACCAGATCATGAAAACAGGTCCCGGCCGGTATCTCTTCCGGGCCACGGCCAAGCAGGACCGAGCGGCTGAACCGGTTGGATTCGATGATGCGGCCGTCCGGAGAAAGAACAAAAAACAGCACCGGGGCCCGGGATGCCAGGTAATCTCGAAGAACGTTCAATTTAGAACCATCGTGTTTCATAATTTTTTTCTTGTTTATCCGTCTTTCTCAGGCCGGACCGGTCGGTACGGTGGCCGACGCTACGCACTCCAGAAATTTCGACCGGCTCGTAGGGCAGGCCACCGTGCCTGCCGGTAAGGGCATAGGATTTAACGCCTTACGGCGTCACTACGAACCAGGGTAACCGAGCGAAGTGGATAACCAACAGATGTTTTATTCAACAAATTCCCGGCGGATCACGCTGTCCGTCTTAAACCGGCCACGCCATCTGCTTTTCCAGGTCATCTAACGATTTCAACAAATGGGTGTTTTTAAAATTATGGATGATATCAGCCCCTCCCCATCGAAAGGCCTGGCCGCCCACCAGAATGTTCAGATCGGGGAAATGGGCTTCAATGGCGGATACAGCGGATTTCAGGGACGGCATATTATAATAAATGCTCAGGGACAGGGCCGCCAGATCCGGCTTTTCTTCGTCAATAAAGGCCAGCATCTCGTCCACCGGGGTATTGGCCCCCAGAAAAAAGGCATCCCACCCATGGGTTTCAAAAAGATCGGCAATCATTTTGCCGCCGATCTGGTGGAATTCATTGGCAGCACAGGAAACCACAATTTTTTTCTGGCACCGCTCGCCCCTGAAAAGTTCCGGATATACCAGATTCAAAAGCCCTTCCGTGATGGCGGTGGCCATGTGCTCCCGGGCAACGGTGATTTTATTGGATTCCCAGAGTTCTCCCACCTGGTACAGGCTTTTCTGGAAAAGGTCTGTATAAAGGGATTTGATCTGAATGTGGTTGTCGAGCAATTTCTGCACGGTTGTTGTGCCTGCTTGCCGGTTCCCGGCCAGCAGGGCAGTCAAATACCTGTCGTAAATGGTTGGAGTAATCATTTTTCGTTGGTTATTCATTTTTTTACGTTGATATATATAAAGATCATCCTTTTCTTACCGGCAGGCACGGTGGCCTGCCCTACGAGCCGGTCGAAATCTCCGGACTGTGTAGGGTCGGCCACCGTGCCGACCGGTTGGGGATATGCAGGCATTTTTATTTGTCCGCCGCCACTGCATCATCCGTCAGCCGGGTAAATGCTGGAATGTGGATGATCAGCCAGTTGTAAAATGGATACAGTGCATCGAAGGTTTCCGGGGTCAGTTCGATTTTCAGCATATCGGTCCAGATGTTTAAGTTGGCGGCCCAGTAAGTGGTGTGAAATCCATGGGACCGGTACGCCCGAAACACCCACAGCACCGTGTCCACAAACACTTCCGGATCATAGTCTGAAAACAGCGCGGTCATGAATCGGGCAAAATTCCGGTTGTTGTCTTCCGCCATGGACGGGTTGCCGGGGCCCACCAGTTTTTCCAGATCCGGGCGCTGGTTCAATGTGCGGGTTCCCAGGGCCGCCAGGTGCTCCTGTTTTTGGGCAAATTCCAATGCCGCGGTTTCCGGCGGGGCTTTCAGATCCCGGGCGGTTTTGATCAGGGATGCTTTCATTGTGTTTCCTTTTTTTTTGCGTGTGAAAACTATTTCGTAGCCGCGTATTTTTGGATTTCAGCCATCTGCTCCTCGGATAAAGGCTTTTTAAATTGAACATGGACAGTGGATTCATCAAACGGAAGAGTTCGCACGGCCAGGACCCGGGCGATTTTTGTCACATTCTGCTTTTCCGGCCCCTCGCCATGGGAAAACGTGATTTTTATCCAGCTTTTGTGCATTTTTTCAGCGTCTTCCGTATTGAGATGGCGCAGCATAAAGCAGATTCCGCCGGCGGCAATGTCCACAATGGTGGTGCGGGTGGGATCTCCTGCCGGCTCCCCTCTGGTGTTGATGCGC
The DNA here is from genome assembly GCA_011390465.1 of Desulfobacteraceae bacterium. Classification (GTDB taxonomy): domain Bacteria; phylum Desulfobacterota; class Desulfobacteria; order Desulfobacterales; family Desulfosalsimonadaceae; genus SURF-3. The sequence goes on from JAABSH010000016.1 coordinate 16,963, forward strand.
TGGAAAACCCCTTTTAACTCCACTTCGTACCGGGGATGGGTCCGCCGTATGCCGGATTTGGCTTCGCCCACAGAGATGCGTTCTTTGGTTTTTTTGCTGTAGTCTTCAAGCTTTGCCCGGATTCCCGGATGGTTTTGCGCCACAGCGTCAAAGTCATTTCTGTTGATATAAAAAAGCTCAGCCTCTTTCAGGGCCGTGAGGGTGGTGGTGTGATTGGTAAACGCAAAAAACGGATCTTTTCCCGCAATGTCACCTTTTTTCAGGATTGCCACTTCCCTGGCATCTTTTGTTTCCGGATTATGATAGGAGAGCTGCATCTGGCCCGAACGGATAAAAAACAGCCGGTTGTCGTGCTGTCCCTGCTGGAACAGGGACTGACCCGCCGGGACGGTCAGGGGGGTCAGCAGAAAATAGACATCCGCGGTTTCTTCTCCGGTCAGGGAGTCAAAAAAATCCGCCCATGGTTGAATTGCTTCGCTGTCAATGGCCGCCAGTTTGGCGTTTTCAATAATCTCTCCGGACTCCAGAATCTGGGTCAGGGCCATGGGCGCCGCTTCCATGAGTTTTTCCCGGAGTTTTTCGGCCCGGTCAAACTGCTTTTTTTCCACAAATTCACAGATGCCCTGGAACAAGGCATCTGCTGCAGCGTCTTCGTCTTTGCCGCTGATGTATCGTGCGGTGATGGCGTCATCTGTGAATTCGTCCGGATCATTTGCTCCGGACCCGCGGGATGGGGCCGGTACAATGATCACGCCTTTGCATTTTTTGCACTGGAGGCGGGCCCCTTTTTCCGGGATTTTGTCCGGATCAACAGTGTAAACAGCGGAACATTGCGGGCATTGAAGTTTCATTGTTTCTTATCCTTGGATTAAGATATCAATACCGGTACAAATATGATAATAACACGAAAAAATGATGCCAGCAAGCGTATAATTATGTGTTACCGGTTGAAATTAATCAGAATCATTTTATATGTCCGGTTATATATCCGGTTATATGTCCGGAGACGGAATCCCGGAAAATATTTGTGCCAATGGCCCGGTTTATGGTCAACTAAATAAATTCCAGTACATTTTCGAACAAAAGGTGCGGAAACCGGATTCGGTATTCCGCTGAACCTGTCTAATAACCGTTTGTTGTAAAGGATGCCATGAAAAACACAAAACCCGGTCTGTCCCGGGTGTTTATCAGAAATATAATGTTTGTCACCTTAGGGGCCATGGGGCTGGTGACCATGGTCTGGATCTGGGGGGAAATTGCCCGTTTTAACGCGGAATCCGAACTCTTGCGATCGGCACATACAGCGGCCAAAGAGGAGATGCTCGAGCGTGAGGTGGCCGGGGTCATCGACTATATTGATTACATGAGATCCCGGACCGAAGATCGGCTGAAAGCCGCGATTCAAGGCCAGGTGGTCGTGGCCCATCAGATCGCCACAAACCTGTACCGGCAAAACAGGGGGCTGAAATCCGAGGCGGAAATCAAAAAATTGATCAAAGAGGCCCTCCGGCCCATTCGGTTCAGCCAGGGACGGGGGTATGTGTTTGCCGTTTCCATGGACGGTATTGAACAGCTCTACCCGGTCCGGCCGGAACTGGAAGGGGAAAATATTTATGATCTGCGGGATGCAAAGGGAAATTATGTCATCCAAAATGAAATTGATGTGGTGCGGGAATTCGGTGAAGGGGTTGTGACCGGATTCTGGCCCAAACCGGACAAGGACCCTGCCAAAGTATTCCCGAAAATATCCTTTGTTAAATATTTTGCACCCTTTGACTGGTACCTGGGGGCCGGAGAATATCTGGATGACGTGACCTCCCGGGTGCAGCAGGATGTTATTGACCGGGTGGTGGATCTCCGGTTTGGTGAGGACGGCTATTTTTTTGCCTCCACCTTTAGCGGCGATCCGCTTTTTTCCAACGGTAAAATTACCCGGGGCACGGAAAATATCAGTGATATAACCGATCCCAATGGGTTTAAGGTCATTGAAAATCAGCAAAAAGCCGCCAGACAGCCAGGGGGCGGGTTTGTCTCCTATGTGTGGCCAAAGCTTGACTCCGCATCACCGGCACCCAAAATTTCCTTTGTGAAAGCCATCCCGGAATGGGAATGGGTGATTGGTGCCGGTGTTTACCTGGATGACGTGGAAGCGGCAATTTCGCAGAAAAAAGCCGACCTCAAAAAAGACCTGCTCACCAATATCGGAAACAGCCTGCTTGCCACCCTGTTTTTGTTTTTGCTGTTTTTGATCTGGGACCGGCAGGTTTCCCGTAAAATTCATATCGGTATTGACGCGTTTTCCCGGTTTTTCAGGACCGCTGCGGAACAATCAACCCCCATGCCCCTCAAAGAGCTGCATTTTGCTGAATTTGTGGATGTGGCAGAAGCTGCCAACCGGATGCTGGCGGATCGGGCCGCGGCAGAGAAGGCGCTATCGGAAAATGAATTAAAATTCCGCACCCTGTTTGATTTTTCTCCTCAGTCCATTGCGTTGACAGAGATGGAGACCGGGCGCATGGTGGACGTGAACCAGGAATTCTGCCGCCGCACGGGTTTTGAAAAAGCCGAAGTCATCGGCCGCACCACCACGGAACTGGGGTTTTATTCGGATGCGGATCGTGATCGGTTTGTGGAAACGCTGATGGAACATGGATCGGTTACCGGCCTTGAAATGACTTTTACCATCAAAAACAGCACCATGGCCACGGCCCTGATGTTTGCAAAACAAATTGAGCTGAACCGCCAGACCTTGCTGATGACCATTTTTATTGATATCACGGAAAAAAAATACATGGAGGCCCGGCTGCGGCAGTCCCACAAAATGGAGTCCATCGGTACGCTGACCGGCGGTATTGCCCATGATTTCAATAATATTATGACCATCATCATCGGGAACACCGAGCTGGCCATGGAGGATGTGGCCGCACCTGACCCGGTCCGGGAAAATCTTGAAGAAATTCATGCTGCCGGAGTCCGGGCCGCCGCCATTGTCAAGCAACTGCTGGATTTTTCCCGCTCCGCGGACCAGGCGTTGACACCGGTGTCTATTGGGCCGGTGATGCATGAAACCCTGGATTTTCTGCGGTCCATCATCCCCGCCACCATCCGGTTTCACCGGGAAATCCAAGACATAGAGATCAACGTTCTGGCCGATCCGGTGCGCATTCATCAGGTGATCATGAATCTCTGCATGAACGCGGTTCATGAAATGGAAACCACGGGCGGGGACCTGCGGGTGGGGCTGAAAAAAGCGGTGATCGGCAAATCATGGGTACGCCTTCATCCTGATCTGGCACCCGGCGATTATGCGGAAATCAGGGTGCGCGACACCGGGCCGGGCATTGATCCGGAAATTATGGACCGGATTTTTGATCCGTATTTTACCACCCGGGCGGTGGGCCAGGGGTCGGGGCTGGGGCTTGCCGTGGTGCATGGCATTGTGAAAAATCACGGGGGCGCGGTTTTGGCGGAAAATGCCGAAGGCGGCGGGGCCCTGTTCAGGGTTTTTATCCCTTTGACAACGCAGATGCCGGCTTCCGCTCCCGCGCGCGCTGAAGCACCGCCACAGGGGAAGGAAGTTGTTTTGCTGGTGGATGATGAAGCCGCCATTGTCAAGCTGACCCGGCAGCGGCTGGAACGGCTGCATTATCAGGTAACGGCGGAGACAAATCCGGACACCGCGCTGGCGATTTTTTCCGCGGATCCGGACCGGTTTGACCTGGTGGTAACGGACATGACCATGCCCCAGATGAACGGACTGGAGCTGTCGGAAAAAATAAAAGCCGTGCGTCCGGACATGCCGGTAATCATCTGCACGGGTTACAGCGTTCTGGTGGATGAAGAAACCGCGGGCGATTTTGATGTAGCAGCGTTTTTAAGCAAACCGGTGGATAAACAGGAACTGGCAAAAACCATCCGCCGGGTGCTGGACGGGGAAAAATGATGAGTGATGAATGATGAATGATGAATTTATTTTCCATACACATCGTCAAGCGATTATCCCCGCGAAACCGGCCCGGCTGTTTTTATTCCCTCACGGGCACACTGCGAACCCGGGGGCCCCAGTTTGTAGTGACGCCGTAAGGCGGTATGAATAATGATGAATGCTGAGTGCAGAATGATGAATTCTTTTCTAACCTGCATCAGCCCGCTTGCCAGCAGACGGGAAAAAACCGGACGGCACGGTGGCCGTCCCTACGAACCCGGAGGCTCCGATATGTTTGGAGATTCCGACCGGCTCGTAGGGCAGGCCACCGTGCCTGCCGGGGATTGAATGATGAGTGATGAATGGGCAATGATGAATTTATTTTCCATACACATCGTCAAGCGATTATCCGCGCGAAACCGGACTGGCTGTTTTTATGCCCTCACGGGCACACTACGAACCAGGGTGCCCCAGTTTGTAGTGACGCCGTAAGGCGTTATGAGAAATGATGAATGATGAATGGGCAATGATGAATTTTATTTTTTTCACCTGTCAGATTGCATAACAGGGGACGGGAAAAAACCGGACGGCACAGTGGCCGTCCCTACAAGCCCGGAGACTCCGACCCGCTCGCAGGGCAGGCCACTCTTCAATAAATATGCCCTCACGGGCACACTACGAACCCGGGTGCCCCAGTTTGTAGTGACGCCGTCAGGCGGTATATTTTTTTCCGCATTCCGCATTCCTCATTCATCATTCTCTTTCATCACTTCCCCTATGGTTTGGGTCATTTTTTTTATTGCCACGGGTTTGGTTAAAAATGCGGATATGCCCAGGGTTTTGGCTTTTTGCGCGTCCATGCGCTCGCTATAACCGGTGCACAGAATCACCGGTATCTCCGGCCGCAGTTTTTTGATTTCCGCGGCCAGCTGATCTCCGGTCATTTTCGGCATGGTCATATCTGATATGATAACATCAAAAGCGTTTGGATTTTCAGAAAATACCTGGATCGCTGGTTCCGGATCCGTAAACGCCTGTACGTGATAGCCCCGGCGCTCCAAAAGCTGGCGGTTTGCATCGGCAATGGCGGGTTCGTCATCCACAAACAAAATCCGCCCAGAGCCCAAAGCAGCGGCCAGACCGCCGGGGTCCGGAAGCGTGATCTCCTCACCTGCTTCCGGCAGCAGGATGCGGATTTCCGTTCCCTTGCCCGGCGCGCTTTCCACATGAATGCCGCCCTCATGATATTCCACAATGCCGTGAACCACGGCAAGCCCCATGCCGGAGCCTTTTCCCGCTTCCTTGGTGGTAAAATACGGATCAAAAATGCGGTCCCGGATAGTTGCGGGAATGCCGCAGCCCGTGTCCCGCACCGCCAGGGAGACGTATTTTCCCGGTGCAAGCCCGTATGGGTTGTTGCGGTCCGCGTCCGCAATCCGCACCCGGGACAGCTCGATATCCAGCCGGCCGCCCTTGTCTTCCATGGCGGCCGCCGCGTTGGTGGTCAGATTGAGCAGCACCTGATACATTTGGGTTTTGTCCGCGGCCACCGGCGGCAGAGACGGCGCTATCTGGTAATGAATATCAATGGTGGCCGGGATGGATGACCGGATCAGGGATTGGTTGGCTTCAATCAGGTTTCCCATATCAAGGGGCTGTTTGTGCACTGCTGATTTCCGGCTGTAGCTCAGCAGCTGCCGCACCACATCCCTGGCCCGGAGTCCCGCGGTCAGGATTTCTTTTAAGTTTTTGCGCACAGGATGGGCTGTTGGAAAATTTTCCATGGCCAGTTCCGTATTTCCAATGATGATGGTCAGGATATTGTTAAAGTCATGGGCAATACCCCCGGCCAGGGTGCCGATGGCCTCCATTTTGTGGGCCTGCTGAAGCCGGGCTTCTAATGTTTTCTGGTTGCTGATGTCAATGCTCACGCTCAAAACGGCAGTCATTGCGCCATTCGCGTCAAACAGGGGATAAGTGGCAAAAAGGGCGGGAAACGGTTCTCCGGATTTCCGGATTTGGGTAATTTCTCCGGAAAATCCGATTTTCCCGTTGCGCATTTTGGCGTGGACCTCGGGAAATTTTTTAACATCTGCTTCCACATGAAGGACAGAGACCGGCCGGCCGATGATCTCGGATTTTTGATAGTTGAAAATTTTTTCCGCGCCTGGAGAAAATTCAATCACTTCTGGATCCGATCCCCGGGCGTCGGAAATAACAAAAGCGATGTTTTCCGCGGCATTGAATATGGCCCGGAGCCGCGATTCACTTGCCTGGAGCGTCCGTTCCGATTTCCGCCGGTCGGTCACGGTATTGGCCAGGATCAGGGCCCAGAGCCCGGCTGTCAGCAATGCAGCGGCAAGAAGCCCAAAATTGATAAAAATGGTTTTTTCCCGGGCGGCCGCGATGTCATTTTTGAGCCGGGTCTCCATGATGTTACCATGCTGCTGCAGGGCGTTCAGCAGCGTGCCATGCAGTTGATCGGATTCCGTATTCAACAGGCGGCGGGCGGTTTTGGTAAAGAAATCCCCATGCAGATTGATTATTGTTGCGTACAGCTCCGCGTTTTTGGTGGTCAGGGCCGGATCAACCCCGTGTTTTGCAAGCATGCCGTGGAGCCGGGTTAAATTGTTCTCAACGATCTGCCGGTGAAAATCCATTTTTTCCGGGTCCAGGGTGCTGATGAACCGGACCATCTGCAGCCGGGTTTCCATGAGATCGGCCCGCAGCAGGGCCATCTCCTGTTCATGGGAAAAGGCGTTGCGGTATACGGTTTCAATCTTGGTAAACCCCAGGTACGCAAAGACTCCCTGAAGCACCAGAAACACAATAATGCACATGAATGCCAGGGTCAGACGAAAAGCAATGGTTCGCATGGTCAAATTCCTGTTGGTTGCGGTTAATCTGAGAGCACCGCCATGATATACCGGTTGTTGAAAATTTCTGTGGGCTGGAAATTTTTTTCCAGCCGGCCCGTGGTTTTGAGAAATTCCCGAAGCCGGTTCAGGTATGCTTCAAATCCGCCCCCGGTCCGGTTGCGATGGGCCAGTTCCGCCCGGGTATGGATTTTGACTTCCCGGATCATTTTTGCCAGTTTTTCTTGCGAATAATCCGGCAGCCCCTGAAAGGTCCGGCGGTTGAGGATTTCAAAATACGCACCCTGGTTTTCCGGCTGATGGATCCAGTCCACAGCCGCCAGCCAGCCCCGCAGGAGATGCTGAATATCTTCCTCCGGAATGGTTTTCAGCTGTTGCTGGTAGGCCCAGATGCATTCGGGGATACATCCGGGAAAATCCGCGGAACTCGCCAGCACCTGTCCGTTTCCCTGTTCAACCGCCATGGCGGCCCAGGGTTCGTAGTTGAGAATGGCGGGAATGCGGCCGGCAATGAATTGGGCCGAAAGATTATCCGGATGGATTTCCACGATGCGGAAATCCGCCACCCCGAGATCCCGGGTTTCCAGATAACAATTCAGAAAAAAAAGGCTGGACGGCAGGTTTAAAAATACCCCCAGGGGCTGGTTTTTGTATTCGTCAAGGGTGTGGCCGTTTTGGATGATGATTTTATCGCCCCCATGGGACCAGTTGGTTTCCGCAAGGGCGACCACGGGTTCGCCGGACATGAAAATGCCCACCAGGGAGCCGGCCATGTCCATGGCCAGATCGATTTTTCCGGCTTTGGCTGCCTCCAGGATGATGATGGGATCGTCATAGTTCACCACTACTACATCGATTCCGTAATTTTTCCAGAACCCGTTTATCTCGGCCACATGCAGCGGCGACCACCCGGCCCAGCCCACAGTGGCGATTTTGTAAGTGCGGGCCCCGGCGGTAACAGACAGAAGGAGAATGAAAACAGTGATGATGAAAAAAATTTTTCGGTTCATTGACGCCTCCTTGGGGGTTGCATGTTACAGGTTACAGACCATTTTTACCAGGACCGTCGGCTTTCAATATTCCTGGACGGCGCGGTGGCCGGCCCTACGAACCTGGAGATTCCGACAGGCTTGGGGATTGCTACCCGCTCGTAGGGCAGGCCACCGTGCCTGCCTGTTGAAGGCGGCAACACGCCCTGCCTGCCAAATAGCATCCATTTCTCTCCGTCAAAAAGAGGGTTCTTTCATCCATTTGTGCCATGAAAACGGATAATCCTGCCATTTTTCAACAATTCCCGCCCGGACCGGATTGTTGACAATGTATTCCGCAACCCCATTGATATCTTCTTCATTTCTTAACGCATGGTCGTAAAAACTCCGTTGCCAGCATCTGTTTTGAATCCCCTGTTTCAGAATAAGATTAGCGGTATAACTTTTCCATCCGTTGATCAAGGTTATCAGATTCCCTTCAACCGGAGAAATGAGCAGATGCAGGTGATCCGGCATCAGGCACCAGGCATAGCGCTTTGTCAGATTGCCGAACGGACCGGAGGATAAGGTGCCTGTGATTTTTCCGGCAATTAACGGGTCCTTGAATAATATTCGTCGGTTGTCGGTGCAAATGGTAATGCTGAAAATCCGGGACGGCAATTCATATTGTTCCCGGGCCAGGCGTATGTTTTTCCGTTTTTTAATCATTTGCGGTATTCTTGATGGTTCCGGACGGCCCGGTGGCCGTCCCTACGAGCCTGGAGATTTCAGCACGTTTGGAGATGCCGACCCGCTCGTAGGGCAGGCCACCGTGCCTGCCTGTTGGGGGCGACACATCACCCTGCACACTGCAACCCGCCCCGTTTCATCATTCCTCATTCATCACTCCTCATTCATCATTTTCCCCCACGGCCCGGCGGATGGCGTTGGCCAGGTCTTTGATGAGGATGGGTTTCATCACGTAATCCCGGATGCCGATTTCCTTTGCCGCTGCTTCTGAAATGAGTTCGCTGTACCCGGTGCAGAGAATAATGGGAATATCCGGCCGGATGCGGAGGCAGGCTTTTGCCAGCTGTGCGCCGGTCAGCTCCGGCATGGTCATGTCCGTTATGATCAGATCAACGGATTCCGGGTGTTTCTCAAAAAGGGCAAGGGCTTCCGTGCTTTGATCTTTCATCTCAACCCGATAGCCCAGCCGCTCCAGCCGGATTTTGTTGACTTTTAAAATGGCCAATTCATCATCCACAAATAAAATCCGCTGGTTTCCACCGGGCAGATTGTCTCCGGGTTCGGAATCCGCGGCAATCTCCGAATGTCTGACAGCAGGAAAAAACAGATCAAAAGTGGTGCCTTTTCCAGGGGTACTTTTGACCGTGATATGCCCGTTATGGCTTTTCACCACCCCGTGGGCCACGGCCAGCCCCAGGCCGGTGCCTTCCCCTTTGGCCTTGGTGGTGAAATAGGGGTCAAAAATACGCGGCAGAATATCCCGGGCAATGCCTGTGCCGGTATCTGAGATGGAAATGGCAGCATAGGTGTCCGCCGGCATATCCGGCAGGGGCGGGGGATTTTTTTCGTCAAATGTCACCGCGCGCAATTCGATTTTCAAAACCCCGCCTTTGGGCCGCATGGCATGATAGGCATTGGTGCAGAGATTCATGAGCACCTGGTGAATATGGGTGGGGTCTGCCAGAATTTCGCCGCCGGTTTCTATGGATTTTTCAATGCGGATGGTGGCCGGAAGGGTGGAGCGCATGAGATGGGCCACTTCCTTGATCATGGCGTCCACCCGCAGGGGTCTGGTTTCATGATCCGTCTGGCGGGAAAATGCCAGAATCTGTTTGACCAGTTCCTTGGCCCGGGTGCCGGCTTTCAGAATTTCGGACAGATCGTCTTTAAGCTCCATGTCATCAGTGAGTTGATTTGGATCCCGGTTCATGGCCAGCTCGGAAAACCCAAGAATAGCGGATAAAATATTGTTGAAATCATGGGCAATGCCGCCGGCCAGGGTGCCGATGGATTCCATTTTCTGGGCCTGCTGAAGCTGGACAAGGAGTTCTTTTTTTTCGGTTTCCTCTTCTATTTCCCGGGTTTTGTCGTCATATACCGCCACGATTTCACCGGTGGCCAGCTTAAACACATAGTTTTCCAGCCACTGGGAAAGCCGCGCATCCTGGTAGCGGGCCATGGGATAATGAACCGGGCTTCCGGTGGCATAGACGGTTTGCAGTACATTAAACAGCCCCATGTCTCTGGCGCCGGGGAAAACGTCCAGGATGCGGCGGCCGATGGTTTCAGTTTTGCGCACCTGGTTGATTTTTTCCCCTGCCGGATTGATGTCCTTGAATACAAAATCATTGCCCTGGTCAACCGCATCATAAACAGCGACGCCTGAAGACATGTTGTCAAAAAGCTGCCGGTACCGGGCCTTGCTGTCAACAAGGGTCTGCTCCGCCCGCCGGCGTTGAAGGGCGATGCCGATGCTGCTGCTTTTAATTTCAAAAAAGGCGATCAGATCCGGGGTGAAAAAATCCGGTTGTGTATGACAGATCTGGAGCAGACCGATGATCTCATGGCCCACTTTAAGGGGAATCATGGCCACGGATTCATAGCCTTCCCGAAAACACCTATCGCATTTTGCATTCTGCCAGTTGCTCACGTTGTTCTGATCGAAAAAACCGGAAAAGGAATTTGTCCAGAAACTGCCGTATTCAGTGAAAAACGGCAGCGATGGATCGGTTTTGCCGGCAATGACGGTTCCGCACATGCATTTCAGAATTGGCGTGCCGGTTTTTTTGTCAGCACACGGATATTTTTCGGCCCGGAGAAACGTGTCTGAAAACCCCACGGTTTCATAATATGGAAAATAAGTGTTTTCTTTTAACCGGATGCCAACGGCAGTGACCTGGATAGAAGTTTTTATCAGCATCAGAATTTCATGGACGGTTTCCTTCATCCGCACATTCCGGTTGAGAATGGTCATGATCTGATTGGACACATCCATCCGGGTTTCGTGGCGTTTGCGTTCAATGGCATAACGGATGATCCGTTCCATGCTGCCCGGGCCTATGGTCCCTTTGACAATATAGTCCTGTGCGCCTTTGGACAGTGCTTTTATCCCTGTTTCTTCATCTTTTAACCCGGTGATGATGATCACCGGCATGTGGCTGTTGACCGCGCTTACCTGCTCCAGGGTGAACAGCCCTGCGCTGTCCGGCAGATACAGATTCAAAAGCAATGCATCAAAAGATTTTTTTTGGAGAAGTTCCAGTCCGTTTTTCAGGTTTTCGGCGGTTTGGCAGGAAACCGCTATGGCCCGGGTTTGTGTGAACAGTTCCTGGATCTGAAGTGCATCGTCGGGATTGTCTTCGACAAGCAGAATGGAAATTTCTTGTTTTATCGATTGCTTTTTCATGGTTTGATGTCTCATCGATAGCCTTGCCGATACAGATTGTGGGCATGGAGGTGTTTTTATAGAATGAGAATAAAAACGGTATTTACAACCCGAAACATGCGTTAAATGCAGATCAGAATATACCATATCCGGAACCGGTTCAAGGATTTATCCGGCACCGCCAGGGTAAATCTGTCCTTCTTGTATGTATTGATTGACAAGATTGCGATAAATGACCATGGTAAAAAAATTGATGCAACCGTAAAAAGCTTTTGACGGCATTTTTGCCCCTATATTTACCAATAATAAATTTTTGGTCATACTATTTTTTATCCCGCAGGGACGCAGAGGCGCTGAGATTTTTCTCTGCGAGCTCTGCGGCTCTGCGGGAGATAAGCTGTTTTAAAATGCACTTATTTGGAAGTCAAATTCAGACGGCAAGGTAAAAAGTTCCACCAATCTCATAAAATTGGTGAGGCGCGCAAATCCCCAGCAATGAGGCGTACTTGGCGTACGTTGAAGCAGCTGAGGATGCAGCGCAGCAAAGAATTTGGACTTTTTGCGAAGCCGTCAAAAAATTGAAAGACAGATCATGACACCAACAGACGAAAAAACCCATCTGGACAAAGCCGACGCCCCGAACACCACTCAACCGGACACCCATAAACCGGACACCATTAAAACCGATGTTCTGGAGGCCATGGAATACAGATACCGCTCCAAAAGAGACATCGCCATTACCATTGAACAGCCGGAATACACCTCCGTCTGCCCCATGACCGGGCTGCCGGACATGGGATGCATCACCATCGAATATGTGCCGGATCAGGCCATTGTTGAGCTGAAATCACTGAAATATTATCTGCTGCAATACCGGAACGTGGGGATTTTTTATGAAAATATCGTCAACCGGATTTTAGATGATCTGGTGGAGGTGCTGGCCCCGAAAAAAATGACCGTGACCGGGGATTTTACCCCCAGGGGCGGGATAACGACAAAAGTGACGGCAGAGTATGTGAAGGGGAATTAAAAATTACGAATTACGAATTACGAATTACGAATTATAAACGACGGGGTATGAAACAGTTTTTTTATAATGAAGTGAAAAGATTTTTTGGTGAATTTCCATTAGAGTGTAAAGTCACGTTAAATTTATTCTATTTGTTTATCCACTTCGCTCCCGGACACTCTGGCGCGTAGTGACGCCGTAAGGCGTTAAATTATATGCCCTCACGGGCACACTACAAACGGCCATGACCTGCCGTTTGACTGAGATGCTCCAGCGCTTCAATATCAAATTAATTATGGTCAAGCTTTTAGAGGCCCCTTCCCCCTTTGAGCTTTCCCCTTTGAGCTTTGGGCTTTCAGCTTTCACCTTCCACCTTTCACCTTTCAAACCAACCCTTTTTCCTGCAAAATCCCAAGCAGGGCTTCTGCTTTTTCAACCGCTGTTCCCGTGAGCACCCGCCCATCCCGTTTTTTTTCCGGATACGCGTAGTCAGTGGTTTCGAAGGCTGTCCGCGGCAGGGACAGCGATTCAGGGTCCACCACATAAATATCGGCTTTGTTGGCCCGGAGCAGGTTGGAAAGCGACGGATACCGGGGTTCGTTGATGCCGCTCTGGATGGTTAAGAGCGCGGGCAGGCCCATTTCCACAATGGCTTTTACCCCGCCTTCCAATTCCCGTTCGACCCGGATTTTTTCATGGTCAGGATCCGGTGCCGCACGGACAACTGACGTGGCCCAGGGGATGGATAACCGCGCTCCAATCATCGGACCCGTTGAAAACTGCATCATGTCCTCAGACATGATGCCGCAGAAAATCAGGTCGTAATCTGTCTTGTCCGCAACTTCCGCAATCCCCGCGGAAACCGCGGCTGCGTCACAGGATGCGGGATAATCCGAGACAATATGAATTCCATTGTCCGCGCCCATGCCCATGGCGCGCCGGAGGTTTTTGCGGGCGCTTTCCGGCCCCATGGTGATGACATCCACCGTGGTTCCGGAAAATTTTTCTTTTATCAAAATGGCTTCTTCCACGGCAAACTCATCAAACCGGCTTACGCGAAGTTCCGTACTGTCGTCAACGCGCACCGTGATGCCGCCGGGGATGCTGTGGATGGCATATTCAGGTTCGGGAACCGCTTTTATGCAGACAAGTATTTTCATAATTTCTATTCTAACCCACCGGCATCACAGGTCAAGTAAAAAATAGAGCGATCGTTCGTTATTTTATTGACTTCATCCCGGGATGCGGTTAGAGATTTATCATCAGGATCGATTCGTTCTGATCTTAACGGCCTGTTGTCGCATTATAAGGACGGCACGGTGGCCGTCCCTACGACCAGTGGAGGCCTTGACCGGTTCGTAGGGCAGGCCACCGTGCCTGCCTTAAAAAAGACAGAATACTTTCACTGTGGGGTTATCATAAAGCCGACTGACAATTTCGGTGAAACATGCCGGGGCTCAGGTAAAAGGAGGAAAATATGGATTTTGCCATATCCGATAAAATGAAAACCATTCTTGAGATGGTCCATGAATTTGTGGAAAAAGAGCTCATCCCCCTGGAGCCCGAACTGGCAGGGACCGGTTTTAAGGAAATGCTGCCCAAAATTCGGGAAAAGCAGAAAAAAGTCCGCCAGATGGAACTTTGGGCCCCGAATTTTCCAACAGATTGCGGCGGGCTGGGCCTTTCCCTGGTGGAGCACGGGCTGCTCTCCGAAGCCCTGGGCCGGACGCCGCTGGGCCATTTTGTGTTCTGGTGTCAGGCCCCGGATGCGGGAAATGTGGAAATTCTGCACCTCCACGGCACAAATGACCAAAAGCAAAAATATCTCAAGCCCCTGGTGAAAGGCGACATCCGGAGCTGTTTTTCCATGACCGAAGTGGACATGCCCGGTTCCAACCCGGTGCTGCTGGAAACCACTGCTGTCAAAGACGGGGATGACTATGTGATCAACGGCCATAAATGGTATACGTCTTCGGCAGACGGCGCGGATTTTGCCATTGTGATGGCCGTGACCAATCCCGAGGCCCCGGATTACCTTCAGGCCTCTATGATTATTGTGCCCACGGATGCGCCGGGGTTTAATCTGGTCCGCAACATTCCGGTGATGGGCCATTGCGGAGATGATTATTTCAGTCATGCGGAAATTCTGTATCAGTCCTGCCGGGTGCCCCAGGCCAATCTTCTGGGGCCGGAGGGACACGGATTTATCATTGCCCAGGAGCGACTCGGCCCGGGCCGGATTCATCACTGCATGCGGTGGCTGGGAATCTGCCAGCGGTCCTTTGAGTTGATGTGCCGGCGGGCTAATTTTCGGAAGATCACCCGGGACGGCAAGCCGCTCGCGTCCCGCCAGATTATTCAGGCATGGGTGGCGGAGTCCGCCGCGGAAATTCAGGCGGCCCGGCTTATGACCCTGCATGCGGCCTGGCGCATTGATCAGGAAGGGGCCAAAGCGGCCCGGGATGATATTTCCATGATCAAGTTTGTGGTGGCCAACACCATGCAGCGGGTGGTGGACCGGGCCCTTCAGGTGCACGGTGGCCTTGGCATGACCGATGATACCATTCTCGCGTTTTTTTATCGCCACGAGCGGGCCGCCCGTATCTATGACGGCGCGGACGAGGTGCACAAGACCTCTCTGGCCCGGCGGATTTTGAGAGGGTATGTGCCGGCTTAAAGGCGGTTTTATAAGAGAAAAGCGCCTACAGTTTACTCGCTTTAAATCACATATGATTTTTAAATAAGTGCATCTTAAAATACCTTATCGCGCGCAGAGGCGCAGAGCTCGCAGAGAAAAAAACCTCAGCGCCTCAGCGTCTCTGCGGGATAAAAAATATTATGGACAGGTATTTTTTATTTGCGGATACGGCAACGAAAATGCTGTTAAAAGCTTTTTAACAACTACCGGATGAACACAGGCACACTAAAATGAATTTTGATGAATTCAAACACATGGCCACGGTTTCCATGGAAGAAATCTGCCGGGAAATCTTTGCGGAAAACCAGGCGTCTATAAAGATCAAGAAAGAGGCGGTGGCGGTAAAAAACCTGGCCAATATTTTTGATACGGCCCTGACGCTGAGCAATGAAAAAGGATTTCAGTCCATGAGCTTAAGGGATCTCAGCCGGAGTTCCGGGCTGAGCATGGGCGCGCTTTATTCCTATTTCACCAGCAAGGAAGAACTTTTGGAAATGATTCAGAATCAGGGCCGGCGGCTGACCCGCAAAGTTTTCACCGAGCAGATCGACCCCACCGCGCCCGCGGATGAAATGCTGCGCACCGCCATTCGAACGCATTTATATCTTACTGAAATTATGCAGAAATGGTTTTATTTTTCCTACATGGAAACCAAAAACCTGAACAAAACCCAGCAGAAAAAATCCATTCAGGGGGAATTGGAAACCGAACAGGTGTTTGCTGATATTCTGGAACAGGGCCGCCAGAAAAATCGGTTTTTGGTGGAAAATCCCGTACTGACAGCGGCGGTGATCAAGGCCATGCTCCAGGACTGGTACGTGAAACGCTGGAAATACGCCCGTCGCCGGATATCGGTGGATGATTATGCGGAATTCGTTATCCGGTTCATTGAATCCGCGCTAAAAGTAGATGATGACCAGCCATAAAAAACAAATTCAGAGGAAAAAATTGAAGAGGATGTGATGGAACAGAAAAAGATCCTGGTGGATGAACCCACCGGCATCCGGGAAGGCGAGGAACTGGACGCCCGGGCCGTTGAAACCTTTTTAAAAGACGCCATACCGGGCCTTGACGGGGCCCTGTCCATCCGGCAGTTTCCGTCCGGTTTTTCAAATCTCACGTATTTTATCCGGGCAGGAGACCGGGAAATGGTGCTGCGGCGGCCGCCCTTCGGCAAAAAAGCCAAAACCGCCCACGACATGGGCCGGGAATACCGGATTCTGAGTGCCCTTTACCCGGTGTTTCCCTATTGCCCCAGGCCCCTGGCCTATACCGAAGATCCCGCGGTCATGGGCTGCCCGTTTTACGTGATGGAGCGGATTCCGGGCATTATTTTCCGAAAAGACATTCCGGAAAACATGGCGTTTTCTCCACAACAGGCCCGGCAGCTGTGCGAAACCATGATTGACCTTCATCTTCGCCTGCATACCCTGGATTATGAGGCCATCGGACTGGGGGATTTCGGCCGGCCCGAAGGGTATGTGCGCCGGCAGGTGACGGGCTGGAGCCGCAGATACCGTGACGCCCGGACCCCGGATGTGCCGGATTTTGAATCCACCATGGACTGGCTGGACGCGAGTCAGCCGCCGGATTCTGATTTTTCCGGCATTATTCACAATGATTACAAATTCGACAACCTGGTGCTGAACCCGGAAAATCCCGTGGAAATCACCGGCATTCTGGACTGGGAAATGGCCACTATCGGTGATCCGCTCATGGATCTGGGCTGCTCCCTGGCATACTGGATCAACCAGGATGATCCGGAAGAGGCCCAGCTCATGCGCATGATGCCCACAAACGCCAGCGGCATGATGACCCGCCGGGAACTGGTGGACCTGTACAGTGAAAAATCCGGTCGCAACATCGACAATTTTGATTTTTATTTCTGCTTCGGCCTGTTCCGGCTGGCCGTGATCGCTCAGCAGATTTATTACCGGTATTATCACGGCCAGACCAAAGACAAACGATTTGAAAAACTCGGTTTTGCCGTGGCCCTGCTGGACGTGGCCGCCAAACGGGTGGTGGCCGGCGGCGGGGTGTAGGGGTGTCTGTCTGCATCACGCATCATTCCGCATTCATCATTGATTAATTGGGACGGCACGGTGGCCGTCCCTACGAACCCGGAGATTCCGACCGGCTCGTAGGGCAGGCCACCGTGCCTGCCTGGAATTGAGTGATGAGTGATGAGTGATGAAAGCAAAATGATGGATTCATGCTCCACACGCATCGTCCAAAGGATACCCTGGAAAACGGTCCGACTGTTTTTATGCCCTTATGGGCACACGACAAGCCAGGATACCCCGGTTTGAAGTGACGCCGTAAGGCGTTATGAAAAATAATGAATGCAGAATAAGGAAGGCTGAATTTTGTTTTTTTCACCCGTCAGGTTGCATATCAAGAGATGGCAGATCAGCGGATGAAGCAATACGGGACGGCACGGTGGCCGTCCCTACGAACCCGGAGATTCCGACCGGCTCGTAGGGCAGGCCACCGTGCCTGCCCTGACACCTGACACCCGAAACCTGTAACCTGTAACCTGTAACCTGCAACCCCAACCACAAAGGAATGACCCATGAAAAACATCATCTATCAGGAAAAAAACCATATCGGCTATCTCACCCTGAACCGGTGGGACAAATACAACGCGTTTGACGGAGATTTGATTGAAGAATTTGAAACCTTCTGGCGGGAGCGCCGGTATGACGAAAATGCCCGGGTGATCATTCTGGACGGCGGAGAGGCCAAGGGATTCTGTGCCGGTCTGGACATGCAGACCCACGGCCCGGCGCTATTCGAGGCCGCCCCTGTCCCGGCCTACAACGGCCAGGCCCGGATGTCCCGGCTGCTGTTGGCCATGCGGCAGGCCCCCCAGCCCATTATTTCCTGCATCCACGGCGCTGCCTCAGGCTTTGGGTTTTCCCTGGCCATGGCATCTGATATTCGCATTCTGGCCGAAGGGGCCCGGTTTAACGCAGCCTATATCAACATCGGCTTGGGCGGCGCGGACATGGCCTCCAGCTATTTTCTGCCCCGGCTTATCGGTTCCGGGCGGGCCAATGAATTTTTGCTTACCGGCAACTGGATGAGCGCGGAAGATGCCATGAATCTGGGGTTTGCCAGCCGTCTGGTGAAAAAGGAGCAGATGATGGAGACCGCGGAAGAACTGGCCACCATAATGGCCGGAAAAACACCGCTGGCCCTTCGCATGACAAAAGAAGCCATCAATGTGAATCTGGATTGCCCCGGCCTGGAAGCTGCCCTTCAGATGGAAGACCGGAATCAGATAATGGTGATGTATTCGTTGAAGCTCAACGCTTGAAAAAATGATGAGTGATGAATGATGAGTGATGAAGCATTTTTCCGGCGGAAGACGCACGGTTTCCGCCGGGAAAAATTGTAAGAATGATATGAATTAAATTTTTTGCATATCCACTTCGGTTAAGTTCTGTCATTGCGAGCCACGCTGAAGCTGCGGCAAGGACGGTATGACCGAATCAATCCCCTGAAAACAGGGAGATTACTTCGTCGTTCGTTCCTCACTCCTCGTAATGACTGCTGGTTTTATGCAGATTACAGTCAAGTGGATAACCAGATTAAATTTCAACCGGCTCAAGATAAAGGTCAATGGCTTGTTTGATGTTGTTGATTGCTTCTTCTTTTGAATTCCCTTCGCTGATGCATCCGGGCAAAGAAGGAACGATGGCGGTATACCCACCGTCTTCACTGCGCTCCAAAACAATTTTAATATTCATTTGATTCTCCTTTGCCTTAATACTGGTTGTTTCAAAAATTTTATAGCATTTTCAGCAAAAAATCGGAACAATTTTTGTAGCGTCTACACCTCAATGTTTTATAATCGATGGGACAATTTCTACCCCGAAAACCCATAATAATTCCTCAGTTCCCGCATGTCTCATTCTCATTCTCATTCTCATTCGTAATTCGTAATTCGTAATTCGTAATTAAAACCCCCCTTCTTTCGTTTTCCATCCCAATTTTCAGTGGCCTTCCGCTGTAAATCGTGGTATCTGTTAAAATACTTCATTTATTATAAAAAACCATGTTTTTCCACCGTGGATGCTTTTTGTATTCATGGTTTTCAATCTGAGATTTTCATCCTGAAAAAGGAGCGCACAGCAATGTTTCCCTGTTTTTGCGGCAACGTTTGGATTCGTTTTTTTTGTCTATTTCTCAGCCTGTTGGCTTTGTTCGCAGGGGGTGCGGCATTTTCTGTGTTTGCGCCGGATCCTGCTCTGGCCGCTGATAAACCGCCCATCCAGTCAGCCGCGGAAATTGATTATCCCCCGTTTTCCTATGTTTCCCCCGACGGCGCGGCCACAGGCTTTTCCGTGGAACTGATGCGGGCTGCGCTGGCCGCCATGGGCCGGGACGTGACGTTTAAGACCGGGCCGTGGCCGGAGGTGCGGACGTGGCTGGAAAACGGAAACATCGAGGCCCTGCCCCTGGTGGGCCGGACCCCGGAGCGGGAACTGCTGTTTGACTTTACCTTTCCCTATATGTCCCTGTACGGGGCCATTGTGGTACGAAAGGCGGATATCCATGACATCTGGGACCTCAAGGACCTGTCCGGCCGCACCGTTGCGGTATTGCGCGGGGACAATGCCGAAGAATTTCTGCGCCGGGAAGACCGGGGCGTTCAGATTCAGACAACAGACACCTTTCCCGCGGCGTTTCGTCTGCTTTCCGAAGGCCTTTGCGATGCCGTAGTGATTCAGCGGCTGGTGGCCCTGCGCCTGCTCCGGGAAAACGGCATCACCGATCTGGCCATCGTCAACCGGCCCATTGAAGATTTCCGGCAGGATTTCTGTTTTGCGGTCACTGAAGGAGATCGAAACACCCTGGCCCTGCTGAACGAAGGCCTGGCCCTGGTCATTGCGGACGGAACTTATCAGCAGCTTCATGCCAAATGGTTTGCGGCCCTGGAACTGCCGGAAAACCGGCGCATCATCATTGGCGGGGATCACAATTTTCCGCCCTTTGAATTTCTGGATGAAAACGGCCGGCCCAGTGGATTCAATACGGACCTCATCCGGGCCATTGCCGTGGAAACCGGCATGGACATTGACATCCGCCTGGGACCCTGGGCCAGGATTCGGGAAGATCTGGGGGCCGGAAAAATCGACGCCATTCAGGGCCTGTTTTATTCCCCGGAGCGGGACAAGACCTTTGATTTTACACCGTCTCACATCGTGAACCATTGCGTGGCCGTGGTGCGAAAAGGCAGTGATGTGCCCGGCAGTGCAGAGGATCTGGCCGGTTTGGATATCGTGGTGCAGAAAGGCGATATCATGCATGATTTTGCCGTGGAAAACAATCTGGGAGAATCCATTTCCACTGTGGATGCCCAGGAAGCGGCCCTGCGGGAACTGGCGGACGGCCGCTATGATTGCGCTCTTGTGGCCCGGATGACCGCTTTTTACTGGATCAGCAAATACGGATGGGATCACCTGGAAGTCGGAGATGATCCCCTGCTGTCCCCGGAATATTGTTTTGCCGTGCCCAACGGTCAGAAAGCCCTGCTGGCGAGGCTTTCCGAAGGACTTAAAAGTATTCAGGACACCGGCGAGTACCGTCGCATTTATGAAAAATGGATGGGCGGATATCAACCGCTTGCGCCGGATTTTTTCAGCATTTTACGGTATGCGGCAATTGTTTTGGTGCCGCTGGGGATGCTTTTGGCCGGATTTTTTGTGTGGAACCGGATGCTGCGCCGCCAGGTGACCCTCCGCACCGAAGCCCTGCGCCGGAGTGAAGAAGAATACCGCGATTTGTTTGAAAATGCGCCGGTAGGCATCTTCCGCACAAGTTCCCAGGGAAAAGCCCTGCTTATGAATACCACAATGGCGCGTATCTTGGGCGCAGATTCCCCTCAGGCGGCAATAAATTATTATGCAAACATAGGGACGCAACTTTATGTCAGGCCCGAAAGGCGGGAAACCTTTTTACAGTTGTTAAGGGAAAAAGGAAAGGTCGAGGATTTTGAATATGAGGCACGAACAATTGACAGCAGGCGGTTGTGGCTTAACATGAACGCCAGTGTCAAAGCGCACCAGCCGGATGGATCGTTTTTCATTGAAGGGTTTACCTTTGACATTTCCGAGCGGAAAAAGCTTCAAGGTCAGCTTGTTCAGGCCCAGAAAATGGAGTCTATCGGTCGTCTGGCCGGGGGCGTGGCCCATGATTTCAACAATATGCTCTCTGTGATTCTGGGATACGCGGAGCTGGCCCTGGACCGGATTGCGCCGGAAAATCCCCTGCATGAGGATATGTTGGAAATTCAGGCCGCGGGTCAGCGGGCCGCGGACGTCACCCGCCAGCTCCTGGCCTTTGCCCGTCAGCAGACCATTGCTCCCAGGGTGCTGGATTTAAATGAAACCGTGGAAAGCATGCTCCGGATGCTGCGGCGGCTCATCGGGGAAGATATTGATCTGGCCTGGCATCCCGGGCCCGGGCTGTGGCCGGTGAAAATGGATCCGGCCCAGATTGATCAGGTTCTGGCCAACCTGTGCGTGAATGCCAGAGACGCCATCACCGATGTCGGTAAAATCACCATAGAAACGGACCGGAAAAGTTTTGACCAGGCGTATTGTCAGGATCATGCGGAAGCGGTTACCGGCGATTTTGTCATGCTGGCGGTAACAGACAACGGCTGCGGCATGGATGCAAAAACCCTTGCAAACATCTATGAGCCCTTTTTTACCACCAAGGGCGTGGGAGAAGGCACGGGCCTGGGGCTGCCCACAGTGTACGGCATTGTCAAACAAAACAACGGATTTATGAATGTTTATTCCGAACCCGGTTCCGGCACCACATTCCGGCTGTATTTTCCCCGGCACCTGGCAGCCCCGGAGAAACGTGCGGAACTCAAGGCAGACGTAATTCCAACAGGGTCCGGCCAAACCGTGCTGGTGGTGGAAGATGATGAGACCATTCTGGCCATGGCCGAGAAAATGCTGGAATCTCTCGGCTACCAGGTGCTGACCGCGGCCGGCGCGGCCCAGGCCGAAGCATCGGCCGCCGCGCATGAGGGGGAAATTGATCTTCTGATGACAGATGTGATCATGCCGGAAATGAACGGCCGGGATTTGTCTGAAAAATTTAAACGCCGGTATCCAAACCTTCGTGTGCTGTTCATGTCCGGATATACCGCCAATGTCATTGCCCATCACGGGGTCCTGGACGACGGGGTGGTGTTTGTTCAGAAGCCGTTTTCACGAAAGGATCTGGCAATGAAGGTGCGGCAGGCGCTTTCGGAATGAGAAATGATATCAAAATGATGAATGATGAGTGATGAATACGGAATGCGGAAAAAAATATACCGCCTGACGGCGTCACGACAAACTGGGGTACCCTGGCGCGTCGTGTGCCCGTGAGGGCTACGTAGTTCGACCGGCACGGCGGGCTGGCTTATTTAAGGCCGGCACGGTGGCCGGCCCTACGAGCCGGTCAACGTCTCGGGCCTCGTAGGGGCGGCCACCGTGCTGACCGGCTTTGCCCGTCTGCTGGCAGGCGGGCTGATGCGGGTGGAAAAGGAATTCATCACTCATCATTCATCATTGCATCCCCCGTTGACTTTCGGAAAAATAAAATATATATTTTTTGATATATATTAAATTTTGGAGGCGAATTATGGAAACAGCGAAATTATTTATCAATGGCCGTAGCCAGGCGGTTCGGCTACCCAAGGCGTTTCGGTTTAAAGGGTGTGAGGTGTATATCAAAAAGACGCCGGAAGGAGTGCTGCTCATTCCGAAAAATGATTCGGTTTGGGATGTTTGGGAACAAAACCTCATGAAGCACACTGCGCCTTTTATGGAAGCGCGAAATCAGCCGGAAGAACAGGAAAGAAAGGGCCTTGATGAAGTATTTGCTTGATACCAACATGTGCATTTACATCATGAACCAGTGCCCGGTGGCGGTGATTAAAAGATGCCGGCAATGCGAACCCGGAGAAATCGCAATATCCACGGTTACAGTTTCCGAGTTGCAATATGGTGTCGCAAAAAGCAGTCAACAAAAGAAAAATAAAACGCGCCTGGAGGAATTTCTCTTGCCCTTTGAAATTCTCGCCTATGATCAGAATGCGGCAAATGTCTATGGAACCATCCGGTGTCAACTGGAAAAAAGAGGAATGCCCATCGGATCACTGGACACGCTGATCGCAGCCCATGCCATCAGCCGGGATCTGGTCTTTGTGACCAACAATGAAAAAGAGTTCCGGCGGATCAGGAAACTGAAAGTCGAAAACTGGACAGGGAAAAACAATGCGGAATGATGAATGATGAGTGCGGAATGAGGAAAAAATATACCGCCTGACGGCGTCACGACAAACTGGGGTACCCTGGTTCGTAGTGTGCCCGTGAGGGCATACGTACTTCGGCCGGCACGGTGGCCGGCCCTACGAGCGGGTCAAAAGCCTCGGGCCTCGTAGGGGCGGCCTTCGTGCCGACCGATTTTGCAACGTCTTCTGGCAGGCGGGCTGATGTGTGT
The DNA here is from genome assembly GCA_011390465.1 of Desulfobacteraceae bacterium. Taxonomy (GTDB): domain Bacteria; phylum Desulfobacterota; class Desulfobacteria; order Desulfobacterales; family Desulfosalsimonadaceae; genus SURF-3. The sequence goes on from JAABSH010000016.1 coordinate 40,365, forward strand.
GGAAAACAAATTCATCATTCATCCTTCCGCATTCATCATTATTAATACCGCCTGACGGCGTCACGACAAACTGGGGTACCCTTGTTCGTAGTGTGCCCGTGAGGGCATACAAACAGCCGGATGGGTTTCAGATTTAAATGCTTGAGGCTGAGGGTGGAAAACAAATTCATCATTCATCATTCATCACTCATCATTATCGTTATCATTACCACGCAGGTGCTGGAACCCGGACCCGGCACGCTGATTTTCGGAAATCTGAGCAATGACCAGGCCCTGTCCACCGTATTTACGAGGAAATAAACATGAATCAGAATCAGGATAACCGACCCTCCTATGACGACCTTTTGCGCCGCCTGAAAGCAGCGGAATCGGCTCTGGCCGCCGTGCGAAAAGGGGAAATTGACGCCATTGTGGGAGACGGCCCGCCGCTCGTGGTCCGCCTGGCCGATGCCGAGACCCGGGAAGCCCATTTCAAAAGGGTGCTGATGGCCATCCGCAACGTGAACCGGCTCATTGTCCAGGAACCGGACCCCGCCCGTTTGATTGCCGGGGCCTGCGACCATCTCACCCAATCCATGGGATATCATAACGCCTGGATCGCGTTGATGGATCCGGACACCGGCCGTGTTTTCCATACGGCAGACGCGGGCTTTAACGGCGGTTTTGCGGAATTTGAACACGACCTGCTGGCCGGAAACCTGCCGGCCATGGTGTGCCGGGTGATGGAGACGCCGGGGGTTATGGTGGTCCGGGATCCGGTTTCCGAATGCCCGGATTGTCCCCTGGCCTTGGCTTACGAAGACCGGGCCGGAATGTGCGCGCGCCTGGTATTTAATGACAACCGCTACGGCATCCTGTCTGTTTCCGTGCCCCCGGCATTTGCGGATGAGGATGAAGAACAGTCCCTGTTCCGGGAGCTGGCCGATGATCTGGCAATTGCCCTGCACAGGATAGCGGCGGAAAGCGCCCTGGAACAGGCCAGGGAAAACACGCGGCTGTCCGAGGAAAAATTCGCCCGGGTGTTTGCGGCCATTCCGGATGCCGTGGTGATCAGCCGGGCGTCGGACGGTGAAATCCGGGAGGCGAATGATGCGTTTGTAAGGCTTTCGGGGTATTCCAAAGAAATGGTGAAAGGCCGGACATCCGGGGATGTCGGCTTCTGGGTGATTCCCGGGGCAAGAGAAGAATATGTGGCCCGGCTTTTCCGGGACGGATGGGTGCATAATTTTGAAACCGATTACCAAACCCGGGACGGAAATGTGCTGCATATGCTGATTCCCGGCACTATCATCGACACGGGCGACACGGACGACAGCCGCCTGATTCTTTCCATTGTGCGGGATATTACGGCCTACCGGCGGCAGTTGGCGCAAAATGCCCTCCTGGGCCGGATGCTGGATGACGCGCCGGCCGCCATTACCGTGCATGATACCCATGGCCGGTTTTTGTTCGCCAACCGCCGCACCTTTGCCATGCACGGATATACGCAAGACGAATTCATGGCCGTCAACCTTCACGATCTGGATGTGCCGGAAGCCGCGGCCCTGCTGGAAGAACGGTTTGAAAAGATTTCCCGGACCGGAGAAGCCAGTTTTGAATCGGCCCATTTCCGGAAAGACGGCACTGCCTTTCCCCTGCATGTTCTGGCCCGGTCCATTGACTGGGAGGGCCAGCCTGCCGTGCTTTCCATTGCCGCGGATATTTCCATTCAGAAACAGGCGGAGCAGGCCTTGCGGGAGAGTGAAAGATTTCTCCGGCAGATTATCGACACCTCTCCGGCCTGTATTTTTGTCAAGGACCGGGAGAGCCGCTATGTATTGGTCAACAAGGCCATTGCCGACCTTTACGGTGTGTTGCCGGAGGCCATGATCGGAAAAACCGATCTGGAACTGGCGCAAAACAATTGCCTCGGCCTGGCCGAAGCAGAGCAGTTCAGTGCCGATGATCGTGAAGTCCTTGAAAAAAATACGGAAAAACGGATTGATGAAGAAGCCTTTATGGCGTCCGGCGGTGGTAAAAAATGGTTTCAAACGGTCAAGACCGCCCTGGTGTCCGATTTCATGAAAGATTGCATGCTGGGGGTGGCCACGGATATTACCCAAAGAAAACAGGCGAATGAAGCCCTTCGGGAAAGCGAGGAAAAGTTTCGGTACATTTTTGATCATTCCGTGGTGCCCAAGGCCCTTACCTTTCCTTCCGGAGAATTCGAGCCCAATGCGGCTTTTTGTGAGATGGTCGGCTACACCCGGGAAGAACTTGCAGCTACAACATGGCAGAACATCACTCATCCTGAAGATATTGATGCCAATCAGGCGGAAGTTGAGTCGATTTTGTCCGGCCAAAAAACATCTGTCCGTTTTATCAAGCGATATCTTCACAAGAACGGCGACGTGGTATGGGCGCATATGGGCACCTCCCTGCGGCGGGATGCCGCCGGGAATCCCATGTACCTGATCACCACAGCGGTAAATATCAGCGAGCAGAAGCAGGCGGAACTGGAGCGGGAAAAACTTCAGGATCAACTCATTCAGGCCCAGAAAATGGAGTCCGTGGGCCGGCTGGCAGGCGGCGTGGCCCATGATTTCAACAATATGCTGGCGGTGATTCTCGGGTACACGGAACTGGCCCTGGACAAGATCCCGGAAAATGAGCCTCTCCGCGAAGATCTGGATGAAGTCATGCAGGCGGCCCAGCGGTCTACGGATATTGCCCGCCAGCTCCTGGCCTTTGCCCGGCGCCAGACCATTTCCCCGAAAGTGCTGGATCTCAATGAAACCGTTGAGGAGATGCTCAAAATGCTGCGGCGGCTCATCGGCGAAGACATTGATCTGTCCTGGCAGCCCGGCGGGGGATTGTGGCCGGTGAACATGGATCCGTCCCAGGTCGATCAGATCATGGCCAACCTGTGCGTCAATGCCCGGGATGCCATCGACGGGGTGGGAAAAATCACCATAGAGACGGAAAATGTGACCCTGGACGCAGATGAATGCGCCCACCGGGATGAACTCATTCCCGGGGATTACGTGCTGCTCATGGTGAGCGACACGGGCCGGGGCATGGACCCGGCGACCCGGGAACGGATTTTTGAGCCGTTTTTTACCACCAAAGGGATGGGTGAAGGCACCGGCCTGGGGCTTTCCACCATTTACGGAATTGTCAAACAGAACAAGGGCGACGTTCAGGTTTACAGCGAACCGGGCAACGGCACCACGTTCCGGATTTATCTGCCTCGGCATGTGGGCGAGGCTTATGTTGCTGAAGACCAGGGTGTGCCCCAAATACTTTTGGGCCGGGGGGAAACCGTGCTGGTGGCCGAAGATGAAGATGCCATTTTAAAACTCACGGCGCGAATGCTTCAAGGCCTGGGATACACTGTTCTGACGGCACTCAGCCCGACGCACGCGGAGCAGCTCGCAAAAGCCCAGACAGGGCCCATTGACCTGCTGATCACGGATGTGGTGATGCCCGAAATGAGCGGCCGGGATCTGGCGGATCGGCTCAGGAATTTCTATCCGGATCTCAAGGTGCTTTACATGTCCGGATACACGGCAGATGTGATCGCTCATCGAGGGGTGCTGGAGGAGAACATGCAGTTTATTTCCAAGCCCTTTTCTCAGCGGGATCTGGCGCGGAAGGTGAGAGAAGCGTTGGAATGATGAGTGATGAATGCGGAATGATGAAAAAACATAACGCCTTACGGCGTCACTACGAACATGGGTATTCCGGCTCGTAGTGCGCCCGTGAGGGCGTATGAATGCCGGGTGATTTTCAGGTTCGGATGGCTGACGATGGAGCAGAGCTAAAAACAAAAAATCAATATTATTTATATCGCCTTACGGCGTCACTACGAACTGCGTTCCTCTGGTTCGTAGTGTGCCCGTAAGGGCATACAGAATGATGGAAAAATCGATGTACGCCTATCGGCACATGACACCTGAAGAACGAAAACAGGTCGTTGCCCGACGTAAAAAACGCCGGCTGCCCTGGCATGGGCCGCCCCATTATGGCGGTGAAACCAATATATTTCTCATTACTGCTGCGTGTTTTGAGCATCGTCCGGTTCTTGCATCCCCTGAGCGGTTGGAAGATTTCTGCAATGCACTGATAAACGGAGTATCCGAATACCTTGGACGTTCGGTTATCGCATGGGTGGTGCAACCCAATCATTATCATATTCTGGTGCGGTCGGATCTTGATCTGCTCAAACCCTGGATTGGACGGCTGCATAATGGAAAATCCACCCAATGGAATCGGGAAGATGGGTTGCCGAAAAGGAAGGTGTGGCACCGGTTTGCGGATCGCCGGATGCGCAGTGATGATCATTATTACGCGACATTGAATTATATCCACGCCAATCCGGTGAAGCATGGATATGTTCAAAAGGCACTGGACTGGCCGTGGAGCAGTCTGCATGATTATTTGGAAACCTTTGGCCGGGAGGAGTTGTCACGGTGGTGGCGGCAGTATCCGGTCAAAGACTATGGCAAAGGATGGGATGATTGAGAGATTACTTGGAAGCATAACGCCTTACGGGCATACAAATAACTGGACGGTTTTCAGGGATAAATACCTGGTGATGCGCGTGGAAAAAGAATTTATCATTCCGCATTCCGCATTCCGCATTCATCATTCAAAAATGGTTTACGGCATAGGCATAATAAAAATGAAAAATTTGATAATGGCGGTTTTTATCCTTTTCAGTCTGCTGGTTCCGGCGGCAAATGCGGCTGCCGCGGACAAGGTGATCCAGATCGGCGTACTGGCCAAACGGGGACCGGTGAATTGCCTGAAACAATGGAATGCCACGGCTGTATACCTGACGGACCGCATCCCGGATCACCGGTTTGTTATTGTGCCCATTGAATTTGATTTCATTAAAGAGATGGTGAAAAGCGCATCCGTTGATTTTATATTAGCCAATTCCTCCTTTTATGTGGAACTGGAAATGAAATTCGGCGTCAACCGGATTGCCACCCTGAAAAACAAGCGGCTGAACGGCACCTATACCAAATTCGGCGGGGTGGTATTTTGCCTGAAAGACCGCACGGACATCCGGGCTTATGCCGACTTGGCCGGAAAGCGGGTTGCCGCGGTCAGTGAGACCTCCTTTGGCGGGTGGCAGATGGCATGGCGGGAAATTCTGGAATCAGGCATTACCCCGGCCGCTGATTTTGCATCCCTGAATTTCATCGGCACCCATGATGCAGTGGTGTATGCGGTACTGAATGGCACCGCGGATGCCGGAACCGTGAGAACCGATACCCTGGAGCAGATGCATCAGGAAAAGAAAATCCGCATGAATCAGTTTCATGTGATTCACGAACACGGCGGGGGTAATGTTCACCTGCCATTTTTGCATTCCACCCGGGAATATCCGGAATGGCCCGTGGCCGTGCTTTCGCATGTGCCGGTGGCGCTTGCGGAAAAAGTTGCGGCTGCACTCATCAATATGCCGGCTGATTCGGATGCCGCGGTTGCGGCGTCGTGCAGCGGCTGGACCATTCCTCTGAACTACCAGGAGGTTCATGAATGCTTGAAATTTTTGAAAATCGGGCCCTATGAAGATTATGGAAAGATTGGCCTCAGGGATGTGGTTTTTAGATACTGGCCCTATCTGCTGGGCCTTTTGGGCCTGATGGCGGCAATGACGATGCTTGCCGGCATCTTTTTCAACATGAACCGGAATATCCGCGTCTCCGCGGATAAACTGCGGGAAGAAATGCAGAAGCGGGAGGATGTCGCAAACCAGCTCAAGGCAGCCAGTGAACAGCTGCAAAATCTGCTGGATGAGAATGATGCCATATTTGATAGCAGTCTGGTGGGTATCATGGTGCTCAAAAACCGTATTCTTGTCAAAGTCAATAACCGCATGGCGGATATGCTGGGGTATGTACCGCAAGAGATGGTAGGACGGACGCCGCTGCAATTTCATTTATCAGAGGAGCATTTCACGGAATTCGGAAAAAAGTATTACTGGCGGCTGTCTGAACAGGAATTTGTGCAGATCGAATACCCGTTAAAACACAAACAGGGCCACACGGTATGGTGTCAGTTCAATGGCAAAGCCATTGCGCCGCCGGATCTTGGCAAAGGCGCGGTGTGGATTATTGATGACATCACGGAAAAACGGGAAAAAGAGGTCCAGCTCCGCCATGCCAAGCGACTGGCGGAAAATGCCGCCAATGCAAAATCCGAGTTTCTGGCCAATATGAGCCATGAAATCCGCACCCCCATGAATGCCATTATTGGACTGGTCCGCCTGTGCCTGGGAACGGAACTGAGTGCCGCGCAACGGGATTATCTTGAAAAGGTATATCAATCTTCCAACCTGCTGCTAAAAGTGATCAACGATATTCTTGATTTTTCCAAGATAGAGGCGGGAAAGCTGTCCCTTGAGTCCGCCCCCTTTTATCTGGATGATGTTCTGGATAATCTCAGTGATATGATATCCCTCTCAGCCCATGAAAAAGGCATTGAGGTGTTATTTGATCTTGCGCCGGACACGCCGTCTCAACTCAAGGGCGATGCCCTGAGATTCGGCCAGATACTGCTGAATCTGGCCGCAAATGCCGTCAAGTTCACAAAAAAAGGGGAAGTCGTTGTTCAGATCCGTCCGGCTCGGAAAACAACGGAAAAAGTTACCCTTGAGGTGTCGGTTATCGACACCGGCATTGGGATGCGTCAGGAGCAGATTGCCGGACTTTTTAAATCTTTCACCCAGGCGGACGCCTCCACCACCCGCAGGTTCGGGGGCACCGGCCTTGGGCTGGTAATTTCCCGTAAATTGATCCGGCAGATGGGCGGAGACATCGAAGTCCGCAGTCGTCCGGGACAGGGCAGTTGCTTTTCCTTTCAGGTGGATTTTGAAATGCCGCGGGATTCAGAAGCCATTTTGGATGTGAATTTGCCGCTGGATCTGGCGGGGTTGAAAGTGCTTGTGGTGGATGATGTTGCCAGTGCCCGAAAAATGTTTGAAACAACCCTTTCCGCCTTTTCCTTTCGGGTCACCTGTGTGGCCTCCGGTGAAGCCGCCATCAGGGAACTCGCTGCCGCGCCGGCGGACGATCCTTATCATCTGGTGCTGATGGATCATATGATGCCGGGAATGAACGGCATTGAGACCGCCCGGCGCATTCAAAAATTATCGAAAATATCAGATATTGCAACGATTATTATGATAACGGCCCATGGCCGTGATAGGGTAATCGAAGAAGCCCGGCAGGCGGGGATTAAAAGTTATCTGAATAAACCCGTGGCCCCGTCCACGCTTTTTGACACGATTGTGAATGTGGTGGGGTCAACGAGCGGACGCCAAAAACGCGGTAAACCCAGAGATCAATGGGAAATCAAAACAGTGGAAAAATTGCGGGGCGCGCGGATTTTGCTGGTGGAGGATAATAAAATAAACCAGCGGGTGGCCCGGGAACTGCTGCGGCAGGGCGGCATGCGGGTGCGCACCGCGGAAAACGGCCGGGAGGCCGTTCATTTGGTTGCCACTGAACGGTTTGATGCTGTTTTGATGGATATCAATATGCCGGAAATAGATGGTTACCAGGCCACCCGGATTATCCGGAAAAAAATATCCGACCGGCAGCTGCCGATTATAGCCATGACCGCCAATGCCTTGACCGGGGATCGGGAAAAGTGCCTTGAGGCGGGCATGAACGACCACGTGGCAAAGCCCGTGGAAGCGGAAAAGCTGTTTGAAACCCTTGAAAAATGGATTTTTGTCCTGAACACCGGAGCGACATCCCGGGAAACCGGACAGCTGGCGTTTGATCCGCGGCAATCGCTTCCGCCGGAAACACCGGGCGGTTCGATATTCGGGCATATTACCGGTATTGATCTTGAGACCGGGCTGGAGCGGACCGGGGGCAATCCTGAATTTTTCATGAGCCTTTTGAAGGAATTTGTCGAAGACCATGCCGCAGATGATCAAAAAATTGATCAGGCCTTTGTGCGGGATGATATGCAGACGGCTTATCGCATGGTGCATACCTTAAAAGGAGTTGCCGGGGGGATTGGTGCCCAGGCACTCTATGAAAGCGCGGGACTTCTGGAGTTTGCCATTAAAAACAGTCATCGGCCGCGATATGATACGCTCCTGAAAAAAATGGGAAATGATTTAAAAATTGTGGTGGACGGGATTTCAGCCAGGTTGGTGGAAACCGATTGGTCAACCGACGACCCGCGGGATCCCTCAAATCCCTTTGGTGATGCCACGGCTATGACGGAAGATATGGCCAATGAACTTGAACGGTTATGCGATAAATTCACAACCCTTGCCAGGGAGATGGATCCGGACGCGGAAAAAACAGCGCATAAAATTTTTCAGTACCTTCACGGCAGAAACAGTGAGCTTGACCGCCTGGTGAATACCCTGACCCGGCAGGCGGCTTCTCTGGATTTCGAAGAAGCACTGGATACCTTTGCCCAGGTAAAAGAAAGGATGGAAACGCTTCAAAAAAGGGAAACAAATGGATAAAGCCGGTCGCATTCTGATTGTGGATGATGAACCCCAGAATATCAAAGTGCTGGCGCAATTGTTGAGGCCGAATTATCAGGTGATGGCCGCCAAAAGCGGTGAAGTCGCTTTAACCGCTGCGAGGGGACCGCAAGCGCCGGATCTGATACTGCTGGATATTTTGATGCCTGAAATGGATGGGTATGCCGTGTGCCGACGGCTTAAGGAAGATACCGGCACCATGCATATCCCGGTTATTTTCCTTTCCGCATTGGATGCGCCGGATGAAGAAGCCAGGGGGTTTGAGCTGGGGGCGGTGGATTATATTAAAAAACCCTTTCATCCGGTGATTGTGAGCGCCCGGATAAAAACCCACATGCAGCTGAAGCGCAAGAGTGATCTTCTGGAGATAATGGCGGCCGTTGACGGTTTAACTGAAATTGCCAATCGCCGCAGCTTTGATCTGGCCATTGAAAAAGAAATCCGTCGTGCGGAACGAAACCGGACGATTTTATCCCTCATATTGATAGACATCGACTTTTTCAAGAAATATAATGACCATTACGGTCATGCAACCGGAGATGACTGCCTGCGAAAAATCGCGGGGGTGTTGAAAAAAAGTGTTAGAAGGCCTTTTGATCTTGCGGCCCGTTATGGCGGAGAAGAGTTTGCCGTTATTCTCCCTGAAACGGACGGGTCTGGTGCGCTGTATGTTGCTGAAAGCATTCAACAAGCCGTGGCTGAAGCAAAAATACCCCATGCCGCCTCGGGTATCTGTCCGTATGTCAGCGTCAGTATGGGCGTGATGAGCACAAAGATAACGGCATCAATATTGCCGGAACATCTGATCCGGCAAGCGGATACGGCGTTGTACCGGGCCAAACAGCAGGGCCGGAATCAAATTTGCTGTCAGGAAAGGAACAAGGACCGAAAAAATGGAAAAATCCCACCGAATTCTGATTGTGGACGATGACCGACAGAATATCAAAGTGTTAACCGGCTTTTTAAGTGATGATTATAAAATCATGGCCGTTAAATCCGGAGAACAGGCCCTGAGCGTCGCGGGCGGGGATATTCAGCCGGATTTGATACTGCTTGATATTATGATGAAGGGTCTTGATGGATATGAAGTGTGCGGGCGATTGAAAGCAGATGACCGCACCAAAGAGATTCCGGTGATATTTGTTACAGCAGTGTCGGAACTTATGGATGCGGCCCGGGCGTTTGAGATCGGGGCCGTGGATTATATTACCAAGCCATTCAATTTGATGACCGTCAAAGCCCGGATAAAAACCCACATAAAACTTAACGATACCATAAAAGCGCTGAACCAGGCCCTGCAAAAAGTTAAAACGTTAAGCGGATTGCTGCCCATCTGCTCCCATTGCAAAAAGATCAGAGATGACAAGGGGTACTGGAATCAGATTGAAACCTATATTCGAAAACACTCTGATGCGGAATTCACGCATAGTATCTGCCGGGAATGCGCGGAAAAATATTATCCGGGTTTTAAGATTTATGATGATTGACCCTGGCAGGTTCCCTGTAAACGCCTGACGGCGTCACTACGAACCGGGATATTCCGGCTTGTAGTGTGCCCGTAAGGGCATACAAACAACTGGACGGTTTTCAGGGAAAAATACCTGGTGATGCGCGTGGAAAAAGAATTCATCATTCATCATTCCGCATTCATCATTGTTTATAACGCCTGACGGCGTCACTACGAACTGCGTTCCTCTGGCTCGTAGTGTGCCCGTAAGGGCATACAAACAACCGGATGATTTTCAGGGGCAATCATTTGTTGAAGAAGATGGAAGCAAAAATTCATCATTCATCATTCATATTTCATCATTGACGCAAACGGGGAGTCATGGACAGCAAAAAAACCCACAAAGGCAATCGAAATTCGGAAAATACGGCAGACGCATCAAAATTTCTCGCTGAGCTGCGTACCCGGGAGACCCGGCTGACGGCCTTTTTTGAGGGCGCGCCGGTGCCCACGTTTGTGATCGATGAAAACCATCGGGTGCGCCGGTGGAACCGGGCCATGGAAGTGCTGAGCGGCATCCCGGCCGGGGTCGTGCTGGGCACAAAAGATCACTGGCGGGCATTTTACCCGGACGAACAGCCCTGCCTGGCGGATTTGCTGCTGGAGGGTGATCCGGCCCTTTTTCCCCGATGGTACGAAGAGAAAAAAATTCAGCCAGGATTGATCGACGAGGCCATGGAAGCCACGGATTTTTTCCCGAGTCTCGGGAAAAGCGGTAAATGGCTGCGCTTCACCGCGTCGGTAATCCGGGATTCCTTAGGAAAAGTCCTCGGGGCCGTGGAAACCCTGGAGGATATCACTGACCGCAAAAATGCCGAAGCAGCCCTGCGGGACAAGGAAGAAAAATTCCGGACCCTGGCAGAAAAAATGGGGGATATTGTCTGGACTCTGGATATTGAGTTAAAGACCACCTATGTGAGTCCGTCCGTGAAAAAAGTCTTTGGATATACACCGGAAGAACGGATGCGGCAGGCACCGGTTGATATTATGACTCCGGAATCCTTTGCCCGGGTCACCAAGACACTTATTTTTGAAATGGCGAGGGATAATGAACCGGATGTTGATCCGGACCGGGTGATCTCCATTGAAGTGGAATATTATCATAAAGACGGCCGCAGCGTCTGGATGGACAACACGATCCGGGGCATTCGGGATGAATCCGGTCGGCTGGCGGGCATTTATGGCGTTTCCCGGGATATTACCGACCGGAAAAAAGCCGAAGCCGCGCTTCGGGAAAGCGAGGCCCGGTTCCGGCTGTTTTCCCAGATGGCGCCGGTGGGGGTGGTGATTGAAGATCATGCGGAAAAAAATATTTATTTAAGCCAAAAAATTACAAAAATGCTGGGGTATACAAAAGAGGACATTCAAACGGCAAAAGACTGGTGGCCCCTGGCATTCCCGGATTCGGAGGTGCGAAAGGCCGTCCGGCGGGACTGGGCCGCCCAGGTTGACATCGCCAAAAAAACCAATTTTGAAATCGCACCGTTTGAAGCTCAGGTGACCTGCAAAGACGCTACGGTGAAAGACATAGAGTTCCGGATGCGGATCGCGGACCGGTTGAATTTTATTACCCTGGCCGACATCACAGACCGGAAGCAGGCGGAATCAGAACGGGCAAAACTTCAGGCACAGTTCCTCCAGGCCCAGAAAATGGAATCCGTGGGCCGCCTGGCCGGCGGCGTGGCCCATGATTTCAACAATATGCTGTCCATTATTCTGGGGCATGCGGAACTGGCCATGGAACAAACAGATCCGGCGGTTCCCCTGTACGATGATTTGCAGGAAATTTTTCAGGCGGCCGAACGGTCCGCGGACCTGACCCGCCAGCTTCTGGCATTTGCCCGCAAACAGACCATTGCCCCCCGAATCATGGATTTGAACGAAACCGTGGAGGGCATGCTCCGGATGCTGCGGCGGCTGATTGATGAACACATTGATTTGATTTGGAAACCCGCGGCCCATATCTGGCCGGTAAAAATGGATCCCACCCAGATCGACCAGATTCTGGCCAATCTCTGCGTCAATGCCAAAGACGCGCTGCCCGATGGTGGAAAAATCGTGATTGAAACCGCCACCCGAACCCTGGATGCCAGCTATTGCCGTGATAACCCGGGATTTGTGCCCGGCGATTATGTGGTGCTGGCCGTGAGCGACAATGGGTGCGGCATGAGCCGGGAAATCCAGGCCAATCTGTTTGAGCCGTTTTTCACCACCAAGGACGTGGGCCGGGGCACCGGTCTGGGGCTGGCCACCATTTACGGGATTATCAAACAAAACAGCGGATTTATAAATGTTTACAGCGAGCCGGAGATGGGCACCACCTTTAAAATTTATATCCCCCGGCAGGCGCCGGAAATGCGCGCAAAACAGCAAAAATCAGCAATGCCTGTTGAGATGCGGGGTCATGAAACCATCCTGGTGGTGGAGGATGAAGCAGCCATTCTGAAAATGACCCGCTCCATGCTCAAAAACATGGGATACCGGGTGCTGACCGCGGAAACACCGGCTGCGGCCATCCGCCTGGCGGAAACCTCAGCAGATAAAATTCATCTGCTGTTAACGGATGTGGTAATGCCGGCCATGAACGGGCGGGAACTGGCGGAAAAACTCATGCCATTGTGTCCGGAGTTGAAAGTGCTTTATATTTCAGGGTATACAGCCAATGCCATTGCCCATTTCGGGATACTGGACAAGGGACTGCAGTTTATTCCGAAACCGTTTTCCGCAAAAGATCTGCAAATCAATGTGCGCCGGGCCATAGAGGAGGAAAGGGAAGAAAAAAGGAGAAATTAAGTGGCAGATATTTTGATTATTGATGATGAGCCCTCGGTGTGCAAGTTTCTGGGGCAGACCATTTCAACCCAGGGACACGCGGTAGAAAGCGCCCTGAGCCTGAAACAGGGGCTGGCAAAGGCGCAATCCGGTGATTTTGCCGTGGTGTTTCTGGATGTGAACCTTCCGGACGGAAACGGGCTGGATGCCCTTGCCGCCTTCAAGCAGGTGCGCTCCGGACCGGAAGTCATCATCATCACCGGCGCGGGGGATCCGGATGGGGCCGAACTGGCCATTCGCAGCGGGGCGTGGACATATCTTCAGAAACCTCCTTTGATGGCGGATATTTTGCTTCAGCTCAACCGGGTGCTTCAGTACCGGGAGGAAAAAAAGCAACGCCGCCATACGTCCATACTGAAGCGGGAAGGCATCATCGGCACCAGTCCGGCCCTGGAAGCCTGTCTTACCAGGGTGGCCCAGGTGGCGGGCAGCGATGTTAATGTGCTGATCACCGGCGAAACCGGCACGGGCAAGGAGTTGTTTGCCCGGGCCATTCATGCCAACAGTTTCCGGTCCTCCAAAAAATTTGTGGTGGTGGACTGCGCGTCTTTGCCGGAATCGCTAACCAACAGCATGCTGTTCGGTCACACAAAAGGGGCGTTCACCGGCGCGCAAAAGGACCGGTCCGGCCTGATCCGGGAGGCGGACGGGGGCACCCTGTTTCTCGATGAGCTGGGGGAACTGTCCGCAATGCATCAAAAGGAATTTCTGCGGGTGCTTCAGGAAAACCGGTTCCGGCCCATTGGCAGCAATCAGGAAGTCAAAAGTGATTTCCGGCTGGTGGCGGCCACCAACCGGGATCTGGGGGCCATGGCGGATGCCGGGATGTTTCGCAAGGATCTGCTGTACCGGATTCAAACTTTCAATATTCATCTGCCGCCACTAAAATCAAGGTCTCAGGATATCAAAGACATTGCCCGGCACTGGATCAGCCTGCTGTGCGAGCAGCAGCACATGGCGCCCAAGAAATTTTCGCCGGATTTTTTTGATGTGCTCATGGCCTATGACTGGCCCGGAAATGTGCGGGAGCTGATTCATGCCATGGAAAATGTATTTACCATTGCCAGAAATGACACCACCCTGTTTCCTCACCATCTCCCCATTCGGGTGCGGGCCTGTTTTGCCCGGCAGTCCATTGCCCCGGAACATGTCGCTGAAAATGTCGTTGAAAATACAAGGGAAACGACACCGGAAAAAAGATCCCCGGTGTTGCCTGAACCAGAGCGTTGCACCGAATTTCCTTCCCTGCGGGAAGCGCGGGAATCCGCCATTCGCGCTGTTGAAAAACAGTATCTCCGGGATCTGATGGCCCATACCCGGGGGGATGTGCAGCACGCCATCCGTATCTCCGGATTGTCCCAGTCCCGTTTGTACGCGCTGCTCAAAAAGTATGATATTTCCCGATAAGATCCCCCCGATAAGATCCCCCCGATAAGATCCCAATGATGTCCCGGTGATTTTCCAGCGGTTCCTGTTTTGCCGGAAAGTGATTCTTGCCAGACAGGAAAAATTTTCCTGTTTCATAATAGAAGCAGGGCTCCTATTATTTCTAAAAATTTTAACTGCCTGAAAACCTGATATTTTTTATTTTTTAAAAACTGGCCCGGTCTTTGCATTATATATTATCGGATCAGAAATGAATAATAAAAGGAAACCATCAGGCATGCAACCCGGCTCAACCGCCCCCGGAAAACTGACAGAAAAAAACCATGGCACCGACCCGGAAGCCGGGCCGCCGCAACCGGGTTTTGCCCTGCCGGCGGGCGGAAAATCAAAGGTTATTCATTTACACGAGGTGGCTTTGACTGAAAACAATAAAACGGAAAAACCCCGGCGAGGTGTTGCCCTGCAGTCTGCCGGAACTTCAGCCCCCGGTTCTAAAGAAGCGCTGATCAAAAAAATTTTCGAGGCGATTGTTTACTACACCAACCAATCCAACTTTGAAAAAGCCCAGGCCCTTCACACCCGGCTGGTCAAAGAAGCACCCAATGCCATTCACCTGATTGTAAAATCCGCGGAATTCATTGAGAACCGCAAAAAAAGCGCTATGGACCCGGAAAAAATCCGGCCCTGGGCTGATCTTTTCAACCAGTTCACCAGTGCGGAAGCTGCGGCGTTTTATTTTGCATTAAAGGATTTTGTTGTCCGGCCCAATCAGCCCGTGTTTCAGCAGGGAAACTGCGACACCCGGCTGTATTTTATTCATTCCGGCCGGCTGAAAATCAAATATTTTGATTACAATATCCGGAAAAATGTGGCCATCGGTGTTCTGGGGCCGGGCGACATCGCAGGCATTGAAACCTTTTTTACCCTGACCAATCATACCACCAATCTGATTGCGGCGGATATCTCAAAACTGTCTTATCTGGAGAAAGCGGATTACCAGGGCATTGTGCGCGAGCATCATAATATTGAATCCAGGCTGTTTCAATACTGCGAAAACAAGCAGCTTGAGATTCAGAACCGCCAGGAGCGGCCGGAAACCGGAAACCGGCGGGCCTATCAGCGGTATAAGGCCGAACTCATGGCCGAGCTTCGGCGGCTGGATGAGAACGGCCAGCCCATTGAAGGCCGCATGAACGGCAAAATGACGGATATTTCCGCCGGCGGCCTGGGACTGTTTGTAAAAAATCTGAAAATTGGTGATGCCGCCTGTCTGCACAACAGCCGCATCATGGTCTCGGCCAGTTACACCCAGTACGGCCTGACCCACGAACTGATAAAAACCGGTAGTGTGGTGTCTTTGAAATTCCATCCGCTGGGAGAATGCACCGTGCATGTGCAGTTTGAAGAACCCATTGATGATGAGCGGGTGATTGCGATTGCCCAGCAGGCTGATGTTATTGCCTATATCTAAATAACCACCAGATCAAAGGAGTGTCTGAGCCATGAACATTGCAACAAGTGAAACCGCCCGGGACGGTAATGAAAAAATTGCCGTACCCAACGGCGCTGTTTTTCAGCGGGGCAAAATTCTGATCGTGGATGATGATGGGTCCATACGGAACCTGCTGAGAAAAATTCTCACACCGGAGGGGTATGCATGCGAACTGGCGGAAAGTGCCGAAGAAGCCTTGAGTTTTTTAAAGCACAAGAGTTTTGATCTGGTGATGAGCGATGTGGTGATGCCGGGAAAATCCGGCGTGCAGTTGCTCTCTGAGATCAGGGCCAAACATCCGTCCGTGCCGATTCTGATGATTTCTGGCAATACCAGCGAAAAAGCCGCGGAATCCACCCTGTCCATGGGCGCGTATGATTTTCTGCTGAAACCGTTTCAGAAAAATCAGGTGCTTATCAGTGTGGCCAATGCCATTCGCCGCCGGGCCCTGGATCTCCAGAGCCAGTTTGAGGTGAAGAATCTGGAAAATATTATCTATGATCAGACCCGGGATCTGCACAGTGCCAACGAGCGGCTGAACCGGATGCTGGAAAGCACCATCAAGGCCATGTCTCTTACCGTGGAATCCCGGGATCCCTATACGGCCGGTCACCAGGAACGGGTGGCGGAAATCGCGGTGGCCATTGCCCGGCATATGAATTTTAAACCGGAACGGCTCCGGTATCTTAAAATGGCGGGGCTGATTCATGACATCGGCAAACTTTCCGTGCCCGCGGAAATCCTCTGCAAGCCAACCCGGCTGTCCGCGGCGGAATTTAATATTATGAAAGAGCATCCCATTACGGGATTTAAAATACTCAAGGAAATTGAATTTCCGTTTCCCCTGGCGGAAATTGTGTATCAGCACCATGAGCGCATGGACGGCACCGGTTACCCGAACAAGCTTTCCGGAAATGAGATTCTGCTGGAAGCCCGGATTATTGCGGTGGCGGATGTGGTCGAAGCCATGGGCTCCCACCGGCCCTACCGTCCGGCCCTGGGCATCGGCCTGGCCCTGGAAGAAATCAGGAAAAATCGGGGGGTTCTGTTTGATCCGGAAGTGGTGGATATTTGCTGCGATCTGTTTGAAACCGGCGTATTGACGCTGAATTGACGGGTTTTTGCGGATACGATGACTTAACATGATATTCAGGAATAATAGATGAAAGCGTTCCGGATTACCTATATTTTCCGAATGGGAGAGGACCCTCCCGTTGTGTTTGATATCCGGATGGATCCCCGCACCCTGGTGCTTCTGGACAAACCTTCAGGGGAACTGCCGTTCTGGACCCGTCTCGGGTATCAGCAATGCCCCCACTGCCAGCTTAAGGAAGCTGAATTTCCCTTTTGCCCGGTGGCGGTCAACCTGGTGGAAGTGGTCAATCGGTTTAAAGCCGTCAGCTCCTATGAAGAAATGGATGTGGAGGTGCTGCTGCCGGACCGGCATGTGTTTGAGCATACCACGGCTCAGCGGGCCATCAGTTCCATGCTCGGGGTGCTGTTTCCGGCCAGCGGGTGTCCGCATACCGCTTTTTTCCGGCCCATGGTAAGGTTTCATCTGCCCCTGGCCACGGAAGCGGATACCATTTTCCGGGCCAGCGGCATGTATCTGCTGGCCCAGTATTTTATGAAACAGCAGAATCTCCTCCGTGAAGTGAGTTTTGACGGGCTGAGCCGGATTTACAGCAATCTCAACCTTCTGAACATGAATATGGCCGAGCGGCTGCGTCACGCGGACTTTACCGAGTCTTCGGTGAACGCCATTGTGCTGCTGGATGTCTTTACCCAGACCTTTCCCATGGCCATTGAATCCCAGCTGGAAGAAATCCGCTATCTGTTTGCGCCTTATCTGGAACCGGCAACAGCATGTCAAGCGTAATCATTTGTTACAGGAAATGGAAAAAGAATTCATCATTCATCATTCATCATTCATCATTTTTCACAAACGCCGCGTAATCGTCAATAAGCCCCCAGGCTTCGTCCAGGCTCCGAATCCGGGTGATGGATTCCCTGAACCGGCGGCTGCCGGGAAGGCCTTTCACAAACCAGGTGAGCCGGCTGCGCATCATGCGGCAGGCATGAATTTCATCAATATATTCCACAGATGCGGCGGCGTATTTTTTCATAAAACAAAACCGCTCTTCCATGGTCACTTCCTCGTACCGGCCCGTGGCCAGCAGGTCGTGAATCTGTGAAAAAATCCAGGGATTGCCCATGGCGGCCCGGCCCACCATCACAGCGTCGCACCCGGTTTGGGCCAGCATGTCGCGGGCATCTTCAGGAACAGCAATATCGCCGTTGCCGATGACCGGCAGGGAAATCGTGTCTTTTACCTGCCGGATCAAGGCCCAGTCGGCTTTTCCGGAAAATCCCTGGGTGGCGGTGCGCGGATGAACAGTGACAGCATCCACCCCGCAGTCCCGGGCAATTTGTGAAATCAGAAGGGCATCTTTGCCGGACGGGTCCCAGCCGGACCGGATTTTTACCGTCAGCGGAATAGAGATGCGGTTTCGGACCGCGGATAAAATCCGTCGGGATTTTTCCGCATCTTTCATCAGGGCCGCGCCGGCCCCGCTTTTTAAAATTTTTTTGACCGAACATCCGAAATTAATGTCTATAATGTCTGCGCCTGCGGCCTGGGCCATGTCCGCGGCATGGGCCATGAGATCGGGGTCGGCCCCGAAAATCTGGATGGAGACGGGCCGTTCCGCGGCGTGCGTCTGCATCATGTTGATGGTTTTTTTTGAGCCGTAAGACAGGGCATTGGCACTGATCATTTCAGAGCAGACCAGACCGCATCCGGCTTCCTTGACCATCCGCCGGAACGGCAGGTTGGTGATGCCGGCCAGAGGAGCCAGCACCGTGATGTGCTTCAGGCAGAGGCTGCCAATCTTCATTTTTTAGACATTGAACCGAAAATTAATAATATCCCCGTCCTTCACCTCATAGGTCTTGCCTTCCAGGCGCAGCGTACCCTGTTTTTTGGCATTGGCCATGGAGCCGGCCGCCATGAAGTCATCATAGGAGATCACTTCGGCCCGGATAAATCCTTTTTTGATATCCGAATGAATGACGTCCGCGGCATCCACCGCCACGGTGCCTTTTTTGATGGTCCAGGCCCGGACTTCATCTTCGCCCACCGTGAAAAACGAGATCAGCCCCAGAAGGTTATAGGATTCATTGACAACCCGGTCCGTGGCGGAAGCGGATATATCAAATTCCTGGAGCAGTTCCGCGGCTTCTTCCGGGGGCATCTGGGCCAGTTCATGTTCCAGTTTTCCCCGGATGATCATGCGGTTTTCCCCTTCAAATGCCGCATCTGCTGCGGGCAGGCCGTCGTCTTCATCTTCGTTGTTAAACAGCACCAGCATGGGTTTGCCGGACAAAAACGCATATCCGCGCAATTTGGGGGCGCCGGCCAGCTCCGGGGTTCTGCGCAGCGGGTTTTCAGATTCCAAAATCCGGTGGCATTCATGCACCAGATCCCGTTCTTCGGGATCGGTTTTATTGGTTTTCCGGGCTTCCATTTCCATTCGCTCCAGCCGTTTTTCCGTCTGGGCGAAATCCATAAGAATCAGCTCCTGATCCAGGGCGGAAAAATCCCCTGCCGGGTTTGGTGCTTCCAGTCCGAACAGTTTGAAATTGCGCACCACATGGATCAGGGCATCCGCGTCCCGCAGGGCGGTCCAGGTCGCGTCCTCTTTTGAAGTATCTTTTGGGCGGGAGGATTTTCCGGGCAGAAAATATTCCACTTGGGCGTAAATGGTTTTTTTGGGATTAAAAATTTCACTGAGCCGGTCAATGCGCTCGTCCGGAACCCGGATGGTGGCCAGGCGGTTTTCCATTTTGGCGCCCGCATCGGCAAATTCGCCGGTCAATGCTTCAAAAACCGTGGTTTTGCCGGATCCGGCAAGGCCGGTAATGCCTAATTTCATTTTGTGATTGCTCCTTTTAGAATTTTTCCGGGTCCACCTGAAACAGCCCGCAGGTATTGTGCCAGAGGATGTCCGCCAGTTCTTCCGGATCTTTTTCCAGCACCTGGGCAACTTTCATGAACACCGACCGCACAAAGGCCGGTTCATTGCGCCGGGTTTTGTTTTTCTCCGGGGCCGGGGTGAGATACGGGGCGTCGGTTTCCACAAGAATCCGGTCTTCCGGAATCCGGGGCACAAGTTGGCGTAAAACCTTGCCCCGGGACTGGATGGTGACAATGCCGGTGATGCCGATATGGAGCCCCAGTTTGAGATAGGCATCCAGTTCTTTTGCATTGCCGCTGAAGCAGTGCACCACGCCGGTGCATCCTTTTTCCGCGAAATGGGCGGCAAGGATTTCAAGAAACCGGCCATTTGAGTCCCGTTCATGGAAAATAAGCGGGAGATTCAGTGTGTTTGCGGCCTCCAGCTGCCGGACAAACCATTTTTCCTGGTCAGCCTGGGGGGAATACATGCGGTTAAAATCCAGGCCGGTCTCGCCCCAGGCCCGCACCAGAGGGTGCCGGGCCTGTCCCATCAGCCGCGCAAGCATGGCGTCGTCGCAGGATGCGGCATCATGGGGATGAATGCCGACGGATGCGTAACAGCCGGGATAGGTTTGGGCAATGTCCAGGGCCCGGGTGCAGGTGGATTCGGTAATGCCCACAATCATCATGGCGGCCACCGATGCCTCTCTTGCCCGCTGGATCACCTGATCCATGTCCCTGGCATAACCTTTGTCATTTAAATGGCAGTGACTGTCAAAAAGGTTTATCATGATCAAATTATATTTTAATACAGTTAATTTTCAAAGGGTTGCAATGTCCGGCGGTTTCCTGCCGGCCAGACGGAAGTTTTTAATATCATTACATGTTTTAAAATGCAAATGGTAACTGGGGGAAGCTGAAAGCTCGAAGCTCGAAGGTGAAAGCTCGAAGCTCGAAGGTGAAAGGCAATGTCGTTAACTTAAGAGGTTTCAATGTAGGGGAGGGGTTTACCCCCTCCCGTGAAAAAGGCGACCCATGCCGGGAGGGGATAAACCCCTCCCCTACGCATATAGTCTAAGTTAATGACATTGAGGTGAAAAGTGAAAGCGCGAAGGTGAAAGTGCAACGATGAAAGCGGATATTGACAGAGGGGGTGAAATTTTTTAGTTTAGTTCAACTTAATTTCCTGAATTCTGTATCGGAAAAAATCATTTATTTTTCAAGTTTTTAAGGAAAGGCTTCTGATGAAAAAGAAACGGGTATCTTCTGGAATTGCGGGTCTGGACCAGCTGCTGGGCGGTTTATACATTGGTGATAATGTGATCTTGTATGATGATGCCGGCAGCCTGGCAGGGGTTTTCTGCAACAATTTTATCAAAGAATCCCATAAACAGAAAAAGCCGATCATTTATGTCAGTTTTGACCGGTCCCCGAAAAATCTGGTGGATAAACTCGGAGTCCTTGCGGAAAATCAGCAGCTCACCATTCTGGACTGTTTTACCAACGGCAAGGGGGACAGGTCAGCGGTCTTTAACAAGTTTTATGAAAAAGACGGGGCCCAGTGGCCCTATCAGGTGATCCGGGTGACGGAACCCTGGAAGCCGGAAAAAGTGGCAGAGGCCATTTACGGGCTGCACAAAACCCTCACCGGCGATGTGCGTCTGGTTATCGAAAGTCTCACCGGCATGCAGGATTTGTGGGAAGGGGAAGATCCTGTTTTGAAATTTTATTCCCGGTCCTGCCCCAGGCTCTATGAACTGGACACCATTGCCTATTGGATCATTGAAAAAGGGGCCCATTCCGGAAAATTAAAAGCCCATATCAACCAGATCGCCCAGGTGGCACTGGATCTTTCTGTGAAGCGGGGCAAATCCGCCCTCCAGATTCTGAAAGCGGAGAAACGGTCCCCCAAAGCCCTGGCAGAGCCGTTTTATTATACCGCGGACAGTGAAAAAGTGGTGCTGGAAGGCGAGGGAAAGATAGCGGCCCGGCACGATCTGGGAAGCCGGATCAAACAGATCCGGAAAACCCAGGGCATGTCCCAGAAAGAACTGGCAAGACACATCGGGGTAACGCCCAGCAATGTTTCCCAGATTGAAAGCAACCTGATTTATCCGTCCCTGCCCGGGCTCTTTAAAATCGCGGAACACCTTTCCGTGGAGCCGGGATCGTTTTTTCAGGACCACACCCTGCCGGTGAAAACGGTTTTCCCCCGGGAGAACGCGGTGAACATCACCCTGCCGGATATGCCCAGAGACAGTATTTTCGCCCAACAGCTCACCCCGCCGGATCTGGACGGCAGGGCGGAACTGTATCTTGTTCAGATTTTGCCGGAAAAAAAACTGCCGGCCCATTTTTTTGTGCACAAAGGCGAAGAAGCCGGGCACCTTCTTTCCGGTGCGCTGAAAATGCTTACTCCCGGTGGATCCAGGAATTTGACGGCCGGGGATACCCTTTATCTTAAAACCGTTTTGCCCACCGGGTGGGTGAATCCCGGCCCGGAAATGGCAAAACTGCTGTGGATGAAAATCCGGTAGCGGTAAAAATCAGTGAAGGTCAATTTGTGGATTGATTGCCGCCATGTCTTCGGCCATGTCTGCTTCAAGGCCGTTGAAGGTGATGGGGGTCTCGGCTTTGGCCTTGCTGAGAATGGCAGACGATTCGCTGATAAAGGAATCCACCACATCCGGGTCAAACAAGGTGCCTTTGTGGGTTTTGAGTTCATTGAACGCGGACTTAAGGGATAGGGCCGGCCGGTAGGGGCGGTGGGAACTCATGGCTTCCACCACATCGGCCACGGCGATGATGCGGGCTTCAAGCAGGATGTCACTGCCTTTCAGGCCCCGGGGATATCCGCTGCCGTCAATCCGCTCATGGTGCTGGTACACAATTTCCGCTATGGGCCAGGGAAAGGGGATTTGGTTTAAAATTTTATACCCCACCACCGGGTGGGTTTTGATCAGCTCCCATTCCGCCCTGAACAGTTTGCCCGGCCGGTTTAAAATGGATACCGGGGTCCGGATTTTGCCGATATCATGCAGCAGGCCGGAGATCCGGATGGCTTCGATCTGATTTTCCGGCAATTTCATATGTCTGGCGATTTCAGAAGCAAATGCGGCCACCCGGTGCTGGTGCCCGGCGGTATAGGGGTCCCGGCTTTCCGCCATCATTGCCATGCCGGCAACCGTGGCATTAAACATTTCCTGGAGTTCCAGGGTCTTGATTTTGACCTGGTCTTCCAGTATCAGGTTCTGGTCGTTCAGGGCCTGTTTCATTCTTTTCAGCGACATGTGGGTCTGCACCCGGGCTTTGACTTCCGCGGCTTTAAACGGCTTGGTGATATAATCCACGGCCCCGATATCAAAGCCCCTGGCAATGTATTTGGCATCGGAAAGCGCGGTAATGAAAATGATTTCAACATTTTTAAATGCCGGGTCCGCCTTGATTTTTTTGCACACTTCAAATCCGTCGATTTCCGGCATCATCACATCCAGCAGAATCAGATCCGGTATATTGCTTTCCAGATACGCCAGGGCTTTGGCGCCGTTTTTGGCAATGCCGAACTGATAGTCGCCTTTTAAAATGTTCAGCAGCAGATCAATGTTGATGGGATTGTCATCAACGATTAATATCAGGGGGTGTTTTGTGCTCATGCGATAATTTCTCCCTATCGGCGGGTGATGTGCCTTGACCGGGATACCGGTTTAACAGATCGTTTAGTAAATCAGTGGCCTCGTCATAGTCGTATTCAGTGATTTTATTTTCAATGCCTGCCAGGGGCAGGCCGGAATGAATCTGCCTGAGCCGGTCCAGCGCATCGCTGATGGCAAAGGGGTCGGCTGTTTTCAGGGCGTTTGCAAGGTCGCGGATTACCGGCCGGGCGTGAATGATTTCTTTTTCTGAACAAACCCGGGCCGGCCGGGTGTTGTTTATGTGAATTTGTTTTTTGATCTGGGTCATCAGCCGTTTCAGATGGGTTTCAAGATCCCGGAGCAGGTCGTTGATATCGGTTTTATCGGCTGCGCCGCTGGTCTCATGCTCATGGTTGCAGTAATGCTCTATTTTTTCAGCCAGACGGCTTATTTTATCCGCCCCGATATTGCCGCTGGTGCCCTTCAGGCCGTGGGCCAGGGACTGGAGACGCTTCCACTGGTTCTGCTGCAGGGCGGTTCGCAGGCGGTCCATGGTGTGAATGTTGGTGTTGAAAAATGTCATTAAGATTTTTTGATATACGGATAATTCCAGGTTCAAATCCGCGGCCGCCTGTTTGAAATTCAGCGCTTCAGCGGTATGATCCGGGGGGTCGGCCGGTTCCGGGGCAGGCCCGGGAAGGGTCAGGGGAGAAGGCGGATCCGCCTGAATGTTGGTTAATTCAGATTCAAGCTGGGGCCGGACATGCCGCACCAGGGCGGTAAATAACGTTTCCTGGCGCACCGGCTTGGGCACAAACCCGTTCATGCCGGCTTTTTCGCATCGGGCCTGGTCTTCAGCCAGGGCAGAGGCGGTCATGGCAATAATCGGAAGGGCCTTGTTGTCCGGATGACTTCGGATTTTGCCGGTGGCTTCGTAACCATTCATCCCGGGCATGTGAATATCCATGAGCACGGCGTCAAATTTCTCTGTTGATACCATTTTAACGGCTTCTGCGCCGTGTGCCGCGATTTTGGCGGTAATGCCCACGGAACTTAAAATTTCCACCGCAAGTTCCTGGTTGACCTGGTTGTCTTCCGCCACCAGAATTTTCAGGCCGCTCAGAAGCCGCTTAAAGGTCTGGTGACGGGCGGCGAAATCGGACCGCGGTGCAATTTTTTCCGCGGATTGTTCTTTAAATATATCGATAATGGTATCATACAGGGCGGATGCGGTCACGGGTTTGGAGAGCAGGCCGTCGATGACCGGGCTGTCACTGGCCGGCATGGCAAAATCCGTAAACGCATTGGTCATTAAAATAATGGGAATCGCCATTTCAAGCTCGCCTCGGATTTTGACTGCCGTTTCCACCCCGTCCATTTCCTGCATTTTAATGTCAATGATGGCAAGATCCCCGCACTTGTTCGGGTTGGCGCATGCTTTCAAATAGTTAAGGGCCTGAAGGCCGGAATTAAACGCTTTCGGGTAAAACCCAAACCGCTCCAGCAGGTCACAGAGAATTCTTCGGCCCGGCGCGCTGTCATCCACCACCAGAATATTCAACCCGTGCAGTCGTTCCGGCGGAACCAGCAGGTGTTTTCGCGCGTTCGGGGAGAGCCCCATTTTTGCGGTAAAGGTAAATTTGGAGCCTTCGCCGAATTCGCTTTCCACAAAAATCTGGCCGTGCATCAGTTCAACGATCTGGTGGCTGATGCACAGCCCCAGGCCGGTGCCGCCGAATTTGCGGGTGGAGGACGTGTCGCCCTGGGTGAATGCCTGAAAAAGCTGCTCCCGGTGATCGCTTTTCATGCCGATGCCGGTATCGGAAACCGCGCATATCAGCAGGGTTTCATGATCGCTTACCGGTTCGCCGTGGATTTCAACCAGAATCATGCCGCCGCTGCCGGTAAATTTGACTGCGTTGCTCAGGAGGTTGGTCAGCACCTGCTGATATTTCAGGGGATCGCCCACCACATCCATGGGGGTTTCCGGCCGGATGTCCAGCAGCAGTTCAATGTCTTTTTCCGCGATCACGCTGGAAAACAGAGAAATGGCGTTGTAAAGGATCTCTTCCAGCTGGAAATCCTGATTTTCCAGCACCAGTTTGCCGGAATCAATTTTGGAAAAATCAAGAATGTCGTTGATAATGCCGAGCAGGGCGTTTCCGGATGCGTGGATGATTTTCAGGTATTGTTCCACTTTCAGGGGAATGTTTTCACTCAGGGCCAGCTCGGCGGCGCTGATGACGCCGTTCATAGGGGTCCGGATTTCATGGCTGATATTGGCCAGGAATTCCCTTTTGGCGTTGGCGGCGGCATCCGCCGCCTGGATGGCCGTTCGCAGCTCGGCATTGGTTTTGCGCAGCTCGGCAGTGCGCTCCGCCACCCCTTTTTCCAGCTGCTTGTGAGATTCCTTCAGCTTTGTTTCGCTGGCGCGCAGGGCATTGTAGATGCGTTTTCGCTCGTTGATTTCCGTCTGGAGGTTAAGGTTGGCCTGTCGGGTTTCCTCGGCCAGTTCCCTGGCTTTGGCCGCGGCGGTCTCGGCCCGGTTTCTGGAGGCGTTCAGTTCTTTGTCCCGCTGTCTGATCTGATCCATCATGGCGTTAAAGGCATCCACCAGCCGGCCGATTTCATCATTTCCTTTTTTTTTCACCCGGGCGGAATAATCCATATTGGCGGCGGTGAATCCCGCGGCATTGGCCAGATCCAGAATGGGCCGGGAGATGAACCGGTGAAGTTTTGTGAGCATGAAAAATGCGGTAAGAAGGGCAATGAACAGGGCCAGGGCCACATATCCGATGTATTTCAGAATCAGGGCATACATCTGGTTTAAATCGGAGCGGATAAACACCGTACCGATTTTTTCATTTTCCAGCATCACCGGTGCCGTCATGTGCATGCCGGATGTGTCAACTGCCAGGGTCCCGGAATCGGGATTTATGCTGAAATTCCCGGGTTCAGCGCCCGGGCGGTAATAGCTGGCAAAAATATTTTCCGATGCATCCAGGATGAATGCCGAAACAATGGATTCTTTAACTTTAAGGGCATCCAGTGTTTCATGGGCGATTTGCGGGTCGTTAAACACGAGAGAGGCCGTGCTCCGGTCCGCAATGATTTTGGTTAGAATGGACAGCTCGTTGGAAAGCATCTGTCTGAAATTAATGACCTCCAGGGTGCCCAGGATGCCGCAGGCCGTGAGCAGCGTGAGGGTGCTCACGATCATGACAATGGTTCTGATTTTATTGGTGATGGAAAAATCTCTGAATGCCGTCATTGATGCAACCGTAAAGCGTCAGTCATTAAAGGGTCAGTCATTTAATTTCGCCACTTAATAAACCACAGCGGCGACCTCCAGGAGTTTGGCACTGAGTTTCAGGCCGGCCTGCCGGGCCGCGCGCTGGTTGATTTCAAACCGGACATGCCCTTTTTCCGTGTAAAGCCGGATAATGCCGCCCAGATGGAGAAAATCCTCATCTTCGCCAATGCTTAATACCGGGGTGCCGGCCACTTGCCTCAGAATCGGGTAGCTCTGGTGCGCCGCGGATGCGCCAACGTACACCACCTGGCACGCTGAAATCTGGTCCAGGGAACGGATGCGCCGGATAATGATGGTTTTTTCTCCGACCTGCCGGCCGTGAATGCGGTCCAGTGTGCTTTCAAATTCGCTGGCCCCGGCAATGCCGATGGTGATGGTCTGGGGCCGAAGGGCGTCAGCGGCGTTGCCGGCAGCCCCATCGGCAGGCTCGGGCCACTGGACAAATTTAATGAAATTGATCATCATGGCCCCTTTAACCTGGTATTCCGTTCCTTCCAGGGTCCAGGACGGCCGGACCCCAATCAGCGATAGCATGATGGCGGCGGCAAAAAAGAATTTGTAAAAGGGGTGTCGCATGGGCCTGCGATTAATGATGTATCTGTTTTTGTTAACGTGATATACGGTTTGTTTGCCGGGAAATTAAAATAATTTCTGTAAGTTTAAATATCTTACTATAGGATGGGCCTTGGTTTCAAATCAATTCTTAAAATCGGCAGATGCCGCTGAAAGATTTTTCAGTAAAAATTACAATTTTGTAATTTTTAACCCAGAAAATATTACAAAATTGTTAAAAATCAGGGCTGTCTGGTTTTTTTCGTGGGAAATTGTAAGGAATATCAATTTATTGGGATTTTTGATGATATGGCATATATCTTGTATTCTTATTTGAATGCGAAAAATGTTTTTTTTTGATACACTATAAATTCACAAAGGAGTCAGGCAGGAATGTGCCGTTTGTTTGCAATAACCAGTGAGACCCCGGTATCACCGATGGTCGCTTTAAATGCCCTGGATGTTATGCGTGAAGGGCATGACGGGTCCGGGGTTGGGCTATTTTTGCGGGATCTGGGCGGCCCGTTTGATGAAATGAAA
>JAABSH010000017.1 GCA_011390465.1 Desulfobacteraceae bacterium
TTTCAAATGTTTGCTGACGGCAGGCACATTAACCCGAAAAGGTCGGCCATCCGTTTCGGGTGTAGCTCTTTTGCATTTTACTAATTTTTGGTTGGTTGTTGTTCTACCTCATTTCGTGGTCGAAAAATTTTACTTGATGCGTCTTAGATGTGCGCGGTTTTTATTGGCGCGCGGCGAGGGTGGCTTGATTGTATTCGGAACAATTCCTTCCGCATACACAGACTGATGGTTTCGTTCATACTCGCGGGCTTCATGAAAAAGCCAGTATTCTTCAAAATCACGACTGGATCGAAGCGCACGCAAATACAATATTGCTTCCGCTCCCGTCAGGCTCCATCGTGCCCCGGTAATTTCCATTCGATCCTTCACCAGATGCCGACAAGCTCCTTCGATAACACCGGTGGCAATGGGCAGACCTTGGGCCAGATAACGATCATATCGCAGATATGGCAGATGATTGGTCAGGTATCTGGCACATCTGTCAACAGGCTTGCGGATTTCCGGTTCGAGGTTTCGTTTTGTGGCACTTCTGCGCATGCCTCCCGCAACATAGCCGGCCTTTCCCTTCAATATTTCCCCGAGGCGATGGTTCACCCATTCCTCGAGTTCCTGCCCACCCTGTGGATGAAACACTCTGCCCGCATCCCACAGATATTCAATAACATGAATGATATCAATTACAATGATCAGATCCGGTTTCGTTTTTTTGGCCATGTGTTTCAATATGCGGATTTGTGTCTTGTTGCCGTCAACAAGCGCAACCCAGGTTTTTTCATATCCAGGATCACGGAATCTGGCTTCTTCAAACATTTCCGAGATAACCTGTTCCGGTGTTTTTTCAATACTTGCCCAAACCCGCTTATGTTCCGGGACGGGCCGTTGTGACGAAAAAGAACCTTTTATAAGATCTTCCGGTTGCCGGACAAAGGGAGGGGTTGTATAAACAGCGGCGACAGTGGCCATCCGTTTGGCATTTTTTTTCTCTCCCGGGGAAAGCCGTTTTTCCATTTTATGCGCTCGGTTTTCAGCGGCCTGCCGGGTTTTTTCCCGCAAATCTTCGGGACGCATCACGATCCCTTTGCCATCAACACTCATTGCCAGCACCGAGCCGGTATCCGGATCGGCAGCAGCAGCCTGATGACGCTGTCGATAAAAATCGTCAAAGTCACGGGCGGCACGGATGACAAGTTCTTCAGCCTGGCGTTTGGGAACATGTCCGGCGGTGGTTTTCCGGATCATTTCCATGGTTTCATCAAAAGAGCTTTTGGCGGCTTCTTCAGCCACCCGGCGGCGCAGTTCAAGAGAATATCGCTCCTTTGGCAGATTGAGCTCCGCATCCAGCGGATGAAGGCTTTCGCATCCTTCCCGGCCATATCCAGCTCGATTTGCGCCAATGGTGCCAAACATGGTTTCAATCTGTCGTTCATGAAGCTGGACCCGACTTCGCTTGATACCATCGACACCGACTACCGGTTCACCACAGATGCCGGGGCCACGGTTACGGATATGTTCCTGTAAAAGCTGACGCATCAACTCAAAACTTTTTTTCTGGATTGCCCGCTCCAGATCGCTTTGGCTCATGGTTGCGACATCTTCGCTTTCCAGAAAATCGATCATGTTTTCAAACTCCGTTCTCGACATCTCGTAACTCCTTTCCATGCAGGAGACTTCGGCTATCGCATTCATCGCAGATTACCTCCGGATGCCAGCCGACGGGCGACATTTTTGATCAGGGGATATATAAACACAGTCTTGACGGCCGCTCCGTGACGCATTTGGCAACGATCCATCCGTCCGCGACCGCTGGTTTCTCCCAATACGATCCAGTTGGCGGCGCGATAGCATCCACCATAATATCGCTTCCGATCCACCATGGTCTCGACCAGCCAGGGTTCGATGCCATAGTGTCTTTCCCAATCCGTCCGCAGTTGCGCAAGCACTGCCGACAACATGTTGCTGGCCAGGTTTTTAATCCGTGCCAGAACCAGAAACCGGCTGTTGTTGACGACATGTTGTAAGTGAAGCCCCCGGGTGGTATCGTCCCAACCGATCCATCGATCCCGAACCTTCAATCGCCAGGCCGGGCTTGAAAACTGTACACACCCCGCTACCTCGCGGGGTGACCGTGTGTAAATCAAGTATTGCAGCCGCGCGCCAAACGGCATTGCATAGCCCAAATAGTGATAGCGACTGACAAGTTCCCGGAATAAGCGGCGCTGCGGGTCTTTTTCAACCCGCTCCACGGAAAGCGGGGCATACATCTCAACGCTGCCGGTAAGTTGGCTGTAAGGCCATTCGGGACCGTCAGTTTCAACATGCTTTCTGGGTGCGCTTGATCCGGTTGGCTTTTTGGCCGGCAGTTTCAACATCCCCTGATGGTCCAGCTGCTCCAGAAATTCCCGGCATTCACGCTCCTTGAGTTTTCCGTTGGCCCGTTTCCAGTCCAGAAGCTCGCAGACTGTATAGGCCAGCTCCTTGCGGCTGATACCAACGCAGGTGTTGACCACCTCACAGATTAAAGACGTCTCTTGATTAGTAAATTGACGGCCGCAAAACCGTTTTGCTTTTTTTTGTATTTCCATGCCATTGCTCCTTTGTTATTATTGCATAGCGAAGCATTGGCAAAATGTCCAGAAAAAAAATCACTACCGGAAAAATAATCGGATTGAGTTATCTCTTTGTGTATTTCAAAAAAAGATCCCATTTTTAAACCGGCATCGCGCATATATTTGCTGATGAGGCCTTCGGCCGCTGTCTTTAAAATCAATATCTTGTTGAAATTTTAGGCTTTGAGTATTATCGGAAAAGAGCTACACCCTTTTCCATTATGGTATTCCTTCTTACAAACCTCATCTTCCATGCAGTCATCACAATGGTTTACAGATCTCATTCCTTCGTGATCCAAAACATTATTTATACGATCGGAACCATACCTACTGTTGATTTGTCCTGTTGTTTTATTAAATGCGTGATTCGCTGCTTTAACGTATCCTGAATTGCAACCAGTAGCGCAAAATAAAAATAATGTACACATACAAAAAACAATTGAATATACGAAAGATATCTTCATGTTTACCCCCACAAGCTATAGTTTATGGTAAAAAAAGTTTAATTCTCTAAATATTTAGGTATCTATAGAAACTACAAACCGTGTTATTCAAACTCAATATACTGTATTTGTGAATTGCCAATATAGCGTTCTTCAATAGCTTCTGTAATAGGATTTTTTGCCTGAATGATAATACTGGCTGCACCATGGCCATGTGCCGTTATTTGGCCTCTGTTTATCATAAAGACCTGATTATTTCTTTTGGTTATTTTAATTACTCCAATCCCCCCTTTGGTTCCATCATATTTTTTTCCAGGTTCTAGTAATTCGATACGTTTTATTTTGTCAAATTCTTTTATTTTCATGTGAGTGTCATAATCATCAATACTTCGTATTTTGATATTAGAAAAAGTAACTGTTTTTCCACTAGTTAACTGGACTTTGCCAGGCATGTAAAAGCTAAATGCATAATGCGGAACAGCTAATAGCAGTAGCAATAAAAGCGCAATTGATTTTTTTTTCATTTTCGTTCTCCTTAAAATTAAAGTATAAAAGATTATCCAGCTTAATTCGAAAATTTGTTAAAGTCTACTATAGCAACATCCGGCTTAAAAAATTATTACTTAGTTTTAGGGCTTATCCATCAACCCTGTTACAGAAATCCTACTCAATAAACGAACTGATCTTTTCCGGCAATACTGCTCGCAGAATTGCCGGGAGGCATTTTATCTTTTGATTAATTATAAACGCATCAGCTAAGCTGATGCGTTTATAATGGATTAACTAAAATCGGTGTATTTAACAGCGCGTGATTGCCTCTCTATTTTTTTGCAGGTGGATTTTCAGAAGACCAGCCTGATAGAGGGTACGAAATTTGGGTAACTTGTCATAATGAAGTAAAGCTCTATCAAAATTTAACTTGAATAGTCATGCCATAGGGATCATAAGAATACTTTTTGGCAGAAGGCATAGGGCAGTCTCTTCCTTGGCAATTAACTTGAATAGTATCTACTTTTCTGCCCTGACAATTATTGACCGTAAAAATTTTGGTTTGACCGGGAGAAACCTCCCCTAACCAGCAAATAAACTTTGAATTAGCACTAGAATCAACAGTTATCGGGTTATCACCTTTGTTAACGACTTTTACTGTATTAGCGTTGGCAAAGGCAACTCCAACAAAAACAATAGACAAAAAACATACAAGCAAAAAGTTTTTTAGATACATCTCTCACTCCTTAAAATGATTAAAATTATCAGTTTAACCCAATACGCCTATTTTTAAAGGCCTTGCAGTCGAATACATCTTCTGTTTTACCCCACTCCGTGACAATAAATTAATCAAGACACTTCATCAAAATCAAGGAGAATGATCTGTTTTGATCGGTTTTAATTCCATATCAAAAGCATAACAAGTATAACTAAAGGATAATTTTTGCTCTGAATCCTTCCAAATATATTTATGTTCATAATTTTGGTCGATTGCATCTGGTTGCCCATACTTAGAAAATACTTTTTCTTTTACATCTTCATAAAATTCACACTCTTTTAATAATTTAGTTTTATTTCTTGGATTTATAAACATGTGGCAAGCCCACAATTTAATTATTTTGTTTGATTTAACTTCAACAGTAGCAGACAACTTATAATGTTCAGTAAAATTAACTATATAAATGCTGCATTGTGGATGGTCTGATAATCTGCTTTTTCTGATAACATTGGCTGCCTCCAAAACAAATTTTTTAGGGGATATTTGCTGGTTCGCTTCAACAAGAGTCATTCCTGTTTTAATCCCTTTAATATCCAGCGCATCACATTTATCGATTATTATTAATGAAAATAAAAAAATAATCCAACAGATAAAAATTCTCGAAAATACCATTTTTTATCCCTCTCTTTAAAAATCGACCTTGTTAAGTTCTTTCTTTTTATCGGTAGGGTTTTTTTTCTCAATTTCCACTTCACAAGTACAACATATTTCATTTAAATTTTTTAGGACATCATCATATCCACAAAGTCCACCCAAATAACCTTCTTCGGCAGGCCTGCAATACCATTGATCACCGGCAGAGTGGTCGCATATTATTACCAAACCATTATATTTTCCTCCTTTGCACCTTCCCCAGATTTCACTATTTGTAGATCGTGAATAATCTTTTTCAAAACATTGATAAATATCAGGAGACTCTCTTTTTGATTTTTTGGGTAAGTATTTTGCTCCACTCTTATTGCTTGAAACGTTGGGATGAGGTGAAATTTCATCATTATTGACTCGATATTTTTGAGCTAACGCAAAAACATGGTTTTTATATGGCGATATACCCCTTACTATATGTGTCTTATACCCAGGACAACTGAATTTGAGGTCAAAGTGTGGAGCTTTTTGAGCGCTTGGAAAAATAAAATGATTTGATTTAAAAGCTGGTTGTGATTGGCCATATGTGTAAGTAATGCTTCCTTTGTTTGCATAATTTTTTTTATATACCCCCACATACTTCCAATTTCTGTTTCCAGCACGCCTTGCATATACTGCGACATTACTATTTTCCATATCAGCTCCAGTATTCGCATCTTTCAAAAGATATGATAACTTTCCCCCACCGGCTGCTTGAATATCAATTGGTGAAAAAAGTATAAAAAAGAAAAGCGAAAAACAAAGTGCTATTTTTGCCTTGACTAAAAAAAGACCTCTCTTACTTTTTCGATTCATTGTTAATCCTATGAAATTCTTTTAGGGGTATAGGCTAATCAAAACTAAAAGGGGCATTCGAATCAAACATGAAGGGATCATCAACCTCATGGTCTTTCCAGACACTAATAGGCCTATATCCTTGATTTAATCCGCATAAATGTTGGATTGCCCTATCTATCCTTGTTCGTTCTGGCTTGACTATCGACTTGCAAATCTGTCAAATGATTCATATTGCCTTGAAAAACTAAATAATAATTCCCCTGAATATCTTTACCCTCTCCTAAGTCTGTTAGAGGACACAATTTTTTTATGTCAATAACGGTTTCCCAAGGCCCCCCACTGACTGCAACGTATAAAGAGGGATTTGGTGTAAAATCCCTCTTTATAACCAGCATACTTTTAGAAGGAGAGCGAAAAGTAATATGATCTGTGCCAAGCGACCGTCTAATTTTATATTCTAATTTTTTTAGATACTTCATTGTTTCAAAGTAGGACAAATCTTCCCCATAAACTGGTAAAATAGAAGTTAAAGAAAAATAAAAGTAAAAATAATTGAAATTTTTTTTTCATATTTGCCTCCGGACATTATTATGTGATTTTATGTTTTTTATGTTGCAGCCATAGATCTTATTTAAATCCAATCTTAGCGATATCTTTAATTGAAATGCGCGAAGTCAACTCGCGCATTTCAGTAATAGGATTAAAAGTTATATACTCAGAAAACCGGTATCCTTTGAGTCACAATCATCACAACGTTCTGTTGATTGCTTCCACCCACAACATAATATTGCCTCGTTTATATGAAATTTTTTATGATCGCTATCTGTTGCGACAATAAAGCCAATTTTTATTGGTACACAATTATATTTCCCACTAATGCCTTACCAACGAGTCTCTAATTATATGGGATTAGCAGAAATACAAGATCCACGTCCTTCTGATTTAGTCTCGTTCAACATATATATCGTATCTTATAGCGAATTTATTTGATTTTCCGGACCCCTTCACGCAAACTGATGCAATGCCTCTTTTTGTGCAAGTACTTTGACCTCCGTATAGTCTTTGTGCTCTTCTTATAAATGAATCAGAAGGGGATCCCCATTCAACTAATTGAAATGCTTTTTGAATATGCTCTGTGCATAGAGAACTATTTTTTGCTATGTACTCTCTCTGACCAGCTTGACATGTGCTACAAGCAAAAACAATTAAAACAGAAAAACAGATAAATATTCTAAAAAAATTGAACGCCATGAATTCTTCCTTAAATTATGGAAGGTTTATTTTCATACCATTTCTGACATTTAATGTTTTACCACCATGGTTATTATCCTTTTTGTCACTGAGACAAATATAGTGCTCTCCTGATGGTATAGTTATTGATACAACTGAATTACTTGGAGTAATTCCATATGCTACATGATTTCCGTCAACAGCAATAGTATATCCACCATGCATCCATTTATTGGTATTTACTGAAACTGTAACTTGGCACATACCTTGGCCATGGACTACTCTCCCATCTGGTAAAATAGTCACAGGACTTGGTTCACCTGCCTCCCAGCAGTAGACATCAGTGAAAGTTAACGTTATGCAAATTACGAAAAGGATAGAAAGTAAATATTTCATGTGTACTCCTATTTGATTGTTACATTTATAGAATTTGGATATTGTTAAATTGGCAGATATAAAGTTAACGTAGATTGACAAAAAAATTTGTGTTAAATAAATAAAGTCTCGATAAGTTTTTCTACTACAGCTTGCTTTTTCGTGGTTATTCAATCACAACCACATGCTTTGTTAAATATCTTATGCAAATTGTCAAAGCCTTTTATATGCCAATGACCACCAGGTCCGTTGCAATCAAAATATTCGCCGTTAGCACTTATGCAGGTTGCAGTCTCTCCTGAATCGCAAAAAACCTGTATGAGAATATTGTCAGGTTCATTTTTAATATATTCCCAATCGCTATAGCAATTTTTTTTTGAGGCTGATTTAGCGTCAGTTAGCAGAAATAAATTAAAATAAAAGTAAGAAAATAAGCACAATATAGTTACAAATAAAACCCTGGGAAACATAATAAAAACTCCCTTACACTTCAGTAATCTCTATAAGTATAGAGTATATAGCTTGGACATAAAGGAACTACTTACAATTTTCATAACAATCATATTCCGCGCCATGTGGACTTTTTCCGTCACTAAGCCTTGATTTTACACCTTTTCTAGTAGGACCCCATTCATAGTCAATGGTACCGTTATTATTGTAGTCACATCTGTTTAAGCAGGCATTGCTGACACGTGATGGTGTAACAATTCCCTTGTTCGTACAGGCTGACATCGCCATAAGCAGAAATATAATCAGAATAATAAGCGGTTTGTTGAAGGAATATCTCATAATTTTTCTCCGAATTTAACTTAAGTATGATTTCATCGATTAAAATTGTTTACTAATCAATAACAACTAACAGACTCCGCCACTGGGCCTGTCATCACATATCCTTGAGGGTTGATAACTTTGCTTGACCACGTTTTCTTCGACTTGTCTTTTCCTCGCCATAATCGGGCCTCAAATTTTTTTGCTTTATATTTATTTGGGAGTCGAAAAGTATACGTTTTTCCAATAGAGAATGTATTAAGTTTTTCTGGTGGGAAATCATAGTATTTACCATTTGTCAAGGTAGCCGTAACTCCTAAATACTTAGCACTCATCAATTGAACAACATTTACTATTGCAGTTTTGCCGCCTTCACAATTTATTGTTAATGCTTTTGTTCCTTTTGAACCTGCCAAGCAAATGCTTGTAGCTAAAAATAAAAATAAAAGAGTAAAGATAAAACTTTTCATTTTTTTTCCTTTTTGTTGGGTTATAAGATTAATTTAAATACTTATTCTAACAGAGACCATATAAAAAAATTTTTCTCGTTGTCAATCAGTGAAAGCCTGATTTTTTTGTAGGGGATACGTGGTTTTTTTTGTAGGGACCGCAGGAAAAATTTTAAAGAAAGAATCCGTTTCCATGGCCATGCATTAAAAGGCATGGCATCTGTTTTTCTGGCGGTACTCAAAAATTTTGTCCTCTCCCTCTTGGCGCGGTCATCCGGAACTGCGACCAGGCTCACCGCCCTGTTCAAGAAAACACCTCTATCATGCGAGCCTGAAGAAAGTCAGCTGAATCGCTATTTCCGCAGAGTTGCCATTTTTAAATATTGGGCATCAAAACATCTGTGGCCAAAATGGCGGGAAAATCTGGAAGATGATGAGCAAATAATGTTTTTTTCCTGGTCTTTTCAATTATAAAATCGTGCACCTTTGTAACGCGATTTCCAATAGGTGTTGTCCAGGCTGTCAAATCTTACGGATCCACCGGACGAAGGGGAATGGATAAACCTGTTATTGCCAACATAAATTCCCACATGGCTGGGTGATAAAAAAAATCCGATCACCGGCCATCTCATAAAAAATACCAGATCCCCTTTTCGGAGGTCTGACCGGCTGACGCTATGCCCTGAATCATATTGCATGCTAGCTGTTCGCGGTATTTTTATTCCGGCCTTTCTGTAGACGTATGAAGTATATCCGGAACAATCAAATCCATCCGGTGTTGTGCCGCCCCACCGGAAAGGCGTTCTTCTGTATTGTACCGCAATGGCGACGATACGGTTTCCGGTCTCAGGGCTATAAGCCTTTCTGCTAGATAGGAATGTTGAACATCCCGGCAGCAAAAAAGCATACGCGAAAACCAGCAGGATGCTGCACAGAATTATTAAGCGAAATTTTGCACCTGTGATGATGAGTTGCGGTTTCATATTACCCAATCGCTCCTGATACCTACTGCCTGTGTGGTATGTAGGAATAATGATCCGTATCAATCGTAAGTTGAATATCGTCTATGTACAAAGTGGATTCCGTTGTTAAATCCCCAAAGCCGATAGACAGTTTCTCGATTGTTTTGTTGATTGAATGCTCATATCGGTACCACTGGCTGGACTTCTCTCCATTATTTGACACAGGATTCATCCGGGTTTCATAAATCTTTTCGTCATCCAGGAAAATGTAGGCAGCACCGCCCCAATTGCCTTTTTCAGAAAGCCACAACTGAATTGTTTCAAGGTGTGTCGGTGAATTAAATTCATAATTCAGGTATACTGCATTGGGCCAGCTGCAACTGGCCAGACAACTCGATGGCCCGGCAGCAAAAGCCCGGGTGCCGGAATGTGTCCTTTCGGATGTCAGCGTTGCATTGACGCTGCTCTTGCTCTGCTCAAAAGACCACGCCCTCATCCCATTTTCAAAATTCTGCTGCAAATCGTTAATCTCAGTAGTGCTTATAAGAATATTATCCAGCATAATTTCAGACATATCGCCATATGCGGTGGTGCCCTGAATATCGCCAATGGATAGGTATTTGAATGTTCCGGAAATGGGCGCGGACACAGCGTTTGCCTCATAAAAGACAGAGCCGTCCGGTCCGGTTATTTTCAAGTCCGCGGTTGCTTCGGCACTGTGATAGGCAATGCTGACATGATACCATTCATTATCGTTTGGAGCGGTTTTCGTTTTGTATGAAGCATGATCGCCGGATGAACTGGAAAAGCTGAAACTTAACTTTCTGTAGTTGTTGTCAGAATAAGATATTCGGAATCGAAAGAGATTCCCTTTATTGCTAAGGCTTCGCAAATCATCAACAGTATTAATTTTAGACCCATGAAAAAATATTCCCGGATAGCTGCCCCAGTCCATGGTTTTCGGGTTAAAATCAAATTCAACCACAAAATCATCATTGGCGGAAAAAGGGGTAAACGCCGGACTCTGTCCAATACATAACCAATCCTTGCTTTGATCATAGGTCTGGGTGTAATAGGCGCTCCCTGTCCAGGAAGCATTGCTTTTTCCTGCATTCCGGGAAATAACGGTAAAGTTGGGATTTTGAGCAAAATCTTCAAAATAAATCACACCATCACTCTGGCATGCCGGGTCCGAATCGCATATTGAATCATTACAGTCGGTTTTACCGTTACAGTCATTATCCTTGCCATCATCGCAGATTTCCGGCGCTCCGGGATTGACATCTTTGTCCGTGTCATCGCAATCCACGGGTGTGCCGCAGTCGTTTTCAGCGTAATAGCCATCTGCATCATTGTCTGTGCAGATTTTACAGACATTGCCTTCATCGATGGCACCATCACAATCATTGTCTTTAGCGTCGCAGATTTCCATGGCACCGGGGTAGATGGCGGGGTTATTATCATCGCAATCCCCTTCATCCGGGGTGAACCCGTCACCGTCATTATCGGCAAGATAAATACCGGTAGACGAACGGTATCCCATATCCGGAACACTATATTTACTCGAACCCCAGGAGTCTCTTGCTTTTACCCAGTAATAATAGGGCGTTTCATTCGCTGCTGAAATATCATCAAATGCGGTGTTGGCCAAAAATCCCACCCGCTGTGGGATACCCCCGTCAGACACCAGCTTCGTGGCCCGCCATATTTCATAAACCGTTGCTCCGGGTCGGACGTTCCAGCTTATTCTCACCTTATTTGAAAAGCTGCCATTAGATGCAAATACACCTGTCGGGGCCTGGAGTGGTGCGGCCACCGTGCCGATATAACCGGTTTCATATTGACTGTACCGGCTGACCCCCCAGGAATTTCTGGCCTTGATCCAGTAATAATAGCGGTTTCCGTTCACAACGGTGCTGTCGTTATAGCTTGTCGTGGTCGAGGTACCAATCTTCCTGATGGTACCGCCAAGAAACGCAGGGATATCCGCTCTCCATATCTCATACACCAGCGCATCGGTTGTGACGTTCCATACAATATTCACTATGCCGGCGATGGTGCCATCCGTGGCGGAGGCATTAATCGGCACCGCCGGAATGGAGCCCCTGGTTCCCCAGTAACCGGCATCAAACATGCTGTATTTGCTTACGCCAGCCGCGTTCCGGGACTTGATCCAATAATAATAGCGACTGCCGCGCACAGCGGATGTGTCATTATAGGCGGTATCGGTTATCCCCGTGGCAATTCGTTTGGGTGCGGTGCCGGTCCAGGCGGGCATGTCGGCGCGGAAAATGTCATAGGTGTCCGTCCCGTTTGCCGTGTTCCAGGATACCAGAATTTTACCGGAAAAACTGCCGTCTGATGCGAAAACGCCGGTTGGCGGATCAGGAACTTCCAGACCATACCCATTTGCGGAAAAACAGAAAATTACCAGAAAAAAAACAATTGCCCCATGCCTGTAAATTGATTGATGCATTGATCTATCTCCGAATTAATTTGATATATAACCCCTTACCGTCCATTTTGTTATGAGATATGTATATATCAAAATGAATTTGGTTTGTCTGTAGGCGAATATCTTATTTTTTTGTAGGGCAATCCTTACAAGGTGGCTGGGGGGTTTTTCTGCCGGATTTTTCCTTGAACCCGGGGTTTGAATATACTATCAATATTATTTTATCTGGAAATATGCCGGTGGCTTAGCCGGCCCTGAAAAATGGGCATTGGAGGTGTCATGCCATTTTGTAAAAAATGCGGAAAACCCATGGATGAAGATGCCCGGTTCTGCCCGGAATGCGGGACCCGGTCCAGCACAACCGGTGAAAGTGCGGGAACCGGTGCTGATAGGGATGCGGCTGGGCCTGGCCCATCTTCCGATTTTGCCGATTCAACCGAAGGGCCGCCTCACCCCCCGCCCTCGGGATACAAAACCGAACTCAAGCCGTCTATCCTCTATGGCCGGGTGGATCTGGAAAACCTGCCCAAAGGCCATTTGATCAGCGACCGGTATACGATAAAAGAAAAAATCGGCCGGGGCGGATTCGGGGCGGTGTACCGGGTTTATGACAGCAAGTTTGCGATCGACAAGGCCCTGAAAGTCCTGCCCGATGCCGTGGCCCATGACCGGGCGTCCATGGAAATTCTCCGGTCCGAAGCCCGGACCATGGGGCGCCTCAATCATCCCAACATTGTGCGGGTATATGATTTTGAAGAATCCGGCCCGGTTAAATACCTGGATATGGAATATGTTTCCGGTGGTAATTTGGTGGATTTTCTCCTGGCTGCACCGGAA
The DNA here is from genome assembly GCA_011390465.1 of Desulfobacteraceae bacterium. Lineage (GTDB taxonomy): Bacteria > Desulfobacterota > Desulfobacteria > Desulfobacterales > Desulfosalsimonadaceae > SURF-3. The sequence continues at coordinate 12,815 of JAABSH010000017.1, forward strand.
AAAAAGCTGCCGGAAAAAACCGTGCGTGAGCTGGGGGCTAAAATTGCCAAAGGCCTGGCCTATGCCCACCAGAACAATGTGATTCACCGGGACATCAAGCCGGACAATATCCTGGTATCCGGCCAAAACCAGGTCAAAATCACCCAGGTCAAAATAATGGATTTCGGCATATCCGAGACCCTGCGAACCTCCATGACCCGGCTCACGTCCGTGTCTACTTCCGGCACCCTGGTCTACATGTCGCCGGAGCAACTCCGGGGCAAGCATGTGGGCCGGGAGTCGGATGTTTATTCTTTTGGGGCCATGCTCTATGAACTGCTGTCCGGTCACCCCCCGTTTTATCAGGGTGCGGTCGAACACCAGATTATCAATGAAATCCCGGCCCCCATCCCCGGGGTATCAGACGACATGAACCGGTTTTTGCAGATTTGCCTGGCCAAGGATTTTTCAGACCGGTTTTCCGATTTTGAGAAAATAGAGAAGATCCTGTCCGGAAAAATGCCGGTGCCGGAATCGGCTGCCAGGGAAAGCAAGAAAGGAGCGGAAGAGTTGCCGGTATCGCCATCCGGAAGCGGCTCCAGGCGCCGGGGTAAAAAGATTGCCCTGGTTGCTTTCCTGGGCGTGATTATTTCCGTACTGGCCGGTGCCGGGTATTTTTATTGGAATTCGCCGGCATCCGATCCAGGGGCCGACTCTATTGCAACCGCGCCACTCCCGGCTGTCAGGCCCGACCCGACCCCCGCGCCCCAGACTGCGCCTGCGCCCAAGCCTGCACCCGCACCACCCCAGACATTCGGCTCCCTGTACGTCAAAACCGAACCCCCGGCAGCGGAAGTGTGGGTGGACGGCAAATCCATTGGACAAACCCCGGTTCAGGTGAGAAAAATTAAAACCGGCGATTATTCCCTGACCGCTAAAAAGAAATATTATGAAGACGCCGGTCGGGAAATATCCATAAAAAAAGACATTGTCACCCGGCTGGACCTGACCCTGAAAAAAGGCAAGGGCAACATCACCATTTATAGCTCGCCCCCGGAAGCAGACGTGTTTCTGGACGGGAAAAAGCAGGCTGGCCGGACCCCGTTGACCCTGTCAAACGTTTCGGCCGGTCCCCATTCGATTCGCCTGGAACGGCCCTATCACGAAGGCGAGCGATCCGTTGACGTCCTGCCCGGCAAAACCGCCCGCATCGACGCGGACCTGGCCGGGTTTGGCCGGCTGTATGTGGACGTCACCCCTTCCAATGCAAAAATCCAGATTCTGGACATTATAGAGCGGTTCCAGCAGGGTATGGCGTTAACCCCCGGCACATATAAAATTCGGGCTGAAGCCGAAGGATACAAAACAGCGGAAACCCGGGTGACGGTTGCCGCCGGGGCTACCGAGCGAGCCTCCCTGACCCTGAAAAAGATCGATTACAAAGGGGAAAGCGTTTTCAACGAATTTGGCATGAAATTTGTCTGGATCAAGCCAGGCACCTTTACCATGGGCAGCCCGTCTTCCGAGTCTGGCCGGGATGATGATGAACGCCAGCACCGGGTGACCCTGACCCAGGGGTTTCACATGCAGACCACGGAAGTGACCCAGGGTCAGTGGAAGGCAATAATGGGCAGCAATCCGTCACACTTCAGCAGTTGCGGCAGCGATTGTCCGGTGGAAAAGGTATCCTGGAATGACGTTCAGGAGTTCATTCGAAAATTGAACCAACAAGCGAATGGAGCAAGATATCGTCTGCCCACGGAAGCGGAGTGGGAGTATGCCTGCCGGGCCGGGAGCGATACAGCTTACTGCTTTGGCAATAATTCAGGCGATTTGGGCGGATATGCCTGGTATTATTCCAATTCAGAAAAAAAGACCCACCCTGTGGCCCGGAAACAGCCCAATGCCTGGGGGTTGTATGACATGCATGGCAATGTCTGGGAGTGGTGCCAGGATTGGTATGATAAATCGTATTATGATAAAAGTCCTTCAACGGATCCTGAAGGGCCGTCTTCGCGCGCCTTCCGGGTGTTGCGGGGCGGCTGCTGGAACTCCGATGCCGGGAGCTGCCGGTCCGCCGTTCGCAGCAGGTTCAACCCGGACGACCGGGACGGGGACGGCGGGTTCCGGCTTGTGTGCCTTCCAGGTCAGCAAAGCAGGTAGGCATGGCAAGGGGCCGTCACACCGCACCCGATGACGCTCGGGACGAGCGGAATAAGGGGGCGGTTGACGGCCCCGGCGCCATGATCCGGTATCATGAACCGAGGGTTTCTATTTTTATATTTATAATTATTTAATATATAATGGAATTTAGATAATGACGGTACAATTCAAATTCTTTATGCTCCCCGCAATGCCTGATGAATCAGCGGAAACGGAAATGAACCGGTTTTTGCGATCCGTCCGGGTTCTGACCGTGCAGCATGAATTTATGAGTCATAATGGAAATGCTTTCTGGTGCTTTTGTGTGGAATACCTGCTTACCGGGTCGTCACCTGCTTTGCGGAGTTCCGCAAAGGCCGGCAAAAAACCGGTTGATTACAAAGATGTGTTGTCTGCCGCTGATTTTGCCGTTTTTGCCAAATTGCGGGAATGGCGCAAGGAAGCCGCAGCCAAAGAAGCCATCCCTGTCTATACGATTTTTACCAATGAACAGCTGGCTCAAATTTCCCGCAACCGGCCGGACACGCTTTCCGCGCTTAAAAAAATCGACGGCGTTGGTGAGGCGCGTGCCGCCAAATACGGGCAGTTTGTGATTGCGCTGATAAACCCCGAACCTGCCCCGTCCGCTGAAGACGGTGCGTGATGAAGCGATACACAAATGTTTATTCCGCCATAAAAGACCCGGATAACATCCGGCTGGCATTTTTAAAAGCGGCCCGGGGAAAACGGGATAAAACGGATGTGGCCGCTTTTGCGTCGGATTTTGAGGCAAATATCCAAAACCTTTATAATCAGCTTGACAACCTGTGTTTGGATGTCGGCCATTACCATTTTTTCAAGGTTTGGGATCCCAAGCAGCGGATGATCTGCGCGGCTTCTTTTCCGGAACGGGTGCTGCACCATGCAATAATGAACATCTGTGAACCCACTCTGGACCGGTATGCGATATTTGATTCCTACGCCTGCCGCAATGGCAAAGGGCTTCATCGCGCCGTGTACAGGGCCCGGCAATATGCCGGCAAATATCCATGGTTTCTAAAGCTGGACATCCGAAAGTATTTTGACTCCATAGACCATGGTATTCTTATGAATATGCTGGAAAAACGGTTTAAAGACAAACCCGTGCTGGAAATTTTCCGGCAAATAGTTGATACATACGAGACAGGACCGGGATGCGGGCTGCCCATCGGCAATCTGGTGTCCCAGCACATGGCAAATTTTTATCTGGGCATCTTTGATCACTGGGTTAAGGAAACCCTCAGAATCAAGGGATACGTCCGCTATATGGACGACTTTATTCTTTTCGGACCGGATCAAGGGACCCTCAAAAGCAGTTTAAGGGCCGTGCAATGCTTTCTGGGCAAAACGCTTAAACTGGAATTAAAGGATGACATTCAACTGAACCGATCCCGCCTGGGTATCCCGTTTTTGGGATACAGGGTATTTCCGGGATATACCCGGCTGGCGGTGAGAAGCAAAAAACGGTTTCTGCGAAAATTCCGGCAGTATGAGAAACAACGGCGCCTGGGCCTCTGGTCTGAGCAGGAGTTTACGGCTCATGTGGAGCCCCTTGTGGAATTTACCAAACTGGCCAATGCAAAAGGATTTCGAGCAAATGTGATCAATCAATTTGGGGCGGCACCCTGAAGCGCCAACCGGGTGTTGCGGGGCGGCAGCTGGAACAACAATGCCGGGAACTGCCGGTCCGCCAATCGCAACAGGAACAACCCGGACAACCGGAACAGGAACAACGGGTTCCGGCTTGTGTGCCTTCCAGCTCAACAAATGCGGTGGATGCCGGTTTGCTGACCCGGGTGTTGTCCCGTCCCTTGAAAAAGGGCGAACAGGGGTGTGGCAGCCGATGCTGGTAGCCGGTCCGGATGGCCCGGCGACGGTTTCGGCTGCTTTTAAAGGCACAATGGTCGCCTAAACAACATGCCAACAGGCAAGGAGTGAAAATGACAAAGCGACTACTCGGATGGATCGGGTTTCTGGCGTGTGTGGTGATGGCCGCCTATTATCCGGTCCGGTTTCAACAGGCAGTCCCGCCCCCCGGCCGGCTGCCGGCGCATCAAACCTACCAGGCGGCCGTGGGCCGGGTGCTGCCGGACCGGATTGCCCAAAAAGCCTCGGAAATGGAATTGTCCGGATATATTATTCCGGTGGGCCCGCAGCAGGTAACCGGCCTGGACCATGTGACCGAGGACGTGAACCTGGCCCTGTCCCACTATCCGGGCTGGCAGGTGTGCGTGGCCCCGGCGGTTCGGGACCGGATGATGAAACGGGCGGAGCAGCGGTTTGCCAAATGGGGCAGAATGGGCATTGCCCGGGAAGCGGCCCGGCTCATGGACCGGCAAAAAGCCATGGCCTTTGATGTGAAATATTCCGCGGAAATGACCTGGGGCTGGAACGGGGCCAACACCCGGCCCAAATCCGGGCCCGAGGCCAGACCCGACACCGGACCCGACACCGGGCCGGAATTGCGGGCCGGCGTGCCCAAAGGGTCAATCTCCAACCACTCCATAAACGACATGCACCTGACTGTAACAGTCAATTCGGAAATCGACCAGGCCCGGCTGTTTGACGTCAAGGTGACCTTTGCCCACCCGGAGACCCTGGCCCGGATGACTGAGCGCCTTGCGGCGGACCTTGCAGCCTATTCTTTTCTGGAAAACCGGGCCCGCATGGGAACTACGGCCCTGTATGTCCTGGCCGGCCTGGCCGCCGTGTTCGGTCTAAGCCTCCTGATCAAGGACCAGGTGCGCCGGAGCCGGGACAAGGCCCACAAGCAATACCTTCTGGCCCAGATTGAAACCCGGGAAGACCTGATCAATGAAGGGCATTATGTAGCCGCGGCCGAACTGGCCGAATCCTATCTCGCGCATTTTCCCCATGATACCCAAATCAAGGCATTTTTAAACCGGCTCTATGATTTCACCAACCAGGATCCCCAAAAAGCCCAGGCCGCGTTTGTGGCGCTGAAAAAACTGCAGCGGCGCCTTGCATCGGCTGCTGGTGGCACCAGTGCCGCCACGGCAGGTTCCATCCGGTTGTCTGACGAAGAAAAGGAAAAGCTCGCGCCCCTGCTGCCGTACCACCCGGAGCTGGAAAATTCGTTTCAGCAGCTCATCGAAATGGATGATGCGGCCCTGCGGCAGCGGACGGCCAATGCCACGGAAGCCCTTGCGCAGGTGACCGCCACCCTGGCAACCGGGGATATTGAAACCGCCCTGGACCAGCTCAGGCCCCTGTCCGAAACCTACGCGGACGTGCCCGCGGTGGCGGACATGGCCGGCCGGCTGACAAAGCCGGGCCCCACCGTGTTTCAGCTGGTTCCCAAAGCCGGCGGCCCTTTGCTGGAAGTCATTGTTAAAGACCGGGTGGCCATTGGTCAAGCACTTGGGAGTCTGTCGCCTGCCGGCCAGGCCATGAATCAGGGATCCGTAAATCAGCCTGCCAACCAACCGGACATCCGCATTCCGGACCGGCGGGTGAGCCGGAACCATGCCGTGATTTTCCAGAAGGCCGGGAAGATCGGGGTGGCGGATGAAAACAGCGCCAACGGAACATTTGTGGATGGAAAGCCGGTGGAAGATGCCGTCTTCCTTGCCCATGGCAGCCTGCTGACCCTGGGCAAAGTCATTGATTTTACGTGCAGCCTCTATGAAACCCCGGAAGGAAACGCAACGGGCCTGGTCTTGACCGGCCTGAACCGGCACCTGGTGATCGTATGGTCCCGGCTGTGTTTTGACCTGACAGCGGACCGCATCATTTGCCCCGGCACCCGGATTACCCTGGGGTCATCCAGCGGGATTGTTCTGGCAGCATCCAACGGTATTGCAAACCTGATCCGGATCGGTGACAGAATTGAACTTGACGGCCGGATCTATCATGTGGAGGCATAAAAAATGAGCATCAACAACCAAACTAACCCGGCTGCCCAAGCTACTCCGGCTATCCTTTTCAGGGGGCTGGTTATCATCTGCCTGGCGATCACCTGTCTGGTCTTGGCCGTGGGGTGCGCGGGCATGGCCGGAAAAACAGGAGACATTATGCCTGCAACCGATTCGGACGGCCCTGACCGGGTTATGGCCGGAGAAGCAAATTTGCAATCCGCCGCGCCTGTCCGACAGCAGACGGATGCCGATAAAACCGCCCAACGCCTCGGGGAACTGCGCAAGCGGACCGATATTTACTGGGGAGAGGGCATGGCCGATATTACCGGAGACCTGGGTGCGGCCCGGATGCTGGCCAAAAAGCGGGCATTGTCCGATCTGTCCCAGAAAATCAGCGTTCAGGTGGCATCCGATATCCAGATTATCACGGGGGCGTATACCACCCTTGACGCGGGCCGCACCACCGAGGCGGTGGAGAAAAGCATTACCCGGAAAATCGAGACCTATTCCAGCCATGTGCTGGAAAATGTGCATGAGGATCAACTGTTTCTGGACTATCCCAAACCGGGCTGGGGCACGTATTTTGTCTGGATTTCCATAAAAGAATACACGGACAAGATTGCGCAGGACATGACGCGGAAAAAATCCCTGGTGGTGGATCAGGTGAAAAACGGGGACGCCGCCTATGCGGCCGGGGATTTTATGGCGGCCCTGTCCCAATATGCCACCTCCCAAACCATGCAGCAGGATTTTTTCGGCCATATTCCGGTTTACCTGGATCCGGACGGAACCGGCGCCCGGGTGTCCGTGGCCGGTTATGTGTCTGATAGGATGCGGCGGTTTAGCGGTGCCTTGACCCTCCGGCTTTTGAATAAAGACTTTTTATATGATGCCGCCGGTGCCCTGGAAAAAACCCCCCGGGTCCATGCAACCATAACGGATGCCGCCGGAAATCCCCGGCCCGTGAAAAATTTGCCCCTGAAGGTCGTGTTTATCAAAGGCAGCGGTCAAGCCGGCCAAATCACCACCGGTGTTTATGGCCAGGCAGACCTGCCGGTTTCCGGCATTGACCCGGCATTCAAACAAACCGTGGTCCGGGTGATGCCGGACCCGGCCATTTTTCCGAAGGGCACGGATGTTCAACTGCCCGCCATTCAGGTGGACCTGCAGCGGAAGCGGACCGTGGCCCTGTCCGTGCAGTTTACCAACATGGGCAAACCCGCCGGCGCCAGGGACCTGACCCGCGGGATCACGGCCCGGCTGCTGGAAAACCGGATGGCCGTGGTGACGGCCGGGTTTAAGACGGCGGCGGATGTGGCCGCGGGCCGGGACCTGAACGCGGACTATGCCCTGATTGTGCTTATCAACGCCCATGGCGGGGCCAATGTGGGCGGATATGCCAACATGCATGTGGCGGAATGCGCGGCGGATATCACCCTTTACCGGATGCCGTCCGGGTCCCTGGCCCATGCAAAGCAGACCCCTGCCTCGCGCGGGTTCGGAACCTCGGGCGATACGGCCGGGTGGGATGCGTTCGGCAATAACAAGGACGCCATCATGGCGGAAATAGCTAAAATGACGGACTATCTCAAATGACACGATTTTGTGAAAAATGCGGGAAACCGGTCAATCCCCTGGCCGGATTCTGTTATTATTGCGGCAAAGAAATGCCCCGGCAAACCGTGATGGTGGGGGCGAGTGAAACCGTATTTGACCCCTGCTGCCACTGTCCCGCCTGCGGGCGGACCGCGCCGGAGGATGGCCTGTATTGCGGGTGGTGCGGGGGCGGTTTGTTTGAAAAACCCGGCGGTCCGGGATGCTATTGCCCGGGATGCGGGCAGTCGGTCTCACCGGGCGCGGAAGTGTGCGGCCGCTGCGGGTTTGGGATCACCGCGTGGTTTGCCATGCAGGGAAGTGCGGCCGTGTCCCGGGGGCTTAGCGGGGATGTGTGCGTAATGGAGAAAATGACCGGCACCCGGTTTGTGTTTCTGGATCAGGAAGAGGTGAGTCTGGGTCGGGACCCGCAAAACACCGTGCAGATCCCCTGTGCCTGGGTGTCGTCTGAGCATGCTAGTATCCACCGTTCCGTGGGAGCGATGGGCGTCGTTGATACGAGGGGCGAACTTCAAGACTGCGACAGTGCAAACGGTTTGTTCATCAACCGACGCAGTGAACGCATCACCCGGGTGAATCTGGCGGATGTCCGGGAATTCAATGTCGCGGGATCATTTACCTTTTCCGTGACACCCTCGGCAAACGCCTTTATTTTTCGGCTCACCGCGATTCTGGATGAGGAAGAATGCGCCAAAAAAGGGGACCCGGCCGGGTTTGAGCGGCTGCGCACCATTTACTGGATTCTGGCGGACCCGGATGTGGCCATAACGGTCCGCAAATTTGACGGGGAGATCGACATGGCCTGCGCACCGGTCAATGAGTGCGTGAAAATCGAACGAAACGCCGGATATTATTACCTGTCCGATCCCGGCCGCAAGGCCAAAAACCAGTTGCTGCGCAAAGACGGCACCGGCTGGCCGGTCAACTGGCAGGTGATACCGGTCAAACCATAAATCTCAATGGACGGCCACCACGCTGTCCTTATATATGCAAATGGAAACCTTAAGGTTTCCGTTACGCGGCCCAAGGCCACCCGCTCCGTAACGGAGGTCTTCAGACCTCCATTTTCCGGCAACGGGCGAACCCATGTGATTGCAGCCAAGGCTCCCGAGCCATATTTACTGATTCTGGTTATCCGGTTCGCTTTTTCCGTCATTGCGAGGGAGGCACGACCGAAGCAATCCCCTAATCGAAGGAGACTACTTCGTTTATATTCCGACTGCTTAACCGGCCCTTAAGAATGGGTGTTGGCGGTGTTATGCCATTCTTACAAAAATGTATAGCTTTGACACCGGTGTCAAAGCTGAGCGTTTCAAATGGCCCGGGTCATCCTTGAGCAGAATCAGGGAATCGGGTTTTGTCCCTTTTCCTCAGGTTTAGGGAACTCTGGCTTGTAGTGACGCCGTAAGGCGTTATATAATATGCCCTCACGGGGTGAACTGGATAACCAGATTAGTGAGGTATCATGCCATTTTGCGATAAATGTGGAAACCCGATGGACGAGGCGGCCCGGTTTTGTCCCGGGTGCGGAGCGCCCGCCCCGGCAGCAGGTGGGGATTCGGGCGATTCCGATCTTTCTGCCGGCAATCCGACTGCCCCCCCGCCCTCGGGATACAAAACCGAACTCAAGCCGTCTATCCTCTATGGTCGGGTGGATCTGGAAAACCTGCCCAAAGGCCATTTGATCAGCGACCGGTATACGATAAAAGAAAAAATCGGCCGGGGCGGATTCGGAGCCGTGTACCGGGTATATGACAGCAAGTTTGCCATCGACAAAGCCCTGAAAGTCCTGCCCGATGCCGTGGCCCATGACCGGAGTTCAATGGAAATCCTCCGGTCCGAGACCCGGACCATGGGCTGGCTCAACCATCCTAATATTATCCGGTTGTATGATTTTGAAGAAACCGGCCCGGTTAAATACCTGGATATGGAATATGTCTCCGGCGGCACCCTGGCGGATTTGCGCCTGGCCGCGCCGGAAAAAAAGTTGTCCGAAAAAACCGTGCGTGCCCTGGGGGCCCGGATAGCCGGGGGGCTGGCGTACGCCCATCAAAATAGTGTGATTCACCGGGACATAAAGCCGGACAATATCCTGGTGGCGGGCCAACAGCAGGTCAAAATCATGGATTTCGGTATATCCGAGACCCTGCGAACGTCCATGACCCGGCTCACATCCGTGAGCACCTCCGGCACCCTGGTGTATATGTCGCCGGAGCAAATCCGGGGCAAACGCGTGGGCCGGGAGTCGGATATTTATTCTTTTGGCGCCATGCTCTATGAACTGCTGTCCGGCCACCCCCCGTTTTATCAGGGTGCGGTGGAACATCAGATTATCAATGAACCCCCGGCCCCCATCCCCGGGGTCTCTGATGACATGAACCGGTTTTTGCAGATCTGTCTGGCCAAGGATTTTTCAGATCGGTTTTCAGGTTTTAAGACCATAGAAAAGATCCTGTCCGGTAAAATGCCGGTGCCGGAACTTTCACCGGATTCTCCCCCGAAATCTCCGCCGGAACCTATACCAAAAACTTCCGGGACTGCCAGCAGGTCGGCTCCGGATAAGCCGTCCACACCTCTGCCAGCAGTCCCGGATGATTTAAAATCAAGCCCCTTGCCTTCCAGCGGTGGCTTTGATGGCAATAGTGGTAAAAAGCCGTCGACTCATGGCAAAACCACCGCCTCGGGCAAAAAAACCGTTTTGTTTGTTTGCCTGGGCTTGCTCCTGTTCGTCCTGGCCGGTGTCGTCTATTTTTATTCAGGTTCATCAGGATCTGACCCGAGTCCGGACCGGAAATTAGTCGCTCCTACCTATAGAATGGACTCTAACCTGCCTGCTGAGAAGAGCGATCATAGAGGGGAAAATTTTACCAATGATTTGGGCATGAAATTTGTCTGGATCCAGCCGGGCACGTTTACCATGGGCAGTCCGTCTTCCGAGTCCGGCCGGAACAGTGATGAACGCCAGCACCGGGTGACCCTGACCAAAGGGTTTCACATGCAGACCACGGAAGTGACCCAGGGCCATTGGAAGGCGGTCGTAGGGACCCGGCCCTGGTCGGGAAATCAATATGTAAAAGAAGGGGATGATTATCCGGCGGCACATGTTTCCTGGGATGATGCCCGGGCGTTTATCCAACAACTCAGCCAAAAGACCGGTCAGGCCTACCGGCTGCCCACGGAAGCGGAATGGGAATATGCGTGCCGGGCCGGGAGTGATAAAGCCTATTGTTTTGGTAATGATGCAGGCGATTTGGGTCGGTATGCCTGGTATGATAACAATGCGGATGCTGTTGGCGAAGACCATGCCCATGCTGTAGCCCAAAAGCTCCCCAATACCTGGGGACTTTATGACATGCACGGCAATGTGTGGGAATGGTGCCAGGATTGGAAAGGCGATTATCCCTCTGGTCATGTGACGGATCCCACAGGTCCAACATCTGGCGCCAACCGGGTGTTGCGGGGCGGCAGCTGGGACTTCGTTGCCGGGTACTGCCGGTCCGCCTATCGCGCCGGACTCAACCCGGGCTACCGGCTCAGGTTCTACGGGTTCCGGCTTGTGTGCCTTCCAGGTCAGCAAAGTAGGTAAGTACAGCAAAGGGCCGCCACGCCGCACCCGATGGCGCTCGGGACGAGCGGAAACCGGGGGTGGTTGAAGGCCCCGGCGCTCCGAACAGGCCACCTTTATAAAAACCCATCTGCGCTTACAAAAAGACAAATTTGTTATACCGGTTTATTATGCCGGGAACTTTTAACCGTAAACCAAAGGAGAACCATGAAAACAATCCTACTCAGTATTCTGACTATTTTTTTATTTGGCTGTAATGATAGTAATTTCCAAAATGGTGATATCATTTTTCAAACATCCTTGTCTTCTCAAAGCAAAGCAATTCAATTGGCAACACAGTCTAAATACAGTCATATGGGAATTATTTACAAGGATGGTGACGAAACTTATGTTTACGAAGCTGTTCAGCCAGTTAAACTTACGCCTCTCGAAAAATGGATTGATCGTGGTAAAGACAACCATTTTGTTGTTAAACGCCTGAAGAATCACAACGAAATTTTAACAAGCAATGTGCTTAAAAAAATGAAGGTCATTGGTGAAAAATTCAAAGGTAAAGACTATGACTTATATTTTGAGTGGTCAGATGAAAGAATTTATTGTTCTGAATTGGTTTGGAAGATCTATAAAGAAGCAGCAAATATAGAAATTGGAAATCTGCAAAGAATCATGGAATTTGATTTATCGCATCCGGTTATTCAAGAAAAAATAAAGGAACGCTACGGTGCAAAGCTACCAAAAGAAGAACTGGTAATTTCCCCGGGAGAAATGTTTAACTCAGAAATGCTTTTTACAGTTTATTCTAATTAATTCAAGGCTATGACCCTCATCACCGGTCCCCGGCGACATTATGTGAAAAAAGCTGCGATATGCAAATTATTGTGGAACATAACTGCATGAGAAAGAGCAGTTTGTTGGATTTATTTTAGAAAAAGCGGTCTTGATCATCGTTTCGGCCATCCGTAACGGAGGTCTTCAGACCTCCATTTTAAAAGGAAGGCTAAAGCCTTCCGCTACGGCTCAATTGATGATACAGTGAAAACTCTGACTATTGAAAATCCAGATATGAAAAAATGTATTCAATCTGTGATAAATGAAATCCAAGGAAATTTCATGAGTATTATTATCCCTTTCTCGATGTTCAAGTTTTTGCTAATTTACCCAACTCCGGTGTTGGAAAAAAAATTTGATCCTCAAAATACTCGGTGTATGTCTGCGGTCAAAATGTTTTTCCGCCTTGGATTTGAATAAATTTTCTAAAAACTTGAAGATCGAGTATAAGTTGTTTTTGCTAACCCTTTTTGGTTCTATTGCTTTTCCTTAAAATAATGAAAAAAAAATTAATTATAGCAAGAATCATTTTTTATTCTTCTTTTATTATAGCAATCAGTCTTGCTTATATATATCGTAGCAATATCATTCATTTTTACAGAACCGGAAATTTCAAAACAGAGACAGTCAAATCCATACTCAAGAAGTACGATTCCAGAGTTAGAAAAAAATTCGAAGCAAGTTGTCATAAAAAAAATATTATCTGGCCCCCTGAAAAAATTTACCTTTTGGCCTTTAAGAAAGAACGAATGCTGGAAGTATGGGGGGCGAATAATACCGGGCCTTACAGACGCCTTACCGCTTATCCTTTTACCGGGTTCATCGGTGAATTAGGGCCTAAAAGGCAAGAAGGTGATATGCAGATTCCGGAAGGGATTTATGATCTGACCGGATTAAACCCGAACAGCCAATTTCATCTTTCTGTAAAAATCGGTTATCCCAATCAAGAAGATATAGAAAATGCGATTGTACCAACTAATCAAATGGGGGGCGATATATTTATTCATGGACAATTTGCGACCATTGGTTGCATTCCGATTGGTGATGCCGGAATTGAGGAATTGTTCTGCCTTGTTGCACATGCAGATCCTTCAAAAAGAAAAATTATGATTGCTCCTGTTGATTTTAGAAATTTTTCTGGTTTTGCAATAGAAGAAGAGCAGGAATGGGTAAAGCATCTATACAGAAAAATAGAACAGCAGCTAAAACAGTTTAGAAACACATGAAAATGAATTTAAGCAGATCTGGTTATCCACTTAACTCAAGTTGATGCAGTAATTTCCAAAAAACCAGCAGTCATTGCGAGGAGTGAGGAACGAACGACGAAGTAATTTCCATGTTTTCAGGGGATTGCTTCGGTCGTACCTCCCTCGCAATGACGGAACTTGAGTTGAGTGGATAACCAAATATCTTAATAACCCAAAAACGAATCCTAAATATTTTTCAGTGGCGGCTTTCAACCCGAAAGATGACCAGGACAAGCCTTTCCACATTTTTGATATCGATGAGTATGAAATGAATTACATTAATGCTAAATACAATACCGTCTAATTTTAGGGGCTGCATTATGAAAGGATTACGGGTAACTATCAGATTGTTTGGTTATATCGTTTTTTTGATTCTTGGCGGCATGCCCAACAGTTCCATCATCACTGCCAATGAAACACCGCCAGCGTTTCCTGTGTATCAGGATGTGCTTACCCGCATTGAAGAAAAGCGCCACCAATTGTCCGTCCAGTATCACCAGGCACAATCGATGCAAATGAGAGCAGAGCAGCTAGCCAAAGCACGAAACACACTCATTCATATTATTGAAAATGACGTGATGCCTCAATGGATGGGCACGCGATGGGACTTCAATGGAACTACGGAAATTCCAAGAGTCGGTAGCGTTGCTTGCGGTTATTTTGTCACCACCATTCTTCAACACGCCGGGTTTCAGCTGGAGCGTGTTCATCTTGCTCAACAACCCTCTGAATTGATTATCAAGAGCTTAACAACGGAATCCTATATAAAGCGGTTTAGCAATGCTTCGATTGAAAAATTTGTCACCGCTATTCAGAAATGGGGAAAGGGCATTTATGTCGTCGGTTTGGACATTCACACGGGATTCATTGTGGCAAACCAGGAAGGTGTTTTTTTTATTCATTCATCTTACATTGCGCCGAGAGTAGTGGTGAGAGAAGAAGCACTGAATTCAGTAATTCTCCGGAAGTCAAAATATCGTGTCATCGGTAAAATTTCTGCCGACGATGCACTGGTGCTTGCTTGGCTGCAAGAGAGGGCCATCCCAAGTATAACACGATAATTTTTAGATAAGGAATAACAACATGACATTTAAATGTAAAATTTAAATGGTGGTTTTGCTTATCTCGTCATTACCGTGGCCAGGAAACGGAGGGACCAAATGAATTTTTTTCCGAAATCCCGATTTCAAAAAATCAGGTTTGGCCTCTTAGTTATGGTGGCGTTAGTGGGTGCCTTTTTTATATTTATTTGGCCGTTGTTGGGACTGTGGTTGTATAATCCAGAAGTCGGTGATGTGGTCTTCCAGCCTTTACCTCTGGGCAGTGACCTTGTGAAGGCAATCGAAGGGACAACACACTCGTCATTGTCTCATTGTGGGGTAATAACTAAACGAAACAACCAATGGTATGTAATAGAAGCGCTTGAGATGGTACGATACCAGCCACTATACCAATGGATCAAACAAGGACGCCTTTCCAGGTTTGCGGTGTATCGCCTTGATCACCGCTATAAACCACAAATAACTAATTTTATAGAAAAGGTTAAGATGTATGAAAATCGCCCTTATGACTCACGATATCGAATGGATGATGAAAAAATATATTGTTCTGAACTTGTATACAAAGCTTTCAGGGACGCTACGGGAGAGGAACTTGGCAAGCTTGTTAGTCTCGGGCAGCTGGATTGGAAACCTTATGCAGATATAATAAGAAAGTACGAGGGAGGAGCGCTGCCCCTCAATCGGACAATGATTACCCCGAGACATCTTTCTGAGGCATTCCAGCTTCATAAGGTCTTTGGATGGGGGCTTTAGTTGGGGGGGGATGCTCTCACCAGTCGGATGATTGAAACCGCAACACGAAGCAATCCTTATGCAAAGGTGAAGGAATTAAATGCTGATGGCGGGTATTGGTGCTAAAATAAATAATATTCAATAGTTTATAAAGTGGAGGAGGCATATTTTGGTTAAAATTGCTGTACCCATAGTTTTCATTTTTTTTGTGTTTTTTTTCTCCACCCAAGGATACACATGAGGGAATATAGATCACTTTGCTTCCATGTATTGGAAGGCAGACTCGATTATAAGTAAAAAGAATTGGCTTTTCTTCCTGTTTTCAGATGCCTGCGAGAATAGTTATTTTGGAAAAAGTAGTGACAAAAAAATATTGCCGGTTCTTGTTGATGCTCAAAAATACAATAGCGCGTTTGATCGGCGCCAACTATCATACCAAAACGATTATAAAATTGATCGTAATGAGTTTGAAGGGATGAACTCAGACATCAGGTCTCTTTACAGTTCTATATTTAAAAAATATTCTTGTTTATGCGGAGCCGAAAGAGAACCCGGTTATTATGAATTGATTGAAAAACTCATGGTTGATTGTAAATGTCGCTATGGACGATCAATATATTGGATTACCGGTTCCGGAGCAAGGTTAAGGTCCGGAGGCGGATTTGATAGAGGGGTAATTGCAAATTTAAAAAAAGGAACTTTAGTAATAAAAACTGGCCAATCGGGAGAATGCATTGCGGTCAGGGTGTTAAACAATATCAGCAGTGGCGAAGAATTCGTATTTACAGATTTAACAGGTTATATTCATTCTTCGCTTGTAGCGTCATATTATCAGGATTGGAAATTCACACCGACAATCGTGAAACCTAATAAACTGGAACGGTTACCATGGCAGTTATAATAGTTATCCGGTTGTTCGAATTAATTCAGTATTATAGGAGTTATTTTGTTCGGCCTTGATCATTGATATAAAGAAGCAGGGATATGTCATGCCATTTTGCAATAAATGTGGAAATCAGATAGACAAGGCAGCCCGGTTTTGCCACGAGTGCGGCGCGCCCGCGCCGTCAGCGGGAGGGGATTCGGGAAATTCAGGTTCTTCCGCCGGCAATTCGACTGACGCACACCCCTCCGGCTACAAAACCGAACTCAAGCCGTCTATCCTCTATGGCCGGGTGGATCTGGAAAACCTGCCCAAAGGCCATTTGATCAGCGACCGGTATACGATAAAAGAAAAAATCGGCCGGGGTGGATTTGGGGCCGTGTACCGGGTCCATGACAGCAAGTTTGCGATCGACAAGGCCCTGAAAGTCCTGCCCGATGCCGTGGCCCATGACCGGACGTCCATGGAAATCCTCCGGTTCGAGGCCCGGACCATGGGACGGCTTAATCATCCCAACATTGTGCGGGTGTATGATTTTGAAGAAACCGGCCCGGTCAAATACCTGGACATGGAATATGTATCCGGTGGTAATTTGGTGGATTTTCTCCTGGCTGCACCGGAAAAAAAGCTGCCGGAAAAAACCGTGCGTGAGCTGGGGGCTAAAATTGCCAAAGGCCTGGCCTATGCCCACCAGAACAATGTGATTCACCGGGACATCAAGCCGGACAATATCCTGGTATCCGGCCAAAACCAGGTCAAAATCACCCAGGTCAAAATAATGGATTTCGGCATATCCGAGACCCTGCGAACCTCCATGACCCGGCTCACGTCCGTGTCTACTTCCGGCACCCTGGTCTACATGTCGCCGGAGCAACTCCGGGGCAAGCATGTGGGCCGGGAGTCGGATGTTTATTCTTTTGGGGCCATGCTCTATGAACTGCTGTCCGGTCACCCCCCGTTTTATCAGGGTGCGGTCGAACACCAGATTATCAATGAAATCCCGGCCCCCATCCCCGGGGTATCAGACGACATGAACCGGTTTTTGCAGATTTGCCTGGCCAAGGATTTTTCAGACCGGTTTTCCGATTTTGAGAAAATAGAGAAGATCCTGTCCGGAAAAATGCCGGTGCCGGAATCGGCTGCCAGGGAAAGCAAGAAAGGAGCGGAAGAGTTGCCGGTATCGCCATCCGGAAGCGGCTCCAGGCGCCGGGGTAAAAAGATTGCCCTGGTTGCTTTCCTGGGCGTGATTATTTCCGTACTGGCCGGTGCCGGGTATTTTTATTGGAATTCGCCGGCATCCGATCCAGGGGCCGACTCTATTGCAACCGCGCCACTCCCGGCTGTCAGGCCCGACCCGACCCCCGCGCCCCAGACTGCGCCTGCGCCCAAGCCTGCACCCGCACCACCCCAGACATTCGGCTCCCTGTACGTCAAAACCGAACCCCCGGCAGCGGAAGTGTGGGTGGACGGCAAATCCATTGGACAAACCCCGGTTCAGGTGAGAAAAATTAAAACCGGCGATTATTCCCTGACCGCTAAAAAGAAATATTATGAAGACGCCGGTCGGGAAATATCCATAAAAAAAGACATTGTCACCCGGCTGGACCTGACCCTGAAAAAAGGCAAGGGCAACATCACCATTTATAGCTCGCCCCCGGAAGCAGACGTGTTTCTGGACGGGAAAAAGCAGGCTGGCCGGACCCCGTTGACCCTGTCAAACGTTTCGGCCGGTCCCCATTCGATTCGCCTGGAACGGCCCTATCACGAAGGCGAGCGATCCGTTGACGTCCTGCCCGGCAAAACCGCCCGCATCGACGCGGACCTGGCCGGGTTTGGCCGGCTGTATGTGGACGTCACCCCTTCCAATGCAAAAATCCAGATTCTGGACATTATAGAGCGGTTCCAGCAGGGTATGGCGTTAACCCCCGGCACATATAAAATTCGGGCTGAAGCCGAAGGATACAAAACAGCGGAAACCCGGGTGACGGTTGCCGCCGGGGCTACCGAGCGAGCCTCCCTGACCCTGAAAAAGATCGATTACAAAGGGGAAAGCGTTTTCAACGAATTTGGCATGAAATTTGTCTGGATCAAGCCAGGCACCTTTACCATGGGCAGCCCGTCTTCCGAGTCTGGCCGGGATGATGATGAACGCCAGCACCGGGTGACCCTGACCCAGGGGTTTCACATGCAGACCACGGAAGTGACCCAGGGTCAGTGGAAGGCAATAATGGGCAGCAATCCGTCACACTTCAGCAGTTGCGGCAGCGATTGTCCGGTGGAAAAGGTATCCTGGAATGACGTTCAGGAGTTCATTCGAAAATTGAACCAACAAGCGAATGGAGCAAGATATCGTCTGCCCACGGAAGCGGAGTGGGAGTATGCCTGCCGGGCCGGGAGCGATACAGCTTACTGCTTTGGCAATAATTCAGGCGATTTGGGCGGATATGCCTGGTATTATTCCAATTCAGAAAAAAAGACCCACCCTGTGGCCCGGAAACAGCCCAATGCCTGGGGGTTGTATGACATGCATGGCAATGTCTGGGAGTGGTGCCAGGATTGGTATGATAAATCGTATTATGATAAAAGTCCTTCAACGGATCCTGAAGGGCCGTCTTCGCGCGCCTTCCGGGTGTTGCGGGGCGGCTGCTGGAACTCCGATGCCGGGAGCTGCCGGTCCGCCGTTCGCAGCAGGTTCAACCCGGACGACCGGGACGGGGACGGCGGGTTCCGGCTTGTGTGCCTTCCAGGTCAGCAAAGCAGGTAGGCATGGCAAGGGGCCGTCACACCGCACCCGATGACGCTCGGGACGAGCGGAATAAGGGGGCGGTTGACGGCCCCGGCGCCATGATCCGGTATCATGAACCGAGGGTTTCTATTTTTATATTTATAATTATTTAATATATAATGGAATTTAGATAATGACGGTACAATTCAAATTCTTTATGCTCCCCGCAATGCCTGATGAATCAGCGGAAACGGAAATGAACCGGTTTTTGCGATCCGTCCGGGTTCTGACCGTGCAGCATGAATTTATGAGTCATAATGGAAATGCTTTCTGGTGCTTTTGTGTGGAATACCTGCTTACCGGGTCGTCACCTGCTTTGCGGAGTTCCGCAAAGGCCGGCAAAAAACCGGTTGATTACAAAGATGTGTTGTCTGCCGCTGATTTTGCCGTTTTTGCCAAATTGCGGGAATGGCGCAAGGAAGCCGCAGCCAAAGAAGCCATCCCTGTCTATACGATTTTTACCAATGAACAGCTGGCTCAAATTTCCCGCAACCGGCCGGACACGCTTTCCGCGCTTAAAAAAATCGACGGCGTTGGTGAGGCGCGTGCCGCCAAATACGGGCAGTTTGTGATTGCGCTGATAAACCCCGAACCTGCCCCGTCCGCTGAAGACGGTGCGTGATGAAGCGATACACAAATGTTTATTCCGCCATAAAAGACCCGGATAACATCCGGCTGGCATTTTTAAAAGCGGCCCGGGGAAAACGGGATAAAACGGATGTGGCCGCTTTTGCGTCGGATTTTGAGGCAAATATCCAAAACCTTTATAATCAGCTTGACAACCTGTGTTTGGATGTCGGCCATTACCATTTTTTCAAGGTTTGGGATCCCAAGCAGCGGATGATCTGCGCGGCTTCTTTTCCGGAACGGGTGCTGCACCATGCAATAATGAACATCTGTGAACCCACTCTGGACCGGTATGCGATATTTGATTCCTACGCCTGCCGCAATGGCAAAGGGCTTCATCGCGCCGTGTACAGGGCCCGGCAATATGCCGGCAAATATCCATGGTTTCTAAAGCTGGACATCCGAAAGTATTTTGACTCCATAGACCATGGTATTCTTATGAATATGCTGGAAAAACGGTTTAAAGACAAACCCGTGCTGGAAATTTTCCGGCAAATAGTTGATACATACGAGACAGGACCGGGATGCGGGCTGCCCATCGGCAATCTGGTGTCCCAGCACATGGCAAATTTTTATCTGGGCATCTTTGATCACTGGGTTAAGGAAACCCTCAGAATCAAGGGATACGTCCGCTATATGGACGACTTTATTCTTTTCGGACCGGATCAAGGGACCCTCAAAAGCAGTTTAAGGGCCGTGCAATGCTTTCTGGGCAAAACGCTTAAACTGGAATTAAAGGATGACATTCAACTGAACCGATCCCGCCTGGGTATCCCGTTTTTGGGATACAGGGTATTTCCGGGATATACCCGGCTGGCGGTGAGAAGCAAAAAACGGTTTCTGCGAAAATTCCGGCAGTATGAGAAACAACGGCGCCTGGGCCTCTGGTCTGAGCAGGAGTTTACGGCTCATGTGGAGCCCCTTGTGGAATTTACCAAACTGGCCAATGCAAAAGGATTTCGAGCAAATGTGATCAATCAATTTGGGGCGGCACCCTGAAGCGCCAACCGGGTGTTGCGGGGCGGCAGCTGGAACAACAATGCCGGGAACTGCCGGTCCGCCAATCGCAACAGGAACAACCCGGACAACCGGAACAGGAACAACGGGTTCCGGCTTGTGTGCCTTCCAGCTCAACAAATGCGGTGGATGCCGGTTTGCTGACCCGGGTGTTGTCCCGTCCCTTGAAAAAGGGCGAACAGGGGTGTGGCAGCCGATGCTGGTAGCCGGTCCGGATGGCCCGGCGACGGTTTCGGCTGCTTTTAAAGGCACAATGGTCGCCTAAACAACATGCCAACAGGCAAGGAGTGAAAATGACAAAGCGACTACTCGGATGGATCGGGTTTCTGGCGTGTGTGGTGATGGCCGCCTATTATCCGGTCCGGTTTCAACAGGCAGTCCCGCCCCCCGGCCGGCTGCCGGCGCATCAAACCTACCAGGCGGCCGTGGGCCGGGTGCTGCCGGACCGGATTGCCCAAAAAGCCTCGGAAATGGAATTGTCCGGATATATTATTCCGGTGGGCCCGCAGCAGGTAACCGGCCTGGACCATGTGACCGAGGACGTGAACCTGGCCCTGTCCCACTATCCGGGCTGGCAGGTGTGCGTGGCCCCGGCGGTTCGGGACCGGATGATGAAACGGGCGGAGCAGCGGTTTGCCAAATGGGGCAGAATGGGCATTGCCCGGGAAGCGGCCCGGCTCATGGACCGGCAAAAAGCCATGGCCTTTGATGTGAAATATTCCGCGGAAATGACCTG
Source organism: Desulfobacteraceae bacterium (assembly GCA_011390465.1). Taxonomy (GTDB): domain Bacteria; phylum Desulfobacterota; class Desulfobacteria; order Desulfobacterales; family Desulfosalsimonadaceae; genus SURF-3. The sequence continues at coordinate 33,948 of JAABSH010000017.1, forward strand.
GGGCTGGAACGGGGCCAACACCCGGCCCAAATCCGGGCCCGAGGCCAGACCCGACACCGGACCCGACACCGGGCCGGAATTGCGGGCCGGCGTGCCCAAAGGGTCAATCTCCAACCACTCCATAAACGACATGCACCTGACTGTAACAGTCAATTCGGAAATCGACCAGGCCCGGCTGTTTGACGTCAAGGTGACCTTTGCCCACCCGGAGACCCTGGCCCGGATGACTGAGCGCCTTGCGGCGGACCTTGCAGCCTATTCTTTTCTGGAAAACCGGGCCCGCATGGGAACTACGGCCCTGTATGTCCTGGCCGGCCTGGCCGCCGTGTTCGGTCTAAGCCTCCTGATCAAGGACCAGGTGCGCCGGAGCCGGGACAAGGCCCACAAGCAATACCTTCTGGCCCAGATTGAAACCCGGGAAGACCTGATCAATGAAGGGCATTATGTAGCCGCGGCCGAACTGGCCGAATCCTATCTCGCGCATTTTCCCCATGATACCCAAATCAAGGCATTTTTAAACCGGCTCTATGATTTCACCAACCAGGATCCCCAAAAAGCCCAGGCCGCGTTTGTGGCGCTGAAAAAACTGCAGCGGCGCCTTGCATCGGCTGCTGGTGGCACCAGTGCCGCCACGGCAGGTTCCATCCGGTTGTCTGACGAAGAAAAGGAAAAGCTCGCGCCCCTGCTGCCGTACCACCCGGAGCTGGAAAATTCGTTTCAGCAGCTCATCGAAATGGATGATGCGGCCCTGCGGCAGCGGACGGCCAATGCCACGGAAGCCCTTGCGCAGGTGACCGCCACCCTGGCAACCGGGGATATTGAAACCGCCCTGGACCAGCTCAGGCCCCTGTCCGAAACCTACGCGGACGTGCCCGCGGTGGCGGACATGGCCGGCCGGCTGACAAAGCCGGGCCCCACCGTGTTTCAGCTGGTTCCCAAAGCCGGCGGCCCTTTGCTGGAAGTCATTGTTAAAGACCGGGTGGCCATTGGTCAAGCACTTGGGAGTCTGTCGCCTGCCGGCCAGGCCATGAATCAGGGATCCGTAAATCAGCCTGCCAACCAACCGGACATCCGCATTCCGGACCGGCGGGTGAGCCGGAACCATGCCGTGATTTTCCAGAAGGCCGGGAAGATCGGGGTGGCGGATGAAAACAGCGCCAACGGAACATTTGTGGATGGAAAGCCGGTGGAAGATGCCGTCTTCCTTGCCCATGGCAGCCTGCTGACCCTGGGCAAAGTCATTGATTTTACGTGCAGCCTCTATGAAACCCCGGAAGGAAACGCAACGGGCCTGGTCTTGACCGGCCTGAACCGGCACCTGGTGATCGTATGGTCCCGGCTGTGTTTTGACCTGACAGCGGACCGCATCATTTGCCCCGGCACCCGGATTACCCTGGGGTCATCCAGCGGGATTGTTCTGGCAGCATCCAACGGTATTGCAAACCTGATCCGGATCGGTGACAGAATTGAACTTGACGGCCGGATCTATCATGTGGAGGCATAAAAAATGAGCATCAACAACCAAACTAACCCGGCTGCCCAAGCTACTCCGGCTATCCTTTTCAGGGGGCTGGTTATCATCTGCCTGGCGATCACCTGTCTGGTCTTGGCCGTGGGGTGCGCGGGCATGGCCGGAAAAACAGGAGACATTATGCCTGCAACCGATTCGGACGGCCCTGACCGGGTTATGGCCGGAGAAGCAAATTTGCAATCCGCCGCGCCTGTCCGACAGCAGACGGATGCCGATAAAACCGCCCAACGCCTCGGGGAACTGCGCAAGCGGACCGATATTTACTGGGGAGAGGGCATGGCCGATATTACCGGAGACCTGGGTGCGGCCCGGATGCTGGCCAAAAAGCGGGCATTGTCCGATCTGTCCCAGAAAATCAGCGTTCAGGTGGCATCCGATATCCAGATTATCACGGGGGCGTATACCACCCTTGACGCGGGCCGCACCACCGAGGCGGTGGAGAAAAGCATTACCCGGAAAATCGAGACCTATTCCAGCCATGTGCTGGAAAATGTGCATGAGGATCAACTGTTTCTGGACTATCCCAAACCGGGCTGGGGCACGTATTTTGTCTGGATTTCCATAAAAGAATACACGGACAAGATTGCGCAGGACATGACGCGGAAAAAATCCCTGGTGGTGGATCAGGTGAAAAACGGGGACGCCGCCTATGCGGCCGGGGATTTTATGGCGGCCCTGTCCCAATATGCCACCTCCCAAACCATGCAGCAGGATTTTTTCGGCCATATTCCGGTTTACCTGGATCCGGACGGAACCGGCGCCCGGGTGTCCGTGGCCGGTTATGTGTCTGATAGGATGCGGCGGTTTAGCGGTGCCTTGACCCTCCGGCTTTTGAATAAAGACTTTTTATATGATGCCGCCGGTGCCCTGGAAAAAACCCCCCGGGTCCATGCAACCATAACGGATGCCGCCGGAAATCCCCGGCCCGTGAAAAATTTGCCCCTGAAGGTCGTGTTTATCAAAGGCAGCGGTCAAGCCGGCCAAATCACCACCGGTGTTTATGGCCAGGCAGACCTGCCGGTTTCCGGCATTGACCCGGCATTCAAACAAACCGTGGTCCGGGTGATGCCGGACCCGGCCATTTTTCCGAAGGGCACGGATGTTCAACTGCCCGCCATTCAGGTGGACCTGCAGCGGAAGCGGACCGTGGCCCTGTCCGTGCAGTTTACCAACATGGGCAAACCCGCCGGCGCCAGGGACCTGACCCGCGGGATCACGGCCCGGCTGCTGGAAAACCGGATGGCCGTGGTGACGGCCGGGTTTAAGACGGCGGCGGATGTGGCCGCGGGCCGGGACCTGAACGCGGACTATGCCCTGATTGTGCTTATCAACGCCCATGGCGGGGCCAATGTGGGCGGATATGCCAACATGCATGTGGCGGAATGCGCGGCGGATATCACCCTTTACCGGATGCCGTCCGGGTCCCTGGCCCATGCAAAGCAGACCCCTGCCTCGCGCGGGTTCGGAACCTCGGGCGATACGGCCGGGTGGGATGCGTTCGGCAATAACAAGGACGCCATCATGGCGGAAATAGCTAAAATGACGGACTATCTCAAATGACACGATTTTGTGAAAAATGCGGGAAACCGGTCAATCCCCTGGCCGGATTCTGTTATTATTGCGGCAAAGAAATGCCCCGGCAAACCGTGATGGTGGGGGCGAGTGAAACCGTATTTGACCCCTGCTGCCACTGTCCCGCCTGCGGGCGGACCGCGCCGGAGGATGGCCTGTATTGCGGGTGGTGCGGGGGCGGTTTGTTTGAAAAACCCGGCGGTCCGGGATGCTATTGCCCGGGATGCGGGCAGTCGGTCTCACCGGGCGCGGAAGTGTGCGGCCGCTGCGGGTTTGGGATCACCGCGTGGTTTGCCATGCAGGGAAGTGCGGCCGTGTCCCGGGGGCTTAGCGGGGATGTGTGCGTAATGGAGAAAATGACCGGCACCCGGTTTGTGTTTCTGGATCAGGAAGAGGTGAGTCTGGGTCGGGACCCGCAAAACACCGTGCAGATCCCCTGTGCCTGGGTGTCGTCTGAGCATGCTAGTATCCACCGTTCCGTGGGAGCGATGGGCGTCGTTGATACGAGGGGCGAACTTCAAGACTGCGACAGTGCAAACGGTTTGTTCATCAACCGACGCAGTGAACGCATCACCCGGGTGAATCTGGCGGATGTCCGGGAATTCAATGTCGCGGGATCATTTACCTTTTCCGTGACACCCTCGGCAAACGCCTTTATTTTTCGGCTCACCGCGATTCTGGATGAGGAAGAATGCGCCAAAAAAGGGGACCCGGCCGGGTTTGAGCGGCTGCGCACCATTTACTGGATTCTGGCGGACCCGGATGTGGCCATAACGGTCCGCAAATTTGACGGGGAGATCGACATGGCCTGCGCACCGGTCAATGAGTGCGTGAAAATCGAACGAAACGCCGGATATTATTACCTGTCCGATCCCGGCCGCAAGGCCAAAAACCAGTTGCTGCGCAAAGACGGCACCGGCTGGCCGGTCAACTGGCAGGTGATACCGGTCAAACCATAAATCTCAATGGACGGCCACCACGCTGTCCTTATATATGCAAATGGAAACCTTAAGGTTTCCGTTACGCGGCCCAAGGCCACCCGCTCCGTAACGGAGGTCTTCAGACCTCCATTTTCCGGCAACGGGCGAACCCATGTGATTGCAGCCAAGGCTCCCGAGCCATATTTACTGATTCTGGTTATCCGGTTCGCTTTTTCCGTCATTGCGAGGGAGGCACGACCGAAGCAATCCCCTAATCGAAGGAGACTACTTCGTTTATATTCCGACTGCTTAACCGGCCCTTAAGAATGGGTGTTGGCGGTGTTATGCCATTCTTACAAAAATGTATAGCTTTGACACCGGTGTCAAAGCTGAGCGTTTCAAATGGCCCGGGTCATCCTTGAGCAGAATCAGGGAATCGGGTTTTGTCCCTTTTCCTCAGGTTTAGGGAACTCTGGCTTGTAGTGACGCCGTAAGGCGTTATATAATATGCCCTCACGGGGTGAACTGGATAACCAGATTAGTGAGGTATCATGCCATTTTGCGATAAATGTGGAAACCCGATGGACGAGGCGGCCCGGTTTTGTCCCGGGTGCGGAGCGCCCGCCCCGGCAGCAGGTGGGGATTCGGGCGATTCCGATCTTTCTGCCGGCAATCCGACTGCCCCCCCGCCCTCGGGATACAAAACCGAACTCAAGCCGTCTATCCTCTATGGTCGGGTGGATCTGGAAAACCTGCCCAAAGGCCATTTGATCAGCGACCGGTATACGATAAAAGAAAAAATCGGCCGGGGCGGATTCGGAGCCGTGTACCGGGTATATGACAGCAAGTTTGCCATCGACAAAGCCCTGAAAGTCCTGCCCGATGCCGTGGCCCATGACCGGAGTTCAATGGAAATCCTCCGGTCCGAGACCCGGACCATGGGCTGGCTCAACCATCCTAATATTATCCGGTTGTATGATTTTGAAGAAACCGGCCCGGTTAAATACCTGGATATGGAATATGTCTCCGGCGGCACCCTGGCGGATTTGCGCCTGGCCGCGCCGGAAAAAAAGTTGTCCGAAAAAACCGTGCGTGCCCTGGGGGCCCGGATAGCCGGGGGGCTGGCGTACGCCCATCAAAATAGTGTGATTCACCGGGACATAAAGCCGGACAATATCCTGGTGGCGGGCCAACAGCAGGTCAAAATCATGGACTTCGGCATATCCGAGACCCTGCGAACGTCCATGACCCGGCTCACGTCCGTGTCTACTTCCGGCACCCTGGTGTATATGTCGCCGGAGCAGATCCGGGGCAAAAACGTGGGCCGGGAGTCGGATATTTATTCTTTTGGCGCCATGCTCTATGAACTGCTGTCCGGCCACCCCCCGTTTTATCAGGGTGCGGTGGAACATCAGATTATCAATGAACCCCCGGCCCCCATCCCCGGGGTCTCTGATGACATGAACCGGTTTTTGCAGATCTGTCTGGCCAAGGATTTTTCAGATCGGTTTTCGGATTTTGAGAAAATAGAGAAGATCCTGGCCGGCAAAATGCCGGTGCCGAAACCTACTCCAGAACCGACAGCAAAACCTCCCGGGGCGAAGCGCGGGTCAGGGCCGGGGCAGCCCACAGGCCCTTCGGGTCCCGGCGTTCATAGTGCCTCCGATGACGGCCCGCCATCCGGAAACGGTTCCAGAAGTCGGGGCAAAAAGATCGTTCTGTTTGTCTGCCTGTTCTTGATTCTGTCCGTACTGGCCGGGGGCGGTTATTTTTATTTAAAATCGCCGGCATCCGAACCTGTCCCGACCCCTGAGGCAGCCGCCCCGGTCTCGAATCTCAAGCCTGCTTCGATCCCGGCGTCCAAGCCTGAGACATTTGGTTCCCTGTATGTCAAAACCGATCCTCCGGTTACGGAAGTATGGATGGACGGCAAATCCATTGGCCAAACCCCGGTTCAGGTCAAAAAAATCAAAACCGGCGAGTATTCCCTGACCGCTAAAAAGAAATATTATGAAGACGCCAACCGGGAGATATCCATAAAAAAAGACATTGTCACCCGGCTGGACCTGACCCTGAAAAAAGGCAAGGGCAACATCACCATTTATACAACCCCCCCGGAAGCGGACGTGTTTTTGGACGGGAAAAAACAGCCTGGCCGGACCCCGTTGACCCTTTCGAACGTAACGGCCGGTCCCCATTCGATTCGCCTGGAACGGCCCTATCACGAAGGCGAGCGATCCGTTGACGTCCTGCCCGGCAAGACCGCCCGCATCGACGCGGACCTGGCCGAGTTTGGCCGGCTGTATGTGGAAGGCTTGCCAAAAGACGCCCGGGTTGTCCTGCCGGATATCAGCCCCCCCTATACCCCGGGCATGCCTGTGCAAACCGGCCGATACACGGTGAAAGCTTCTGCGGACGGTTATCAAACCGCCCAAAAAACCGCAAAAATCGCTGTTGGTGAGGACACCCGCCTGGACATGGCCCTGGAGCGGATCACGGGCCGGCTATATGTGGACGTGATCCCGGCCAATGCAAAAATTCAGATCCTGGACATTCCGGAACGGTTCCAGCAGGGCATGGCCTTAAACCCCGGCACCTACCGAGTCCGGGCCGAATCCAAAGGCTATAAAACAGCGGAGAACCGTGTGACCGTTACTGCCGGGGATACCAGGCGGGCCACTCTGACTCTGGAGAAGAGCGATTACAAAGGGGAAAGTTTTACTAATGCCCTGGGCATGGAATTTGTCTGGATCAAGCCGGGCACGTTTACCATGGGCAGCCCGTTTTCCGAGTCCGGCCGGGATGATGATAAACGCCAGCACCGGGTGACCCTGACCAAAGGGTTTCACATGCAGACCACGGAAGTGACCCAGGGCCAGTGGCAGGCGGTGATGGGCAGCAACCCGTCACACTTCAGCAGTTGCGGCAGCGACTGTCCGGTGGAGCAAGTGTCCTGGAATGACGTTCAGGAATACATCCGGAAATTGAATCAGAAGACCGGCCAGACCTACCGCCTGCCCACGGAAGCGGAATGGGAGTACGCCTGTCGGGCGGGCACGGATACGCCGTTTTCTACAGGGAATTGCCTGTCCACTTCAGAGGCGAACTATGACGGGGATTATCCCTATGAAGGATGTCCAAAAGGTCACGATCGGAAGTCACCTGTCAAAGTAGGAAGTTTCGCGTCCAATGCCTGGGGGTTGTATGACATGCACGGCAATGCCTGGGAGTGGTGTTCGGATTGGAAAGGCGATTATCCGTCCGGACATGTGACGGATCCTACGGGACCTTCATCTGGCGGCTACCGCGTCGATCGGGGCGGGGGCTGGGGCAGCGTCGCGCGCGACTGCCGGTCCGCCAATCGCTACTACGGCAGGCCCGGCCTTCGCGGCTTCAACTTGGGGTTCCGGCTGGTCCTTTCCCCAGGTCAGTCAAGATGAGCCAGGCCGGGACCGGTGAAGCCGTCCGGCGCACCAGAGCTGAAGAATGGGAGGGAGGGACGACCGACCCTGAAGCGGCGGTCGCCGGACGGTCAACACCGGACAAGCGCGACGTTTGAATCTATCTCTATGCTTTAAACGCTTTTTTTTTGAGTTAAGCGGCTGCCATTTTTTTGATTTCCTTATAAAACGTATCGTCAATACCTTTTATTTGCAGATTTGCCATGGCTACCGCTTGTTGATGTGTTTAAAAGAGCCGTTGATTATTACCCAAAAGTCTTGATCATCGTTTCGGCCATCCGTAACGGAGGTCTTCGGACCTCCACTTTAAATGGAAGGCTAAAGCTTTCCGCTACAGCTCAGAGACGATTGCATATTTATCGAGTTGTGGCCCAAACGATGATCAAGGCCAGATTTATTTCTTTTCAGCATCACCCACCGCCGCCATTTGGGCGTGGCATTGGCATAATCCGTTATGCATTCCCGGTAATGGGCATTCCATTTTTCCGGATTCAGTATATTCACCCCGTCGTCCAGGTGCACCGGATCCGGGGTGGTAAAGTCTCCGCCCCATCGGATCAGGGGATCTGCCCGGATATCCCGGATAAAATGGATCACCGCATCCGGGAGCCGGTGAAACAGGTTTTGCATCATTTCTTGGGATTCAAACACATGGCCCCCGTAAACCATATTAAAATCAAGGGCGTGTCCGGCCAGATGGTTGGATTTTACCGCGGGCTGCACAATGGCATTTCGCACGGGTTTGTCCGGAACCCGGTAACTCTGGGTAATCACCAGGTGCAGGTGGTTTTTGACCGCATAGCGGTTGATCCGGTCTGCCACGGATAAAAAATCCCGGTGCACCAGAATCTGCCGGCCCCGGTGGGCCCGCATCCGGGAGCCGGTGTATTCCGTCAGGCTGGTGAAGGTCGACGGATCCAGATGGGTCCAGAACTGGTTGTAAAAATAAAAATATCCCGCGGTAAAAATCAGGACAAGAACCGCGCCAAGGCAAAACCGGTGGTTGTTGAAAAAGGCGGAAACATGGAAGGCTTTTTTCAGGATAATGTTCTCTCAAATTACCAGGGTCACACAATCCAACTGCTTTAAATCAATATAGATCTGATTGCGGCTGTCTTCGTCCGCCACCACGGTTTCAAGGTTTACGGACACATATTTTCCCGACCGGCTGGTGTTTGACGCGGTCAGCAGGTATTCCGCGGTTTTCATGTATGCGGTGATTGCCTGTTTCATAATTTTTTCGTTCCTGCCGATAATCCGGAAGGACCAATGGCAGGGATAGTGGACAGTTTGTTTTTCCAATGTTTTCTCTTTTATTCGGTTCATGGCCGGATGTTATAAACCGGATGTCATAAACCGGCAAACGTCTGCAACATAACGCCTTACGGCGTCACTACAAGCCAGAATCCCTTTATCCGGTGATATTTCCGGGAAACACCAGATATCTGAACCTAAGGTGTTTGTGATTTTTCCGGCGCGGTCAGCACCCCGGCTTTTTTTATGATCACCGGTGTTTTCGGCACATACCGGTGGGGCGGTTTCACTGTGGTGGGCTGATTTTCAATGGCATCCACCACATCCATGCCGCTGGTCACTTTGCCGAATACGCAATACCCCCATCCCCGGCCGGTGCGGCCCGTAAAATCCAGCATGGTATTGTCCACGGTATTGATGAAAAACTGGGAGGTGGCGGAATGGGGGGCCGATGTCCGGGCCATGGCAATGGTGCCCCGGCGGTTTTTCAGCCCGTTGTCCGCTTCATTCATGATGGCGGAACTGGTATCTTTCTGCTGCATGGTGTCTGTAAATCCGCCCCCCTGGATCATAAATCCCTTGATGACCCGATGGAAAAGGGTGTTGTTATAAAAACCGCTTTTTACATAGGACAGAAAATTTTCAACGGTTTTGGGAGCAGCCGCGGGGTTCAGTTCAATGATGATATCACCCAAAGTGGTTTCCAGGCGCACCATGGGGACAGTCGGCGTCTCTTCCGCAAATCCCGTGGAACCAAGACCGGCGATGAAAAACAGGCTCAGGATTAAAAAAGCATATTTTTTCATGAAATTACTCCTTTTTAAAGTCTGTTGTCACATGAAAGGCCGGCACGGTGGCCGGCCCTACGAGTTATGGTGGCGTTGACCGCTTCGTAGGGCAGGCCACCGGACCTGCCTTTAAAAAATAGAACAGATTCATCTTGGCGAACACTGAGACAAACGGTTTTCTCTGTGTGTTCTGTGATCTCTGTGGTAAAATATATTGTTTTTTATTTTTATGACCCAAAAATTCGGAAAAGTAAAGCGGGGAAATCAATGGTGATGGGGCACATCCCCATGCACATGGGCATGATCATGCACGTGCACATGCACCTGATCATCAGCAATGAGGCTGCCCTCCCGCATGGTGAGCGTGGAATGGGTGGTGGATTCTAAAAAATTGATATTATGGGAAATAATAATATAAGAACTGTTCATTTCCATCAATGCCCGGGTAATGACGGACCGGGTTTTGATGTCCAGTCCCATCAGGGGTTCGTCCAGCAGCAGCACTTCCGGCTCCATAGACAGAATGGTGGCCAGGGACACGAGCTTTTTCTCGCCCCCGGACAGCTTAAAGGTGATCCGGTTTTCAAAATCCGTAAGTCCGAGAAAGGCCAGGGTGCGCCGGGAAATATCAATGGCGTCTTTGCGGGATTTTCCCATATTGAGCGGCCCGAATGCCACATCTTCCAGCACGGTGGGGCAGAAAAGCTGATCATCCGCGTCCTGAAACAACAGCCCGATGCGGTGGCGGATGTCCGCAAAATCTGCTTCGGTTTTCATAGGGGCCTGAAAAATTTCAATATCTCCGCAAGACGGCTTGATCAGCCCCATGATGAGATGAAACAGAGTGGTTTTGCCGCTGCCGTTGGGCGCGATAATGCCGATTTTATCCCCTTTGTAAAAATCAAAATCAAGGTCTTTTAAAATGGGCGCGGTGTCGGAATATCCAAAGCAGACGCCGCGCATTTTTATGATGGGTTCTTTTTGATTCATTTTGTGTCTGTTTTTATTGATGGTTAGAATCGCAAAAAAATTTCCAGGGCAACAACCGCTGTGGTGGCCCCGAAAACAATGATAAGAAAAATCCAGCTGCCCGCATCCGCCTGAAAATCCGTAAGGCTGTAATACGTTCCCTTGAATCCCCGGCACCGCATGGCATTGTACACCCGATCCGCCCGTTCGGACGCCCGGATCAGCAGCATGCCCACCACATAAGCAAAGGTTTTGTAGGTATGAAGGGTGGTTTTGGGCCGGAACCCCCTGATTTTGATGGATTTAATGATTTTCTGGTATTCCTGGGCAATGACAAACACATACCGGTAGGTGATCATTAAAAGAAACACCAGTTTTTCCGGAACCTTCAACCGACCCAGGGTGTGACCCAGGGTGGCAAGGGTCATGGTGGCGATAAACGCGATCAGGGCCATTAAAATGGCATTGGATTTTAAGGTGATTTTGGCGGCAAAGGCAATGCCGGCCTGGTGAATGGTAACCGGTCCCAGCGGATAAGTGGCCCCGCCCGGATAGGTAAGGGGCAGCACAATCCAGAACAGCAGAATAAACCCATTTACAAGGGCCAGCTGTTTCAGCACTTTTTTCAGGCTCACCCGGCACATCAGCAGGGAAACCGCGGAAACCGCAAAGGCCGTGATCAGCGGCACAAACCCGTAGCACAGGGCAACCGCAAAAGAATACACCACCGCGGCGATCACCCGGAATCGGGGATCAATATTGTGGACAGCGGAATTTCCCGTGGCAAAAGGTTCTTCAATCATTTTATCGGGGGTTTCATTAAACGGTCAGCCGGTTTAATATCCGTTTTTGTACTGGCCGGATTGGGAAAGCAAGGCCGGTTGTACTTTTTTTAAAAAAAGGATGCAGAATGCCGTGATCACCCCTTCAATCATCATGATCGGCAGGTGGGAGACGATCACTATGGCGGAAATTTCCAGAAAATTTTCTTCGGAAAAAATCAGGGCCGCCGCCATGATCAGGGCGCTGAACAAAACGCACAAAAATCCGCAGGCAAATGCGGCCGCCACGGCCACGGTTTTTTTACCGCTGATAAACGGAGCAAACAGGTAATAACAGATCACCGCGGGCAGGGCCATGATAAGGGTGTTTACCCCCAGGGTGGTGATGCCGCCGAACTGGAAAAAAAGCCCCTGCAGCAGAAGGGCGATCAGGATGGCGGGAAAAGCGCACCATCCCAGCAGAATTCCCACAATGCCGTTTAAAATTAAATGCACGCTGGTGGGACCCACGGGAACATGGATCAGCGACGCCACAAAAAAAGCCGCCGATAAAATGCCGGTGCGGGCGATCCGGTCATAATCCAGTTTTTTAAGCCCGATGGCGGTGCCTGCCGCTGCCAGGGCCGCGCCGGACAAGAGCACAGGGCCGGACAGAATTCCTTCGGAGATGTGCATGTTTTTTCTTTCTCAAATTAAAAAACCACGACCGATCCACACATCGTTAAGATGTGAAAACCTTCGTGGTTTATGATTTTATAGTAACAAAACAGAAATGTGCTGGTTTTTTGCCGGCTTCTGCAGGCAGTTGGATAAAGGGTTACCGGCTTAACCGTGCTTTGTCAATACGAAATAATCTTGCCGTTGGTAAGTATTTCATCAAACCCGGCCTGGACGGCACACCGGGCCAGAGACGCGGTGGGCGGCAGAAACGCAAGGGTTTTGGCGCCTTTCCGGTGAAAGAAATTTACCACAGAGGGCGTAAACAGAAAAATGCCGCCGATACGCGGGGGCAGCGCATAGGTTCGGCCCGGTTTGATGCCCCCGTAAAACGGTATTCTTGTGACGACGGACAATCCGGCCTGCCAGCATTCCGCCTTTCGGGCGTAGCAGCGGGCGCCGGGAAACCGGCGTTTCAGTTCAGCTTCATGGCCGGCCCGCCATAAGAGAAATTTTGCCTGCCGGGCCAGTTTTTCCGTAAACCGGTTTTTCTCCGCCCACTCGGCCAGGGCGGCAATGGCGGCTTTTGCGGTTTCCGGTTTGATGTCCAGGGTCCAGCGGCAATTTTCAAATTTTTCAGCAAACTGATCAAAAAACAGAAATTTTTCACCATGGGCCAGACAAAAGTCCTCCACCCCGGCCCGGGTCAGGTCCTGTACGCGGCGGGAATCTCCTGCCAGACGGCGAAAAGTGGGATCATGAATCAGCACCAGGTGGCGGTCTCTGGTCAGCCGCAGGTCGGTTTCAAGGGCGGAAAACCCGTTGCTGACAGCCGCTGAAAACGCGGCGGCCGTGTTTTCAACCGAATGGGCCGTGTATCCCCGGTGGCTGATCCACAGCGGTGTTTTAAAAGGGGCACTCATAATTGATGTTATAAAAGAATTGCCACCACCCTGCAAGAATTGTTAACCGTCTAATTTTTTATCTTTTTAATTCTTTTGCGTTCCTTGCGGCAGTTTGGTAAAGAATTTTTTTGATCTTTTTTGGATTTGGAACTTAAATTTTACAGATTATCTAAACCATAGAATGAAACAAATGATGAAATTTATCAAATGGCTGTTTTTTTTAATTTTTTTTAGTTTTATGGCCGGTGCCGCCGGCCTGGCCGGGCTTTATTTTTATTTTGCCAAAGACCTGCCAAAAATTACCTCTCTCAAGGATTACCGGCCCCCGGTCATTACCACGGTTTTTTCCGACGACAACCGGAAAATAGCGGAATTTTATGAACAGCAGCGGGTCGTCATTGAGCTGGATCAAATGCCGGCGCACCTGATCCAGGCGTTTGTGGCTGCTGAAGATGCCCGGTTTTATGAACATCAGGGCATTGATCTGCACAGTATTTTCCGGGCCTTTGTCAAAAATCTGAAAGCCGGTGAAATTGTTCAGGGCGGCAGCACCATCACCCAGCAGGTGACCAAATCCTTTCTGCTTACCCCGGAGCGGAGCTATCGCCGGAAAATCAAAGAAGCCATTCTGGCCTATCGCATTGACCGGAAATTTACCAAAGAACAGATTCTGTATCTGTATCTGAATCAGATTTATCTGGGCAATGGGGCGTACGGTGTAGAGGCTGCGGCCCGGAATTATTACGGCAAGCCCGCCATTGAAATGAGCCTTGCGGAAAGCTCCATGCTGGCGGGGCTTCCCCAGGCCCCGAGCCGGTATTCCCCTTTTCGGTATCCGGACCGGGCCGCAAAACGGCAGGTCTATGTGCTGCGGCGGATGGCGGAAGAAGGCTTTATCACGGAACAGGCGGCCCAAGACGCCATGACCACCCCTTTGGATATCCGGCCCCGGCGGAACTGGTACCGGGAAACCGTTCCAGAGTATACCGAGCATGTCCGGCGGGAGCTGGTGGACCGGTTCGGCCGGGAAAAAGTGTATAACGAGGGTCTTGTGGTGCAAACCGCCGTAAACATTGAAATGCAGAAAATGGCCCGGGACGCCCTTGAAAAAGGCCTGTTTGAGCTGGACAAGCGCCAGGGATACCGGGGACCCCTGGATCATTTGTCAAAACCCGGAATAGAAGCCTTTTCCCATTCCATGGCCTTGACCCTTGAAGACTCTCCGCTGACCGGGGGCATGATGACAAAAGGCGTGGTGATTCAGGTGAATGACCAGTCCGATCTTGTTACCGTGCGAATGGGCACGGAGCGGGGACTGATTGCGCTCAAAGACATGAAATGGGCAAGAACCCCGGATCCGAACGTGGATTATTTTGAAACCACGGTAAGAGACCCCGGAGAAGTGCTTCAGGTGGGGGATGTGATCCATGTGCGGGTGCTGGGCCGGGAAAACAGCTCTCAGGTGTGGTCCCTGGCCCTGGAGCAGGTTCCAAAGGCGGAATCCGCCCTGCTCTGCATAGAGGCGGGAACCGGCGAAGTGAAAGTCATGGTGGGGGGCCGGGATTTTGCTGACAGCCAGTTCAACCGGGCCGTTCAGTCCCGCCGGCAGCCGGGTTCCGCATTCAAGCCCATTATTTACGCCGCGGCCCTGGACAAAGGATATACCCCGGCCACGGTAATCGTGGATTCACCGATTGTGTTTGAAGCCACGGGCAATGATTTTATCTGGAAACCGGATAATTATGACAACACCTTTCACGGATTTACCCTGTTCCGGGACGGGCTGATCAAATCCATGAATGTGATCACCGTTAAAATTCTTCAGGATATCGGCATTGATTATACCATTAATTATGCCAGAAATCTGGGCATCACCGCACACCTGGACCGGGATTTGTCCCTGTCTCTGGGATCTTCCGGGCTTTCCCTGCTGGAACTCGTGAAAGCCTATTCCGTGTTTGCCAATCAGGGACAGCTGATAGCGCCGTGTTTTATCCGGAAGGTGACGGACCGGGACGGCAATGTATTGATGGAATACGAACAGAACGCCCGGCAGGCGATCCAGGACAGCACTGCCTATATTATTACCCATCTGCTCACTGAAGTGGTTCAGTACGGTACGGGCTGGCGTCTCAAGGCCCTGAAACGCCCGGTGGCCGGCAAAACCGGCACCACGAACAATTTAAACGATGCCTGGTTTGCCGGCTACACTCCCCGGTATATCGCCGGTGTTTGGGTGGGATTTGACCAGGAAGCCTCTCTGGGCAAAAACGAAACCGGTTCCCGGGCCGCCAGCCCTATCTGGCTGGATTTTATGCAGCAGGTGTTGGAAGACCAGCCGCTAAGGGTTTTTAAGGTGCCGGACAGCGTGGTATTTACCAAAATAGACACGAAAACAGGGCTGCTCCCCATCCCGGAATCGGAAAATACCCTTTTTGAATGTTTCAAAGAAGGCACCGCCCCCACGGAATACACCAAACCACCGGATACCATAACGGAAAAAGAAGACTTTTTTAAAGAAGGGATCTGAGACCAGAAGCGCCGCACCGCTAAGATTTTGTCAGCAGATGTTGCGGCGCGGTGCTTTATCAATGAAACGGATGTTCCGAAGGCTCTGTCTGCTTGATTTCCCCGAATTTTTCCTCATATCTTTTCAGGTTGTCGATGAGCGCGCTGATGATTCTTTTGACATGGCCGGGGGTGACAATAATCCGGGATACCAGATGGGCGCCGGACGGGGAATTGAGCAGCCACTCAATAATGAATTCTTCCGGGCCGTGGGCGATAAACATGGTATTGCTGTATCGGCCCATGGACAGCTCTTCATTTGCCTTGATCTGAACCTGCTGAGAGGTCTTTTTTGCGTCATCCATTTGAAACTCCTGTTGATGTTATGTTAGAGGAAAAAAAAGAATAAGGGAGACTGAATTTTTTTATTTATGGTTATCTGCTTCCCTTGTATAAGGAAAATAGATTTAAAATTCAAGCTGTTGTGTTTTTATCGGTATCGGATTCGATTTCGATCCCGATCCCGATCCCGATCCCGATTTCGATTTCGATGGCTGAATTTAAGCGAACCGGATAACCAGATTTTTTAATTTACTGTCAGCCTTTCGGTTTCCTCAAATTTTCATTTGTATCTGAATAATGACGAGACACCAAGGATTTTGTCAAAACTTTGACAAACCCCGGGGCGGTCCCCGCGCCGCCGCAATCATAAAACCTGCCATCCAAAGGTCAACAACCCTATGCCAAAGAAAAAAGACGACACCTTTTTCCTGATTACCTATCGGAATGCCAAAGATGCCAAAGTGCTGATCCTAAAAGCGAAAACCGTCACAGATTCTTCTCTGGGGCTCAGTTTTGTGGCCATTTCCGATTTTATTTTTGATACCCGGTCCGTTGTCATCAATCCGGAAGAAGAAGACCAGAAACGCCAGTTTGAAGGGGTTAAAACCCTTCATTTGTCAATTTATGCCATCCTTTCCATTGAAGAAGTGGGGGAAAACCACAAAGGCCTGCGGTTTAAAAAAGACAAATCCAATCTGGTGGTGCTCTCATCGGAACAGTCGTCCCCGAATCAGAAGTAAATTTAAAAAAACCGGCGCTTCTTGACAAAAATAAAAACACCGCATAAAAACTTTCCCTTAACGTTAATTTTAAATTCATTTAATACTTAAAGGAAAAGACATGGGACGAGCAAATACTTCCAATACCGTCACGGCAATGACGGAATATGAATC
The DNA here is from genome assembly GCA_011390465.1 of Desulfobacteraceae bacterium. Lineage (GTDB taxonomy): Bacteria > Desulfobacterota > Desulfobacteria > Desulfobacterales > Desulfosalsimonadaceae > SURF-3. The sequence continues at coordinate 50,530 of JAABSH010000017.1, forward strand.
CAAGCAGTTTTTAAAGCCTTATGGGGTTTGTGGGGTCGATGAAATCATGGCAAAAACCCCGGAAGCCGCGGTTCAGGCCGCTGAAAAAACCGGTTTTCCCGCGGTGTTAAAAGGGCTGGGCAAAGAACTGCTGCACAAGACCGAGCTCAATCTGGTGCACCTTAATTTAACTGACGGCCCGGCGGTGAAAGCTGCTGCCGCCGCTATTGAAAAAAATGCCGGCAGCAAGCTGGAGGGGTTTCTGGTACAGCCCCAGGTGTCCGGCAGGCGGGAGTTTGTGGCGGGTCTGTTCCGGGATGATCAGTACGGGCCGGTGGTAATGTTCGGTCTGGGCGGTATTTTTACGGAAGTGCTCTCGGATGTGAGTTTCCGGCTGGCGCCGCTCACTGAAACCGATGCAAAAGAGATGATCGCCGAGCTTCGGTCCGCTGCGCTGCTCAACCCCTTTCGGGGGGAAGCGGCGGTGGATGAAAAACAGCTGATCAAGACCCTGGTGGGGCTTTCCCGGATCGGCACGGAGTGTCCGGATGTGGCGGAAATTGATATCAATCCCCTGATCGTTACCCCGGACGGTCGGCCTGTGGCCGTGGATGCCCTGGTGGTCAAAGGAGCCCCCGGACCCCCGAAAACGTTTATCCCGCCTGTGGATGCCGCTGACATTGCGCCTTTATTTTATCCCCGGTCTGTCGCCTTTGTGGGGGCTTCCGGTGAAATGGGAAAATGGGGCTATACCCTGCTGACCAACACCATCGGCGGCGGATATGAAGGTGAAATCTATCTGGTGAATCCCAAAGGCGGCACCATTGCCGGCCGGCCGGTTTACCGGACGGTCGCGGATATCCCCGGTCCCGTGGATGTGGCCGTGGTCAGCATACCGGCAAAAGCCGTGCCCGCGCTGATTCCGGAATTTAAAAAAAAGAAAATCGCCAGCATGCTGCTCATTGCATCGGGATTTGCCGAAACCGGGGAAGACGGCGCCAGAAAGGAAAAAGCCCTTATCGATCAGGCCCGGGCCGCCGGCATCCGGATTATCGGCCCGAATACCATGGGCATCTGCAATCCCCATATCAATTTTTACTGCACCGGCACCCATGTGCGGCCCAAACCCGGTTCCACCAGCATTGTGGCCCAGTCCGGCAATATGGGCAATCAGCTTTTGGCCTTTGCCGAGCTGCAGGGCATCGGCATCCGGGGGTTCTGCGGGTCCGGCAACGAAGGGATGATTACCATTGAAGATTACCTGGATGCCTTTGCCGTGGATCCGCTCACCGATACGGTAATGTTGTATATTGAATCCGTGAAAAACGGGCGCCGGTTTTTTGAAAGCGCCCGCCGGGTGGGCCGGAAAAAGCCCGTTATTCTGCTCAAAGGCGGCCAGACAGATGCCGGCAGCAAGGCCGCGGCCTCTCATACCGGGGCATTGTCCTCGGATAACCGGGTGTTTAGCAGCGTGTGCCGGCAGGCCGGGGTGGTCAAGGTGGATCAGCCCATGCAACTGCTGGATTTGTCCGCGGCATTTTCTTCCCTTCCCCTGCCCAAAGGGAAGCGGGTGGCCGTCATGACACTGGGCGGCGGCTGGGGGGTGGTGACCGCGGATCTGTGTGAGGCATACGGCCTGGAAGTGCCGGAACTGACCCCGGAAATCATCCAAAAAATCGATGAAATCCTGCCCCCTTACTGGAGCCGGGCCAATCCCATTGATCTGGTGGGGGAAAACGACATGTCCATCCCCATGACCACCCTGGAAGCGCTCATGAAATGGGACGGGTGTGACGCCATTATCAATCTGGGCATTATGGGCCGCCGGCATCTGGTATCCCGGATGGCCGCTTCCGTAAGGATTGCCGACCCCACCTGCCCGTCGGATTTTCTGGATCAGATGAACAAAATGCTGGATGACTTTGAAACCCAGTATGTCCATAAAATTGTATCCATGATGTGTGAATATCAGAAACCCGTGCTCGGGGTGAGCATGCTCAAGGATGAAAAAGATCTTACGGTTAATCACATAGAGGGCTATCGTTACAAAGGCGTCTTTTTCCCCACGCCGGAGCAGGCCGTGATTTCCCTTTCCAAAATGTATGAGTATCAAAATTTTATCAGTTGTGAGAAAAGCAACATCCGGGAAAAAGGATAATAAAATAAAAAATTTATGGTCGGCCATAAGGAGTCATTTTTTATGACAATGCGGAAAGATGTAAAAAAGTTCATTATCAGAACAGCGGTAAAAGGAATTTTTATCCTGGCGGCCCTGGCGGTTTTTTCCGGAAATGCCCCTGGAGAAGAAAAGGCAATCCAGGAAAAAATAACCCCGGAAAAAATGACAATAGCGGATGTGAAAAAAGAATTGTCCGAAGCCATGGACGCCATCCGGGCCTATTCCGCGGATCACCGGGAAGACGCGGTAAAAGCACTGGAGGGCGCCCTTGCGAAAATCAATGCGCAAATGGACCGGGCCGGGGAAAAAATGAAAAAAGAATGGGATAAAATGGCGCCGGAGGCCCGGAAAAAAGCGGCAGAAACCATGGACCGGCTCCGGGCCCAGCGGGATCAGTTGGAAAAGACCCTGGAGGAATGGAAAAAAAGCAAAGCCCCTGCCTGGGAGGCCCTTAAAGAAGAAGCGGTAAAAAACCTTGAAGAATTCCGCAAATCCCTGGAAAGTTCAGATGAGGACATTAAAGAAGAGCCCCCCGAAGAAGCGGAAAAAGATTCCCTGATTCGATTGTAACCCCACTGAAATTTGATTACCCAAAAAACCGGAAGTTTGTCTGGCAGACAAACTTCCGGTTTTTTTGGTGGTTGCGCAATTAAAAATTTGATTTTGCGAAGGAATTTTTTCATAATCAGAAAAACCCACCATCTTTTTCATTGCCGGGAGGTATCCCATGCCGAAACCACAGAACCCCGCAAAAACCGGGCAGCCGGGCCATTCCTTTGACAACTCCGCCGCCGCCATTGGTCAGGAAATCATTAAAAAACTCTTTTCCATGCAGGCGAAATTTCCGGAAGTGGCCACCTTAAATGACTATTATCAGGCCCTGGCCTATGTGGTGCGGGACCGGATGCTGCACCGCTTTATCCACAGCGCCCAGACCTATTTTGAAAAGGAAAGCCGGACGGTGTTGTACCTGTCCGCGGAATACCTCATCGGTCCCCAGCTCGGCAAAAATCTGATCAGTCTGGGCATTTACGACCCGGCAGCCGAGGCGGTGGAGGCCCTGGGACTGTCCCTTGACACCCTCATGTTTCAGGAAGAAGAGCCCGGCCTGGGCAACGGGGGCCTGGGGCGGCTGGCGGCCTGTTACATGGATTCCCTGGCCACCCTTCAGATACCGGCCATTGGATACGGCATCCGGTATGAATTCGGCATTTTTGACCAGGCCATCAAAGACGGCTGGCAGGAGGCCATCACGGATAAATGGCTGCGGTTCGGCAATCCCTGGGAGATTTGCCATGCAGAGACCCGTTTTGAAGTAAAATTCGGCGGCCACACCGAAGCCTTTAAAGACACCTCCGGTCGTTACTGCACCCGCTGGATTCCGGAAAATTTAGTGCTGGGGGTTCCCTATGATACCCCGATCCTGGGATATGGGGTCAATAACGCCAATTTTCTGCGGCTCTGGCAGGCCCAGGCGTGTGAATCCTTTGATTTTCAGGCATTTAACGTGGGCAACTACTACAAGGCCGTGGAAGAAAAAATGGTGTCTGAAAACATCACCAAAGTGCTGTATCCCAATGATCAAGCTGAGGCCGGCCGCCGGCTGCGGCTCCAGCAGCAGTATTTTTTTGTTTCCTGTTCCCTGCAGGACATGATCCGCCTGTTTTTTCAGCGGGAAACCGATCTTGCCCGGCTGCCGGACAAGTTTGTGGCCCAGCTTAATGACACCCACCCGGCCCTTGCCGTGGCCGAACTGATGCGCATTTTGGTGGATGATTATTTTATGGACTGGGAATCGGCCTGGAACATTACCACCCGTGTCTTTGCCTATACCAACCATACCCTGTTGCCCGAGGCCCTGGAAACCTGGCCCGTGCCGATCATGCGGCGCCTTTTGCCCCGGCATCTGGAAATCATTTTTGAAATCAACCGCCGGTTTTTAGATGATGTGGTGCGTCCTCGCAATTTGTTGCCGGATGTTGTTTCCCGGCTTTCCCTGATCGCGGAAACCGGCGAAAAACAGGTTCGCATGGCCAATCTGGCCTGTGTGGGCAGTTTTGCCGTGAACGGGGTGGCAGCCTTACACACAGATCTTCTCAAACAGACAGTGCTCAAGGATTTTTACGACCTGTGGCCGGAAAAATTTAAAAGCATCACCAACGGCGTGACCCCCCGGCGGTTTATGGTGCTGGCCAATCCCGGCCAGACCCGGCTGGTGTGCGAGGCCATTGGTGAGCGGTGGATTCGGGATCTGGATTGTCTCCAAGACCTGGAACCCTTTGCTGATGATGCGGCGTTCCGGCGCCGATGGGCTGCCATCCGGAAAGACGGCAAAAACCGTCTGGCGGAAATGATTGCCAAAACCACAGGCATTACCGTTGATCCGGCCAGTATGTTCGACATTCAGGTGAAGCGCATCCACGAATACAAGCGCCAGCATTTGAACGTTCTTCACATTCTCACCCGTTATCTTCGCATCAAAGCGGGCCGGGCCGGTGATGATCCGCCCCGCACCTTTATTTTCGGCGGAAAGGCGGCCCCGGGATACCGGCTGGCCCTTTTGATCATCCGGCTGATTCACGCGGTGGCGGAACTGGTCAACAAGGACCCGGACGTTAAAGACCGTCTCAAAGTGGTATTTTATCCGGATTTTAACGTGAAAAACGCCCAGTTCATTTATCCGGCCGCGGATCTGTCCGAGCAGATTTCCACTGCCGGCAAGGAAGCCTCGGGCACGGGCAACATGAAGTTTTCCTTAAACGGCGCGTTGACCATCGGCACCCTGGACGGCGCCAATGTGGAAATCAGAGAAGCAGTGGGGCCGGAGAATTTTTTTCTGTTCGGCCTTACGGCGGCGGAAGTTCTCAAATCCCGGCAGAGCGGCTATCGGCCCATGGATGTATATCAGAATAACACGGAATTGCGGGAGGTCATGGACATGATCGCGGGAGGCCTCCTGGTGCCGTCGGATCCCGGATTGTTTCAGCCGCTGGTAAATACCCTCTTATATCGGGACGAATTCATGGTGCTGGCGGATTACGCGCCGTATGTGCGATGCCAGGAAACCGTGGATCAGGCGTTTAAAACCCCGGACCACTGGCACCGCATGTCCATCCTGAACGTGGCTCGCATGGGCGCATTCTCGTCCGATCGTTCCATTTCCGAGTATTGTCGCAGAATCTGGCATGCAAGGCCCGTGGATGTGCGCTTGTAACAGGAAAAAAGAAGGTTTAATAAAGTTAAAAAACTTTTTAACAATATTTAAAAATTTTCCTTGATTTTAATAAAATTGAAGTTTATTTTAAAATTATTAAACAAAGGAAAGTTTTTATGGAAAAATGGTTTCACCATCTGACAGAAGAAGATCTCGCCTTTATCAAGCGGTTTGTCTTGGCATCAGGGTCTTTGAAGGCCCTTGCAAAGCAGTATAATGTATCCTACCCGACCCTTCGGATCCGTTTGGATCGCCTGATCAATAAAATCAGGGTGCTGGATAACCCGGAAAACAAAGATCCGTTTCGGATGAAAATCCAGGCCCTGGCAGCGGAAGGACAGATTTCCACTGGCGTGGCAAAAGAAATTATCAGGGCATATGAACATGAAAAAAGGGGGAAAGAAAATGGTTGAAGCATGGTTTGATCCGGTTTACGCATGGATTCCCGGCGCGGTTCTGGGGGCAGCGGGCGGCGGCGTCGGCGGCCCACTGGCCGGGGTTTTTGCGCCCAAAGGCAAATTCAGAACCCAGGTTTTGGGCTTTTATTACGCGATTATCGTCATCAGTGGGGTGTTGCTGGCAGGGGGAATTGCGGCCCTGCTGTCCGGCCAGCCCTATGCGGTGTGGTACGGGCTGGGATTTCCGGGACTGCTCTGTTTCGTGCTTTTCAGCGTGCTGGTAAAAGTGGTGGCCAAACAGTACCAGGCCGCTGAATTGCGCAAAACCCTGGCCGAAGACATCTGATGCTTGAACGAAACATCTTCAGATAGCAAATTCCCTATCAAATGAACTGGATAACCAGATTTGGGGTTCCCGGACCAGATCGCCAGCAAGCCAAAAGCGACACGACGGGTTAGGGAAAAATAAATTGCCTGCATTTAATTCACAATTTAAAGCCTGGCACCAAGTATTTAAAATTTTTAACAATATATGATAGTCGCGAGATTGACACTTAACAGTTCTTTTATTTCTCTAAATTTAAAATGCATTTTCACGCGCGATGATCCGGAAAAGCAGGTGGCGCATTACGCGGATTTTTTTTTTCCAAAGGGTATGCCCAGCCGGAGCATTCGGTTCCGCAGGGTGCTGTAATGCAGCCCCAGGATTTCCGCCGCACCTCCCGGCCCGCTGATTTTTCCGCCGGTCTGTTTTAAAACCTGCCGGATGTGCCGGGATGCGACTTCATCCAATGTTCGCAGATCACCGGAATCACCGGTAAGCGCTTCGGGTTCGACCGGCTGTGGTGTCGGACCGCCGGTCAGATGCTGAAAGGAGAGACGTCCGCCCTGGTATTGAATCAGGGCGCGTTCGATCAGATTCTGTAATTCCCGGATATTGCCGGGCCAGTCATGGGCCAGCAGTTGATTGATGGCCCCTATCTGTAGTTCCGGCAGTCGTTTTAATTTTATTTCCCGGGATTTTTTCATTATAAAATAATCGGTCAGGGCCGGAATATCTTCTTTCCGCTCCCGCAGTGCCGGAATACGGATCGGAAAGACATTGAGCCGGAACCAGAGGTCTTCGCGGAACAGACCGTCTGCGACCATGTCCGGAAGGTTCCGGTGCGTGGCCGAAATAATCCGTACATCCACTGGAATCTCTTTTGTCCCGCCCACCCGTTCGATCCGTTTTTCCTGCAGGACCCGCAGCAGCCGGACCTGGGCCTGGGGCGACAGTTCGCCGATTTCATCGAGGAAAATGGTGCCGTTGTCGGCGCGTTCAAACCGGCCCCGTTTTTGGGACGATGCTCCGGTGAAGGCGCCTTTTTCATGTCCGAACAGCTCAGTGTCCATGAGGGTTTCCGGAATGGCGCCGCAGTTTACCTTGATTAGCGGCCCGTTTCGCCGATGAGACGCATAATGGATGGCATCGGCAATCATCTCCTTGCCGACACCGGTTTCCCCCAGTATGAGGACCGGGCTGTCGAGACCGGCCACCTGGCTGACCATCTGCATGATCGGTTTTAATCCCAGATCCGCACCGACGATTTCTTCCCCGGAATTTTTTTGCAACCGGTCGTGAAGATAACGGATGTCGTCGAGCAGCGCATCGTTTCGCGCCAGCACCTCCCGGTGCCGGAGCGCATTGGACATGGCAATGGCCACGGGTTCATTGAGAATATGGAGGAGTTCCGCATGCTCCGGGGTATACTGGTTTCGGCCGGTGGCGGAGACCCACAGGCCGCCGATCCGATTCCCTTCCAGCTCCAACCGGACCGTAATAAAGGAAATATCCCTATCCAGTCCGAGCCGGGTGAACAGTTCGAACAGGTCCGGATCATTTTCCAGCTCATTGACGATGACATATTTTTTAAATTCCAGATGCCGCTTGATCCATCTTGCCCGGACCCCTTTGTCCGGCGGCAGGGGAAAATTTTTCCGGGTACCTTGGGCTGTTTTGGCGATGCTTCCGGCAACATTGTGAATCACGTTCTTTTGGGGATCGAACAGCACCAGGGAAATGAACTGCATCGGTATATATCGGCTGACGTACTTCTGCATTCGTTTCAGAGCGATCTCGATATCCAGACTGCTGCAGATTCGGACGGTGGCCTGCCGGAAAAAATCATTTGGATCTGCTTTCATTCCAATTCCCTTTCCTGCTTTGTTCAAATATGGACAATTTGCCAGATTTATCCGAATACGGCAAATATTATTCGTTAAATGCGGCTAAACATAAATTTACTTTTTATCAATATATTGAAATTATTAATTAAAATATATTGGCACCATTCTGGCAATATAAAATCTTAACATGAACCGCTAAAATATGGATCATTAACAATGAAACACAATTGGAGAATAATAAAATGAAGACAAATCAAAATCATAAAAAAGACAATGCTGCGAGAACCAGACAATATTTTTTAAAAATTTTCGTTTTCAGCCTGGCCGTCCTCACCCTGTCGGCCAGCTCCGGCACCGGGGTAACGCAGGGCTGGGCAGATACCCATTCCCAGGGACCTGTCCCGGAAAATGTCATGATTGCGGGCCTGGCTCAGAACCCGGACAACAGGGCGTTTTTCGAAAAAATCCTGGTAAAGGAATTTTCGCGACAAGGGATAACGGCGACGCCGGGTCTGTCCCTGATGTCCGATGCTGAAAATACCCCGACGGCCGAACTGCTCGCGCAAGCCCGTAAGGCAGGAATCGATTTTGTGATCGTCACGCGGGTGGTCGATATCACGGAAAAGGAAGTCCTGGTTCCCGAATACAACCCCATCCTGTTTGCCTATGAAGGGGGCGGAAACCCGTATTCAGAAGTCAATAAATTCCGGAAAAAGACGCGCCTCCGCAAGACATTTTATACCCTTGAGACCCATCTTTATGATTCAAAAACTGAAAAAATAATCTGGACCGGAGTTGCGGAAACAGAAAAACCCGACTCCATTTTTGCCCCGCGGGAAGTGATCGCTTCGGTTTGCAGGGTTATCAGCAAAAAGTTGGACGCTGCCGACACTCGTGGTTAGACAAAAAAACACCCAACCGGAATTCTTTACCTCCCATCAATCAACACGCCCGGGCCGGCGCCATCCGACCCGGGTTTTTTTTTGCATTGGGTCAGCGGCGCTATCAAAAGGGTTTATTTTTTTTCAGGAAATTGAATGTTTGGACCTGTCATCGGTTAACCGCTGACAAGACATTGATTTTGATTTGATTGATTTTGATAACGATGTGAGCATTTGATGCGCCTTGCCATTCGATTGAAGCATATCGATGCCAGGACAAAATACAGGGCGCATTGGCCCCACAGAATCCCCCAATCGTATATGACTTCCTGAAGCGATGCCCCCATCTGATTCATTTTCATCAGGCCCGAAATCCCGGGCGTAGATGGCAATAGCAAAGAAAGCGTTCGCAGCCATTCGGGAATGCATTCAACCGGCCAGGAAAACCCGGCCAGAAACAAAATGGGAATGGAGGTAAATACCAGGAGAAGCATGGATGTTTCGCGGTTTTGAAACAGAGTGGACAAGGTCAGTCCGAGCAGCGTGACGGAAATCAGAAATGGCAGCAGAAAACAAAAAAGCTCAAAGGTCTGGCTTCGCAGGGGAAAATGG
>JAABSH010000018.1 GCA_011390465.1 Desulfobacteraceae bacterium
GGCAAAGACCGGGCGCGGTTTGACGTGTTGGTGGGGATGAAAAATGTCCGGGTGGCATACGGGGATGCGGTGATTTTTGACAATATCAACTGGGAAATCCGGCCCGGGGATCGCTGGGCCCTGTCCGGGCCCAATGGATCGGGCAAATCCACGCTTCTGTCCCTCATTAACGGGGATCATCCCCAGGCCTATGCCAATGACATGGTGCTGTTTGACGTTAAACGCGGCAGCGGGGAGAGTATCTGGGACATAAAAAAGAAAATCGGATTCATGTCGCCGGAGCTGTTTCAGTATTTTCCGTATCATTTTACCGGCATTCAGGTGGTGGAATCCGGGTTTTACGACACCATCGGGCTGTTCGGGCGCAGCCGGCCGGAAAATCGAGAGATTGCCGAACAGTGGATGGCGGTCATGGGGTTATCGCAGGTCAAAGACACGCATCTTGCGGACATGTCTGCCACCCGTCAGCGGCTGTGCCTTCTGGCCCGGGCCATGGTGAAAAATCCCTGCCTTCTGCTGCTGGATGAGCCCTGTCTGGGGTTTGATCGGCATCAGCAGCAGGAGGTTAAAAATCTGGTGGATGCCATGGCAAAAATGGCTGATTTTGGCCTTGTGTATGTAACCCACCACCACGAAACCCTGCCGGACTGCATCACAAATACGTATGTTCTGGAGGAGCGGTGATTGAATGGCGCCTTATTTTTCTGTTCCCTCGGGTTCAGCCGCCGGCTGATTTTTTTTGTCCGGCAGCACCACCACGGTGGCGGCATTGTCGTTGACCAGATATTTTTTGGCCAGATCATGAAGGTCCTGCCGGGTGATGGCGGCATAATCATCATAAAATGAGCGGCACCAGTCCAGCTGGGCCGGATGGCGGGTGAGGTTTTTCAGCACGCTGCCCAGCCAGTAATCATTGGTTTTGACCCGCTCTTTAATGGATGCCAGAATCGGATTCAGTGCCCTTGACAATTCGTCGTCACTCACCCCGTGGTCGGTCAGATCGTCCGCGATCCGGTAAAGTTCCGTGGTGACTTTATCCGTGTCTGCCGGATCCGCCTGGACCACGGCGCTGAACCGTCCGTAGCCCTCATAGGCCCGGCTCGGGTCGTTGTAGGCATAGGCAGAGTAGCTGGCCCCCATTTCTTCCCGGATGCGAATGCGCATGCGGTCGTTGAAAATTTCCGAAAGCACGGACAGGCGGCGGTTTTTGTAAATATCCCGGAAGTCATCCGTGCCAAAAGCGAGGGTCACCAGGGCCTTGGGGATTTTGGTGGGAACATAGACCGTTAACGCGGCTGATCCTGGAAATTTCGGATGCCGGTTATCGCCGGCAGAGGAGAAGGCGTTGCCGGTATTGCCGGTGTGCTGTTCGGCCGGAAGGCTGCCAAGATAAACCCCTGCCAGATCAATAACCTTTTCCACATCCAGATCCCCGACAATGGAAATCTCAACTTCATCCCGGGAAAACGCGGGTTTAAGCCAGTTTTTGATGTCTTCAAGGGAATTCTGCTTAAAGGTGTCAAATTTCGGAAGTCCGAACCGGGTGTCCCCGCCGGCCAGAAACCGGTATCCGTCAAACACCATGCCGCCCTGGATGGAATGGGTCAGGGATTCGTATTTTTGTTCATACTGATCCAGGGCCAGGGCATAGGCGTCTTCCCTGAATTCCGGGTCCGTCAGATAATGCTGATACAACTGGAACAGCAGTTCGATTTCATCTGTTAGACTGTCGCCGGCCAGGCCGAAATGATCTTCTCCTACCTCAAACCGGACCTGGGTGTTTTTGCCGGTCAGGGCCCGTTTCAGTTCGTCCCGGGTCAGGCCCCCAAGACCGGAAAGCTGCACCACTTTTTCTGAAAGGGCGGCCAGGCCGGGGTGATCTGCTGGTTCTGATTTTTTACCGTTACCGAAAATCAGAGCGGCCGTTACCGCATTGGCTTTAAAATCCGTGGATTTAATGTTTAAGCGGACCCCGTTTTCAAAGGCAATCCGGGTGATATCCAGATCCGCGATATGTTCCCGGCTGGCAATACCGCTGTTGCCCGAGGGCTGGGGCAGGTAAGGAAACCGGACCGTTGTTTTTTCTTCCGGCGGGGTCACGGCAATATTTGTGCTGGCTGCATAGGTGGCGTGGATACGGTTTTCCGGCGTGGCGGCAGACGCGTCTGTTGCGTCGGCAAGGCTGGCATTGCCGGTTACCAGAATCAGCCGGTGGTCCGGGGCCCAGTCGTTTTTAAGGGCTGTGTGCAGTGTTTTAGCATCCACGGCGGCGATCATCGGGGCTTTGAGGGCCTGCACCTGGGCCGGTGACATGACGACATGGCGGGCGTTCAGGCTGTGCAGAATCTGCCGGGCAAGATGCCGGCTTTCCCGGGTTGGCGCGGCTTTTACCGACTTGTCAAGGGCGGCGGTGTAAGTTTGCTGTGCCAGTTTTACTTCTTCGTGTGTAAACCCGAAGAAGAGCGCCTGGCGCAGAACCTGTTCAATGGCGGTAAGGGTCTGGTCCCAGTTGTCCGGCGGGCAGTCCGCGGTGATTTCCGCGCCTTTGAGGTAATTGAGATAATATCCCGAGCTGATGCTTGCGCTGGTGAACGGACTTTCCGGATCATCGAGCATTTCCGCCAGCCGCTTGTTGATAATATGGTTGGCCATGCTGCTGTGGAGCCGGGCTTCCTGGAATTCAGCAGTGTCCGGCGGCGCAATGGCCTGGGTGATGGTTTCAATGGAAATGCTGGTATTTCCGGCTTCGGGTTCAAAATGGTAAAACGGTTTCACGCCGGAATGAGTTACAAATCCAGGATCCGGGTAATCAGCGGCCGGGGCCCGGGGCGCAAGAGAATTGAATTGACCGGTGATCATGCTCTCCACGGCAGGGGCGTCAAAATCTCCTGCCATGACCAGAATCATCCGCTCAGGCCGGTACCAGGTATCATAAAATGTTTTGAGCAGCTCCCGGTCCGCGTTTTGGATGACGGCTTCCGTGCCGATGGGCAGGCGGCTGGAGAGCAGGGCATGGGGCAGTTCGAATTGAAACGTCTGTTCAAAGGTTCGGTAATTCACGGAATCCCGGGTCCTTTTTTCCGCAAGAATAATGGGCCGCTCTTTTTCCACTTCTTTTTCCGGAATCAGGGCCCCGGCTGCATAGTCCGCCATCACGGTAAGCCCGTCTGCAATGCTTTGCGGGTCATTTTCCGGCAGGTCAATATCATAGATTGTGCTGTAAAAACCGGTGCGCGCATTGGCGTCCGGCCCGAATTTCATGCCGATGCTCTGGAAATATTTTACCAGTTCCCCGGGTGGAAAATTTTCAGATCCGTTGAACAGCATATGTTCCAGGTAGTGGGCAATACCACGTTCTGGGGCTTTTTCATGCATGGACCCGGCCTGGACGAACAAATGCATGCTGATTCGGTTTTCCGGTCGAAAATTGGGCATCAGAACGTACCGGAACCCGTTGGGCAGGGTTTTGAACATAATATCCGGATCCGGCGTGAGGTCACTGGCTTCATGGGCCCAGTGCCGCGCCGGGAAAAAGATGGGGTCCAGGTTTTGGTTTATGGCGGTATCTTTTTTTTCAGGTGCCGGCGGCATTGCGGGGGTGTCTGCACTGCTTATGGCACTGTCTGCGGGTGCCGGCATTTCAGGAACGGCTGCACCTGATGCCGGCGGCAGGGGGGCTGTGGCCGGAGGGGCCGGGGATGTGCTGCATCCAGTGAATACAGACCCAATGAACAGGAAAAAAGAAATTAACAGGATAAAAATCTGGAAGCGCAGTTTATCAGATGAGGTATTTTGCATAATGATCGCTGTAACCTTGTTGAATGCGTTGTTGATGCTTTGAGTGGGTGCCTGTTTGTGACTGTGGCCGGCGGCACAGCAAAAGCCGGTTTCGGCGTGGCACGGTGAAAAATTAAAATAAAACGGAATATCGGGTCTGTCAAAAAAAGAAATATCTGATTATCCGGTTTGCTCAAGTTCAGCCATCGAAATCGGTATCGAAATCGCTATCGAATCCGATCCCGATCCCGATTTCGATACCGATAAAAACACGGCAGCTTGAGGGAAAAAGATAACTATAAAAAAATAATATGCCGGGCCGGGAAAGTCAATATGGGGATCGGGCCAGGGACCGAGACTGATACTGATTCCAATTTCAATCAGTTTTTGAAATAGGGTTGATGTTATTTTGGCCCTGTGTTAATACCCGCTCATCTTCAGAATGGAATAATGGAAAACGAAATAATGGGACAGTGCCCATAAAAGTGACAGGATTATGACAGCAGAGCTTCCTATATTGATTTTCGGTTTTATGATCGGTTTTTACATGTCCTGGAACATCGGTGCCAATGACGTTGCCAATTCCATGGCATCCGCGGTGGGCGCCAAAGCCATCACCCTGCGGCAGGCGATTTTTATTGCCGGTATATTAAATATTGTGGGCGCCACATTTATCGGTTCCCACGTTACCAACACCATCCGAAAGGGCATTATTGCACCTGAAGTGCTGAATGATCCGCACATGGCCCTGATCGGGGCCTTGGCCGCCCTTTTATCAGCAGCCCTGTGGGTATCTTTTGCCACCTGGAAATCACTTCCCGTCTCCACCACCCATTCCATTGTCGGCGCCATGGTCGGCTTTGGCATTGTGGCCGGCGGCTTTTCCGTGGTCAACTGGTGCAAACTGGGAGCGGTGGTGCTGAGCTGGGTGATTTCCCCGGTTTTCAGCCTGGTGATCGGCTTTTTCATGTTCAAGCTGATTGTAGCGCTGGTGCTGAAACGTTCCGAGGCCTATCAGGCGGCCCTGAACTGGTCTCCTTTTTTTATCGGGCTGGCGGTTTTTACCAGTGCCATGTCCTTTTTGTTTAAAACACCGCTGGGAAAATCCGTTCAGATGTCCACATTGACCGCCATGGCGATTTCAACCGCCTTGGCCCTGGTGATCGGCTTTGCCTGCAAATATTTGATTAAAAAGCGGTTGGAGAAAAATCAGGACAACGGGCCGGAACAAATTTTTCGGCGCATCCAGATCGGTACTTCCTGTTATGTGGCCCTGGCCCAGGGCGCCAATGATGTGGCCAATGCCATCGGTCCCCTGGCGGTGATTTATTTTATCGTGAAAACCGGATCGGTGGGCGCCACGGTACCGGTGCCGCTGTTTTTGCTGCTTTTTGGCGGCGTCGGCATTGCCCTGGGCATTGCCATGGGAGGGTCCAGGGTGATCCGAACGGTTGGGGAGCGCATTACCACCCTGAGCAACAGCCGGGGGTTTGCGGTGGATTTTTCCGCGGCCACCACTGTGCTGGTGGCGTCTAAAATGGGGCTGCCGGTCTCCACCACCCATGCCGCCATTGGTGGAGTGATGGGGGTTGGCATGGCCAGGGGCATTGAAGCGGTAAATTTTGGTATCATTTTTAAAATTATGGTATATTGGGTATTGACAGTACCGGTGGCCGCCCTGACCTGCATGGTGCTGTTTCACCTTTTTGAGTTTATTATTTAAAGGAGGCGTCAGATGCGGATACCGTTTGCTTCGATTTTTATTACATCCCCTTTTGATGCGCTGCAGGAGCATGCGGAGAAAGTGAAAGAATGCTCATGGGCGTTTCAGCAGGCCATTGAATGTTATGCATCCACCCGGTGTGAAACCTTTGAAGAACTTCGGCAGGAAGTTTCCCGGTTTGAGAATGAAGCCGATGCCATTAAACGCCGCATCCGGGGGCATCTGCCCAAGGGCGTGATGATGCCCATTGAAAAATTTCAGCTGTTCCGGTATCTGCGCGAACAGGATAATGTCCTGGATTCGGTCAAGGAAGCCATTAACTGGCTGTCATTCCGGCCGGACGCCGGTATTCCGGAATACGCGGAAAAGGATTTGTTTCTTTTGGTGGACGCGGTTATCGAACCCATCGTGGAGCTGACCATTATGGTAAGCGAAGCCCGGGTCTATTTTAAGAATTTTTCTGAAAAACAGCGACAAAAGATCAAGGAAATCATTGCCAATCTCCGGCAGATGGAACATGAGGCGGATAAGCGGGAATACACACTGATCAAGAAGATATTTAAATATGAAAAAGATGCCATTACCTTGCAGCATCTTGTAAAACTCACTGGAATTATAGGAAATATAGCTGATCATGCGGAAAATACCGCGGATATGATGCGGGCCATGCTGGCGAAGTAGCCAAAAAAGGCGGCAGCAGCATAAATCAGAACGCAAATGCCCATTTGAGATAAAAAAACAAAAAGGCCCAGGACAGGATGCAGATAATATAGGATAGCCAGTTGGTATTTTTTCGTGCTTTTCCGTATTTGTCAACTTTGCCCAGTTTGGCATGACAAGCGAAACATTCCTTGGCATCCAGGGGCAGATGGACAAAACATTCCGGACACCGTTTGACAACGATTTCGTCTTTTGTCTCCGGTGTTTTTTGCGGCGTGTGTTTTTTTGTTTTTTTGAATACGCCCATTATTTTATTTTTTTTCATTTAAGGTGAAGTGCCGGAATGCCTTAGCAGCGGTTCCGGCTTTCGGCTGATGGGTATCCGGCCGATGGGCAGCGGGCGAATTTTTATACTAATCGGTCATTATCACGAATTCGTATTTTTTAAAACAGTTTTAGTTAAAAAAAGTCAGTTTTCGGTGGACCGGTTTTGGGGGCCGGTGTCGGGATTTGGCGGCCCCGCGGTTTTCAGTTGTTTAAAAATTCCTGAGAGATTTTGATTTCACTGTTTTCCCGGAGGTTATCCACCCAGGCGGTGTAGATGGCATTCTGTTTCTGAGACAGAATGCGGTCGCGAACAGTGGCCACTTCGGTTTCCAGGTCTTTTTCCAGCGGGGCTTTTTTTTCTTTCAGGCTGATCACATACAGCCCGGTGGCCCCTTCAATAACCTGATCCGGCAGTTGACCGGCCTCGGTCAGTTCAAAAGCTGCTGATGCCAGTTTCTGATCGTTGCCAATGCCGGGAATGGCGCCTTTCCGATTGAACGGCCCTGTGGTTTTTACCGTGATTGCGGGTGTTTCATCCGCCGCTGTCTCGATAGAACCCGCAGATCTGGCTTTTTCAAGAAACTGATCCGCTGCCTGCCGGGCCGCAATTTTCTGCTGGTGCGTTTTTGCATCCGCCATGACCTTGTCTTTAACTTCCTCAAGGGCCGGTATCTGTTCCGGTTCTTTGTCAATTGCCTGAATCAGGTAATAGGAATCGCCGATTTCCGTGATATCGCTGATTTCCATCATGGGCAGGGCAAATGTGGTTTTGGCGAAAAGTGCGGCATCCGCTATTTTTGCCGGTCCTTTCTGCTGGGTGAAAAAATCCGTGGTCATCAGGTCCAAACCGCTGTCTTTGGCGTTTTTCTCGAGTTCTTCCCCGTCGAACGTGATGTCGTAAAGGGCCAGGGCCGCATCATAGGCCAGGTTTCTGGCTTTCTGATCTTTCAGTTTGTCGGTGATTTCTGTTGCGGCCGCCTCCAGGGGCAGGGTGGCTGCCGGGTTGTGGGCTTCTTTTTTGATGATATGCCATCCAAACTGGGTTTTTACGGGGTCGCTGATTTCTCCCACCGCCAGCGCAAAAGCGGCATCGGAAAACGGCGCTACCATGTCTTTGCGCTGGAACTCGCCAAGCTGTCCGCCTTTGTCTTTGGAAGGACCTTCTGAATAGGTTTTCGCCAGTTCGGCAAAATCTTCCCCGGCCCTGGCCTTCTCCATTACCTCCACTGCTTTCTGCCGCGCTGCTTCCACGGTCTCCGCGTCCGCATCTTGCTTCACTTTAAAAAGAATGTGGCGGGCGGAGACGGTTTCCGGCTGTTGAAAGGCTTCCGGATTGTCATCATAATACTGTTTTATTTCTTCAGGGGTTACTGCTGTGGCTTCCCGGTAGGCCGCCGGATCAAATCGGATGTAGCGGGCTTTTCGCCGGGGCTGGGTTTTATAGGCTTCCTTGTTTTCATTGTAATATGCTTCAAGAATCTGGTCCGTGACATCAACATTTTCAAAATCCGCGGGTTTAAACAGCGCATACGCGATATCCACAGTGGTGTTTTCCCATTCATACCACTGGCGGATTTCATCTTCAGACACTTTTGCGCTTTTGGTGACCATGGTCCGCAACCGGTCCATGAGCATGGCTTCTTTTTGCATGGTTTCAAAGGATTCCGGGGTCAGCCGGTTCTGGCTCAGGAGAATTTTGTAGCGCTCCGGATCAAAGGCACCGTTTTTCTGAAACGCCGGAATCCGAGTGATGGATTTTGCCAGTTCCGCGTCCGGCACCTGAAGACCGATTTTTTCAGCGGTCTGGTGCAGCAGGGTGGTTTCAATCAGACCGTCCAGGGCCTGTTGACGCACGTTGAACATTTTGATCATTTCATCATTGAGCCGGTTGCCGAACTGGGCGCGAAGATTTTCCAGCATATTGTAATAGGCCCGCTGATACTGGGTAATATCAATTATATCGCCATTTACCGTGGCTACCTTTGCGCTCTGGCGGGCGTTGAAGGACCCCACGCCCATGAAGGTAAACGCCACTACGATGATTCCCAGAAGTACTTTAATGATCCAGGAGCCGGCACTTTCTCGCATTGCATTCAGCATTGAATAATTCCCCTTTTGAAATCCAAGAGACAGTTTTTTTGTCATCAGCGGAACACGCTATATGTTCCGGTTTAAAATTTCGCCTGTTGTCACAGGCGTCTGCGATGGTATGTTTTTATTATTTGGCAGGGTTATTGTCAATAGATTATCTGGCAGAATTTCAGCGATAATGGCCGGCAGTGAAGCCTCCGGGCCGTCAGCAGGATTTTTTTATCAGGAGCCGGTTGATGAATAAAATATTTATTGACACACAGAGCGCATTTTATTAGGTTGCATTTTGTTCAAACGGGGCTGTAGCTCAGCTGGGAGAGCGCATGACTGGCAGTCATGAGGTCAGGGGTTCGAGCCCCCTCAGCTCCACCAATAAAATCAAGGGTTTAGGCGGTTTTTTTTAAAGCCGCCTTTTTCTTTGAAACAAAAGACCACCAAAAAACCACCATTTCAAACCTCAAGCAAAATATTTTCCATGTTCCGGTAGTGATTTCTGACCAGTAATCTAAAATTAAAATTGACACCCTGCATTGTGTCCAAATATAATGAAACAAAATCATTATCCATTTTTGGATCACGCCCGGAATAATTACCGGCGTGTTTCCCTGCCAGCGAAAAACCGGCATCCCATAATCATAATGGTATCTCGAAAATAATCATTTGCAGATGATAAAAATAAAAAAACGGGTGGCGTTTCCATCAACCCGGTGTTGGCTTTAGGTTTTTATATCTGAATCAGCAGGCGCTAAACCCCGCCATTGTCCGTATATCCTTCAGCTTTCTCTTGATCGTGCGCCCGGTGACTTTAAGGTCATAGTCCATTTGCAGATTAAGCCAGTATTCCGGCGTTTGCCCGGTCGCTTTTCCGATCAGGAAAGCCATTTCAGCCGTGACAGGCCGACGGCCATGGATGATATGGGATATTCGCATGGGGGAGACATTCAGATTTTTTGCAAAAGCGGCTTGAGAAATGCCTTTTTCTTGCAAAATTTCTTTGATAAATTCTCCAGGATGAATAGGGGAAAGTCCGTTTATTGAATACATAATTCACCATTTAATGATAATCGGTTATTTCCACACCAAACGCATTGCCGTTTTCAAAACGGAAACAGATTCGCCATTGATTATTAACGCGAATACTCCATTGACCGTTCCGGTCATCTTTCAATGCTTCAAGGCGGTTTGACGGTGGCTGTCTGAGGTCATTCAACACTGTCGCCGCATTAATTTGAATCAAACGCATCGCCGCCCTTGAGAGAATGTCCGCCGGAAACCGTCTTGACTTGCCGGAATAAAAAAAGCGTTCCGTTTCCTTACAGGCGAATGATTGAATCATGGCATAAATATAAACAAATTGTTTATGATGGTCAATGAAAAAAACTGGATCATTTTTTTGTTCAAGGTATTATAGAAATCAAAACGCTTGCCTCCTATTTTATAAAGTATTACCGATAATCGCACTTTTAAAAAGAACATGGATACAATCTTATATGTTCCGTTTTCGGTCCTTCATAGAATAAAAGTGAATATCCATCAGATATCCAATTTTTCATCATCCAGCCAGGGTTGTTTTACTTGAGATCAGGTGCGTTGTGATGTAGAGTAAAAATTTAAAAGCTGGCAGGCAGGGATTATTTTGGGTTCTACGCACTGAATATAGAAATTAAACCGGAAGGAAACGCAGGTGAAAGAAAGACAGTTTATTTCCATGGTTTTACTCGTGATGGTTTGTGGAGTGATGAACGGATGCATGTTTCCGACGGTCAAGCTGTTTACGGATGCATCGGATCCGCTGAAGGAATTTGTTCTTGAGGGCCGTGAAGACGGCAAGGTGCTGGTTATTCCGGTGCATGGCATTATTTCCGATATCCCGAAAAAAGGCGTGCTTGCGGATCAGCCCAGCATGCTGCAGGAGATTGTTTCCCGGCTGAAACTGGCGGAGGCCGATCCCGAGGTAAAAGCGGTTCTGTTTAAAATTGACTCCCCGGGCGGCGCGGTTACGGCCAGTGATATTCTGTATAACGAGATCAAATCCTTTAAAGCCCGCACCGGCATTAAGGTCACGGCCATGATTATGAATATCGCGGCCTCCGGCGGCTATTACATTGCCCTGCCGGCGGATTTGATCATGGCCCATCCCACTTCAATTACCGGTTCCGTGGGGGTTATTTTCCTGCAGCCGAAATTTTATGAACTCATGGATAAAATCGGTGTCGGGATATCTGCCAATACATCCGGTGAAAACAAGGATATGGGATCGCCCTTCAGAAAAACCAGTGACGCGGAGGAGCGGATTTTTCAGCATCTGACGGACACCCTGGGCCAGCGGTTCATGGATCTGGTGAAACAGCACCGGAAAATTGATGAAGCCGCCGCCGCTGATATCCGCACTGCCCGTATCTACCTGGCGGAAGACGCCCGGCAACAGGGACTTATTGACGGTATTGGCTATCTTGATGAGGCCATTGACCGGACCCGGGCCCTTGCCGGTTTGGACGAGGACTGCCAGGTGGTGGTATACCGGCGGGTGGAATACCCGGAAGATAATGTGTATAATATTCAGTCCCGATATGGTGGAGGCACCCATGCGTTGGTGGATCTGGGACTGCCGGATGCGGATTTTCTGAACCGGGCCGGGTTTTATTATCTCTGGCCCGCCGGGATTAACGGAGAATAGCGGAAAGTTTTGATGAAGCAGGATGCTGAAGATAAGATAAGTAGGGTCAGCGGATTCTTGAAGCGCGGTGGTCTTAAGGTGGCGCGAAAAGAAAACGTACTCCGGACCCGCGTGAATACCGGCGCCCTGGTGGATGTTTTTTCATTAAAAAACAATCCGGATCGCATTCGCGCACGGATCAAAACAAAAGAAGCTGATTCCCTTAAAAGACAGATATTTGTGGAATCCACCCAAACCGCATTCTCCAAGGTGCTCCAAGATAAGGTGCGCGTGGACGTGTTTAATCTGTCCCGGGAGGTTGACGGCGCTTATATTTATCTGGCGGATATCGAGCTTGCGCCCGGCGGGGAAGATGACGAAGCTTTTGAGCTGCCGGAAGACGCCGTCGAAATCGTTGAAACACAAGCTTCTGAACAAAATGCCGGCCCGGATCAATCGGAAATGCCACTGGAAATGTCTTTGGAAATGTCAGATGCAGCAGTATCTAACGGCCCTGAATCCGACGGGAATCTGGCGGAATTTGCCTTGGATTTTACCCCTCCGGCGGAAAATCCGGAGCCGAAGAAAAAATCCCTGGCAGAACAGGCCTTTGAACATATAGAGACGGTTGATTCAAAAAGTCTTCGCCAGTGCCTGGATATGATGGCGCTTAAACGAACCGGCGCGGTGCGCCTGGCCATTACCCGTATTTTCCGAAATTCCCTTGAAGTGGCGGAGCTGGAAAAGACTGTTCACAGGGAAGCCAAAAAAATCCTGTCCGAGGCCGACCGGGCGGAGCTAAAGGCGGTAAAATCCGTCGGCGGCAACGGGTTTCTTGATCCGGTGATTACCATGCTGTGGAATGAAGTGTTCCAGTAAGTTTTGCGTCAATTCTTAGATAAGGGAAGGGGATGTCCATTGGGCCACCAGTTAAATGACAAACTTGCCATTATCCGGGAAAATTTTCTGGCCGGCCGGGCCACGGTGATGGAAAACGCGGGAACATTCCGGGTGAGTTTCACATCAAATTTCACACCAGATTTCATATCAGGGGAATCTGTTTATATTTATCCCGAGACCTATGATGATACCATTACCGCGCGCTATGATACCCGGGAGGCAGATTCGGTCAAACGGCATTTGAAGATCGAAGCCCTGCGCCGCAACCTTGCAAGGGAAATTACCTTTGCTGCCATCAGTGACTTTGAAGAGATTTCCTCGGGTCCTCCCCGGTTTACCTATACAGCTGAAGTTGTGGTGGATGAATCTGTATTTTTTCACGAAACCCTTCACTATGCGGCAAAAAATGCCGGAACTGAGCCGGCCGGGAGCGGGGGGCCCGCCAACACCGGTGACGCGGACATTGCCGCGGCACCGGTAGCGCCGGAAACATCCCTGTCCCTGGCAGAGCAGGCAATGGCGGGGCTGGAAGATATTGACATGAAAATGCTCCGCCAGAGCCTGGATATGATGAATCTGCGGCGTTCCAGCACTGTCCGGCTGGCGCTGACCCGAATTTTCAGAAATACCGTGGATGTGGCATCCCTGGAAGCGGTCATTGCAGACGAAGCCGGGAAACTGCGCACCGATATGGACCGGGAAGAGCTGGGCATTGTCAGGTTGATCAATATTGAAGCATCTCTTGCGCCGGTGATTGAACTGCTGTGTCGAGCGGTGCTGGGTGACGCGGCTGCCGGCTGACCTTTATCTTGCGGACTATGGATCTCGGACAGCCCGAACGGTGCCGCATTCCAGCGCATTCTTCCGGGCAGTGGCCCAGCGGTTTCCGCTCTCATTGTCTGCGGAAAGGGTGGTCACATGGGTCTGCCATCCATCGGAATAGGCAGAATAACTGTCTGCGGTCCAGTAAGTTTTTTTGCCGCTGACCGGAAACGCCGGCGTGGTTTCCAGGATTCCGGATAATTCTTCCGGCGTGGGCAGGCGCCAGTCTGTGAAGCCGCCGGTATGCAGGTCCGCAACCCAGGCTTTTCCTTCCGCATAGGGCAGACAGGTGCCGGTGGTTTCAGCATCTGAATCCAGAAGGGACCACATCAGCCCGGTGCGGGTGTCCAGAACCACCCCTTCCTGCTTTTCAACAAATCGTCCACGGGTGGCGGCCAGTTTTTTCCGCAGGGCACTGGTGGTATCCATGGCTTTTTGCACGGCTATTTTTTTATTCAACAGCATTATCTGCC
Source organism: Desulfobacteraceae bacterium (assembly GCA_011390465.1). Classification (GTDB taxonomy): domain Bacteria; phylum Desulfobacterota; class Desulfobacteria; order Desulfobacterales; family Desulfosalsimonadaceae; genus SURF-3. Next base: position 13,430 of record JAABSH010000018.1, read on the forward strand.
GGCGGATGTCTTCATTAAGGGGAGACTCCGGATACGCTGCCAGAAAATCTTCATAAATTCCTAAGGCGGCCTGATAATCAGGTTCCAGCTGGCCGGCTTTGTCCACCAGGGTGACATAGATTTTTTTGTTCCGTATGTTATCCTGAATTTCCGGGATCATCTGTTTCAGCTGATCTGAATGGCTGTTGTCGTAGATGTCGATGTATGCTTGGCAAAGCTGCAGGCAGTCTTCCCATTTTTCCTGTTTCGCATAAAAAGAGATCATTTTGCTGATATAGATGAAATATTCATTGCTGATGGCATCGATCAGGGACTGGACCTCGGCCTTGTGTTTCCCCTCGGGGTGATTCTTGAGATATTGCTGGTAAAGGGCGATTTTCTGGTCCGGCTCTCCGCTCATGGACACGTCACTTAAGGTTTCAAAATCCTGTTTTTCAATCATTTCCGATACAGCGGCAAGATGTTGCCGGATCGCTTTCTGATGGCCGGCATCACGGGCGTTTTCCAGGGATTGTTTCAGAAAGACGGATGCTTTGTCCAGATTGTTTGTCTGGATCAGTTGATCAGCGGTTTTTAAAATTTCTGAGAGTTCGGCCGCGCGTTTTTCCGATTCAATCTGGTTGATCTGATCCCGGACCGTTTTTTCGTATTTGCTGTTGCCGTGCGCCGCAAGGTATTGTCTGAGAAGGGTTATTTTTTTATCCGGCGCAGCGGTTTTGACTTTCTGAGCGACCTGCTGATAGGCTTTTTCAACGGATTTTGTGTGCCGGAGGTGGGACAGTGCAAAATAACCGGCAACCAGCGCCACAAGGAGAATGCCGCACGCCGCCGTCAAAAAAAGAACACGGCGGCTGGTTTCCGGTTTTTTTTCAATGCGGTATTTTTTTGCCTGACAGAAGTCCTCAATATAGGTGATGGCCTCGTCTTTGTCCATGCCGAATTCAACGGCCCGGTTCACCAGGGCGTCAAAATATTCATACCGGATTTTATTGTTGATGGCGGCAATTTGAATATCCGAATCCAGGGCGCTGAGCTTTGCCCTGGCCATGCAGATATCATAGGAAAGCCGGGTTTCATTTTTTTTAAACAGGATCAGGCACTGGCCGGCCAGGGTCTGACCGGCTGTTACCACGGCATCTTTTTTGCCGATGGCGGCAAGGCTTTTATTTTTTCGCGCGGCTTTTTCCTGAACTTGTTTCAGATCCGCATTTTCGCCGACCCCGAGAAAATCATACAGGTTTTTGCTGCCGACAATTTTCAGGTTTTCAGCGATGGCTTTTTCAAGGGATTTATCCAGGGGCCGGATGGAAAGGGCGCCGGCTTCTTTTTCGTCTTTGAGTATCGGACACCGGACCCGTTTTCGGATTTCTTGCGGTTCCATGGCATGTTTTTTGGCAATTTTTGCCAGTTCGCTTTCCAGAAGATAGCCCTTGGCCATGCGCAGACTGATAAACTGGTCGATCCGGGAGTAGCGGGCGTCTTTCTTGGCCGCGATCCGGTCGTTGATTTCCGCCTGTGACAGGCCGTGAATGTCGGCCAGCCGGACAATGTCTTCTTTGGCAATGTAGCCTTTGCCCATGAGGATGTCGATGTGGCTGTCAATTTCGGAAATTTTGCTTTCCCGGCCCTGTTCCAGAAGTTCTGCTGCAGCGTCTGCTTCCTGTTTTCGCAATTCTTCATCCAGCATGACCTTCTGGATATCCGGAATCATGTTGATGTATTTCTGGGCCTGAAGTCCTTTGGTGGGATGATTGCGCAGTCGGCTCCACTGCACTTTTTTATTCTGGATGGCTCGTTCAATGACGCTGGAATCGTTTTCCGGCGGATCAACCGTGAGTTCAAGAATGATATAATAGTTTTCTCTGTCCATGAACCATGCTCAATTGTTTTTTGGGTGAAGGGGGGGGGTTACCATTACTCCAACTGCGGCATGATAGCCACACAGGCTTCGGGAACCTGGTAAAATTATCAGAATCAATAATGGAAATCAATGGGATGCGGAAAAAGCAGAAAAAAAGCTGGTGCAGGCCGCCGACAAGCCGCGGCCGGTTCAGTGCACAACCAGGTTCTGAGACCGGGTAATGGCCCGTTCCAGGTCTTCACCGGCAATGACCGAAGCCGTGTCCACCACCACCTCAATTTGCCGGGCCTGGGAGGTTTCCATGGCCATGATATGCAGTTGGCCTTCCTCGTTTAAGGTGAAAGTGATTTCAATGGGCAGGTCCGCCGGCAGATTCGGGGGCAGGTTCAGTATGGCGGTTTTTATCTCCACGGCATGTTCCGGCGGGACTTCCACCCGGCTGGTTTCACTTTCCATAATGCGGATTAAAACGGTCTTCTGATTTTCCACGGCAGTGTAAAAGTTCTTTTTCAGGGTAATGGGAACAGTGGTGTTCCGCAGCACAATATTAAAAACGATTTCCTCGTTTTTGGGGGTGTGAGCCACCACCCCGAAGCTTTTGCTGGTAACGTTGCGGACTTTAAGCATGGACCGCTCAATACTGGGCAGGGTATAGCCGGTAACGTCCGCCACCTCCTGGGCTGCGGCTTTGAAATCATTGTCTGAGAGGGTGTTTGTTTCCAGCATTTCGGAAATTTCATCCATATGAGCGATGGGCCGGTTGGTTTTCTGGGACAGGCGCTGAATCAGCCCGTCATTGAGGGTCAGTTTCCAGCCGTAAATGGCGGCCCCTTTGGCAACGGCTTCATCCGGGTCAAACACTTTCGGGGTAATGGAAAAATTTTCTTCGATCCGGGTTTTAATCTGGGGCATGCGGGTGGCGCCGCCCACGAGAATGATTTCGTCAAAGGATTGATATCCCTTGTTTTTGGCCTCTCCCAGCATTTCCCGGGTAAATTCAATGGTTCGTTCCAGGAGATCTTCCGTGATTTCTTCGAATTTTTCCCGGTCAATGAGCATTTTTACCCGTTCCCCGCCATGGGTAATGGAAATGGGGGTTTTGGGACGCTGGCTCAGAATTTTTTTGGCCTTTTCCGCGGAAAGCTGAAGATCCTGCCAGGTGTCCGGATCATCCAGAATATCCTCGTCCGTGCCGGTTTCATTCTGAAACACCTCCACCATGTGGGCCACCACCCGGTCATCCCAGTCTTTTCCGCCCAGATTGTGATCCCCGCCGGTGCAGATGACTTCCACGGAATCCTTGCGGATGTCGATCATGGTGACATCAAAGGTGCCCCCGCCCAGGTCGTAAACCAGCACCACCCGGTCTTCGCTGGAATCCAAGGAACCGTAAGCAATGGCGGCGGCCGTGGGTTCATTGATGATGTGCCGGACGTTGAACCCTGCGATTTCCCCGGCTTTGCGGGTGGCTTCCCGTTCATTGATGCCGAAATAGGCCGGGCAGGTGATCACCACGTCAGTGACGGGTTCGCCCAGAAACTGTTCCGCGTCCTGGGCAAGTTTTTTCAGGATATAAGCGGATATTTCCTCGGCGCGGTATTCTTCGGAGTTGTGCAGAAAAATAAAATTGGGCTCTCCCATGGACCGTTTGACAAAGCTGACCACTTCATTGGGGTACAGCTTGGAACTTTCCTTGGCCACATCCCCGACCACGATGCTTTCATCGTCAAAAAAAACAACAGACGGGGTGACGCGCTCATTTTCCGCGTTCGGGATGATCACGGCCTTGCCGTATTCATCTACATAGGCAATGGAAGAATAAGTGGTGCCGAGATCAATACCGAAAATGCGTTTGCTTTGTTCCGTCATGAGTTGTTGTTATCCTCCGAGGTGGACTCAATATGGTAGGCATAGGCAGATACCATTTCCGGCCGGACGACTTTGCCGTCCCATTCATAACCCGGCCGCAACCGTTCCGCAACGATTTTATCCTTTTCCGGATCATCGGTATCAATTTTTTTCAAAACCCGCTGACGGGCGGGATCAAACACATCTCCCTCACAGGAAAATGGCACAACCCCTTCCCAGGAAAACAGGTCTTCCAGGTCAGATGCAGTGTTTTCAATATATTTCAGGAGTTTTTCCGTTTTTTCATCTGTCGGTGCATCCGTATCCGCCTGGTTTTTATAATGAATTGTAAATTTGCGCATATCATCCACAACCTTGATGATATCCATGATAATGCGGTGGATGTATTTTTTTACCAGGCCTTCCCGAAAATCCTGAAGGTTCCGGTGCAGATCGTCAATAATTTTATTTTTGTGCGCATCATATTTTAATTTGCTTTCAAAGGCATTTGAAAGCTCGTCAATCTGATTTTTAATGACGGTGATCATGGGCATATTCATGGGGATATCCGGGGGCATATCCATCGACATATTCACTGCGGATTCTGTTGCCGGCCCTGATTCTATAGCGCTGTCAGCGGCGGTCTCACCGTCGGGACGGTCATCTAAATCATCGTCTTTGGTTCTGCCGGCGGCCAATGGGGTAAGGGCTTCATCAACAGGGATGCCGATTTCAAAAGCGTCATCATCAAAGTCATTTTCATAGACGGGATCGGGATTTTCATCATAGCTGTTGTTTTTATCATCCATGATCAACCTGTTTTTTTGTCTTGAAATAAAGGGGGATCGTATCAGCCTTGAAATCTTTAATTATTTCTATATATTAAATTTAAAATCCGTCTTTTTGTCAAGCAAAAATTTAAAAGCCTGCCGAAAACCGGTATTTTAGTATTAAAATTGTTCCTACCGGCTGCTTTTTCCCCGGGCCATGGCTATCGGGGGCACCGGCAGATCAAGGGTGTAGGCAACGGCCCGCAACAGTTCTGCTTCTTTGGCAGTGACCCGCTGATCAAACAACACACAAAAGGCGCAGGCATCCAGAATGGTTTTTTTAATCCCTGAAGAGGATGCGGCAAAGTTGGAAAGGGCATCTCCCACCTGCTTAAAATCGTAGTTTCCCATTCGGGGAAACTCCGGGCTGTCTTTGGGAATGTTTTCCAGTACAGGAATGCGACGGATGGCCGATAAAAAAGCGTTTTCCGCATCTGCAAAATGACGGTGGCCGTCTATGGCAAGTCTGGAAAGCAGGATCACGGCATCATCCGTCAGCCGGTCAATGTTTTTAAATCTGGGTTTTCCGGCCCCCGGATGTAGCGCGGCCTCAACACGGCTGGCGATGATAAGCTGGAGGATGTATTCAAACAGACTGAGCCGGCCGTCGGATACCGCCAGTGCGGAAACGGCTTGTTTAAAAGTCTGCAACTGGGATACGGACATCTGCCGCAGCGCCGGCACGGACAGATCCACCAGCGGGAGCTTCAGGGCCGGATCTATTCGTTTTACCGATTCATGCAGCCTGGCGGCATGCCGGATGAAATTTTCCGGTATTATCTGGTTTATGGCTGCCATCTGACGGTTTCGCTCGTCTGCGTTTGAATCCAGAAGCAGGGCAACCACCACGGCCGATGCCCCCATGGGGTCATTCAGTTCCCGGCGAAGGGCCGGCGGGATGTCCGCCAGCAGGTTGCGGCTGTGGGTTACCTGATCCGGATCAAGGATTCCCGTGTTCTGGACGATGGTTTCCGGCGGTACGGACGTTTGGGGAATCTCATTGGCAAATCCCATGCTGCTGTCCGGCCGGCTCGGGGTCTGGCTGGCCGGAGAACCGGGGAAAGCCGGTGTTTTGCTGAAATTGCCGTCAAAAGACGGGTCAATGCGCTTGATGCGGTTTTGAAGGGGCGGATGGGTGGCAAAAATTGAGCCGATGGCCATGGAAAAAAACATGTGACTGGTTTCAGCGGCCTGAGGGCTTTTTAACCGGGAGCCGCCGGTGAACCCCCCGATTTTTTTCAATGCCCCGGCAATTCCTTTCGGGTTGCGGGTAAACTGAACAGCCGAAGCATCTGCCAGATATTCCCGCTGGCGGGATACGGCACTTTGAATAATCCGTGAAACAAAAACGCCGATATAACCGATTGCCACCAGGGCCAGTCCGGCAAGTATGATGGGCATATCGTTTTTCCGGGTGCGGTAGCCGGGCCGGATCGCGATTTTTCCAAGGGAGGCAATAATCAAAATACCGCTGATCATGGCAATAAGCCGGATATTGAGGCGCATGTCGCCGTTTAAAATGTGGCTGAATTCATGGGCCACCACGCCCTGAAGTTCATCCCGGGTCAGCCGGCCCAGACATCCTTGTGTAACTGCCACAACCGCATCGTCCGGCGTGTATCCGGCCGCAAAGGCGTTGATGCCGGTTTCTTTTTCCAGCAGATAGGCCACCGGCACCGGGATGCCGGCGGCAATGGCGATTTCTTCCACCACATTGATGAATTTTTTTTCATCCGGATCGGTGGTGGCGGGATTGATCCGCCGGCCCCCCAAGCTTTCCGCAATATACGGCCCGCCCCGGCGCAGGGCCATCATTTTAAATAAACTGCCGGCCATGACGATCATGAGTACCCCTGCCATCACGCCGAGAAAAACATCACTGTCAAACCAGCAGGAGGCCGGGGCACCGGTTTCTGCGCCGCCGGCAGGGGAAAAGAAAAAAAACATGACGACACTGTAGACGGCAAGAATAATGGCACCCACGGCCAGGGCAAAGAGCGCCACCAGAAAGGCGGTGTTGCGTCGGGACTGTTGCTGGTGGTCAAAAAAATTCATCATTATTTTGTCAGAAGCTCACTTTGGGCGCTTTTCTTTCTTCCGGGGCTTCTGTTGCCTCCAGCAGTTCCGCGGGCGTGAAATTAAACATGCCGGCTACAAGATTGGCGGGAAATTTTTCCCTGGCAATGTTGTAGGTCATCACTGCGTCGTTAAAGGCCTGACGGGCAAAGGCGATCCGGTTTTCCGTGGAGGAAAGCTCCTCCTGAAGCTCAGCCATATTCTGATTGGCTTTCAAGTCCGGATAACTTTCCGACAGGGCAAAAAGTCTGCCCAATGCCCCGGAGAGCATGCCTTCGGAAGCGGACAGGTTTTTCATGGCCCCGGGGTCTCCGGGGTTTTTGGACGCCTGATCGCTTGCGGAGACGGCTGAATTTCTGGCCTGAATAACGGCTTCTAAGGTTTCGCGTTCATGCTGCATGTATTTTTTCACCACTTCCACCAGGTTGGGAATCAGGTCGTAGCGCCGTTTGAGCTGAACATCAATCTGGGCAAAGGCGTTTTTATACTGGTTTTTCCGGGTGACCAGGCTGTTGTAAATGACGGCAAGCGCAAGGATGCAGACAATGATAATGCCTAAGATGATAAGGGCTGTCACGGTAAGTCCTCCTGTTTAAAAAAGTATTTTGCGGGGTGTGTTTTTAACGGGTTATTCTTTTTCGGGAACCACTTTGGCCCGGGTGCGTTTTTTTATGGCAATGTGTTTTTTGCCGTCAATACGGCGCTGGACAGCCTTTTTGGGTATTTTTGTCTGTTTCCGGGGCGGCAGGTCCGTAAGGGCCGTCCGGAGCAGATCAGCAAATTTTTCCATTGCCGCCTCCCGGTTGGCGGCCTGGCTGCGATGGCGCTGGGAAACGATCCGGAGCCGGTTGTCTTTGCTGATGCGGGTTTTCAGGCGGGAGAAGAGCCGTTCTTTCTGATCCGGCATCAGGCTGGGGGAATCGCCCACATCAAACCACAGGGTGATCCGGGTATTGACTTTATTGACATGCTGCCCCCCCGGACCGCTGCTCCGGGTGGCGGAAAATTTCAGCTCATCTTTGGGAATAACAATGCTGTCTGTAATTTCTATCATAAACCATCCGTGGAGACGAAGGTCCCATGATTGCGGGCCGGATTGAAATTTCTTTTTCCATATCATTTTTTGTAAGTAAAAAAAACCTAAAAAACAGTTACCGCCGGTTCTCTGACTTTGGCTCAGTTTAACTATAGCGCAAAGACAGATGCGTGAGATGGATATTGTCTTCCCTGAAATTATCTTTTATAGATAGAGCACCAATTGTTGCACTTTTATTCAGAGACGAAAAAGGCAGACCCAGGTAATGTATAATCAATTTTTCGGGTTCAGGGAATCCCCTTTTAAGCTGGTGCCGGACCCTGCGTATCTGTTTTTGGGCAAAACCCATGAAGAAGCACTGGCGTTTCTCCGGTATGCCGTGACAGCAGGGGAAGGGTTTGTGACCATCACCGGCGAAATCGGCACCGGCAAAACCATGCTGTGCCGGACCTTTCTCGAGGGCCTGGATGAAAGCGTTGAATCCGCCTATATTTTTAATCCCCGCATGGACGGCCTGGATCTGCTGAAAGCCATTAATGATGAATTCGGTATCAGTGGAAATCACGATTCCACCAAAGCCCTGATCGATGAACTGAACCGGTTTTTGATGGACCGGAAAGCTTCCGGCCGGACCGTGGTGCTGCTGATTGATGAAGCCCAGAATCTGAGCCGGGACGTGCTGGAGCAGGTCCGGCTGCTGTCCAACCTTGAAACCACCAAAGAAAAACTGCTGAACATTATTCTGGCGGGCCAGACGGAACTGGAGGATATGCTCAATACCCGGGAGCTCCGGCAACTGCGGCAGCGCATTGCCCTCAGCTGCAGGCTGGCGCCCCTTACCCGTGCTGAAACCAAAGCCTATATCGCCCACCGGGTGCAGGTGGCGGCGAAAAAACCGCTGCCGGTTTTTTCTTCCGGGGCAATGAACCGGATCTATCGGTTTTCCGGCGGGATTCCCCGGCTGATCAATATGGCGTGCGACCGGTCGCTGATTACGGCTTTTGGCTGCCATGGGCTGAAAGTTTCCCCTGCCATAGCAAAATCAGCCATTCGGGAACTTTCCATGCACAACAGTGCGCCGCACACGGGTTTTCGGAAAATGATCCTGGCCGCGGGATTGGCCGCAGTCGTGATCGTCTCTGGATGGTGGGCGTGGAATGACGGTTTTTCAGTTTTACCGTTTTCTGCTCTGCCGCCGCAAGGGACAGAATCTGCCGGAGACGCTGGACAAAAGGTTTTAAGACCGGTTTCTGAAACAGATGCTTTTGCCTATTCCCAGCAGAAACCATCCCGTGGTGTTGTTTCCGATCAGGCGGTTGATCAAGGGATTTTATCTGAGCCTGAGATTCAACAGCCTGGAGTTCAGCACTCTGAAATTCAAGAACCTGAAATTCAGGAACCAGAAATTCAGGAACCAGAAATTCAGGAAAATGATCCGGTGCAATCTTTTTCTCAAATATTAACCGCCCACGGGGCGCTTTTTTCCAGGGAAACAGCCGCTGGCTGCCTTTTAAATAAATGGCAGCCAGAAGAAACTGCCATGGATTCGCTTTCACTGCTGCCAGGCACAGCAGCGGATGCTGCATTTTTTTCCCATGCCGCCCGATCCAATGGATTGAATGCCACGTCAATAGATCAGGGGCTCAAACAAATGCTTCGGTTGAATGTGCCGGCCGTGTTAATTTTCAGACATCCAGTTGCCGGATCATTTCAGTATCTCACAGTGGTCAGGGCATTGAGGGATGCCCTTGTGTTGTCCGCCGGCGATCCATGCGCGCCGATCAGGATTCCCTATGATGAGATACGGAAGCACTGGACCGGCCGGGCCGTGGTTTTCTGGAAAGATTTTTACCATTACCAAAAAACCCTTACCCTGAATGCAGCGGGAGATCCCGTGATTACCCTGAAGCTGCACTTGCGGGAAATGGGATTTCAGCATATCTCCATCAGCGGTGTTTATGATCTCGAAACCCGGGCCGCGGTTCAGGCGATTCAGGCCCGGCACGGAATTCCGGTGGACGGGCTGGTGGGACCGCTTACCAAAATTGTGCTGTACAATGAAACCCCGGCCCTGGCCGTGCCCCATCTGTGGAAAGCGGAAACAATACCGGACATCACTGGATCGCCGGCAAAGGCTGGCGGCGGCAGGGATCATCAGGGGAGTTTTTAACGATGAGTTCAATTTTAAAGGCGCTTAAAAAACTGGAACAGGATTCAGCCCTTCCGTCTACCTTGGTTCTGCCGGAAAATACCGGAAAATCGTCCCGGTCCGGGAGGCGAAAGGGATTGCTGCCCTTGGTGGCGGTTTTGGGGGTGTGCCTTTTTGCGGCAGGCAGTGTCAGTGTTTTTTATTTTTATGCCGCACAGGATAACGCACCGGTTTCAAGCCAATCGCAGCCGGCCCAATCGCAATTGCCCCAACCACAATTGCCCCAACCGCAGCCGGCCCGCCCGCAAAAAACTTATACCCCAAAACCCCAGATCCCAGGGCCCCAGATCCCAGAACCCCGGATGAGGGGGATGACGGCTGCGGACGCGATAAATTCCGGGGTCCGGCAGGCCAGGGAACCTTTGGAACGGTTGGCTCATACCATATCATCTGATGCCCCGCACTCTCCTGCTGCTGACATGCCGGAAGCAGATGTGACACCAGATCCGGCACCGGATCGCACGCTGCCCCCTGGTTCCCTGCCCGCGGGAGATATCAGCGCACTTTCCGACACCCTGAAATCCGACATTCCGGCACCTGTTCGGCGAAGCGCTGGCAGTCAGGCGCCGGAGGGTGCTCAGATGCCTGAAGATCCGGCAACCGATGATCCTGACAAAGCGCGCTCGGTTAATGAGGCATCTGGTGATGCGATATCTCTTGCGGAATATGACCTGATTGAGGATCCAGGGATTGACCTTCAGGCCATTTCCTGGGCAGTGGACAGCAGCCGGCGCATGGCCATTATCAATGGCAAAATCTGCCGGGAAAAAGAACAGGTGAGCGGTTACCGGATTGAGGCCATTGGTTCAGAAGCCGTGATTTTGTCTAAAGGCGCGAAAACAGGAAAACTGTTATTTAATATCCGGTAATGTCGGGTAACATGGACCCGCCCCAAAATACCGGTTTCAAAAGACGTGCACCGCTGCCGGGGAGAAAGAAACCATTGTTTTTTTGCCGGTGCTGAGCGCACGATCAACCATAGCGGCTTTGCTCATATGGGATTTGAAAACCACCTCACCTGCCTGGACATGCAGTTCATAAATAAATCCATGGTCAATGATGGCCGTGATTTGGCCCTGAAAGGCATTTTGTCCGGTTGCCGCCGAATCCGGACCGTCCGTTCCATCCGGATCGTCCAGGCCGGTTGGCGCGGGGCTGAGCATGATATCTTCCGGCCGGATGGCAATATGGCCCGTGGGGCATGACACCGGAGCTGCCAGAACCATTTTTAAATTTTCAATAACAGCGCTGCTGCCGGAAAATGTTGCCGGAAAAATATTTTTCATGCCCACGAAATCCGCCACAAACCGGGAGGCCGGTTTATGGAAAATATCCATCCCCTGCCCGGTCTGTTGTATCTGGCCGTTATGGATCACAGCGGCCCGGGTGGCAAGGGCCAGTGCTTCTGCAAAATCATGGGTGACCATCAAAAAGGTGACAGCTGAATGGGTGTGCAGCCGCTTGAGCAGCAGCCGGATTTCCTCCCGGAATCCCGGGTCAAGGGCGGAAAGGGGCTCATCCAGCAGAATGACCTGCGGCGCCACAATAAGGGCCCGGGCCAGGGCCACCCGCTGGCGCTCTCCGCCGCTCAGGGTGTCGGGATACCGCTTCAGCAGACCGGCTATGCCCAGTTCTGTTGTGAGGTTCTGAAAATCTGTCGCCGCCCGTTGCGGTTTGATTTTGTGATAGCGCAGGCCGAAGCGGATGTTCTGCGAAACCGTCATGTGGGGAAAGAGCGCGTAATCCTGATACATGATCCCCACCCCCCGCTTTTCCGGGGGTGAGGTTGTCATATCCCTGCCGGAAATCACGATCGATCCCCCGCTGACGGGCACCAGACCGGCAATGGCATCCAGAAGAACGGTTTTGCCGGCCCCGGTGGGGCCCATGAGCACGAAAAAATCATGATCATGAATGGTGAGGCTGAGATTGTTTAAGTGGAATTCTCCCAGGTCCACCGTGAGATTGCGTATTTGTATCATGTGCGGTTTCCCGGAGCGGAAGGGGCCAGAATGCGCAGGGCCAGAAACAGCGTCAGGCACACAAGCACCAGCCAGACCGCCACTGGCTGGGAATATTCCAGGCCATAGCCTTCAAACCGTTCATAGATGAGCACCGGTGCTGTCATCGGGTGATAGCTGATGATAATAACAGCCCCGAATTCGCTGATGGCCCGGGCCGCGCACATGATCATGCCCACAAGGATACTGCGCCAGGCCAGGGGAAACGTAATCCTGAAAAACGCGCCGCTCATGGAAGCCCCCAGACTGCGGGCGACATTTTCCAGGCGCGGGGAAATGGCTTCAAAACCGTTTTTGACCGAATTGATGTAAAACGGCATGCCCACAAAGGTCAGCACCACGATAATACCGGAGACACTGCCCATGAGCCGGATGCTCAGGTCCGCCATAATTTTTCCCAGCCAGTGATTCTTGCCGGCCACCCCCAGAATGGCGATGCCCACCACCGGATGGGGAATGACAATCGGCAGGTCAATAATGCTTTCCACCAGTTTTTTCCCGGGAAACCGGGTCCGGGCCAGAACAAACGCCAGCGGGGTGCCGATGAGAAAGGATATAACGGCTGCAGCGCCGGCCGTATACACACTCAGCCAGATTGCCCGGAGCACGGTCTTGTCGTGCAGTGTCTGTTTAAGCATGGCCACGGATGGGGCCGTGACCAGTTCCACAAGGGGCAGCAGAATAAACGCGAAGATCAGCATACCGCAGGAAACTGCCACCCAGAAAAAAGGGTCTTTTCGTGTCATAAAATTGACTTTTTTAGTTTTTAACAGCTACCAAAGGCTGCAAGGCGTCCGGCAGCCTGGATTTCATTTCTTCGCTGGACACCCGGCAGGGGATGAACGGCGGCTGGCCCATATCCCTGAGTATCTTAAGACCCCCTTCAGGATCAAGCATATATGCTAAAAACCGGATGGCCGCCTCTTGATTGGGCCCGTCTTTGATCAGGGTAATGCCGTAAGTAACGGATTCCCCGTGCATGTCCATGAAAACACCGGGGGATTTTCCAGTGACCCGGACCACGGCGTTGTTATAAAATTCATCGTGTTCATAACTGCTCAGGTTGATTTCAGCGGGCAGGGGGATGTAGTTCAGTCCATGCTGAACCCCTACGGAGAGATATTCCCAGGCATAATCCATATGTCCGGTTTGCAGCAGGGAAATCAGTTCCACGGATTTGGGCCGTACATTTTCAATGGGCCGGTTGTTCAGCAGGCGCTGATAAAGCCCGGGCATTTCATAATATTTTTCCGCCAGCTGCAGGACCATGAGGGAGCGGTAGCCGCAGGGATCCAGGTTCGGGTCGGAATGCCCCCAGACCACCCCTTTTTTTTGCAAAAGGGTATACCAGTTTTCCGGGGTAATGGTATCCGCGTATTTGCTTGAGTCGGTATAGCACAGCACCAGCTGATTGGTGGCAAAACGGATATTCCAGTCCGCGTAATCCGGTACGAGCAGTTTGTTGATGACTTTGTAGTCAGCTGATGCCATGATGTCGCAGGGTTTGTGCAGCTCACTGATTTTTCTGGCCGCGTTCTGGCTGCCGCTGGCCTCCCGCTGCAAGTCCACGCCGGGATATTTTGCCTCAAATGCCTTTTCCATGGCTTCAAAAGGCATGCTGAGGCTGCCGGCGTGAAACAGGGTGACAATGCCTTTGCATTGGCCGGCGGTTGCTGCCGGCACTGCTGCCAGCAGCAGAACAAAGATAAAACATAACAATCTGATGCAATAGTGTTTGGTATTCATTGTTTCCTCATCATTTGTGTTTTTGCGGTGTTGCCGTAGTCTGTTTGGGGTATGTTTTTACGGGTCCTCCGGAATATGTCAGAGATTCCGGCCGGCTGTTATTTTAAATGAAATTTTTCAATGGCTTCCACTGCCTTGACCCAGCGGTCCGCCATGAGATCGTCCGGCACAATGAGAAAATACCGGCCCCCCTGTTCAAGGGGAACCCCGCCGTCCTGGTCCGCCATCAGCATGCGTTTCCCATCAGGATTTAAAAAAAGTTCTCCCCAGGAAAATACAGACCGATAGTTGTCCGGGGCAGATACCCGAAATACCGTTGCAAGATTATCCGAATGATTTTTTTCGTCCTTTTTTACAGCATTTTTCGCATTACAGGCCTGAGCGATCAGCCCGGTAAATGAAAAACCGCTGTAGCTGGGCCTGTTGTGAAATCCTTTGCCTTCGCCCACAGTATAGATATCTGCTTCAAGGGTTGAAAAACCGGATGTGGAAAGATCGGTAAAAACGGTTTTTTCAAGATTTGGCCCGGTGATGGTAAATTGTTTTGCGTGCAGCGGGTCTTCGGCAGGTTCCCGGTCCGTCCAGGTGAATTCCGTTACCTCGATTTCTGTAATTTTTTCCAGGCACCGGTCCGCGTAGCGGTCCGCCGTAAAGATGATCCGGGGATAGCTTACATCCCGGTGATAACGTTCCATCACCGGCTCAAACACCTCGGGCTGATGGCATTTCCGGCAGCTTTTGTGGGGAAGAATCGGCGTGCCGGCCCAGGCAACAAAGATTTCAGCAGGGTTGCGGTAAAAAATTTCTCCCCAGGAGACCGCCACGCGGGTATCTGCATTCCGCACCACAACGGCCATGTCCACCCCTTTTTTAAATACTTTATCTTTTTTGGCAATGCCAGCGGTTTCCAGCAGGGTCCGCAGGGGCACGCCCCGGAACTGAAAAACCCCGTGGAATTTTTTTCCGGTGGTCACGTCATTTCGCTGGCACGTTACGGTCTGGAAGTTTTGAAGATCTTTCAGGGACAGGCTTAAGGGGGCGGCCACTGATCCCGTGATGGTCAGCTCCGGGCCGTCGGCGGCCGGTACCGGGGCCGCGACAAGCAAAAGACAGCAGACGGCCGGCATCAAATACGGCAGCCGATACAGGAATTGTTTGATTGAATTAATGGTTATACAGGTCATGGGATTCTCCTTTTCAAGTTATGGCTTACCGCCAGAATATACAATAAAAGACAGAAAATCATCAGCGCATAGGTGAGAAAAAAAACTTCATGAATGGGATTTTTTGCCGCCGTCACAATGGCGCCCACCGGCTGATCCGGATGGTTTTCCGCAAGAAAAAACCGCCGCAGGGTAATGCGCAGGTCTCCGGTTTTCAACGGGGAAAGCAGGTGCACTGGCCCGTCAGCCACCGGCCGGCCGTGGCGGGTTAGGGTTATGCGGATGTAATTTTCCGCGATCTTGAACCGGTCTCGGTTCATTTCATGGCGTGCACTTTTTCCCTGTTTTTTTAAAATGGCCGTATCCGCGGTAAAATTCACGGAAGCCAGATGCAGACAATACCCTTCCGGCAGGTGGACGCTGGTGCCGGGCAACAGTTTGATGCCTTCCTGCTTGAAGCCGATCCCCATATTGGCCAGGTGGCCGGCCAGGATGCCGATAACCATGATGTGCAGCACAACCAACAGGCTGTTTTTCCATTTATCGTTAAGAAACAGGCGTTTCCAGAGCGTGACACCAATGCAGCACACCAGATTTACCACCAGAAAAAAGTTGAGCAGGCAAAGCACCAGAAACCAGGCCGCAAGCCATGCGGGACGGTCTTTTGCGGTCAGCAGCCAGTCCAGGATCAGGCGGCGGTTCATTTGATAGATGGCGGTGTCGGTTTCCGGAAACAGGGTCAGGACAATGCCTGCGGCCAGCCACACCAGTAGCGCCCCGATGAGCCAGAAACTGACGCGCATGGCGGCAAAACGGTGAATTAATCGGCTTTCAGGGTCATGAAATGGGGCAAAAGGTCGCATAATTTAATAGAGAAAAAGAAAAACAATGGTAAAGCAGGAAAGGGTGCCCAGCAGCCGCCGTCCCTGAATGCGGCTGAAAAATCCCGGCGGCAGATGGAAATTCAGCATAAAAAGAAAAAAGATAGCGGTGGACTGGAAAAAATTGCCGCTCCATCGCCAGGAATCGCCCCATCCTTTAAGAGACCAGACGGATCCGGAAAATTCACTGATCAGGAAAAACAGCATGCCCAGCATGAACAGAAGGTTCTGGCGGAGAATGAAATTTTTCCAGGACACTGGCGGGCCGCTGTTTTTCAGGGCCGCGGCAAAAAAAATGCCCACCGTCAGAATAATGCCGGCCGCTACCAGGCGGCAGAAGAAAAAACTTTTCACCCAGGGATTGGCATACATGAAAAAATCATGATTCAGGGTGACCGGCCCCGCAAAGACAAGCCCGCACAAAAAAACCATTGCTGCGCTGGCCGTCAACAGGGTGGCGGACTGGTTTTTTAGATTTTCCGGATCTTGCCACACCCTCCGGTGCCTGAAATAAGTTATTCCCGCCACGACCCCTATTGTGGTGACAGACTCAAACAAGCCGTATACCGGCGGGCGCCGTGCCGCCAGGAAAATCAGCGCAAGATTTGCGGCGGCCCACAGCACGCCCCCGGCAAACAGCCATCCGGCCGGGCCGTGATATTTAAAAACGGCCATTATCAGGGCCGCCAGAAAAAACACAAGGCAAAGGGTGTGTACGGCAAAAAAAGCTGCCGGCAGGAGCTCGCTTATATCAGATTCCAACATGTTCGTCAGGTTTCAAATTTCAGGAATCGGGCACCGGCCTGGTGTTGCAAAAAATCCGCCGCCGGCACCCGATGATGTTTTTTCAGGTTACGGGTGAATCATTGACGCAACCGATTCTGTCTTTGGGTTTTAACAACTGAACCCGGGTAAATAGAAAAACCGGATCATTAAAATGTCAGATCAAATCCAGCCCGGAAATTGCGTCCCCGGCTGGGAAATCCGATTTCTTCTTCATAGTCTTCATCAAAAATATTGTCCACTTCCACATGGGCGCTGAACTGGTCGTTGTATTTTTTGGTGCTCAACCGGGCGTTGACAATAAAATAATCCTCCGTGCGCACGGCCGGGTCATCCGGATAGTCGACAGTGGGCAGGGCGTCATACATTTCATCCACGTAAATACCCCGCAGGTTCAGGTTGGCCAGAATCTTGGGAATGGTAATATCACAACCGATGCCGTATTTGTTTTCCGGCACCCCGATGACCCGGTCCGTCACCCGGTTGTCGCTTTCATTGTCCGCGTCATTGTAGGTATAATCAAGTTTCAGGCCGAAATAATCACAGGGCCGGATATGAACGGCGGTTTCAAATCCGCGCATGGAAATTTCTTCCATATTGTCATACAGGGCGTCTCCGGTATAGTCGTCTTCATAATAATCTCTGGAAATCCAGTCTGAAATGTCATGATAATACCCGGCCAGTTCAAACCGCACCCATTTCGAAACATCATATGAAAATCCCAGGGTGTAGTTGATGCTTTCCTCGGATTCCAGCTCAGGATTGCCGCCTTTGGAGGAATACAGCTGGAAAAGATTGGGGAATTTGGTTTTTTTGGCCACAGACCCGAAAATTTGGCTTTTGTCCAGGTTCCAGTTGAAACCGATCATGGGGTTGAATTCCGATTCCGTGTCCGCGGTTTCCGCGTCCGCCTGGCCCAGCAGGTTGTCATCCTTGTCAAGCACATAGTCTTCGGCATCATCCACTTTGAACCAGTCAAAGCTCACCCCGGCAAACACGGACAGGCCGCCTTTGCTGAGCCATTCCTGTTCCGTGGCCACGGAGCCGGTGCGGGAAAAATAGTCATTAAAGGGCAGATAGGTGTCATCGCGTGCTTCATGGGAATCTCCCCGGTACTGAAGGGAAACATGGCCCCGGTGCCAGTCCGCCAGGGTGAAATCGGCAATCACGTTGCCGCCCAGGACATAATCCTTGTATTCGCTCACCGCGATGGCAGTGTCGTATTCCGGGCTGTCGAAACTGGCATATTCATCCTGATGATCATGATAAAAAAGCTTGCCCCGGAAGCTGAGGGTTTTGGAAACATCCTGGCGGCCGCTCAGGTCAATACCGTAATCATCATACTTGTCATACCGGGAAAACGTGGAAAACCCGGGTGAGTCATTGGATCGCGTGAAAATCCGGTATTCATTGGTGGCGGGCGGGTGGCCGAAATCAGACTGAATGCTGTGAAACGTCAAAAAGTATTCGCTTTTTTCCGTGGGGTTGAGCCCGATCCGGGCCCACAATTTGTCTGTGTCATAATCTGAATTTTTGCGAAATCCCCCATCTTCATGAATGCCGTCCATATCCGGCATGAATTTTTTGGCCCGTTTGGCGGTTTCCGGTTCAAAATCATCAGACATGCGCCAGCCGTCGGACTGGCGGTGCACATAGGTGAGCCAGTAATTGACATTGCCCACCTGATTGCCGTGGGACAGGGACATGTCAAGGGTGTCATGCTCTCCCATATCACTCCGGAAGGTAAAGCTGGGATCCGGGGTGCCTTTTTTGGTGACCACGTTGACCACTGCAATCTGGGCGTTGGGGCCGTAAAGCACGGAGGGGGCGTTTTTGGTAATTTCAATTTTGGAAATGATTTCCACCGGGATCTGGTCCAGGTTGAGTTTGCCGTAATAGGTTTCGTAATACGGAATGCCGTCGATGAGAAAAAGGGTTTTTTCCTGACCAAATCCATGCACCGATACCTCGGCTTCCCCTTTCCGGCCCCGGGTGACCACCACGCCAGGGGCAAAACTCAGGGCTTCGGCCACGGTGTTGCTGTTGGTGGCCATGATATCCTGGACCGTCAGGGTGTCTGAAATGGCGATGCTCTCCACGGAGGTTTTCTCTCCGGTTACCACGATCTCTCCAAGTTTGTAAAGGTCATTTTGGGTTGCTTCCGGTTTATCTGTTTCCGCTCCCGCAGGGACAGCCAGAAAGCACCCTAAAGCTAAAAAAAGTAATATTTTTTTCATTGTCTCAATTCCCCCTTTTGCACAAGCCGGTCAGTATTAAAATAAGTGATTGTAAAGTAGGCAAATAATACAGATGCCAGGTAAAAAGAAATTTTATTAATAGCGCCATGCATCAATTCCAGTCAATTCTTTTTTTAATAATCTTAAAATAGGTAATTTAATAACTATAAATAACTTATAATTACCTTTTAAGACCTGTTTCTTTTTATGCATTGAGAAGATGGGGCATTCATAATATAGAAGTTTCGGAACCTGAAGAATCACAAGGGGCTGGCAATTTTACCGAAACTTCTTTTCAGGAGTGATTGGGGCATTTCTGAAAGCGAATTTTCTTTTTGGTCTTGATACTTTTTGATGCAGAGCACGGAGACGGGGTTGCTTCCCGCGTGAATACCACGTAAAAGGCTTTGCCAACTCGCGTCTGAAAGCAGCATTTCGCCAATATTGTCATAAACCTGTCGTAAACCGTGTCGCGAAATTGTGGCAAACATTCAGGCAAGCAAGTATTCTGATGATGAGTTTCAAACAAAGGGTTTTAAGGCCATTCGCGAACGATTCATTTAGGTTTCCTCAATTCTTTTTATCAGCTCATTTGCAATATTGGGGCTCTCGATTCGCATCATGCTTTCCTGTGCATTGCCATAACTCAGGAGATTAATGCTGCCATACCAGACAATTTTTTGATCCATCACGGCAAATTTTTGATGGATGTTTGACTTCAAAACAATACTGATATCTTGGCTCCTCAGCAATTCCAGTGCGTTGTCCATAGCAATCTGGTCTTTTTCCTTGAAGTCTTCCTTGGGTCTTGTCACAACAATCACCCTGGCTTTTTTGTTGGATGCAATTTTTAGATATTGGAGCATCCGCAGCGTTCTTTTTTGGCGGACAAAGGGGCTGACAATCAAAACTTCCTTTTTGGCATTAACGATGTCGTTGCTGAAAACCGGCAGGAAATTATCTTTATCAAATATGATATCAAGGGTTTCTGACTGAAGGTTTTCGCCCTTTGCCTTATATCCCATTGACGCATAACCGGTGAGTCGTTTTTGGTACATCTTTTCAAGCATCTTCACGTGAATGTCCACATAATCATAGATCTGGACTTCTTTTTTATTTTCAAACAATCTGTGGAGCCGACCGGCATATTGCTGCAATGTCCCTTTCCAGGATACGGGCATGGCCAAAAACAAGGTGTCCAGGCGGGGTTCGTCAAAACCCTCACCAATAAAATGCCCTGTCGCCACCAGAATGAGATTTTTATCCGCGGGTGTGTCGGCAATTTGTTGAAATGCCGCTTTGATTGATTTTTTTCCCATTTTGCCGGTGAGTTTTATAACGTCAGGTATTTTTTCCCCTAATTTTTTCGTCAAAAACTCAACATGTGCCGTTCTCAATGTCAAAACAATACAGTTCCTGCCTTGTTGGTAGCTATTCAGCACATCTTCGACAATGAACTGATTACGAATTTCATTATCAACAATTTCAGCATAGAGTTCTTGTATGGATAAATCGTTTTCATCAGTGCCCAATAGGCATCGCATCGATGTGAACCGTGGGACAATGAAATGCTCGAACGGTCTTTTCCGGGCCTGCTTTTTGGCATCATCCCGAAACCGGATGGGACCGCATTGCATAAACAAAATCGGATGGTGGCCATCCTTCCGGGTGGGCGTCGCTGTGAGGCCATAGATGTATTTTGCATTCGTTGTCTTCAGAATTTTTTCATAAGTAAAGGCTGAAGCGTGATGGCATTCATCGGCAATGATCATTCCATAATTTTTGACACAATCATGCACCTTTTCCGGCCGGCTGACCGATTGCATGACGGCAATATCCACGATTCCGGTTAGTGAATTTTTACCGCCGCCCAGCTTCCCGATGATGCTTCTTTTTTTCTTTTCAGAAGGCTCCGGTTCCGGCAAAGGTTCATTTATGGTCAAAAATTCTGATAACCGCTTCTCCCATTGCGCCAGCAAATTGATTTTATCAACCAGGATCAGGGTATTGACTTTTTTCTCAGCAATCAGCTTGATCGCCACGACAGTTTTGCCAAAGGCCGTTGTCCCGGACAGGATGCCCATATCAAAATTCATCAATTGATGGGTGGCCAGGGACTGTTCATCTCTCAGTAGGCCTTTGAAAACCACATCAATCGGTCTGCCACTGGTTGTCTTGTCGGTCAGGTGAACATCAACATTATAGTCATCAAACACCGCGCTTAATTCTGTTTCACAGCCCCGCGGCAGGCAGAGATATTCCGGGATCTCCTCCGCGCAGGAAATAACACGGGCGAGCCCATAAGTTGACAGCCTCATGGCCTGTTTCTTAAAAAACTCCGGATTTTTGAAAGATGCCAGGCGCTTCAGTCGGTTCAGGGCGCGCTGGGACATTCCTGCCTTGGGTATAAACAGCATGTTGGCGCGCACAATTTTGATCCGCCGGGGAAAATCAATTTTACGCAGCGTGACCTTGACGGTTTCCCACGGTTTAGGCATTTCTTCTTCGTCGACTTTCAGAACCCCCAGTTCATGGCCATGACAGAGTTCTGAAATAAGATTTTCAACGCGTTCCTGCGATAATCGTTGAATGCCGGACAAAAATGCCCATTGGTCATCATAGGATTGAAAATGCTCATCGACAAACACACTGTTTAGATTTTTCCTGGCCGTTTTTTGAAACGGAAGCGCTATCAAATTTCCCAAACCGCCCTTGGGCAGGGTATCCTGGCTGGGGAAAAACCGGTCATAGGATTTGAATGTGATTTCGTGGCGCTTGTTCATGGAATGGGTGAGCAGGGCGGTACCGAATTTCCGTGCCAAAGCGGCAAGCAGTCGGTCTTCAAAAAAGAACCACATATGCCCGCCATTACCGGATCGGGATCGTTCTACGGCAACAGGAATATCATGTTCCACGCAAACTGCCCTTACAGCGGAAATATCTTTTTGCCAGTCCCCTGCATCAAAGTCGATCGCCAAAAAATGGCATGTTTCATCCTCACGTATGGGATATATCCCGGCGATAAGGTGGCCTCTCAAGTGGTTTTCAATGACACGTTCATCCAGCCGTGCATAGGACCGGTTGGTGCATTTTGAGCAGGGTATTTTGGGTTTGCCGCACAACCCGGGCTGCCAAAGGTTTAAGCAGACGGGCGAATATCCGGATGTTCCTTTATTTTTATTCTCCCATCTTTTGGCATAGACATCCTCCCGTCCTTTGAATACAGACATGAAAAGTTGTATTTTAGTGAAGGTATCGGCGTGTTTGGTGATGGACGGGGTCGAAACAATATTTTCGAATTTTTGCTCTGAAGCCAGTTGGCTGCCAGTCTTACACGGTTGACTTTCAGGCGATATGCCGGCAGTTGCATGAACCAGGCTTTTTGATTTTCAACTTTTAAAAGCTGGTTTTCTTTCAGCAGGTTCTTGTATTTTTCAAATAACTCCTCGGTGTTCATGTGCTGAAGATGCCTTTCGATAGATATTCAGCTGTTTTTCTATCAAAATTTTAACCTAAACACAATCAAAGTCAAGGTGGACAATACTCAATCAAACGGCATTTCAGCCGGATAAAACCGGATAGAAACGGAATCTGGCTGTTGACTTTTTCATCTTTTACTCCATAATCATTTATTATTCATCAGGATCGTAGAACAGATAAATATGGAAACCAGCGGGCCGATTGGTTTTCCGCCCACTTTATCCGCCGTCAAAAAACGGCAACCCCCTGGAGACAACGCAATGGAAGACAGATGGCTGTCTGTGGATGAAATCGGGACCTATCTCGGCGTCACCCGGGATACGGTTTATAAATGGATTAATGGAAAGGCAATGCCGGCCCATAAAATCGGGCGGCTGTGGAAGTTCAAAAAAGATGAAGTTGATAACTGGGTTCGAACAGGTGGGGCAGGAGATGGCAGGCGTGACCGTGGCGCAAAATAGAGAACGTCTTTTGACCCGATTGGGCTTCTGTCTTGAAAAAGGCAGTACCCACACCTCCCGTACCATCATGTTGGAGGACCTGGCGGCCTTGTTTGCCTATGTGGAGCAGGCGGATGCGGATAAGGAGAAATTCCGCCAGGCAGTTGAAACGGAAAATTGTCTGGGCAAACGTTCCGTCAAAACCCGTCAGCTCACTTTCCGGCATCTGGTGGCGCTTTACGCCTTGGACCCCGCCATTCTCATGTTCCGGGCACTTCGCTTTTTCTGGGACCGGGACCCTGACGGCCGTCCCCTGCAGGCCATGCTGTGCGCTTATGCCCGGGACTCACTTCTGCGGATGTCTGCATCATTTATTCTGAAACATTCCGAGGGTGCGGCCATTACCCGGGAGGCTCTTGAGGTCTATATCGAAGAAAACGCGCCGGACCGATTCAGTCCGGCCACCTTAAAATCCACGGCTCAGAATCTGAATTCCAGCTGGACCAAATCCGGTCACCTCAACGGCCGCCAGCGCAAGATTCGGTCCCGGGCCATTGCGACCCCGGGAAGCGTCGCCTATGCTTTGTTGCTGGGATATCTCACCGGCGTTCGGGGGGAATCCCTTTTTCATACGGAATACGCGGCCCTTTTGGACTGCCCCCCGAATTATGCCATGGAACTGGCCGAAGACGCCTCCCGAAGGGGCTGGATGGTATTCAAGCGGATCGGCAATGTCATGGAAGCACTGTTCCCCAATCTCATCACCAACGCGGAAATGGAGATGATGCATGAGTAAAATCAAACGCCTGATCAAGTCTTATGCCGGTTTTATCGCCATTCCCTGGCGGGGGGACGCAGCCCCCATGCAACGGGTCATGTTTTGCGTGTATAATGAGATGGATGAGTTGCGGCTGCGGGCCAGAATCGACGAATTTGAGCTGGCCACCAAAGCCGCCGGACACGACTGGCATGTTTTTGACCTAACGGATTCCTTTGGTGTATGGCTCTCCAAAGAGCCATACCGGAACAGCTATTTTAAAAAGCCCGATCTGCTGGCTATCCGCCTGCCCGCGTACATGGAATTTATCAAAACCGGATTTCAGCAGTTTTTATCCGATACCGGCGCGGAGGCCAATACCGTTGTCGCTCTCAAGGGCGTCGGGTCGTTGTTTGGATTTTTAAAGGTCAAGGAAGTGGTGGATGAGCTGGCGCCCCTGGTTTCCGGAAAATTGCTTATTTTTTTTCCGGGAAGCTATGAAAACAATAATTACCGGTTGCTCGACGGATATGACGGCTGGAATTATCATGCCGTGCCCATAACAGCGGAAAAGGAATAAAAAGTAGAAGCGGCTTCCAGCCGCTTTTTAAAAGTGGCAAGATGCCGCTTCCACAGTATAGACCTACTGCCATCTGGCCGAAACGATGATCAAGGCCGAATTCTAAAAAGAATTCAAATCGGAGACGCGGAATGAAAAACAGAGCAATATATCTGAAAGACCCTTCCACCCGCACCCTGATCAACCAGGGGGTGGCATTTGTCAATGAGGACATGTCCCATGAAGCCCAGGCCATTCTTCGCTACGAGCTGGAAACGTTTGTATGCGACGGCCAGTATGAAAAGGGGCTCGCCCATATCATCGAAACCTACCTGAAGAACATTGAGCGGGCGGATCAGCCAGGCGTCTGGGTCAGTGGTTTTTACGGCTCTGGAAAATCCCATCTGGTCAAAATGCTCCGGGCGCTGTGGACGGATATCCAGTTTGAAGACGGCGCATCCGCTCGGGGCATCACCATTCTGCCCACCCATGTCAAGGACGGTTTAAAGGAACTGACCATTCAGGCAAAACGTCACGGCGGCCTTCACGCGGCTTCCGGCACCCTGGGCGCTGGCGCCAGCGGCAGCGTCCGGCTTGCCCTTCTGCGCATTATTTTCAAATCCGCAAATCTGCCCCAGTCCTATCCCGTGGCCCGTTTTGTCATGTGGCTGAAGGAAAACAATCTTTATGACAGCGTGCGGGATCATGTGGAAAAAAATGGTCATGACTGGGAATTTGAACTGTCTAATTTCCATGTGGCGGAAGGCCTTTACAATGCCCTGTGCGAGATCAAGCCCAGGGTATTTTCTCCTAATTTTGCCGCCGTTGAGATTTTGCCCCAGCTTTATCCCAATGTCACGGATGTGAGCAATGATGACATGATCGCTGCCATCCGGAAGGCCCTGACCCGTGAGGGTAAATTCCCCCTGACCCTGATTGCCTTGGATGAGGTCCAGCAGTATATGGCGGAAGATCTGGACCGGTCCGCCGCGGTTCAGCAGGTGGTGGAAACCTGCTGTAAGCAGATCGGCGGAAAATTATTATTCGTGGGCACCGGCCAGACCGCGGTCACTGGCACACAAAATTTAAAAAAGCTCGAAGGCCGCTTTACCGTGCGCATTGAACTTTCGGATGCGGACGTGGAAACCGTCATCCGCAAGGTAGTTCTCACCAAAAATCCGGACGCCATTGATGCCATTGCAAAAATCATGGAAACCAATCTGGGAGAAATCTCCCGGCACCTTTCCGCCACCACCATCGGCCACCGCCAGGATGATGTGGCCTGGTTTTCCCAGGATTATCCCATTCTGCCGGTGCGCCGCCGGTTTTGGGAGAACGCCTTACGCGTTCTGGATCAGACCGGCACTGAGAGCCAGCTCAGAAATCAGCTCAGCATGATCCACAAAGTCATCCAGACCAACCTGGAGGACCCCTTGGGAAATGTGGTCCCTGGCGATTACCTGTATATGGATGCAGCGGACAAAATGCTTCAGGCTCGCATTCTCCCCCGCAAGGTCCACGAAAAAACCATGCAGTGGCTTTCCGGCACCCCGGAGGAACGTCTGACTGCCCGGGCCTGCGGTCTGGTGTTTTTAATCAATAAACTGGGCGGCGCAAACAAGGAAATCGGCATCCGGGCCACGGTGGACGCCATTGCCGACCTTATGGTGATGGATCTTTCCAGGGGCAGCAGTGAACTGCGAAACAAACTGCCGAATCTTCTGGATGCCTGCGGCCTGCTCATGAAAGTAGGAGATGAATACCGCATTCAGACCCAGGAAAGCGAAGCCTGGAACAATGAATTTTTAAATCAGCGCAGCCAACTGGCCAATGAAAGCCACCGCATCGAGGCAGAGCGTGACGACCGTATCCGGAAGACATTTTCAGCCATGGTAAAAAAATTCTCCCTCAACCAGGGCCAGTCCCAGGTCACCCGGGAAATTTATCCCCTGTTTGACGCCCAACTGCCGGCGGACAAAGACACGAAAATTTACGTATGGGTCCGCAGCGGCTGGGAGACGGATGAAGCCAATTTCAGGGCCGACGCCCGCCAGGCCGGGAACAATGACCCCACCATTTATGTGTATATCCCCAAACGGTCCACGGATGAACTGCGCCACCAGATTATGGATTATAAAGCTGCCGCCACCACCCTGGATGTCCGGGGCGTTCCCAATTCTCCGGAAGGCGAGGAAGCCCTGGCTGCCATGGAAACCACCCGCCGGGTGGCGGACGGCAAAATCCGGGAATTTCTGGAAGAGGCGTTTTCCGGGGCGCGGGTGTTCCAGGGCGGGGGCAATGAAATCACGGGTTCTGATTTGCAGGAAACGATTCTGGAAGCGGCCCGGAATTCCTTAAAACGTCTCTATCATCAGTTTTCCGTGTCAGACCAAAAAGGCTGGGACAAGGTTTACGCCAAAGCCAGACAGGGTGCGCCCGATGCCCTGAAATCCATCGGTTTTACTGGAGAGGCATCGGCCCACCCGGTTTGCAAGCTCATTCAGGGGCATATCGGCGGCGGTAAAAAAGGAGCCGATATCCGCCAGCATTTTGAATCCCCACCCTATGGCTGGGGAGGAGATACTATTGATGGGAGCATTTTGGTTTTACTATCTGCCGGGCTCATCCGGGCCGCGGATGATCATGGAAAAGCCATTGATCCCCGGGAACTGGAGCGCAAGGCCATTGGCAAGGCGGGCTTTAAAATCGAAGCCACCACCATCACCACGGCCCAACGCATCCAGATCCGGAAAATCCTGCAAAAAATCAAATGCGCATCCAAAGCCGGGGAAGAGCACATGATGGCCCCCACGTTCGTGGAAAAGATCATGGATTTGTCCAAACAGGCCGGGGGCGAACCGCCAAAACCCGCGCCGCCCCATGTCGATGCGTTGGAAGAGATCCGGCGCTTGTCCGGCAACGAACAATTGCTTGCCATTTACAACCAGCGGGAATTTTTAAGCCAATCCATTGATAACTGGTCCACGCTGGCGGAGAAAATCAACGCCCGGCTTCCCTCATGGAATACCCTTTCGGCCCTTCTTGTGCATGCCAGAGGACTGAAGGACAATACCGCTTTTATGGCCCAGGCCGACAAAATCCGGGAGCAGCGGCTTTTGATTGCTGATCCGGACCCGGTCGCCCCGCTGCTTTCCAATGTGGTCCAGGCATTGCGGGAGGCATTGAATGACTTGAACGCCCAGTATGAAAAGGCGCATGAAAAGGGCATGAACCGGCTGCGCAATGATGCCAACTGGCAGCAACTGGAGCCGGAACAGCGCAACGAACTCCTGGCAGAGCAGCATCTCACGGCAAATGCCAAGCCCGCCATCAAGGTTCAGACCACGGACGATGTGCTGGCCACCTTGTCAAAATACCCCCTTTCCGCCCTTGCGGACCGGGTGGCGGCCATGTCCTCCCGGTTTTCCAGGGTCCTGGAAGGTGCGGCCCGGCTGCTGGAACCGGAAGTGCAGTTTATCAATCTTCCCCCCAGGCATCTGAAAACCGATGCAGACATCGATGCCTGGGCTGAAGATGTGAAAAAGGAACTCAAGGCGGCTTTGAAAAAAGGCCCGATTGCCATTCGATAGGAATTTTGCCATGCGAACCCTCCAGCAGATTGAGGAAATCCTCTCCCAGCTTGATCAGCTCACAGCAGATGAACTGGAAGATCAGGACCTGGATTTTAAGCAATGGGACATGTCCAGCAGGGACAAGGCGGTTCAAACAATGGTGCGCATGGCGGTTTGTATGGCAAACAGCGGAGGCGGCACCGTGGTGTTCGGGGTGGCGGACCATATTAAAGGGCGTGATCAGGCCCTGCTGGGTGTCCCTCTGGAAATCGACATCAATATTCTGAAAAAGGCGGTGTATGATCAGACAGATCCCAAAATCACGCCGGTTTTTGAAGAATTGCGAATCCCGGAGGGCACGGGCCGCCTGCTGGTGATGCAGATTTATCCGGGCATGCCGCCGTATACTGATACTTCCGGCAGAGGCACCATCCGCGTGGGCAAGGATTGTCAGCCCCTCACCGGCACCCTGCGCCGTAAGATCGCTGTTGAAACCGGGGAGACCGATTATACGGCGGAACCCGTAGCACCCGCGGACCCCTCCATTTTATCCGCCGTGGCCCTGGAATCGTTGCGGAATTTGGCCAAAGCAGAGCGCGCGCCGGATGATTTGCTGAAACTGGGGGATCTGGATCTGCTGGCCACCCTGGATCTGGTCAAAAACCGGCAATTGACCCGGGCCGCTATTCTTTTGGCCGGAAATGAAAAAGCCTTGCGCACCTATTTACCCGGTCATAACTGGACCTTTCTTCAAATGAAATCCGATACTGGGTACGGCATTCGGGAAGATCGGGTCAGTGCCCTGCCGGTTTCCGTTCAGCGGATCGAGGAACTGCTGCTCCCGTTTAATCCCATCACCACCCTGGAACAGGGGTTGTTTCATTTTGAATACCGCACCTGGCCGGCGGTGGCGGTTCGGGAAGCCCTGATGAATGCGTTTTGTCATGCCGATTTTCGCATCGCCGGACCAGTTATGGTCAAACTCTATGATAATCGGTTGGAAATCGCCAATAACGGCGGTTTTATCGGCGGCATCAATGAGCGCAATATTCTCCACCACCCGCCTGCCGCCCGCAATCCCCTGCTGGTGGAAGCCTTGACCCGCCTGCGCCTGGTCAACCGGAGCAATCTGGGGATCAGCCGCATGTTTTCCGCACTGCTGATGGAAGGAAAAGAGCCGCCCATGA
The DNA here is from genome assembly GCA_011390465.1 of Desulfobacteraceae bacterium. Lineage (GTDB taxonomy): Bacteria > Desulfobacterota > Desulfobacteria > Desulfobacterales > Desulfosalsimonadaceae > SURF-3. The sequence goes on from JAABSH010000018.1 coordinate 42,116, forward strand.
TCCAGGAAGTCGGTGAATCCGTTGTGGTGACGTTCATGAAGCGGGAACTTTCCGGGGCGTTTCGTCTGTTTGTGGCCGAAGAAAGCCAAAAGGACCGGGACCTGGGGGTAGACAGTCTTCTGGTGCTCCAATATCTTCTCCATCACCTGGAAATCGAAACCGCCGCCGCTGCTGCCCTGTGTCAGCGCAATGACACACAAATGCGCGAAGTCCTGGCCGCTATGGAAAAGGCCGGGTATATCGAGCACGGCGGAACCGGACGCGGGGCATACTGGACCATGCGGCCGGAGTTTCATCGGCGATTAACTGAAACCGGTCGGTCGGAACAAAATCGGCGTATCGACTGGGAAGCCGCCAAAACCCGTGTTTTAAGTATTCTTATGGAACGCTCCCGCCGGGGAGAAGCCGGGTTAAGCAACAAAGAGATTCGGCAGATTACCCATTATGATCGAAATCAGGTGTTCCGTTTAATGAAAGAGTTGCGCAAGGAAAATCCAGAAATAAGTGCACCCGGAAAAGGCAAATTGGCCCATTATGATTTTAAAATTAATGATGATAATAATAGCGCGTGAGCATTAAATCGAGCATTAAGCTCTGTTGAACGCTCACTTTAATGCTCGCGCGCATTGGATGCTGCAATCAATTAACAAAATTTTAATGCAGGTCAATGTCGGGAATGGAATCCCGACCTACCAAAAAAGAATTCGTCATCGTAGGCCGGGATTCTTTCCCGGCAACTCTGAGGTGTTATGCAGCCACTGGAAAAAACACTCCGAAACCAACTGGAACGCACGGTAAAAGACGCCCGGGACATTGCCGAAGACGCGGCCAAAGCCTCCCTGGATCAGCTCGGCGTGGGGGAATCCGCCCCGTTTGCCCATTTAAGCGAAACCGACCGGGACCTGCGCCGGCGTCTGCGCATTCATGGCCGCCAACTGGGAGATACCTTAAACGGCGGCAAAATTCAGACCATGGACCGTTTGATTGACGAAGTCGCCTACGAGCACTGGCACCGGATGCTGTTTGCCCGGTTTCTGGCGGAAAACAATCTGCTCATGTACCCGGACCCAATGGACCCGGTTCCCGTGACCCTGGAAGAATGTGAGGATCTGGCCATTGATGAAGGCGCAGCCAACGGCTGGGAACTGGCGGCCCGGTATGCGGCCCGCATGCTGCCCCAGATATTTCGCAATGATTCACCGGTATTTGAGCTCACCCTGCCGCCGGAGCATCAGCAGAAGCTTGAAAAACGGATAGCGGATTTGCCGGTGGCGGTATTTACGGCCTCCGATTCCCTGGGGTGGGTGTACCAGTTCTGGCAGGCCAAACGAAAAGACGCGGTCAATGCATCCGAAGTAAAAATCGGCGCCCGGGAACTGCCTGCCGTGACCCAGCTCTTTACCGAGCCTTATATGGTGTCGTTCTTGCTGGATAATTCCCTGGGAGCCTGGTGGGCAGCAAGACGACTGACCGAGGTCGATCTCAAAAATGTTGGCAGTGAAGAAGAACTGCGCCAAAAAGCGTCAATCCCCGGCGTGCCGTTGGAATATCTCCGGTTTGTTAAAGTAGAAGCGGCTTCCAGCCGCTTTAAAAAAGAGGATGAGGCTTCCAGCCGCTTGAAAGAAATCGGTTATTTGAAAAAGGAAGATACTCTTTCCATTCTTTCGGGCAATCTCCCCCATTGGCGGCAGGAAAGTGTTACTTATTTTGTCACTTTCCGAACCGCAGACTCTATCCCGCAGGAAAAGCTGAAAGCATGGCAAGTTGAAAAAGAAGCGTGGTTGAAACAACATCCTGAGCCCCACGATGAAAAAACAAAAAAAGAATTCTATGAAAAATTCCCCAATCGTATCCAAAAATGGCTGGATCAGGGCTACGGCGAATGCCTGCTGAAAAAACCGGAATACAAAACCATTGTTGAGAACGCGATAGCGCATTTTGACGGGGAGCGCTATGATCTTGACGAATTTGTCGTCATGCCGAATCATGTTCACGCCGTCCTAACCCCCAAAAACAGCCATGAATTATCGACGATTATACACTCGTGGAAATCATTTACAGCAACACAAATCAATAAAAGAGAAAAGAGATCGGGTGCTTTCTGGCAAAAGGAGTCTTTCGATCATATTGTCAGAAACCCTGAGCAACTGAAGCGAATCAGGGACTATATCCGGAATCATTCTGTATATATGGAAAGTGGAAGCGGCTTCCAGCCTTTTGAGAAAAAGCGGCAGGATGCCGCTTCTACTGTCTGGACCCCGGCCGCCGGAACCTTTGACCCCTGGCCGGATCAGTTAAGCCAACTCAAAATCCTGGACCCCTGCTGCGGTTCCGGGCATTTCATCGTGGCTGTTTTTCAGATGCTGGTGCCCATGCGCATGGAAATGGAAGGCTTGACCGCCCGTGAGGCTGTGGATGCGGTGCTGCGGGAAAATATTCACGGCCTGGAAATTGATAAACGGTGTGTGGAACTGGCCGCATTCGCCCTGGCCCTGGCTGCGTGGAAATACCCGGATGCAGGCGGTTACCGCGTGTTGCCGGAATTGAATATTGCCTGTTCCGGTTTGTCCGTGAGCGTTTCCCGAACTGAATGGGAAAAACTGGCAGGTGACGATGGCAAGCTGCGCACGGCCCTGGTGGGTCTGTATGAAGAATTTAAAAACGCGCCGGTTCTGGGCAGCCTGATTGATCCGGTGCGCACTGCCGTGGCAAAGCTGGTGGCGTGGGACGGACTGGCCGATGCCGTGGAAAAGGCTCTTAAAAAAAACAGCAGGGACGAGGCCCGGGAAGCCGGAGTCGTGGCGCATGGTTTGGCCAGGGCGGCGCGGATTCTGGCCGGGCGCTATCAATGGGTGATTACCAATGTGCCGTATCTGGCCCGGGGCAAGCAAAGCGAGGCCCTGCGCAATTTTTGCGGAAAAAATTACCCGGAAGCCAAAAATGATCTGGCTACCGTATTTCTGGATCGATGTCTGGAATTGTGCGGTAAAGTAGAAGCGGCTTCCAGCCGCTTTCACACTGGGACTGTCTCCGTTGTCCTGCCCCAGAACTGGCTGTTTTTGACAAGTTATAAGAAATTCCGGGAAAAACTGCTTACAAATGATACCTGGCATTTGATTGCAAGGTTGGGACCCCAGGCGTTTCAAACGCCGATGTGGGATTTTAATGTGCAACTCATCACCTTGAGTCGGGGGAGAGTAGAAGCGGCTTCCAGCCGCTTGCAAAGTAGAAGAGGCTTCCAGTCTCTTGATAAAAAGCGGCAGGATGCCGCTTCTACTTTGATCCGCGGCCTTGATGTCTCCGAGCCCCGCACTGCTGAAGAAAAAGCCGCCGGACTGCTGACAGGGGAAATCAAAAGCGTGGCGCAGGCAAGGCAGTTGGAGAATCCGGATAACGCAATCATACTCAGTGAATCTTCAGAGCATAGTTTGCTAAAAGACTCGGCCGACGGTTTAGCTGGAATTCTAAATGGTGACTCTCCCCGTTTTCAGAGACAGTTTTGGGAGTTCGATGTAAAAGGTGAGTACTTCGTCTATCAACAAGGTACCGTCATAGAAACCATTCATTTTGGCGGCCTCGACAAGGTGATCGAATATGACGATGAAAATGGACACATACGGTTACCAGCCGACTTCAGGCGAGAGAGACTCCATGATTCAGATCAACGCGGGAATTCTGCTTGGGGAAAATGGGGGGTGGCTATAAGTGAAATGAGAGTTTTGCCATCAGCTCTGTATATTGGAAACAAATTTGATTCAAACATTGGCGTGGTTCTGCCGAAAAAAGCAGATACGCTTTCTGCATTGTGGTGCTATTGCTCAGATTCTTCGTATAACGATGATGTAAGACTCATCGACCAAAAACTGAATGTCACCAACGCCACCCTTGTCAAAGTCCCCTTTGACCTCGACCACTGGACCCGTGTCGCCGCCGAAAAATACCCCAACGGTCTGCCCAAGCCTTACACCGACGACCCCACCCAATGGATTTTCCATGGCCACCCCTGTGGTTCCGTGGTTTGGGATGAAGAGAAAAAACAACTGGAAATCGCTTCGACATTGCGCACGGATGCCACTGTTTTGCAAATTGCGCTTACCCGCTTGCTCGGCTACCGCTGGCCTGCTGAACTGGAAAGTAGAAGCGGCTTCCAGCCGCTTGATAAAAAGCGGCAGGATGCCGCTTCTACGCTTGAAAACAAGCGCCAGGATGGCGCTTCCACTATGGAGCTTTCCGATGAGCAGCAAGAATGGGTAAATCGTTGCGATGCCTTATTGCCGTATGCGGATGAAGACGGCATTGTCTGCATCCCGCCGGTGCGGGGCGAGGCCGGGGCAAGTGACCGCCTGCTGAACCTTCTGGCCGCAGCCTATGGCGATGCCTGGTCCGGCGACATTCTGGCCGCGCTGCTCAAAAGCGCGGATCACGCGGGCAAACCCCTGGAAACCTGGCTCCGGGACAAATTTTTTATCCAGCATTGCAAGCTGTTTCATCACCGGCCCTTTATCTGGCACATCTGGGATGGTCTGCGCGACGGGTTTGCGGCCCTGGTCAACTACCACAAGCTCGACCATAAGCTTCTGGAAACCCTGATCTACACCTACCTGGGGGACTGGATTTCCCGCCAGAAACAGGATATCGCAAGCCACGTGGACGGGGCACAAGAAAAACTGGATGCCGCCGAAACCCTCAAGAAAAAGCTGGAACTGATTTTAGAGGGAGAATCCCCCTATGATATCTTTGTCCGCTGGAAACCCATTGACCAGCAGCCCATGGGCTGGAACCCGGACCTGAACGACGGCGTGCGCCTCAACATCCGGCCCTTTATGACCGTGCCCGATGTGGGCAAACGCGGCGCCGGGGTCCTGCGCGATAAACCCAATATCCACTGGAAAAAAGACCGGGGCAAGGACGTGCCCTCCGCCCCCTGGTACCACCTCGGCCCCCAGTACGGCGGCAACAACGGCGACCGCATCAATGACCATCATTTGACCCTGGCGGAAAAGCAACAGAGATCCAGGGAAAGCAAGGAAACATGAAAATCCAAGATATTCTCGATTTGATCGCCAATGGCGAGAATTCCGGTGTCGAGTTCAAGCGGGATGATATCCGGCCCGAGCAATTGGCCCGGGAAATTGTGGCCCTTGCCAATCTCAAGGGCGGTCGCATTCTCCTGGGCGTGGAGGATAACGGAGCGATTTCCGGCATTTCCCGGAATAATTTAAGCGAATGGGTCGCGGATACCGTTTTTGGCCGGTATGTCCACCCACAAATTCTGCCCTATTATGAAGAAATCGCCATGGGCGAAGGCAAGCGGGTGGCCGTGATCACCATTGGGCCGGAAATCTTAAAACCTTATGTGGTAAGGGCCAATAACCGGGAAACCGCCTATATCCGGATCGGCAATGTGACCCGTCCGGCCACCCGTGAACAGCTTCTGATGCTTGGGGCCGCCTCCGGGGCGGTCCACACGGAAATCATGCCGGTCCATCGCACGTCCATTGATTCTCTGGACATGGCCCGGCTGGAAAACTATCTGCGCGATATTCTACGGGACCCGGACGTGCCTGCCGACAAAAATGCCTGGATCATCCGTTTGAAAGCCCTTGGATTTATGACGGACGGCATCGGGGATACGCCGGTCTGCACCATCGCCGGTTTGGCGCTGTTTGGCGTCAAACCCCGGCAGTTATTAAAGCAATCGGGCGTCAGGCTCATGTTTTTTGATGCGCTTGACAAAGAATATCACGCCCGGCTGGATAAGGTGCTGGATGCGCCTCTGGTGGGCCGGTTTCAGACGGGTGGAAATCAAAAAACGCTTATTGACGCCGGTCTGATCGAAAAGACGCTGGAAGCCATGGAGCCCTTTGTGACGCTGGAGCCAGATACGATTGATGCAAATTTTCGCCGTGAAAAAATCTGGTTATATCCCTATGAAGCATTGCGCGAACTGTTGGTCAATGCGCTGGCGCACCGGGACTGGTCAAGATTTGTGGATGTTGAAATCGCTGGATACCGGGACCGTCTTGAAATCGTCAGCCCCGGCGCTTTGCCGAATGCCATGACCATTGATAAAATGCTTGCCGGACAACGATCGGCCCGGAATCACATTATCGTTGAGGTGCTGCGGGATTATGGATATGTGGATGCCCGCGGCATGGGGGTACGGACAAAAGTTGTGCCGGCGCTGAAAGCGATGGGTGTAGAACCGGTTTTTAGGGGCACGGATGACTATTTGCAAACCATTATTCAACAGGCAAAAGGCCAACGTGACCTTTTAAAAAAGGCCGTTTTAACAGATTTCAAGCAAAAAAAAGCGTTAAAAGGTCATTTAAAAGGTCAGGATGACCTGATAAATGACCTTTTAAAAACTCATGCTGACCTGATAAATGTCGTCCTGGAAGATCCAAAGATCGATTATATTCAATTGGCGAACAAGGTGGGGGTTAGTGTCTCGACCATTAAACGGCATATTCAGAAGCTCAAAAAGGCCGGGATTTTGGATCGTATCGGATCACGGAAGACTGGTCGTTGGGAAGTCAAAAAACAATAGAGTTTTGGAGTGTCGCCCAGATAGACACCCGCACAAAAAAACTGGTGGATCAGACGTTGGAACTTTTTCAGTTGGACAGCATTTGCAGCAGTTAAAGAAAATGGTGAGATGAGCGGATAGTAACTTAATTTTGCACGATAACATTGCTTTTGTTACCGTGCAAAATCAGTGTTACCTGTCAAGCAGTTATTTTGCAGGATATTGAAATAATAATGTGCATCCTTGAGAAATTAAAAGAAACCATCCGGGCGGCCGCTGCCTACAACCCAGAAGTTCAGACGGCCCCGGTCTGCATTTTGTGGCCGGATCATGACCGCCAGTGGGAGCCCGCCATTGCCCGGCTTCAGAATGAAATGCCGGACCTGCTGGTGCTGGGGGAATATGCGCCGGAAAAACGCATCGGCCCGGGTATCTGGCTGCGGTGCGTGCTCGCGGAATGGGGAAAAGACAGTGATGCTTCCACCGCTTCCCTTTCTTCAGCCGCCCCGTTGTCCCATCTTCCCGTTATTTATCTTCCCGGCGTCAGCCGTCAGGATCTGCGGGCCGTGGAAACCTGCCCGGATCATTTGAAACCCATTGTTGAGCTTCAGTATCGCGGAGTGATCTGGTCTCAGATCAATGCCCGGGATTGGACCCTTCTGGCGTTTCTCAAGTCTGATCAGGGCGGCCTGGGCCTGGATGTGGCCCAGGACAAAGAAACCCGAAACGCCATGCAGCTGGCCCTTTATCATCTGCTGAATGAAGATGTGGGGTTGCTATCCGGAAAACACCTGGACAAAGTGTATTTCAATACTCTGCTGACGGGCGGGGATACGGTAAAGGAAGTGCTGTGCTGGATCGATCAGGGAGACGCCTTCCGGTCCGGGCGGGATGAAAACCAGTGGCAGGCTTTTGTGGCGCTCTGCAAGTCCCAGCTGGCCTATGATCCGGAAAACGATGGCCTGCTGGCGGGAGCGGCGAAACTGGCCGGACGGGACGGCCCGTGGCGGCCGGTGTGGGAGCGGTTTTGTGAAGCCCCGGCCCTGTATCCCAGAATTCCCCATCAATTGCGAAAATGCGGGATGCCGGCAAAAGACCTGTTTTCAGATGCTGATTCTCACGGGGCCTGGCCCCAATGGAATGATGCCGAAGAAAACAGACTTTGCAAGGACCTGGCTCGGCTGGATCAGTTTCCGGCCCATAAGGCCCGGGAAGAGATCCTTCGCCTTGAAAAAAAACACGGCCCCAGAAGGACCCTGGTATGGGCGGCCCTGGGGGAATCGCCCCTGGCCGTGGCCCTGGAATGGCTTGCGGTGCTGGCGGAAACGACCAATGCATCCCTTACCGCCGGCACCATTGATCATGTGGCGGATATGTATTGCCATTCCGGATGGCGGGCGGATGACGCCCTGATCCGGGCTTTGGCAACAGTGGAGCGGCCGGAAGCGGTTGCGGCCGTATCAACGGCCATCTGCGCGGTCTATTTGCCCTGGGCCGAGGCGTCCGCCCGGTATCTTCAGAAGTTGGCGGAACCATCCGGTTATCCCGGGGGTACGATTGAAGAGTTGATGGCGCCGTTTTCTCCGGCAACCGAATGCATCCTTTTTGTGGACGGGCTGCGGTTTGATACGGCCCGGCGGCTGGCGGAAATGCTGAGGGAAGACGGGTTCCAGGTGGATGAAAAACGAACGTGGGCGGCCCTTCCCAGTGTAACGGCCACAGGAAAGCCGGCGGTCTCCCCGGTCCGGAAACAGATTTACGGCAAGGATTCCAATACGGATTTTGAGCCGGAAGTCGCTGAAACCGGGAAATCTTTAAAAGGCGGGTATCACCTGTATAAATTGCTGAAAGAAGCCGGATGGACGGTGCAGGACAGTTCAGATACCGGAGATATGAAAGATTTTATTTGGTGCGAATTCGGCAATATTGACCATGAAGGCCACCAGAGAGGCTGGAAACTGGCCCGGCAGATGCCGGCACTGTTAAAGGAAATCCAGCAGCGGGTGCAGCAGCTTCAGCAGGCCGGGGCAAGTCATATCCGGATTGTCACGGATCATGGATGGCTGCTCCTGCCCGGGGGCCTTCCAAAAGTTGATCTGCCGGCGGCCCTGGCGGATACCAAGTGGGGCCGGTGTGCTGTTATTAAACCCGGCGCTGTTACCCAGGAGCGATTGTATCCCTGGTTCTGGAATCATCAGATTCAATTTGCCCTGGCCGACGGCATCAGTTGTTTTCGAGACGGGCTTGAATATGCCCACGGGGGCTTGAGTTTTCAGGAGTGCCTGACCCTGGAGTTGATTGTTGCGCCGGGGCAATCCCGTGCTTCCGCGGTTGCCGTTGAAATTACCGATGGGGTGTGGAAAGGGCTGCGCTGTACCGTGGCAATTGATGGGGAGGCAGCGGGTTTGTCCCTGGACATTCGAAGTCAGCCGGACAACAGCAACGCAAGTCTTGTGCTCAGCGTCAAACCCTTTAAAGCCAATGGGACGGCGTCCGTGGTGGTAGACAAGGATGAACTGGAAGGCACTGAGGCGTTCATTGTTATATTGGACTCAGATAACCAGGTGGTGGCCCAGACCCCCACGGTGATCGGTGGAGAGGAACACTAATGGAATTGGATCATATCGACGAACTGGCCGCTTCCGTTCTGGAAGGGTACCTGGTGCGCAAGGACCTGGTGCGGACCTTCAGCCGCCAGTTTCCGGTGCCCACCTATGTGGTGGAATTCATGCTGGGCCGGTACTGCGCCAGTGTTGATCCGGAAGAGATCGCGGAAGGGCTGGAAATTGTCCAGCGCCAGCTGAAATCCCGGACCGTGAAAGCCGGGGAGGAGGAGCTGTTCAAGTCCCGGGCACGGGAACAGGGAGAAATCAAAATTATTGATTTGATTACCGCCCGCCTGGATTCGCACACGGATTCCTATGTGGCCGCGCTGCCCAGTCTTCAGTTGAATGGTGTCCGGATCAGCAGTGAACTGGTCAATAACCATGAACGCATGCTGACCGGTGGTTTTTATGCGGAAATCACCCTGACCTATGATGCGGCCATTTCCCAGGAGACCAAGGGACGGCCTTTTGGGGTGGAAGCTCTTCGGGAAATCCAGCTTTCCAAACGGGATGTGCTGGATACCATGGCAGCGGCCCGAAAGAAGTTCACCACGGACGAATGGAAGGCCCTGCTGCTCAGAAGTATCGGCATTGAGCCGGATTCTTTGTCGGAAAGGGCTGTCAATGCCTTTTTTTTGCGAATGGTCCCGTTTGTGGAGCGCAATTACAACCTGGTGGAACTGGGACCGAGAGGAACCGGCAAAAGCCATCTTTTTCAGCAGGTTTCGCCCTATGCCCACCTGATTTCCGGGGGCAAGGCCACGGTGGCGAGGATGTTTGTCCATATGGGAACCGGCCAGCGCGGGCTGGTGTGTCAGTATGACGTGATCTGCTTTGATGAAATTTCCGGTATCTCCTTTGACCAGAAGGACGGGGTCAACATCATGAAGGGATACATGGAGTCCGGCGAATTCAGCCGGGGCCGGGAAAGTATCCGGGCGGACGGCAGTATTGTGCTGGTGGGCAATTTTGAAGTGGATGTGGAACATCAGCAGCGGGTGGGGCATTTGTTCGGTCCCATGCCCCCGGAGATGAAGGATGACACCGCTTTTATGGACCGGATTCATGGGTATCTGCCGGGATGGGATGTACCCAAAATAGATAAAGCCAATCTTACGGATCATTTCGGCCTGGTGAGTGATTTCTTGTCCGAATGCTGGAGTCAGCTCAGGAATCAGAGTCGTATTTCCCATCTTCAGAACCGGGTGTTTTTTGGGGGCGCGTTGTCCGGCCGGGATGTCAATGCGGTGAACAAGACCGTCAGCGGGCTGCTGAAGCTGCTTTTCCCGGGAGAAGAAACGGTTGTTTCGGATGCGGAATTGGAATGGGCCGTGCGCATAGCCCTGGAGGCCCGGCGGCGGGTAAAGGAACAGCAGAAGCGCATCGGCGCGGCAGAATTTCGCAATACCCATTTCAGCTATGTATTGGGGGAAGACGGCGTTGAGAAATTTGTGTCCACCCCCGAGCTGCACAGCGAAAACAGCATCGGCGGGGACCCGCTGGAGCCGGGACAGGTATGGACCATCAGCCCGGGCGGTGCAGACGAGCATGCAGGTCTTTTTCGGATTGAAATCAATGAAGGGCCGGGTTCCGGGGTGAAAATTTTGAATAAACCGGTGCCGCCGGCTTTCCGGGAAAGCATGGGGTATGCGGAGCAGAATCTTTACGCAAGGGCCATGCACCTGGTAGGGGACAAGGACCCGCGCCACCATGAATTTACAGCCCAGCTTCGGGCATTTGATGCGGCAAAAGGCGGGGCAAAACTGGGGGTGGCCGCCCTGGTGGCCCTGTGCACGGCCCTGCTGAAAAAAAGCGTGCGCGGCGGGCTGGTGGTTGTGGGGGAAATCAACCTGGGCGGCTCCATTGAGCCGGTTCACAATCCGGTCTCCATTGCGGAAATCGCCGTGGAAAAGGGCGCCACTGTTCTGCTGATGCCTGTGGCCTGCCGCCGGCAGTTGTTCGATCTTTCCGATGACATGGCCACCAAAATCGATATTCAGTTTTATTCAGACGCCCGGGATGCATTGCTCAAGGCGATGGTGGAGTGACGGGAAGAAGCCATTCGGGACGGGCCGGCCAGTCCGGCAGCACCCTGGCAAACTCCTCCTGAAAAGCCGGACCCCGGATATTCTCCTGTTTGACTTTGAGTGCAAGTTTTTCCCATCGCCCTTTGTCACCGATCACCTCGATCAGCAGCCGACGGACTTTTGCCATCAACTTTGCTTTTAAGAAAATCAAAGCATTCCCGGCGGACATCGGGCCATTCGTCCGCAAGTTCTAAAATCAGATCGGATAAAACCTTGGGCGTAGCAGCCGCCAGAAGTTCAGCCAATATCTTGTGTCCCTTTAAAATGAGGAACATTGAGGTCACCTATCTCCACCCCAAAAAAATTTGCAATCCTGTCGGTTTAACCTGATTCCATATTGACAAATTGTATGGTGATTGTACAATTGTCATAATAAAAATTCTGGAGGGGAAATGGATATCGTTATAGATACGTCCGCATTAATTGCGGTGATTGTCGGTGAACCTGAACGCAAACGGATTATCAAGGCGACGGCAGGAAATACATTGATCGGCCCCGGTTCGATTCCCTTGGAAATTTGCAATGCATTCTCAACAATGTTCAAACAAAAAAGATTAACGCTTGAAGAAGCCAAAAAGGGATTCTCAATCTTTGAAAGCATTCCTCTCCGGTATATCGAATCGAACTTTATGATGACCCTAAAATTATCAAAAGAGTCAAATAATTATGCTTACGATGCCTGTTTCTTAGATTGTGCTATCCGGTATAAGGCGCCGTTATTAACATTGGACCGGAATTTAAAATTATCCGCCCAGAACTTAAACATCGAAACCCTGGAGATTTAAAAATGCAGGTTTATACATATTCAGAAGCCCGGCAAAAACTTGCTATGGTCCTTGAACAGGCAGAAAATACCGGCAAGGTTTTAATTCGAAGAAAAGATGGGCGAACGTTCTCCCTTGTTCCCGAAAAAATAGCGTCTTCTCCTTTAGATGTTCCGACCATTAAAGCGAAAGTCACCACTCAAGAAATTGTCGACATTGTCAGAAAAGGCAGAGAAAGATAACCCTGGCTACTCATAAAGACAAAAAGAACAAAGTAAATCTGGTCAGTTACGGGATTTTTCCGACACATCCCAACGCCAACCAGAAAGTAAGCTCTCATAAAGCCAGCACTGAAAAAATTTCAGTCTCTGCTCGATACTTTCTCCGTCTCTCCGGTAAGTAAACAGGGAAGCAATCAGAATTCATAGCGAGGAGTCACCGACCATAGACATCAACGATCTGTTTGAAGGAGTCATGTGAAGTATCAACCAGTTTACCTTTGATTCTGCCGAGCGGCGGCTACAGGAAAAAATGCAGGGAACTGGACGAGGTCCGGAGAATGGGGGTAAGAATGCGGAGAATTTCGAGGCGAAAGAGAACCGGGGTGTGACCAACTTCTTGAAATGGGAGTGATCGGGGCGATAACGCCGACACCTTTAAAGTGACTTAAGTATTTGACATTACGCATAAAAATAAAACCCGCGCAGTAACCGGAGACGGTTAGTGGACGGGGCTGTCTTTTCTAAATGGTGGAGGCGGCGGGAGTCGAACCCGAGGCTATCCCTTTTAAGTTATTGAAAAAATATGTTAATAATAAATTCATTTTACCCATTACAGAACGAATACGGAACGAGTTCAAGTTTTGGCTTTATTCAAATCAATTACCTTGTGTCTTTTTTCAAGGGCATCACGCATCAAGGCCGGGTTTCGCCGGGCATATCGCCGGGTCATTTCGGTTTTGGTATGGCCTAAAATATCCCGCACAAGTTCAAGTTCTTCCCCCTGATCAAGCAATTGACACCCAAGAGAATGGCGTAAGGCGTTTTGCAATTTGATTGAGATCCCTGCTTTTTTGCAAGCGGCCCGCCAGATGGTATTCAGATTTTTATTTGTGTATGGCTTCCCGTCTTTCCGCACAAAAACAAAGGGGCTTAAATGCTTCGGCATTAATTCAAGAATCTGCTTTGCGTGCGTCGTCAATGGCTCCTTTCTGATTTTTCCGGTCTTTGTTGTTTCCTTCAGCGTGTTGTCTGAAAAAGATCGCCGGATAATTACCAGGTCACCAGTGATGCAGTCCCTTTGCAATGCCCGGACTTCCTGAGTCCGCAGACCATATTCCATGCCGAATTCAAAAACAGGCCGGTGCACTTCCGGAATAAACGACAATATAAAATTTTGTTGCTCTATGGTTAAATATTCAATTTCCGGGAGTTCAAAGCCGAGTTTTGGAAAAGGCGGCATTGCCTTAATATCCTCCGACTGATAGGCCCACCGCAGCATTGACTTTAAGGCACCCATGACATTGTATTTCCCCTTGGGTGATAAAGCCAGATCATTGTATAACTTTGACAAATGCTTAAACCGGATATGCCGGATATCCATGGCCCCGATTTTTGGGTTGATATGGTTTTTAAAATAACCCTGATAATCCCGGGCCGTTTTTGCGGAAACACTAATGCCGGAAAGCCACTCTTTAGAATACACGGCAACGGTCAACGGGGATTCCGGCTTCCAGTATTTGGGGTTGAAGTCGCCCCGGTCAACTTCTGTTTGGATAACCCCCAAAAGTTTGATGGCTTGCCGCTCATCATAAAATTTTTCCCCGGTGTTTGGGTTCTGCCAAATTTTATGGTGCTTGCCGTCCCAATAAACCGCAATATAATGCCGGCGTGATTTCTTGTCATACTGAATTGAACCACCCATAAAGCCCACCCCTCGATTGTTTTTATCGTTGGAGGGCATTATATTTTTAAAATTGCGAATTGTCAATTTTGGGGCCTATACATAAACCGGTTTGCCGGTGAGCTGTTCAATTTCCGCTTTAAACCGTACCGGGTCCGCGTTGTCCCGGGATAAATGCAGCAGGTGGATATCCCGCACCCGGTTTAAATCATTTGCCTTTAAAAATGCTTTTACGTTGGCCAGGGAAAAATGCGACTGGATCACCCGTTTTTTGTGCGGGGCCGGCAGGTCATTTTCCATTAAAATATCCAGGGCATAATTGCACTCAATCATGATGTGGGTGAGGCCCGGGAAGGTGTACCGGCAAAAATAGGAATCTGTCAGAAACAGCAGTTTTTCATTTCCGGATTTCATTAAAAAGCCCACCGGGTCCGCGGCATCGTGCTCGGTTTCAAAGGGCAAAACAGACCAGGCGCCCACAGAAAAAGGGGACCGGGCCTGAATGATCTTCACCCGGTGATGATCAATTTCAAGGGCCGCGGCAGTTCCGGCGGTCATGTAGCAGTCCACCCCGGCGGACAAAACATCATGAATTGCTTTGCAGTGGTCTTTGTGCTCGTGGCTGATCAGGCAGCCGGCCAGGCTGGAAATCCTGAAACCGGTTGCCCGCTGAATCCGCTTGAATGAGATCCCGCATTCCACCAGCAGGGGGCAATGCCCATCCGAAATATGATAGGCATTGCCACTTGAACCGGAGGCAATTTGATTGATTTCAATCATTTTAATATCCCGTTAATATCCCGTTAATAACCCGGGGCGTCGGCTTCTGCCTGTTCCGCTTCAATGGCGGCTGCTTTTTCCGCGTCCGACATCGGGGTAAAGTCCAGGGCCTGGGCGTTGGCGTTTTTGTCGATTTCGTGTTGAACATTTCCGGCAAAGTCTTCTGCCGGGTCAGACGCAAACGCCTGGGCAAGGTCAATACTCATAATCCCGTATTTTCCCAACAGGGCCTTGAGAACGGTCTTGATGGCCATGGCGTCAAAGTCGGTTTTCCACGGGGAGTGGCTGGAATTGAAAGACATTGAAAAGCGCTGGGCATGTTCCGTGATCTGGTCCACGGTCCAGAAAATGGATTTTCGGAACCCGGCCACGGTTTCGATAAATGCAAAATACCCTATGACAGTTTTTCCGGCAGGCTCACCTAACACCAGCTCGCCGGTCAATTTATTGTAGGATGTGATTTCCCCTTCAAAAATTTTATCCGCATTGATAAATCTATATTGCCCGGTTCGCATGGCCAGTTGCAGCAAGCCCTTATAGCCAATCTGGAACTGGGGGATTTGCTGACCGGATTTATTTTTAAACGGGATGATGTACGCAAACCCTAAACTTTTGTTGATGGGAAGTTTCAGCGTTGCAGCCTTCAGGGCCTCCATGACCACGGCCCGGGGCTCGCACTTTTGCAGATACTGATCTGTTGAAAATAAATCAATCAAACTGGAAACAAACAGCGGGGCATTATCCGCCAGGCAGTTTTTAAACTGCTCCTGAACCGTGGGGCTGGACATGATTTCTTTTAACCGGTTTACATTTGATGCAGCAGGGGCGTTATTCATTTTATTAACCTTTCCCGCGTGTTTTTTTGGATGCGCGGCCCCCGGAAAGATCAAGCCGCTTTTGTTTTTTCTGCTTCTTCAATATTTACAGTCAATTTTTTATGACCGGCGGAAACATACAATTTGATCAGCTGGGCCTGAACCGGGATAAATTCCGTGACAGCCTCGGCGTTGTCAATCCAGATGGGCGCGGAAAAATCACAGGCCCTGGAAAGGGTGTTGATGATATCCAGGCCAACATTGATTTTAGCGGCATTGTTTAGGCTGGAATAGGGCACCCCACCCACCATAACTTCACAGCATTCTTCCAGGCCGCCATTGATCAGGGGCTTGAAAAGTTTAAAGCTTGCCAGTTCAAATTGAGAATTGATCAGGCTTTCGACCAGGGCCACCTTGGATCTGACAAATTCTTCACAGAGAAAAAGTTCGTTTTCCAGATTTTCAAATTCTTTGGCCAGGGCTTTTTCCTGGGCTTCGAGTTCTTTTATCCGGGCCTCGGCAGCAGCCCGGCTATTGATCAGGGCCAAATTATTCCGGGCGGTCTCAGACAAAACTACAATTTCATCCAGTTCTTTTTGAGCGGCTGCGACCTGAGCGGCATTACCGGCTTTTAAGTCTTCCAACTGTTTTTTGATCTTTTCAATTTCCGGGTTTGGCGGTACCGGAATCGGGCCTTTTTTCTGCAGGGCGGCTTGTTCGGCTTTTAATTTTGTAAGATGATCTTCAACAGCCACCAGGCGCGTGGATTTTTCATCATAAGAATCTTGAAGATCAATCACACCCTTTTTAAGGGCTTCCATATTTTTAGTGGAGTACTTACCGGCCTCCACATTATCCGCCAGGCGCCGGGCCTTGTCCTGGTTAAATTTTGCCAGGGCTTTTTCCCGGGCAGCAGCCACCTGATCAGGCGGCAGGGCCTGGCCGCAAGTGGGACACACAGAATCAACAGAGATTTCCAATTTTTCCGCGTTGATTTCCCGCCATTCTTCCCGCAGCACCTGCAGGGCCTGTTCGGATTTTTTGATGGTAGCCAGGCAGGTATCCATGGACGTATCCAGGGAACTCAATTTCGCCCTGATTTCCATCTTTTCAATTACCAGGGGGGCGATTTCCCGGGCCAGGGCATCAAGGGCGGCGTTGAATTCTTGCCGGGGCTGGGCGTTGCGCCCTATGTCTTCAGCTTCAACTTCCCGGAGCCGGCGTGTTAATTCTGCCACCTGCCCGCCATTTTCCAGGCGGGAGATTTCCGCGACTTTGTTTTTGCAAACTTCTGCCAGCTCATTGACCTTGGCTTCGAGCGCGGCCTTGTCCATACCGGAAACATCCGGCAGGCTTCTTGAAAGCTCGTCAATCCGGACGGGGATTTTTTCCAGTTCTTTGTTGATAAGCACCGAGCGGCGGGAAATGATTTTATTATGATCTTCAATGGAGCGGTCCGCCAGAATCCGCGGAAGGTCCGCCAGGGCAGGATTGGACTTGACAACGTCTTCATCAGCCACGGCCCCGAAAAGAGAAAACAACAAATCCCGCCGCTTTTGCCAGTGCAGCACATCCGGAAAATACCGGGGATCTGAAAGAAGGCGGAACAAATCCGCCGGGCACAACGCATCCACCGCAGCTTGAAACTCAGATTTCTTGACGGGCACCCGGTCAATAAAATGATCTGTCACATGGCCTTCGAAAACCCGGGAAGCATGACCTCGCTTTTTTGTCCATTTCTCCCGGAAAATTTTTCTAAGCGTGATTTCTTTTCCCGCCAGAAGTGTAGCAGACACGGAATGTTCCAAATTGTGGCGGGGTTCGCCGTCCGGCCCCAGGGACTTGATTTCAAAGTCCGACCGCCCCAGAGAATCCTTGCCAAACAAAAGCCAGGAGAAAGCGTCGAAAATTGTACTTTTGCCGGCAGCATTGTCACCGAAAATATCAGCGGAAGCCCCGGACGGAACAAAGCTGAAATTTTTAACCCCTTTGAAATTTACAAGACTCAATCGAATAAGTTGCATGATAAAACCTCCTATGGTGGCCGGGGCCCGGAAGGCCCCGGCCGGAAAGCCAGTTAATATTTTCGAATCGTGAACACTTCGCCAGACAAGCCCCAATTAAGTTGAAGGACCCGGACCTTTGCAGCCGCCTCCGCAAATGATGAAGCGGAAGAAATCTGACCGTAAAAACTGCTAAAAATTAAGAACATAGCAAAACCTCCTTTGCCGG
>JAABSH010000019.1 GCA_011390465.1 Desulfobacteraceae bacterium
TCCGGGTTATGGATGTAGAAGATTGTAAGCTTTTTCTCATTAGCCCCAAGAGCGGTCGCCAGAATGAAGTTGTTTTCATTCCCAAAAAGGTGGCGGACCGGCTTAAGGATTATATCCGTTCAAAAAATATTGCTGGAGATGAAAGGATATTCCCGCTTGGCTATACTGGAGCAAGGCAAATTGTTAAAAAAGCCGGCAGAAAGATCGGAGTTGAGATCAGCCCCCATGATCTCAGAAGGCATGCAGCAACTTTTGCCAGTCGATCTGGGGCACCTATTGAAATTGTCAGCAAAATTATTCTCAGGCATGCCAATCTGTCAACGACCCAGCGTTATTTGGGCAAAGTCAGTGATTCTGAAGCCATGCGATGGATTGAAAACATATTTCATTGATGTAAAGAAATACCGGGGCCGGTTATAAATCCAGTCCCGGTCAACCTTTTTTATTGTGGTGCCTTTCAATATGTTGTATGCAGTAAAAATAAAGAATACTGATGGGGATTATCGATAGTGCTCGCCTCAGAGAATCTCTGCAATACTGACGTTTCTATACAATGTCCTGAAATTTATTTACTGCAGGATTGGAAAGGTATTGAGGATTTTTTTAGGCAGTCAAAACTCAAAGACAGGATAATTATCCTTGAATCTCTATTCATCATAGATATCCAAATCCGGATAGTGCTCTTTTGCACAATCCCGACAAATACTGTGGCTGAATTCCGCGTCCGAATGATCACGAATATAAGATTCAATCTGTTTCCAGTAGCCTTTATCATCCCGGATCTTTTTGCAGTATGAGCAGATGGGCAAAAGTCCACTTAGTTGCTTAACCTGAGACAGGGCTTTTTGAAGATCTATAATCATCTTCTCCCGTTGTTTTTCTGCCTGATTTTTTTCATCCAGGTTTCTGCTGTTTTGTAACGCGATGGCCGCCAATTCGCCAAATCCGGTGGCCATTTTTGCATCGTTTTCGTCAAAATCGGATGCTTTGTTTGCCAAACCGATTATTCCAACAGTCTTTTCATCTATTACCAAAGGTGCAAACATGGCATTTTTTAAAACAACATGCCCCTTGGGCATAAAATCGACCCATTCACTGTTCATAAAATCATTGTGGTAGGCCGCCTTATTCGAATAATAAGCCTCGGCACGTAGCCCCCGGATTGGCATAGGCAACTCCGGATTAACGTCACAAGGCAAACCTCCTGCATCAAGAAAAAGGACTTCGTTTTCTTCACCGGTTTCACTTAATAAGGCGACATAACCTGAAGTAGCTCCGATCAGATCTTTGCAATAATCAAAAATCGCTCGTGCAGATTCCGTAAACCCCTTTTGGCCCAAAACAGCTTTTGATCCCTGCATAATTGCATAAAGTTCTTTTTTTCGAATGCTTGATTCCTGGATAGCCTCACAAAGTCGGGATAGCAATTCATCGTTGATTATAGATTTTGTTTTCAGATCTCGTATCTCTTGAATCAATTGATCTTTTGAAACATCGAAGCGCATGGTTACCTCTCTTTATAAAAGCATATTTTCTGCTATGTATATTCTAAGTCATTTTGATTTTTTGGCCGAAACGATGATCAAGGCCGAAACGATGATCAAGGCCGAAACGATGATCAAGGCCGAAACGATGATCAAGGCCGAAACTTTTAATAAAGTAATCACTTAATCGAGTAAAGCTATTTAAACATACAAATTCAGCAAAAAACTCAATCAAGATCTTGTGGTCTGTTCGAGTGAAGAATAATGATTTCGCTTATCGACAGTGCTCGTTTTAGAGATTGCCTGCAATACTGTCGTTTTTATCACATTTGATGTTTGGTTTTGAATAAAAAGGGTGGGTAAAAAAATCGAGATAACCGCAGGCCATAATCAGCAATCAAGGTCCGACCATCCCCCCTTTCTGCAAATCCAATATTTTCTTAAAGTGCTCTTTTTGGTATCAAAAACATAGCGCTAAGCCACTTTTGAGGCCGGTTTTTCACATCATTCATTGAATTTTCAGTCACTTAATTTGGTCCGACAAGAATTCCCAAGAATTCCCAGAAATGTCACCGATGAAATGATAAAAACATATCTTGAGCATCATTTTGAACCGAATAAGGATGATGATTTCAAGAAGGAACATTAACGGGTCTTTCGACCCGTATCCGGGCTTTCAGCCCTTTACTTCATCCCACCGGCTTTTAACCGGTGGTTGTTGAGTTAATCGAAGCGGATAACCAAATAATTTTAAATGTGCTGCGGGAAAACCGGAGATCATTTTCAATCCAGCCGGATCAGTTATCACCTATAACACCATAGCGGCAAAAAAAATCACATATGACCTATCGGTGATATGTCACCTTTTTTCATGTCGTGATTCAGGAATGCCCGGCAAATTATATTTGAATAAATTGTCTTACAAATCAGGATGATGGATTAAACGACGGTCAGTATTGGGAGCCTGGCATAAATATTGAATTTATATAAATCAATGAATACGTGAATCACCCGTAAAACTTTTTTCGGGAACGATTAAAATCACACCCCAAAAAGGAGTAACGGCTATGAAAACAAAAAACAGGTTTATCGGCTATTGTGTCCTTCTGATCCTTATCCTCACCTTTGCGGCCTGCGCATCGACATCCAAACAGGAAAGCACCGGCGATTATGTTGACGATTCGGTCATCACAACCAAGGTCAAATCACTGCTTGCAACGGATGATTTTCTTAAGTCATTCCAGATCGGTGTCGAAACTTACAAAGGCACAGTCCAACTGAGCGGTTTTGTGAACTCATCACAGGCTTCCGCCAAAGCCGTGGCGCTTGCCAACTCGGTAGATGGCGTCAAATCAGTTAAAAACAGCCTTGTCGTGAAATGAACGCGCTGAGGTCGGTCAATTTTTGGATGAACGAAATCAAGGGGGCTTAAAATAACAGATCATCTTTAACATCGAATTTTAAGGAAAATCCAATGCTGTATGTTACTGCAGGAATACTGGTAATCCTCTGGCTGCTGGGAATTTTGAATAATTACACAATGGGCGGATTCTTTCATATCCTGCTGGTGTTTGCCGTTGCCACTATACTGGTCAATATTGTTCAGGGCCGGAAAATCAAAAAATCAGCAGGACAACATAAAGCAAATTAATACCTTACAAGGTAGGGTCAAATGAAAACAACCACATTTCTTGCCATCATCCTTATTGCCATAGGGATTGTCGCCTTCGGGTATCAAGGGACCAGTTACACGACAAGGGAAAAAGTAGTCGATATCGGTCCCCTGGAAATGACCGCGGATAAAACAAGAACGATTCCGTTGCCGCCGATCGCTGGCGCTATCGCTCTTGCCGGCGGTATCGTGCTGCTGGTCATGGCCAGGAAAAAAGCCTGAATATCATTTGGCAGAGCATCAACAAATCAAAGTGGTAATTGTCGATCCGTCGTAACTGACTGAAAAATCGGCAAGAGAGATTGTCATCAGGGAAACGGGGCTACCAGGTAAGATAGATCTGAATCAGGCAGAGGTATGCGCTTTGAATGGAATTGAAGATGTTCCGGTGAAGTTTGCCGAAATGAAAAAAGCCCGCTACCGTGCCCAATCATCGATTGAGACCCATTAAAATATGAAGTTTAATTATCTGGATCGTCTGCAAATAAAAATACTAATGTTCTTGAAAGGCCGCTCACGGCCGCTGTCAATATAACTCTTCATCTCAAGTCAAACCACAACAGGAGTCTCGCTATGAAAGAAATAATTGAAATTATTGCACGCGCGTTAGTTGATGAACCGGATGTCGTATCCGTTAAAGAAGTTGGCGGGGGGCATACATCCATACTGGAACTCAAAGTGGCCAAAACTGACCTGGGTAAGATCATCGGCAAACAGGGCCGGACAGCCGGCGCATTGCGGACCATTTTAACCGCTGTTTCGGCCAGGTCAAGAAAAAACATGGTGCTCGATATTGTTGAATAAACAAAAAGATCGGCATTGACCGATAAAGAGACCGTAATGATTGTCGTCAGAATAATTATGAATGTGCTTCCGGAGAAACAGAAAGAGGTTTTGCAAACGCTTCATTCATTGATCGCGTCACCGGGAGAAACAGAGGATTATCTGAGCTACGGCATTTTCTGCGACCTTGAAGATCATAATATTTTTAACCTGATTTCGGAATGGGAGACTCGAAAGCATTTGGATCATCATCTGCGGTCCGACCGATTTAGGGTTTTAATGGGAACTAAGAGTCTCTTATTCGAACCATTAAGAATTCAGATATTTCCGGTCTCCGATACTGAAGGAATGGAGACTGTTAATTCCATGAGAAAAAAATTAAAACCAATTTATCCCATCTGAATGGGAAGAGGGGCCTGGCTTTATGAACATTCTTCTTATTTACCCAAAATTTCCGGATACGTTCTGGTCTTTTACGTACGCACTAAGTTTTATCGGAAAAAAATCGGCATTCCCGCCCCTGGGACTCCTGACCGTTGCAGCCATGCTTCCGGAAAAATGGTCCCGGCGCCTGGTGGACGTCAATGTGGAGAGCCTGACGGACAAAGACCTTTTATGGGCGGATATGGCCTTTATCGGGGGGATGGCGGTTCAGCGAAAATCCGCCAGGCAGATTATCAATCGCTGTATTGAGTTAAATTTAAAGGTCGTTGCCGGCGGGCCGCTTTTTACTTCCGAGCCTGATGAATTTTTGGATGTGGACCATCTTGTTCTCGATGAAGCGGAACGCACCCTTCCCCTTTTTCTTGCGGACCTGCAAAACGGACACGCGAAAAAGGTCTACCGGGCCCCGTCCTTCTGCGATCTTTGCGATACACCGGTTCCTTCGTGGGAGCTGATAAAAATGAAACGATATGCGTCCATGAGCATTCAGTTTTCCAGAGGATGCCCGTTTAACTGCGAATTCTGCAATGTAACGGCGTTGTTCGGACACAAGCCGAGACTAAAAGACCCGCAGCAAGTTATCGCAGAACTCGATCGTATTTATGCTGCCGGCTGGCGCAGCAGTATATTTTTTGTTGACGACAATTTCATTGGAAATAAGGGCTACCTTAAAACGCATCTTTTGCCCGCCCTAATCGAATGGCGCAAAGACAAAAAAGGATGCGTTTTTTTCACGGAAGCCTCCATCAATCTCGCCGATGACCCTGAACTCCTTGACATGATGGCAAGATCCGGATTTGACGCCGTTTTTATCGGCATTGAATCGCCGGACGAGGGCAGTCTGACGGAATGTCATAAAACCCAGAATAAAAACCGGGATCTCCTTGAAAGTGTCGCGATTATCCACCGGTCAGGGTTGCAGGTGATGGGCGGTTTTATTGTGGGCTTTGATTGTGATTTGCCTTCAATTTTTCAGCAACAAATCGATTTTATACAAAAGAGTGGAATTGTCACCGCAATGGTCGGCATGCTCCAGGCTCCTCCGGGAACGCGGCTCTTTGACCGGCTTTCCCGGGAAAGTCGGATCATCAATATATTTTCCGGTGATAATGTGGACGGAACAACCAATATCATTCCCCGGATGGGCATGGACAAACTTTCAGACGGGTATCAATTGATCATGAAACAGATTTATTCCCCGAAAAACTATTATCAACGGGTCAGGACCTTACTAAAGGAACTTAAGACACCTGAAATCAACCAGCCGATAAATTTTCAGCGGTTTCTTTCACTTTTCCGATCCGCATTCCGGCTCGGGGTGCTGGGAAAAGAAAGGTTCCACTATTGGCGGCTGATGGTCTGGACCCTGATCCGAAAGCCCAGACTGATGCCCGTGGCAATAACGCTTTCAATCTATGGCCATCACTACCGCAAAATATGTGAATTGTATATTTATTAAAACCGAGATGGAGATGATCGGAACCCCACATAAAACGAATGTAAACGGTGTATCCATCGCCTGGAGCGAAATGGGCTCGGGCCCACCACTTGTGCTCATTCACGGCTTCCAGGACACCCATCGCGTCTGGACAAAGGTGGCTCCCCTGCTTGCCGATGATTTTCGCGTAATAATGATAGATCTTCCCGGCAGCGGCCTCTCAGATCGGCCGGACGCTCCTTATACGTTGACCTGGTATGCGAAAATGATAATTGCATGGATGGATGCCGCAGGTATCGAAAAAGCCCATATATGCGGGCATTCGTTCGGCGGCGGCATTGCCCAGTGGTTGCTTCTTGAAGGCCGGAGCCGGATCGACCGGCTGGCACTTCTGGCACCAGGGGGTTTGGGTAAAGAGGTCGGTATATGGCTGAAGTATGCGACATTTCCAGTGCTTGGACCCCGGCTGACGCCATTTGTTGTCCGACGTCTCATTCCTGTGCTCATGCGTTTTGCCCCGGCTATTTTCGGCAAACGGGACCCGGATGAAATTAAGCGGTTCGTCAAGATGATGGACGTTCCCGGAACGCATCGGGCATTTCAACAGTCGGTGGCGGGCGTCATCAATCTCTCTGGTCAGTATATGCAGACAAAACAGCGTGCCAGTGAGCTTGACGAGTTGCCACCCATAGCCCTTTTTTGGGGAGAGAATGATCCCATCCTGCCAGCGAAACACGGTCGTTCCATGATGGCGCAGTCTACTGGAATTACCCTGACAACGTACCCGAAATGCGGTCATTTTCCGCAGCTGGACATTGCGTCAACCTTTGCTCATGATTTGAAAAAATTTCTCCATGACCCGCATCGGCCATTTGCACACATTTACGCTGAAAAACTGAGAAAGGTGCCGCCGAAAGTTCATGGGAACACCTCGAAAATACCCGTTGTGCGGTTTTAATGATTTGAAATCAGATACTCAAAAAAATTGAGGGGAAATATCATGAAAAAAAATTCAGAGTCCAAGAGCATTGAACAGCTAATGGCTGAAGCCGATGAGCTGATGCAGCAGATCAATAATGATGCCTCCAAAGACATGGAAGAAGCCCATCGCCTGGAGTTTGATAAACACACGCAAAACTTCCAAAAAATCAAAACCGAGGTGCAGGGCAATACCGGAAAGACAGGGCTGTCTGAAATGGAATCCAGTTCCGATGGCATGCACGAGGCCATTCAAGATATTGTGAAGGCCTTTCGGAATTTGAAAAACAGGATTTTTTGATTTCCGGAAAATCCCTTTAACCGGCGTCCGGCTTTTAAAAATAACGACAAGAGTGGAGATGGGCCATGACAAAGAAGATTCAATGGGAAAAGGTGTTCGATCAGTTTTTGAACAAAGCAAAAACAGAAGGCAAAGGGATTTTTTCGGATTTTTTCAACCCCCATCGGACACCCTGTTTGGGGGAAACTGAAGAGCTGATTTCTTCAATAGAAAATGGAATCGGCAAAATGCATTCCAATGCAAATGAATTCAAGGAAGCCTGGGAACATCTGCGGAATGAGTATCCGGATCTTATGGATGAAACGAGCTGATCCATATCGTCTTTTTAGATAGTAGGCCTGGCAGAAAGCCAGGCCCCTTATGATATGCTGAAACCGCTGGTCAGCGCCATAAGCGGATTTTCCTTAAAGCCCCTCAAGACCGATGCGAAAAGCGACGGCTGAGGGCAAGCGAAAAATGAAAAGTATTATAGAAAGGAGACTGAAAATGAAAAAAATAGTCATTTCAGAGCAGCATTTCGCAGATTCTCAGCAGGGGCGTCTTCTGAAGGAATGCCTAAGAACGCTGTTTCCTGAATGTGAAATCGAAATTCAAAAAAATGCATCTGCAGATAATCCGGATAACGAAATACAAGATAATAGTGCTAAACAGCGGTTCACCATGTGAAAAAATAGAAAAAAACTATTCCCGTGCTTTGTTTTTTTGCTTCTGATGATTTTCAACGAATCGGGGAATGACAGAGATAACATCCGCTTTTTACCACAGAAGTCGGAGTGAGGCACTTTTCTGGAGCCAATGGGTCTTACGCTCGTTTTTGTCCGCCGGTTTGCCACTTATAAAAGGGCTCTGCTGATCTTTCAGGATCTGGAGCGTCTTAAAAAAACATTTTCAGGACCTGATCAACCTGGCCCACAATCTGCAGTTTGGCGGCAGAATTGCCTTTGTGGAAGATTACGGTGAACAATTGGCCCAGTACCTAGTGTATGGTGTTGAGATATGGCTGAATACCCCCCTGCCTTCTTTTGAGGCCTGCGGGACGAGCGGCATGAAAGCATCCCCGAATTTAAGTATACTGGCAGCAAGGATTACCAATGAAAAATATCACAAGCGGTATTCCCACTTTTTTCAGCAGATTGCTTGGGGATGTGGGCACGGTCTTTTACATCTCGGTATTCATCATCGCCACCTTCGTGGCAGTTGCGGCGTCCAGGCCTGAGTTGGTTGAGCAGGTGGCCCAGCAGGTCCTGGATGCCACCGCCACCAACGTCGGCTGGCTCTACCTTCTGGCCACCAGCGCCTTTGTTGTTTTCACCCTTAGCATTGCCTTTTCCAAATTCGGCAAACTCCGCCTCGGTCCTGATGGCGAACCGCCGGAATTCTCTTTTCCCAGCTGGCTGGCCATGATTTTTTCCGGCGGCATGGGGGTCGGTCTGGTGTTCTGGGGTGTTGCCGAACCCATGATGCACTTCACTGATCCGCCCCTGGGCATTGAGGATCCCCGCACTGTTGAAGCGGCCCAGATGGGCATGCGGTATGCCTTTTTTCACTGGGGGCTGCACCAGTGGGCAAATTTTGCCGTGGTGGGTCTTGCCATCGCCTATGTCCGCTTCCGCCACAACAGCTACGGACTGATCAGCGAAACCTTGCGGCCTCTGCTTGGCACCATGGTTGATCGGGGCTGGGGCAAGGCCATCGACACCCTGGCCGTGGTCTCAACTATTTTTGGCGTTGCCACCACCCTCGGTCTCGGCACACTCCAGATTAACAGCGGCTTGTCACAGCTGGCTGATATCCCCTATGACTTCACCTCACAATTCATGATCATCGGCGGGGTGGGCGGACTCTTTATGATCTCGGCGCTCACCCCGCTTGACAAAGGCATCCGCCTCCTCAGCAACGCAAACATGGGGCTGGCCACCCTGCTTCTGCTGTTTGTGCTCACCTTTGGACCCACGGCATTTATCTTCGCGGTGATGACCCAGACCCTGGGCGAATATCTGGGCAACATCATCGAAATGAGTCTGGTGACCACCCCCTACTCCAGCGAGCACTGGGTGGAACAATGGACCATGTTCTACTGGGCGTGGGGCCTCAGTTGGGCACCTTTCGTGGGCAGTTTTATCGCCCGTGTCTCCCGGGGCCGGACCATCCGCGAGTTTGTCCTTGGAGTGATGATCGTGCCGGTTGCCCTCAGCATGCTCTGGTTCTCAGCCTTTGGGGGGTCTGCCATTTTTTTTGAACTAAACAACCAGGCCGGCATCGCTGATGCCGTGGCCGTAGAGTCACCGGCCGGCCTCTATGTCTTGCTGAACCAACTCCCGGGCGGCGGCTTCCTGGCTATTGGTGCTATTTTGCTGGTGGCCATGTTCGTTATCACCTCCGCCGACTCTGCCACCTTTGTCCTCGGCATGTTCACCTCAAAGGGCGTACTTAACCCGAACCGATTAGTCCGCATCCTGTGGGGAGGGCTGCAGCTGCTTGTGGCTGCTGTGCTGTTGCTCAGCGGCGGGCTCTATGGTTTGCGCACCGTCTCCATCATTGCGGCGTTTCCCTTCATGCTGATCATGGTGCTCATGACCATCTCGCTCTATAAAGATTTGGCCCTGGAGTTCAGACGGCGCGAAAAGAAGGAGCATTTACTGGCAACCCGGATTGAAAATATGCTGCTCAGGGAATCAGAGCGTGAAGAGGAACGGCTGGCCAAGCTGGAGAGTCATCCGGACACCCCGGAAAAGGCGGAGATTGAAGAGGAGGAAGAAAGCTCTGAAAAGCCGCCGCCAATCAGCCCCGATTAAGACTCCACCCATCCCTGTGCCCAGTGGCAGAGATGGGTGCCAAGCCACGTCTCTCCTTTTGATTTGGCATGTGTAGACTGAAAATGACAATCAAAGGTTTGCTATCATTCCATTTTGCCAAACAGGCCTGGAAAAAGATCATATATGACCACAGGGTAAATATGACCTTTTTTATAGCTGTCGGGGACTATTTCATAAAAAGGGGGTAGTCATTTAGCTCCTCCTGGTTAACTTTGCCCCCAGTTATAGCCAAATGTAACATCCTTTCCTATGAAAATACTGCACAAATTCGCGATATGTGTTGGGAAAATCAGCAACTTTTTTAGCCATGCTCCGGAGCATACCACAGGAGGAGCTAAATGACTACCCCCTTTCATAAATATTCTTTTAATCTTAATATGATTAAAAATCAGGAGGATAAAACATACGACACTGAATATTGGAAAGCTGGTACAAAAATTGAATATATCTAAAGGTAATGAACAGGTTAATCGCCCGGAAAAAGTATTCCGGGAATGACGAAAAAAATTACACCAAAGTAAAGGGAGGAAATTATTACCATGAGTACGACAGGTCTAATCATTCTTATCGTAGTGTTGGTCTTAGTGTTCGGCAGGGGAGGCGTTTACTATTGGAGGAAAGGTCAGCCAAAAATTCGATTGCGATCCACAGTTGTAAGGAAAGTCATAACCGGAGCGCAACTATTAAATCAGCGATATTCTCCATGGGACCGTAAAATAAGGGTTCGCAAGGAGATTCGATGGGTGGCATTTCTTGCCGTGCTGATTTTCTTGAATATTTCCGCCATTGCTGCCGCCCAATCCTCATGCCCGGGAATTCACGTGAAAATTCCGAACATAAAAAACAATACCGGAAATATAGCCTGTGGAATTTTCGAATCACCCGAGGGTTTTCCCAAGAAATTTCTGGGTTCGGCAACGGTGGTTATAATAAAGAAAATTCTGGATACAAAAGCGCAATGCAACTTTTCGGATATCCCGCCGGGAACCTATGGGATCGCCGTTATCCATGATGAGAATATGAACGGCAAGCTCGACACCAATTGGATAGGTCTTCCCACGGAAGGCTACGGCTTTTCAAATACGACCATTGACGAATTCGGCGCTCCTGCTTTTTCTGCTGCCAAGTTCCGTTACGACGGGCAGAATCTTAATCTGAGTATTAAATTGGCATACTGAAATTCCGACTATTTTTCACAATAAAATAGCTCCGCGATCCGGGTCGGACTCCACCAACGAAAAGGCCATCAGGATACTGCTGATGGCTGAAATCAACCCGGCGTCCAAGAGTCGTGCGTCCATCCCAGTTCCTTTCCTTGCTGAGCCTCTGGTAAAAACAGATCGGTCATCCACTACATATTATTCACCTTCAAAATACAAGATGGACCCTATTTTATTTTCCAACATTTATCTTTACCATAATCAACAAATAGTGAAAACGGAAGGACAGTCATGTGCGGACATAAAAGGGGCCGATGTCGTTTTCCTTTCCGTCATGATCGTTCAAAAAGACTCCATGGAAGCCGTGGTGGCAAGATGCCGTGAATTCGACGATGGTTGATCAAGAATAAAAACAATAAAAATTTAATGGAGGTCAGCGATGAAGCCAAGCAGAACGAAACCTATCCGTATTTTGTTGGTCTATCCGGAAATACCCCAGAACACTTTCTGGAGTTACAGCCATTCCCTTCCGTTTATCAATAAAAAAAGTTCCATTGCGCCGCTGGGCTTAATAACGCTGGCAAGCCTTTTTCCTCCTCAATATGAGCTGAAATTAATTGATATGAATGTGGAACGGTTAAAGGATAAAGATTTAAAATGGGCTGACGCCTTATTTATTTCAGCCATGATTGTTCAAAGAGAATCTTTTATCAAGGTGGTTGAACGCGGCAAACAATTTCCCTTGATTATTGTTGCCGGAGGACCCTATCCGACCTCAAGTTGGGAAGAGATACAAGGTGTTGATCATTTAATACTTGGAGAAGCAGAAGATATCTTAGCCCATTTTTTAACGGATCTGGAAAACGGCGTTGCCTCAAAAAAATACGCGGCTGAAAATCGGCCCGATCTATCGAATACACTCGTTCCCCGTTTTGATTTATTAAAAATGAATGCCTACGGGTCCATGTCCGTTCAATACTCGCGAGGTTGTCCTTTTAAATGCGAATTCTGTGATATCTGGAAAGTTTATGGAAATAAACCGCGATTAAAAACAGCGGCCAATCTGATATCGGAATTAGAAACGTTATATGAACTTGGCTGGCGAGGAGCGGTGTTTCTTGTTGATGATAATTTTATCGGCAACAAACGTCGTTTAAAGGAAGAACTCATGCCACAGCTTATTGAGTGGCAAAAAAACCGTAGTTATCCTTTTCGATTTTATACCGAAGCAAGCATTAATATGGCGGATGATGATGATCTGCTCAGGGATATGCAACTTTCCGGTTTTAATCAAGTGTTTATAGGCATTGAAACGCCTTGCGTACAATCCTTGCAGGAAACGGGCAAAACCCAGAATTTAAAAGGTGATATTCCGACTGCCGTGGCCAAAATCCAAAGCTATGGTATGGAAGTTATGGGGGGGTTCATTCTGGGCTTTGATAATGATCCTGATGATATTTTTAGCCGAATGTGTACGTTCATAGATGAACTCGCCATACCCACTGCCATGGTAGGCATTCTTATCGCTCTTCCGGGCACTCAATTATATCAACGCCTGGAAAGAGAAGGACGGATAATTAAAAGTACTTCGGGCAACAACACGCATTGTCTGGAGACCAATTTTATTACCCGTATGGATAAAACACAATTAAAAGTAGGCTACCAGGAAGTATTGGAAAATATTTATGATAAACGTCTTAAACGTTATTTTGATCGCTGCAACAGACTGCTTGACAATATCGGTGAACAATCTTTTGTTAACCGAAAAATACATTGGGCGGAAATTAAAATGGGAATTAAATCATTG
Source organism: Desulfobacteraceae bacterium (assembly GCA_011390465.1). GTDB lineage: Bacteria > Desulfobacterota > Desulfobacteria > Desulfobacterales > Desulfosalsimonadaceae > SURF-3. The sequence goes on from JAABSH010000019.1 coordinate 12,884, forward strand.
ATTCGCCAACCATTAACTTCTTATGGCTATCAATACCTGAAATTCTTAGGCCGCAATCTGCTGAAAAATAATAAAAACTTCGCTGAGACAGTGCGTATGGGAATTCTTGGACATCATCTTCATATGATTACGCGTCAAACATTGGCTTCAAAGGAAGATAAATAAGCACAATGTTCAGGAAAAGAAAAGGACCAGAAAATATTAGAATTGCTTAAAAATATGTTTAAGGAATAGGTGCTTAACCACCGGCCCAACCAGACGCCGGACATAATGCGGTTTTTTAGCGGACGTCCTTGGCGGCGCTGGTTAGCCGGGACATTAGCTCTCCAGAAAAAAAGGAGGTAAAATGACACAACTTCCCGCCCGCTCAGCGTGGACCTGGCTGCGAGAGCACTGGCTCAACCTGCGCCGAATCCGTTTCTGGCTTGCCGCCGTAGCCATCCTATACACGCTTGTTGGTTTTCTCGTTCTGCCCTGGGTAGCAACCAGGTTTGCGGTCAATACGTTAGCGGACGATCTCGGTCGCGAACTGCGCATCGGGACCGTTCACACCAATCCGTTCACGCTCACCCTCGAGGTCAAAGATCTCGCTCTGGACGACGTCGATGGCCAGGGACTCATTGGCTTCGAGCGCCTGTTCGTCGACTTGGCGTGGTTCAGCCTGTTCAAATGGACGGCAGTCATACCCACGGCGCGCCTGGAAGGCGCCCGCTTGCACGAGGAACAGTTTGATTCGGGGGAGACGCGTTTCACCCGTCTGCTGTCCGAGTTCCAACGCCGGCCGCTGCCACTTGACGGGCCGGAGGGGGCCATCATTCGGCCCGAACAGACCGGCCCAACTGTGCCGATCGCGCTCCACGATATCGACTTCTCGCTTGACGATTTCATCCTTGCCGACGACGCCGTCTCTCCGTTTCAGGTCAGCGGTCGATTCGAGCTGGGCGGGGAATTCGCCTTCGACGGTAAAGTCCAGCTACTGCCCGGGCTCGACCTCGCCGGCACGCTCGATGTCGATGGTCTGGCGCTCGCGCTGGCGGAACCTTTTGCCCAGCGCTTCGCGCACGTTCGTGTCGACAGCGGCAGCCTGAGCACCGAAGGCGAGCTGCGCAGCAGCCCTGGCGACCCGCTGACCTACGCCGGCAGTGCCCGGATCGATGAACTGGACATTGGCGAACGCGAGGGTGGCGAGGAAGTCTTGGGCTGGCAGGCGCTGGCCATCGATGAAATCGATTTTCGTCTCGGAGAGCGTTTGCTCGAGTTGTCGGTCATCCGGATCGATCAGCCATCCGCCCGGGTGTTCATCGCCGAGGACCGCGGCACGAATTTGGGCGAATTACTGGTCGAGCAGCCCGCCGCCCCGGAAGCGTTGCCGGAAGATGAGACCGAACCGTTCGATATCCTGATCGCCGGCGTCCGCCTCGACGGTGGTGTATTGGCCTTTACGGACCGTTCTCTGCCGCTGCCGTTCGCCACGCGCGTGCAGAAGCTCAGGGGCGGCATCTCACGGCTTTCGCCCGGACAGGAAGAGCCGGCGCGGGTTGATCTGGAAGGACAGGTCGCAGATTACGGCCAGACCCGGATCAACGGGGAACTGAATCCGTGGAACCCGCTCAGCAGCACGCAGTTTGATCTCGTCTTCGAGAACATGGATATCCCGGAGTTGACACCCTATGCGGTCCAGTTCCTCGGCCGCCGGATCGCCACAGGCCGTATGGACCTCGATCTCGGCTACGTGCTGGACGACGGCCGTCTCGACGCCAGCAACCACATGGTCCTGCGCGACCTGAAGCTGGGTGAACGCTTCGAACACCCGGGCGCGACGGACCTGCCGATTGGTCTGGCCATCGCGTTGCTCAAGGATAGCGACGGTGTGATCACCGTCGATATACCAGTTCAGGGTAACGTCAACGATCCCAAGTTCTCCTTCGGGCCGGCGATTCGACAGGCGCTCACGGATATGCTGCAAGGCATTATCAGTTCGCCGTTCAGTCTGTTGGCCAGCCTCGTCGGCGGCGACCCCGACGAACTCGCGAAGGTGGCCTTCACCCCAGGTTCCAGAGAGGTCGAACCACCGCAACGCAAAGGCCTTGACCAACTGCGCGCCGCTCTCGGCAAACGGCCCGAACTCGCGCTCGAACTCCCCGCACCGTATGCACCGGACGCCGACCGTCCGGCGCTCCAGCGGCAACGTGCCCGGGCCGCCATGGTCGAGCGGCTGGACCAGGCGGGCATCGACGTCGTCAACCCGAGCCTGAAGGCCGCCGCAACCAGCGAGACGGTGGAAGCGATGTTTGCCGATCTGTATCCACAGCGGGCGCTCGCCGATGTCCGCGAACGCTTCACCAAGGCAGAAGAAGATGAGGCGCCGGAATTCGACGCCGCAGCGTACCGCGAACACCTTGCCACTGAAGTGACTGCCGCCCAGACCGTCACCGAAGATGACCTCGAAGCGTTGGCGCAAGCCCGTACCGACGCCGTCCGCACTTTCATCCTGGGCGAGGGCGACGCCCCGACGATCGAGCCCGATCGCTTACGGTCGGTGGCACCCATTGAAGTCGAGGCCAATGGCGCGGTCATCCTGGAAATCGGTCTCGCCGCCGACTGAGAAGCAGCGTCAGGGGACTCGGTCGAGCCCGGCCGAGGGGTAATAGGGGGCAGCAGTGGGTCTCTCCTCTATTGCTCCCTTGCATGCAGCCGACCTGAACTCCGCTGCGCTCCGCACAGGCGCTGATGCAAACCATTATCTGTCTTTAACCTGTGTTCGACAGCGGTAGGTTCATGGAATCTCTAAATGCCTGTCAATAAAGGAATAAAGCAATCCAAAAAAATGGCGTAGTGCCCACAAAATCAGGGGTGTTTAGGGGGCTCCAGTGAAGGATTTCACTCGCTTTGGAATAGATATTTTCAATTTTTTCAGGATAATGCGCTGAGTTTGAGTCGGTTCGGTGTATTGTAGTATATGGCCATCTTTATGACAAAATTTTCCCAAATGGAGACGTTCCATCTCGGCCCGGGCCTTGGGCCAGGTCATGCCGGTCTCCAGCTCTGTCACCCGCACCAGAAGCAGGGCGAGCCAGCAAAGCATTACATGGGCACGGATGCGGTCAGACCTGGTATGGTAAACCGGCCTGAGGGACAGGGTTGACTTCAGGGTGCGGAAGGCCCGCTCAACTTCCATGAGCTGTTTATACCCCAGGGCAATGTCCTCGGCAGACAAACTTTTATCGCTGGTGCTTAACAGATATTTGCCGTCCAGTTTTTCCGCCTTCTTGACCTTGGCCTTATCCACCGTCAGCTTGCCGGACTTCAGCTCTTTGAGGTACCTGCCCATGGATCTATGGGCCAGGATGGCATATTTCGTCTTGAGGTGTGCTTTGCCGGATTGTTTTTCCAGGGCTTCAAGTTCAACTTTGATTCGTTCCAGATTTTTTTTGCGGATATGGCGGTCATGTTCGGCTTGTTCCGGATTATAGGCGATGACAAATCGCCGCCTGCCTGACCCCTCGCCAACGAAGACCTCTTTGATGTGGAGATTTTCTTTGATGATTTTAAACCGACCGCCGCGATTCAGTGCCTCTTCATTTATAGTGGTCCCCCGGAGTTTTTCACCCAGGATATACTGCCCTCCGGCTCTTTGCAGATTGCGCCGGTTCTCTTCACTGGTCATGCCCCGGTCCATGGCCCATATGACATTGCCCAGCTTCCAGTCGTTCATATCCTTCTGGACCTGGTCAACACATTTGGCATCATTCTGGTTACCAGGCAGCACCCAGCATCGGACAGGGATACCTTCTCTGGTAACGGCCAGCCCGATGGTGACCTGGGGCAGATCATCTCTCTTGTGTTTGGATTTGCCATATGCCAGCAGGTCCGAGTCTCCGGGATCTTCTATTTCAAAATAAGTATTGGTGGTATCGAAAAATATCAGATCCACGGTGAGATTAAGCAGGTGAGCCGTGGCCCAGAAAACCGCTTTTTGGATATCGACTTCATGATCAAGGAGAAAGTCCATGCTCCGGTACAGGTGATGTACCTGGATGGGCTGTTCAATATCCAGGTAAGTATCTTTGGCAGCCCATTCTTCCACCGCAAGTTTTGAGGCGGGCGCCAGTGCCCGGTTGGCAACCATGGTAAATATGGCATCCCCCACTGGGGTGGAGAAGTCTCTGTCCTTGAGTGCCTCGGCAAGACATCGATCAATGCCGATACGTTCCCACAGTCCTTTAAGCAGAAGGGCTCCCCCGGCTGGCCGGCTGGAGATGAACTTAAGACCGGTGCCCTGAGCCTCCAGGTCCTGAGCGTCTTCAGGACTGATAAAGCGGCTGAGGCTGGAGACGAGACGCTTGAGGGCTGCCACATCCAGCTGGTCCCGCCGCCCGAAGGAGTAGACGACCTCGGCCCGGGTATAGCCTTTTTCAGGATGCCGGGTGTTGTGGGCCAACTGAATATACTCAACCTCTGACCCGTCCTTATTCTTTCGTTTTATGCTGCGAACATACATGCCCATTAAAAAAACATGTATATATTGCTATGTCAATAATAAATTTTCAATTCGTGTGCCCACATATTTTGAGGCCGGAACCGATACCCTCCTTGATTTTATTGAAGATTTTGACAAAATTCAGAAAAAATGATCCTATGACTGTCGAACACAGGTTTAAGAAGGAAACAGATGATACGCAATATTTATTAAATTTTAAATTTGCTGATACTAATTGTCCCCATTCTGTTGGTTGTTTTGGGTCGAAGATATTATCCAAATCGATTCTGGGTAGCACTGATTCTCAGTGTATTATTATTTCCCATAGGACATTTTTATATAAGAAATGGATTAAGCTACGTTTTTATAATTTTGCTTAATCTGTTTTTATTAAGCCTCGTAATTGAAAATGAAATTATTTTGATACTGCAGGATGCTTTATTTCAGCCTTATTAATGCTTTTTCGTTTTAAAATTTCGTCAATCAAGGGAATTGAACAAAGCAGCTAACCAACCGGCCCAACCAGACGCCGGACACAATGCGGCTTTTTAACAGACGCCTTTAGCGGCGCTGGTTAGCCGGAACGTTAATAGTGCTCACTGCCAAGATCCTCCTAACCAGTGCATATAGCAATAGCTATGCTTCATTTAATAAAAAATCCAATAACCACCATATATAGCGTTTTCTCTTATCTCAATTTTCTGCTTTTCTCCAGATATCAGAATAAATCCAGCCCTCAATTTTGAGTTGTCATCGATTAAGAACTGGTGCTATAGAGTTTGCGATTTTATTCATTTACTGAAGACACCACTTTGCGGACAGCCGCGGCAATGTCCGCCGGCACCTCTTCCTGCAAAAAATGCCCGGCCGGGGTCCGGGTCACCCGGGCATTGGGAAGCAGGGCATGAACCCGGTTGAATACCCGGCCGAGAATCGGGTCTTTGTCTCCCCACACAATTTCCGCAGGCCCGGCAAATGATTCTACCAGGGCCTGACACTTTTTCAGGCCGTCCACCGACGGATGGACGAGACTGTCCGGCACCATTCTGGCCAGGGCCAGGGGGGCCGCATTATCCCGCCACTTTCGCAAGGGATACTGATAGGCCCGGGCTGTGTTCCCGCTGATGCTGACCGGATTGCCCTGAGCCCGGTGCAGCATGTTCTGGGGAAACCCGAATCCGCGAAATATCAGCGTGCTCACCACCGGCATGCGGCTGAATTTATGAAATGCCGTGGGCGTAAATCCCTCTCTGGGCGGCGCAATGGCAGTGTTTAACATCACCAGGCCTTTTAAAAGATGGGGCCGGTCCGCCAGGGCGCGAAGGCCGATGGGACCGCCCCAGTCCTGTCCCACAAAAATCAGAGACTCCAGATTCAGTCTGTCAAGCAGGGCGCCCACCCACCGGGCATGATTTTCAAGGGTGTGGGCCGTCATTTTTGCCGGTTTGCTTGAAAACCCGAGCCCGATCAGGTCCGGGGCAATGCACCGGGCCGTCTTGTCTTCCAGCTGTTCCATGATCCGTCGGTAAAGAATGCCCCAGGTGGGATTCCCGTGGAGCATGAGCACGGGAAATCCATGGCCGGATTCCGTCACATGCATGACATGCTGGTCATCTACCTGAACACAATAACGCATATTATGGGTTGGCAGCATTCTGCTGATCCACAGGGGCAGATCCGGCGGGGGCATCAGGGGAATCTGAAGCATGGGCATTTCCTTTAATTGTTTTAAATCATATTAAAAAGTCATTGATGAAAACAGCAATAGATGATTATTCTCATACCAGGTTGCAGATGACATCACAGGATGACGATGCTCATTGGTTATAAAAGATCAGAAAAAATATTTCAAACATTGTTGCCGGAAAACATACGCGGAAAATGAGAAATTCCACACCATCAGCCCGCCGGGAGTTGGACGGCCGGCCGCACAATCAGCCGCACAATCAGCCGCACAATCAGCCGGCCATCCGGATTCAGGATCTTATTGACCTTGAATATTTTCTGCATCAGGGCCGTGAAAAAAACGCAGCCCCGGGTTTTGAGGATCCTGCCCGCTCAGAAAAACTGGCCCGGGCCAATTATCCGGACCGGGCCATTTATCTGTCCTATGAAAAAACCCACACCCCGCCTTTTGACCGTCGGGATCTGATCCGCTTCTGGATAGCGGAAAAACGCAAAACCGTCGCAAAAACCAATAGCCCTGTCCCCCGCCTGCCCGGAGAAATCTACACGGAAACCCTTCGCATCCTGCGCGCCATTCTGATGATACTGGCCCTGATATCCGGCGCCGGTCTTGCCTGGTCCGTGCTTTCCTATTCCGGCGCCGCGCCCATCAACATCTTTACCTGCATCTGGATATTGGTGGTGCCCCAGCTGCTTTTGCTGCTCATCCTGGGATTTTCCATGGCCTTTACCCGCTTCCGCGGCAGTTTCCCGCAGGGTCCTTATGGCTTCATCCTGCGGCTGGCATCAGATCTTTTTGAGCGCGCGCTGGCTGCCGGCAGTTTATTGCCGGGAAAAAAATTCCGATTAAAAGCTGCCGGCGGTGCCGGCATGCTCCGCCAGCTGCATCATCTTTACGGCCGAGTCTTTTTCTGGCCGATCTTTAACCTGGCCCAGCTGTTCGGCCTTTTTTTTAATATAGGCGTTTTCGGGGCCACCCTGCTTAAACTGGCCATCACGGATCTGGCGTTCGGCTGGCAATCCACCCTGCATCCGTCTTCCGAAACCGTACTCAGGCTGGTAGACCTGTTTGCCCTGCCCTGGGCCTGGATGCCCGCATCCCACCCCACCATTGAACAAATTCAGGGCAGCCAGATGATTTTAAAAGACGGCATGCTGCATTTATCAACCCCGCATCTGGTGTCCTGGTGGCCGTTTTTATGTTTTGCCATTCTTTTTTACGGACTCCTGCCCCGCCTGATCCTGCTGGGTCTCGGAATCCTGCGCCAGCAGGCCGCGGCAGCCAAAATCCGCTTTGCCACGGCAGAATGCGACCGGCTGATCCAGCGCATGCGCACACCCCGGGTAAATACAGCCGGTCTAAACCACCCGGTTTCATCTCAGAAAAACAAATCACCGCTGTCCGGTACACAACCCGATACACAACCCGGAACATATCCCCGCACACATCCTTCCGGGCCGGCCGTTTCCGCGCCAGATTCAAATTTACTTTCTGCTTCTGCTTCTGCTTCCGCATTGGCCCCTGCCATTGTGCTGGTGCCGGAAGAAATTGATCCGGACTGCAGTGACGATCTCTTGGCCGATCATCTCAGCCATTATCTGGGGCTGCAAATCATCCGTCGGATCCCTTCGGATATGGATCCGACGGATGACGCCCAACAACTGAGCGCTGTTTTTTCATCCCGGAACTTTGCGCCGGATAACCTAAATGATCCGCCCCGGGTGGTGGTGCTGGCGGAAGCCTGGCAGCCCCCTATCCGGGAAACCATGACCTGGCTGAAGCAGCTGCTGGCGGCCCTTCCTGAAAATACCACCCTGACGGTGGCCCTGATCGGAAAACCCGACAGCCGCACCCGGTTTACCGCGCCGGATCCGACCGATCTCCATGTATGGGAACAAACCCTCGCGGCCCTGGGAAATCCATTTGTCCGGGTGGAAAATATCGGGGGAACAGATGAATAACGATAGAATGCCTGTATTTGCCATTCTCGGGCACCCCAATGAGGGAAAGTCATCCGTGGTGGCCACCCTGGCCGAAGACGACAGCGTGCGCATCAGCCCGGTGCCGGGAGAGACCAAAAAATGCCGCACCTATCCGGTGACCGTGGACGGCACGGCCCTTATCGGATTTGTGGACACCCCGGGATTTCAACAGCCCCGTCAGACCCTGGCCTGGATGAACGCCTACACCGGTCCGGATCATCAGATGCCCGCGGATTTCATTGCTGCCCACCATCACGACCCGGATTTTGCCGATGAATGCGAACTGTTCTCTCCCCTGGCAGACGGGGCCGGCATCATTTTTGTGGTGGACGGGTCCCGGCCGGTGCGGCGCATTGACCGGATGGAAATGGAAATTCTGCGCCTGACCGGCCTGCCCCGCATGGCAGTGATCAACACCAAAGAAAAAAACCGGCCGGAATTTCTGGAAGAATGGAAATCTGAGGCCAGAAAACATTTTAATACCATCCGCATCTTTGACGCTCACCGGGCCACCTATGCGGAACGTATTGACCTGCTGGAAAGCTTGAAAAACATTGATCCAGACTGGCAGCCCCAGCTTGAGACCGTGATCAGCGCATTTAAACAGGACTGGCAGCACCGCATCAGCGAAACTGCGGCCGTCATTCTGGATCTGGTGTCAAATACGGCCCGGCATACCGTACACACCACCTGCGCCGGGGAATCCCGGGTAGCAGCGGCCAGAACAACGCTCCGGCAAAAATACAAAAACGACATTCTCAAACTGGAAACCACTGCCCTGCAAACCATCCGGAAACAGTTTAAGCACAATATTTTTAATTATGAGCTTCCCCCTCAGTCCATTGTTCATGAGGATCTGTTTTCGAAAAAATCCCGGCGGGTGCTGGGCCTGACAGAATGGCAGCTGGCAGCCGCGGGCGCGGCCGGCGGCGGCGCGGTGGGGGCGCACATTGATCTGGCGGCCGCGGGCTTGAGTTTCGGTATCTTCACCGCCATCGGCGGTCTGGTGGGCGGGGGATCCGCAGCCCTGGGGGCCAGAAAAGCCTTTCATTTCAACGTCAAAGGGCTTCCCTTGGGCCAGATAAAACTGACCATCGGCCCCCTGCGGACCGATCAGATGCTGTTTGTGCTCCTGGACCGGTCATTGATCTATTTTTCCCACATCATCAACTGGGCCCACAGCCGCCAGAACGGGGAAAAAAACATTGCGGGGGCGTCCCTGCCATCCCGGGCCGGCAGCAAAACAGGGGTGAGTGCCGGGTGGGAATACAGCCGGAAAAAACAATTTGCCCGGTTTTTCACGGCCCTTCGCAAAGGCGACATGGCAATCGTTGCTGCTGAAAAATCAAAGATCAGCCAGGAACTTGAAGAAATACTGCACACGATTTCCACGCTGAAAAATCCCCTGGAATAGCAAAAAATCCAAAATTCCAATTAAATATTCGGATTTATGCGGATTTGAGAAAATTCACACCGGAAGGGTTATTTTCCAGCACCGGTGAATTTTTTTGTGCTTGCGCCTGTAATCTTCAGGAATGGTCTGGTCGGTAATCTCGGTAATGTTTGCGGCATTCAGCCCCTGTGTCTGCAGATCAAAATTCTGGTGATTGGTGGAAAAAAACACCTGGCTGCCGGGCTGCATCAGCGCAAGCACCATGCTAAGCAGGCGGGGATGATCTTTTAAAATATCAAAGGCCTGGTTGCGGCTGCGGGTGGTGGAATAGGACGGCGGATCCACCACGGCCAGATCAAAATGAAGCCCCTGTTTTTCCGCCTGCTTCAGAAAATCAAAGCTGTCCGCCTGCACCAGCCGGTGGCCGGCTTCGGCAATGTTGTTCAACGCCATATTTTCCCGGGTCCAGGTGATGGCGGTCTCGGACCGGTCCACGGATGTGGTGGTCCGGGCCCCGCCTCGTGCCGCATAGCAGGAAAACGTGCCGGTATAGCCGTAAAGATTTAAAAAATCCCTGCCCGCGGCCATGTCCCGGATCATCTGCCGGGTGTTGCGGTGATCTGAAAACAGGCCGGTATCAATGTAATCATATGGATTGACCAGAAACCTCAAATCCCGTTCCGCCACCACGATTTTCTCGTCCGTGGTATCAAGGCGTTGGTAACGCATGCCGTCCTGCTTCCCGGCCACCCGCTCTTTTAAATGCACGTTTTCCATGGGAACATCCAGGGCACGGGCCACCGCTTTCCCCATCACCGGCAGCCACTGCCGGGTAGACTGTTTCCGCGTATATTCGGCAATCACCAGGTGACCCGCGTACCAGTCCACCACAGCCCGGATTTCCGGAATATCCCAGTCATAGAGGCGAAACACCGCAATATTTTGCCGGGCAAACCGTTTTCTGAAATGCTTATAGGTCTTTTTTACCCTGTTTGCCAGCATCTGGGCCTGGTTTTCATATTGTACCGCAAGTTCAGGCGTGAACATGTATGTTTATCCTTTTATTGAATCACGGGCACTTAGGGCCGCAAAAAAAACAGATAGAAAAAGCAGATGAAAAAAGCAGATATTGACAGGGCCGGCTGCCCTCAAATAAAAATGCGGTTATGGAAATTACACTGGAAATTCAAAACGCCCTTCAGGATGTGGCCCGGGTTTATGATCAGGCAATTGCCCATGCTTTTGAAATCGGCATCAGAAATGACTGGCTGGCGCTTACCATTGAAGACGATGTCCTGATCTGGCAGGGGATCGGGCCCGGCGCCATGATATTTGACGAAATTGAAAAAGGGTCAAATCAGATTGTCATGAAGCGGACGCAATTCTAAGCCGGTCCTAAAGTTTTTAGAGCCGTCATCAGAAACACGGGAAACGCCGCCGTTGTTCCGGTGGTGGCACTTTGTTTTTGGATAACGTGGGCCGTGGTCGCAGAGACATTGATAAACCCTTTTTTCTCCAGCATTTGCCTGAGGTCTGAACGGTCAAACCCCAGATGAAACACATCCGGAATATCACCGTGAAACCCGCCGTCTTCCGCGTCAAGATCGGCCAGGGCAAGCACACCGCCGGGGGTGAGAAGCTGAAACAAAATTCCCAGCAAAGAATCAACCGCTTTTACATGGTGAAGGGCCATGCTGGAAAAAATCAGATCAAACCGTTCCCCGGGCAGTTCCCCTTCCACCAGGTCCAGATGCCGGGGGGTAACATTGTCCACCCCGTTTCGGGCAATCTTGTCCTCAAGCACCGCCAGCATGTTTTCAGACATATCCACGGCCAGCACATGTTTTAGGTGGGGAGCCAGGGCCATGCTGATAAGCCCGGTGCCGCACCCGAATTCCATGGCATTGGAGGTCCTGGAAAGACGAACATAGGTTTTGATGGCGCCGGACACGCCGTTTGCCAGGGCCACCCGCATCGGCTTGTCCCATTTATTTGCGGATCCGTTGAAATAGTCTTTTGCCGTTTTCATTTACCGTTATCACTCCTTTTTTCCTTTTTTTCCTTTTTCGTCTGAAAAATAACGCCTGCTATCCCACGCCCACCTGGTTGCGCCCGGCCTGCCGGGCCGCCTGCAGCCCCTGCCCTGCCTGGTAACAATACCAGTCCATGTTCATATCTTCACCCGGAACGGCAACGGCCAGGCCCAGGGACGCGGTCAGCACCATGGCGGCGGCCCCGATATGTTCTATTTGCAGACGCTCAATTTCAGAACGGATTTTTTCCGCAAACGCTCGGGCAGCCTCAGGTTCCAGCCCTGAAAAAACAATGGCGAATTCTTCGCCTGCCATCCGGAACCCATAGTCACTGCCCCGGGTGGAAAGCTGTTTCAGGCAGTTCCCGATTCGGGTTAATGCCGCATCTCCCTGTTCATGGCCATACCGGTGGTTATAGTGGTTAAAATGATCCATGTCGATCATCAGCAGGCTTAAATACTTGCCGTCCCTTCTGGCCCGGTTGATCTCCCGCTGAAATATCCGGTTGAAATACCCCTGGTTGTAAAGGCCTGTCAAACTGTCCCGGAATGTCAGGTCGATTATGGTCTCCTGCTGATCGCGGCAATTCCGGCTGATAAAAACCGCAGGCAGGGAAAACCCGACGCCCAGCGCCATGATACTGAAAAATTTCACCAACAGGTAAGAAGTTGACGGATGCTCATTTATCACATCCCAGGGAAAAATAACAACAGACAGATACACAGCAGCCATGGCCATGCAGTTTAAAACAAATCCCAGCACCAGGGGCCAGCCGGACAAAAGCACGGGCAGCACGCATGCCAGGGCCAGCATAAGGGGAAGAAAATGCCCGATGTCATTATCCACCACCCGCCAGTATCCATAGAGTAAAAAATACGTGCCCCCCAGAAAAGCCCACACCAGCCATCCATAAAAGCCGCGCCAGCGGCCCATGCCGTAAAGACTGAAAAACATGAGGCTTGCCGCAAGGGAAACCGCCAGCGCGTTTATCTGCACATCCGCGCCATAACTGACAACCACTCCCATCAGACTGACAACAGCGGCAACCAGGGCTGCCGAGTTAAAAAGCCGGCCCTGAAAAGAAAATGTCTCTGCCGGTCCCAATAAAAAATCCATCCCCAAATCTGTTTTATTCCGGCCTGAATTGTTTTGGCCGATTTTATTTTGGCCGGTTTCCTTATTTTTCACGGCATGGCTCCATGGGTCATCCGGTGGGTAATAAAAATTCCATTTTCAAATCCTTTTTATCAGGCTGAAAATAACATAATCCATGAGCGTTTACCAGCGACTATTCTCATCAAATACGCTAAATTTGTTCTCTTCAAGTTGACTGGCCGGCACAGTTGCCCGCCTTACGGCAGCCGGCACTGAATCCTTTACTCTTTCACCGTCTGGTGATATAGCCAGACAGTTGCATGTCGGGCCTCGGCATGCTGATAATATTTAAAAGCAAATATTCATCTGAAAAAAGGGAATGCCATGAAAGACGGGTACAAGTGGGTGGGGTTTCAATACGAATTTACCGGCAGAGTCTACAGTTTCGGCCGCATTCCCCGGTGCAAGACCGCCATGCTGAAGCACCTGAAACCCGGCCAGAAGCTGCTGGTGGCAGGCGCGGGCCACGGTACCGAGGCCATTGAGGCAGCGCAGATGGGCGTTGATGTGACCGTGGTGGATCTTTCCGCCACCATGCTCAAGCACTGCAGAACCCGAATGGATCAATGCACTGAAGCGGCCGCATGCATGACCTGCATTCATGACGATATTTTTAACCTTCAAAAAACAGAAACATACGACATGGTGCTGGCCAATTTCTTCCTGAATGTGTTTCCGGAACAGCGGGTGGATGACGTGGCCAATCACCTGGCCACCCTGGTCAAACCCGGGGGATATTTTGTGGTGGGCGAATTTGTGCTGCCGGAAAAAGGAATGGCCGGACTTTTTCAGAATCTGAACTGGTACCTTGCCATTTTATTTTACAGCGCCACCACCGAGGCAACCCTGCATCCGGTGCATGATTATGCCGGGCTGGTCCGTCAGTCCGGATGCGAAATTCAGGACATTGAATATTTTACCATCCTGGGGCTCAGGCTGTACTGGTCCATTCTGGGGAAAAAACCGGTCCGGCCGCCGGCTGTCAATCCGTAATCAAGAAACAGGTGCTATCGCAGGGCCGCTGGGATTTTCGCCACTGGAACGGGCTCAATTTTGTGGCGGTTGGCCCGGTTCAAAGACCGAAAAATCGAAAGCACTTCCTGCTCCCGGGACGAGAGACGGGTGGGGTCTTTCTTTTCCGCAACAAAGTCCATGGCCCATTCCAGTTCATCATAGGAGGCGCCGATCTGGTCTTCATCGCTCCGGCTGTCATTCCACAACCCGTCCGTGGGGCTGGCGGCCAAAATGCCGTTCACAATGCCCAGAGCTCTTCCCACCCCATACACCTCTGATTTCACCAAATCCCCGATGGGCGAAAGATCCACCCCGCCGTCACCATATTTGGTGAAAAACCCCACCCCGAAATCCTCCACCTTGTTGCCCGTGCCGGCCACGAGCAGGTGATGATGGCCGGCAAAAGCGTACAGCGTGAGCATCCGCAGCCGGGACCGGGTGTTTGCCATGGTCAGCGCATCCTGAATTTCAGGGGGCAGGATCTGCTCAAGGGTCTGAAACGCCGGGGTCAAATCCAGGGTGACGTCGGTCACACAGGAAAATTTTTGTTTCAGCCAGGCAATATGTTGCCGGGCCAGATCCACATGGGCCGGATGCGGGTAAATATGCATGTTGAGCACGGTCACGGGTTTCCCTGTTTTCGCGCACAGGGTGGAGGTCACCGCCGAATCAATGCCCCCGGAAACTCCCACCACAAACCCTTTCTGCCCGGCGGTGTCACAATAATCATGCAGCCAGCCCACAATATAATCCACGATTTCTGCTGTTTTCATTTTTGCTTATGCTTTCCGATGGTTTCTTTTTTCGGTTTTTCCGGTTTTTTCATTTTCCGGTTTTTTTGGCGGGCGACTTTCTCCAGCCATTCAGCCTGTTCTTTCTGGTATTCCGCTTCGGTCTGGTCCCAGGATGAATAATCCGCCGGTTCCGGTTTCGAATGCTTTTGGGGCAGGGTTTTCAAAAATGCAATCAGCTTTTTGATCCGGTTATTTTTATTTTCCGTTTTCATAAAAGCAACTCTCACCCATTAATTTTTCGAGCAGGAATTTCCTGTTTCATAATTTGCTGACCTGGAATTTACTGAGCCTTAATTCCCGCAACCCGGCTTGCCAATGGTACAGCCGGCAAAGTTGCCGCCAGACCCTGATCCATATCAAGTCGCTGTTTTTTATTTACGAAACAGGTAATCTGTGTTTATAAAAAACAAGTTTGTCCAAATTTCTCAAAGATAGATTCATTGTTGCACATTATTGCTTTTCAATCAACAAATGGGATGCCATGAAAAAACTTCTGTCTACCAAAGAGGTTGCCGAGTTTCTGGGAGTAAACGAAAAAATGGTCTATTCCCTGGTTTCGGACAAGGGGCTGCCCGCGTCCAAAGTCACCGGCAAATGGATATTTCCCCTGCACCTGGTGGAGCAGTGGGTGGAGGCAAACACCCTCAACTATCCGGAGCCGCGTCACCAGGTGCCCCCCTATGAAGGACTCCTCATCATCACCGGCAGCAACGATCTTCTGCTGGACAAGACCCTTGCCCTTTACAACCGGCTGTTTTCAGCAACCACGGAAATCGCGGTATTTGCCAACCTGGGCAGCATGGGCGGGCTTCAGGCCTTGCGGCGCAATGTCTGCCACATTGCCACCTCCCACCTGCTGCAGGACAATGGAGATGAATACAACTTTGACTTTGCCGGACGGGAATTTGACCAGATGCCGGTGATTGTGAATTTCTGCCGCCGGGAACAGGGATTTCTGGTTCAAAAAAGAAATCCTGAAAATATTAAGGCCCTTGGTGATATCACTCAAAAAAATCTCCAGGTGGTGAACCGGTCCCTCAGCACGGGCACCCGCCTGCTGTTTGACCGGGAGCTGAAAAAAGCAGGCATTGAGACCGGCAGCATCCGCGGCTACGATCATGAGGTCAACAGCCACATGGAAGTCGGCCTTGAAGTGCTCTCCGGACGGGCCCATCTGGGGCCGGGGATCCGGCCGGTGGCGGCCCTTCTGGAGCTGGATTTTATTCCGCTGCGCTGGGAGCGCTATGACCTGCTGATCACCAAAGACCGTTTTTTTGACAAAGGCATTCAAAACTTTATCGGCCTGCTTCAGGAACCGGAATTCAAAAAAATTGCCGCTGCCATTGCCGGATACGATATATCCGCCAGCGGTAAAATTGTTTACCCGAAAGATCCGTCCGCATAGCCGCCCGTTATGCATGGCAAACTTGACGGCTTCGTAAAAAGTCGAATTCAGACGGCAAAGTAAAAAGCTTCAAATTCGAGGCGCGCGAATCCTCAGCAATGAGGCGTACTTGGCGTACGTTGAATCAGCTGAGGATGAAGCGTAACAAAAAATTTGGACTTTTTACGAAGCCGTCAAACTTAAAGATGACACAAAATGAATCAGTTCAATCCGCCGGCCCTGCTCCGCAATCCGCACGTTCAGTCCATCTTAAACAGCATCAAACTGCGGCGGCCCCTTGTGGCCCGGCGCGCAAAGGGAATGCAGGCTGCGGCCGCATCCCACATCATTGACTGCGGCAACGGGGTCCGGCTTCAGGGTTATTTCTCCGGTCACAATTCGAAACCGCACACCCCCCGCCCCAATGATTTGTGCATCCTGATTCACGGATGGGAGGGCAGTTCCGAATCATCGTACCTGCTGTCAGCAGCCGGGACCCTGTGGGAGCAAGGGATGGATGTTTTCCGTCTGAACCTTCGGGATCACGGATCCACACATCATTTAAACGAAGGCCTGTTCCATTCCTGCCGGATCGATGAAGTCGTGGGCGCGGTGCTTCGCGTTCAGTCGCTGTTTCCCCACACCCGGTTGTTTCTTGCGGGATTTTCCCTGGGCGGCAATTTTGCCCTGCGCCTGGCAGCACGGGCACCTGCCGCAGGTATCGTTCTCACCAAAGCAGCGGCCATCTGCCCGGTGCTGTACCCGCCCCGCACCATGCACGCCATGGAAAACGGCCTTCAGATTTACCACCGCTATTTTATGAAAAAATGGCGCACCTCCCTGCGCGTGAAACGCCGGCATTTTCCCCATCTAAAGGCCCTTCACCGCACCTCAGGCTTCCATACCATCGGTGAAATGACCCGTTATTTTGTAGAAAATTTTACGGATTTCCCGGATCTCATGACCTATCTCAACGGATATGCCATTACCGGCGGGGCCCTGGCCCATCTTCAGGTGCCGTCTCTGGTGATCGCGAGCCTTGATGACCCGATTATTCCGGCAAAAGACCTTTCGCAACTGGCATCCCCGGCCTGCCTGGAAATCAAAACCACCCGCTACGGCGGTCATTGCGGGTTTCTGCAGAATTATGCATTGACCAGCTGGGCGGACCGGCAAATACTGGAATTTTTCACCGTGTGAAACAACTGAAGGCTGAAGGGTCCTTGTGAAGGGTCCTTGGCGTAAATTGAAGCAGCTGGGGATGCAGCGCAACAAAAAATTTGGACTTTTTACGAAGCCTTCAGCCTTCAGTCTGTAATCACCAAAAAACCAGATTCTTAAATATCATAATACAGAAAAAACTCGTGCGGATGGGGCCGCAGCTGCACCGGCTGCACTTCGCATTCGGTTTTGTATTCAATCCAGCGGTCAATCACATCCTGGGTAAACACATCGCCCTTGAGCAGAAATTCATGGTCATTTTTGAGCGCTTCCAGGGCTTCAGCCAGAGACGCGGGCGCGGAATCGATCTGGGCCAGTTCTTCCGGCGGCAAATCATAAATGTTCTTGTCCAGGGGATCGCCCGGTTCAATTTTGTTTTCAATACCGTCGATAACCGCCATCAGAATGGCGGAAAATGCCAGATACCCGTTGCATGACGGATCCGGCGTGCGGAACTCGATGCGCTTTGCCTTCGGAGAAGCCGAATACATGGGAATGCGGATGGCGGCACTCCGGTTGCGGCTGGAATAGGCCAGGTTCACCGGCGCTTCAAACCCCGGCACCAGACGCTTGTAAGAATTGGTCGTCGGATTTGTCAGGGCGCACAATGCCTTAAAGTGCTTAAGAATGCCGCCAATGGCATACAGGGCTTCCTGGCTCACGCCCGCATATTTATCCCCGGCAAACAGGGGAATGCCGTCCCGCCAGATACTGACATGGGTGTGCATGCCGGAGCCGTTGTCCTCAAACAGGGGTTTGGGCATGAAAGTTACCGTATGGCCGTGTTTGTATGCGACATTTTTGAGCACATATTTGAACCAGACCAGCTGATCCCCCATCTCCAGCAGGGGCTTGAACCGCATATCAATTTCCGCCTGCCCGCCGGTGGCCACCTCATGATGCTGACATTCCACATCAATGCCCAGATCCTCCAGGGTCAGCATCATTTCGGTGCGGATATCCTGAAATTTGTCCAGGGGCGGCACCGGGAAATACCCTTCCTTGTGCTTGGGTTTGTAGGCCAGGTTCGGGGATTCATCCCGTCCCGTGTTCCAGACGCCTTCACAGGAATCCAGCGCGTAAAACGCATGATTGCTGCCGGAGTCAAACCGGGCATCATCAAAAATAAAAAACTCCGCTTCCGGCCCGATATACACGGTATCTCCAATGCCGGTCTGTTTTAAATAGGTTTCTGCTTTCTGGGCAATATTTCTGGGATCCCGGGTATAAGCTTCCCGGGTGATGGGATCCACAATATTGCCGATCAGCACCAGGGTCGGCTCTTTATAAAAAGGATCGATTTTTGCCGTGGCCGCATCCGGAATCACCAGCATGTCACTGGCGTTGATGGGCTGCCACCCCCGGATGCTGGACCCGTCAAATCCGTATCCGTCTTCAAAACTGGACAGCTCAAATTCCGACACCGGCACGGAAAAATGCTGCCAGATGCCCGGGAAATCCATAAACCGGATATCCACTACCCGAATATGCTTCTCTTTTACCAGGGCCAGTACTTCTTTGGGATTTGTCATCACACGTTCCTCCTTCATAAAATAATTAAGTTATCATGATCCATGTGGGTTCTATTGTTGTTTTTTCCCAGAAAATCTTATAGGGCTTCCATGCCGGTTTCTCCGGTGCGCACCCGGATGACCTCCTCCAGGGGCATGACAAATATTTTGCCGTCCCCGATTTTTCCGGTGGCAGCGGATTTCTGGATGGCCTCCAGCACCTCGTTGACCCGTTCAGTGGCCACGGCAATTTCAATTTTGATTTTAGGGATAAAATCCACCAGGTATTCCGCCCCCCGGTAAATCTCCGTATGGCCTTTCTGCCGGCCGTATCCTTTCACTTCCGTGATGGTCATCCCCTGAAGCCCGATATCGCTCAATGCCTGTTTCACATCATCCAGTTTAAACGGTTTTATAATCGCTTCTATTTTTTTCATGGTGGTTTCTCCTTTTTACAGACTATTTAAAAAAAATGCACAGGAATTCGGAACTTCAACCCGTTAACCGATTTCAAAGGCTCTTTCCCCGTGCAGGGCGCTGTCCAGCCCTTCCACTTCCTGCTCCAATTCCACCCGCAGGCCGCCGGTGACAAATTTTGTTACCAAAACCACCATCAGGGTGCCGACCGCACTAAAGGCAATGGTGGCCACAATAGAGACAAACTGAATCCATACCTGTTTTGGATTGCCGTAAAACAGTCCTGATGCTCCGGAAATGGCCGGGGAGGCAAAAAGGCCGGTGGCCAGGGCTCCCCAGATGCCGCACAGACCGTGCACCCCGAACGCATCCAGGGAGTCATCATATCCCATTTTCAGCTTCAGGGTGGACACGCTGAAATATCCCAGCAGTCCTGCTGCCAGACCAATGATCAGCGACGCGGGCAGATTGACAAACCCTGCGCCCGGGGTAATGGCCACCAGACCGGCCACCACACCGGATGCAATGCCCAGCACTGTGGGACGTTTGGTAAAAAACCATTCCGCAAACATCCAGGCCAGGGCCCCCATGGCAGCGGAAGTGTTGGTAACCAGAAAAGCAGACCCGGCCACCCCGTCCGCGGCCAGCTGGCTGCCCGCGTTAAACCCGAACCACCCGAACCAGAGAAGGGCCGCGCCCAGGGCGGTCAGGGTCACACTGGACGGGAACATGGCATCCCGACCGTAGCCTTTGCGTTTGCCCAGCACCAGGGCCAGCACCAGTCCGGCCACACCCGCATTGATGTGTACGACATTGCCGCCGGCAAAATCCAGGGCTCCCATTTCCCCCATCCAGCCGCCGCCCCAGACCCAGTGGGCAATGGGGCAGTAAATAAAGGTCAGCCACAGGGCGGCAAATACAATCCATGATGAAAATTTCATGCGGTCCACCACGGAGCCGAGCACCAGGGCCACGGTAATACCGGCGAATGTCAGCTGAAACAGCACAAATACATAGGTGGGAATGGCGCCGAAGACGCTGTTCACATCAATCCCGTTTAAAAACAAATACTCGAAAGAGCCGATCACCCCCCCCTGATCCGTGCCAAAGGCCAGGGTATATCCCCACATTACCCAGATAACGCTTGCCAGACAATAAGACACAAAGGTCATGGCAAAGGTGTTGAGCAGATTTTTATACCGGGACATGCCCGAGTAAAACAGGGCCAGGCCCGCCGGGGTCATCATCATTACCAGGGCAGTGGCCGTAATAATCCAGGCCGTATGACCGGAATCCACCACATCGGCCGCAAACACCGGCGAAACCGGCATCAGCAGCAGGACCATCGTCAGCAGCAATTTTTGTATCTTCATTATCCGTCTCCTGTTTTTTAAGATTTATATTGCCAACACACCCTGCGCAGGTCGGGTTGTTTTGTGTATCTTTTCCTGTCGTGCCGGAATTTCTAATTTTCCGGCAAAACCGACAAAATTGTTTTTTTTATCTGTTCCACGGCCGCCGCATCCGTTATCTTTGCATCGCTCTCATTGCGGACATAAAACACATCCACCACCTGATCCACTTTGGTGGCGATCTTGGATACCGTGATATTGAGCCCCAGGCGACGGATGGCATCTGTTATCCGGTACAGCAACCCTTTGGCATCATAGGAGAACACCTCTATGATGGTATAAAAACTGGAGCCCTCATTATCCACTGTTACCCGGTTCGGCCGGGTGGCCACACAGGCGGCATCCCGCTTTTTGATCAGGGATTTTTCCGCGATGCCGGTGGCAAGATCCACCTCCCCGGCCAGCACGGCTTTCAGGTTCTGTTCCACCCGGTGCCAGCGTTCTTCTTCAAACAGCTGTTCCGGCGGGGGTTCCACCGTAAAAATATCCAGTGCAATCCCGTTTTTCCATGTATGGGCATGGGCGTCCAGAATATTGATATTGTTTAACGTCAATACCCCGGCGATTTCAGAAAACAGGCCGGGCCGGTCTTTGGCGCAAATGGTGACCGTACGGTTGTTTACCGTATCATCCCTGGCCAGATCCATGACAAAAGACTGCTTTTCCAGTCTTTTATAAAGACGGATATGGGCGATAATGTCTTGTGCCGCTGTATTTAAAATATACCGGGGCGACATTTGATCAAAAACCCCCGCTACATCCGTCTTGCGGCCTGTATCGGCAACGGCCAGAACCTCTTTTCGCTTTCGGGCAATGCGGTTGACAACGCTGGTGGTGGCCAGTTCGCCTTTTTCCAGCACCCCCAGGACTTTGAAAAAAAAATCCCTGAGCAAAGAAGCGGTCCAGGAATTCCAGGCCTTGGGACCCGTGGCCATGGAATCCGCCACCGTCAGAAGATACAGCATCCGCAGGCGGGTGGCGTCACGAACCTGCCGGGCACAGGCCACAGCAGTTTCTTCGTCATTTGTATCCCGGCGGGTGGCGATCTTGATCAGCAGCAGGTGGTGTTCAATCAAAAATTTCACCAGATCAATATCCCGGGCGGTATATCCCATGCGCGTCAGCACTTTGGCGGCAATGGCCGCGCCGGCTTTGGAATGAGAGGTGCCGCGGCCCTTGCCGATATCATGCAACAGTGCGGCAAACAAAAGTATTTTTTTCCGTTTCAGGGAACGGTAGAGCCGGATGCACAGGGGATCCGGCGCGTCAATGCCGGGCTCGGGGTCGCCGAATAATTTCAGCACATAAACCGTGCGCAACAGATGCCGGTCCACAGGATACAGGTGATAGGCATCGTATTGAATCCGGTTGACAATATGGGTGTATTCCGGAATCAGACTGACCAGAAAGCCGGTATTGAGCATCTGTTCAAGTACATTAAAAGTCGGGGCCGGCAGCATGAGAATTTTTTCAAACATCTCACGCACGGCTGTCGAGCGCCGGTAGGTATCGTCCACCAGAAGGGTAAACTCCCGGACCAGGCGCTCGGCTTCCCGGCTCAGGGGAATCCTGAGCCGGGCCGAGGCCTCAAAAATCTCCATCATCAAACACGGCGCTTTGACAATGGCTTCCGGGGATTCAAAATTAAGCCGGCCTCTTATCAGCTCAATTCCCGGAAATTCATTGATTTTCGGGGCGCTCTGTCGCCATTTGCGCTTTTTCCCGTATCCAAATTCATATAAAAACAGCTGCAGCTGATTTTTGATAAACACCATATGATAATGCAGGGCCCCCAGAAACACCTCCACCGCGGAAGCTTCTTTCTGATCCTGGAACCCCATGGACTCGGCCAGGGGCTGCTGATATTCAAAATACAGCTGATCACATTTGCGGCGGGCGGCAAGGTGCAGCTTGTTCCGGACATTCCAGATAAAAGACAGGGCCGCCATCAGCTCATTATATTCCATGTGCGACAGCATACCATAAAACTCAAAGTCCCGGATTTCCTGAAGATCGTATTCCACTGCGGCAATCCATCGGAGGGTATGATAGTCCCGCAGCCCGCCCTTGCCTTCTTTGAGATTCGGCTGGAGCAGAAAAGTGGAATCCCCGAAATCCGTATGGCGGGACAGGTTGCGGTCTATGAGCCAGTGGATGATTTTTTTACTGTTGCGGGCCACCACTTTGCGCCGGATCTGTTCCCGCAGCCGGGTAAACACCGATGAAATCCCGCAGATAAACCGTGCATCCAGCATGGAAGCCAGCACTTCATAATCCTGTTTTGCCATAAAAATCGAATCATCCAGGGACCGGGTGGCATATCCCACTTCAATTTTAAGATCCCACAAAGGATAAATTATCTCCCGGATCAGCTCATCCGCGGCGGGCGGCACCTGTTTCTGAAAGATAAACAGAAGATCCACATCCGAATGCACACACTGCTCAGACCGGCCGTACCCGCCAAGGGCCACAATGGCATAGGGATTTCTGATAAAATCCATTTTCGGGCCAATGCGGCTGGCGGCAAAACACTGCTGAAAATAGTGATCAATGGCCTGGGCGTGAGTTCTCAACCATTCCGGGGTCTCACTGGTGCGCACCGGCAGGCTGAACAATTCCGCCCGGCTGCGGGAAAGCGCATCCAGAAGCCCGGGGGTGAAAATTTGCGGTGTCGGTTTGTTGGTTTTCATTTCTCTTCTTTTTTCCCCTTTGAATGTCACAATAATAAAGCAATACCTGTGCCACCTGTTTAACAATTAATTTTTTTATAATATATACAGTATCTTAAAGCATAACAAAAAAGCAATAAAAATATTTATACAATACAAAAATGTAATATTCACCGACAAATTTGTAATACATAAAAATTTAAACTGATTGCGGAAACAACACCACAGGCAGGCGCTCTGCCGGCACAGCAAAGGGATCAGTCACAATCCCCGGCCGGCGGGCCGGAAAACAAAAAAAGGGGTTCCAGGTTTTAGCAGCTCAGATCCGAAATCCGGGCGGTGAGGATTCAGACAGCGGCCCGGCAGGCAGCGGCAAAATCTTCCGGATAATGGCCGTTGATCCAGCGCAGCTGAGCTTCGCTGAAGGCGCCCGGGGATTGGGGAAGACGGGGCAAAAAGGAATATACCAGGCGCTGGTCCGCCAGGTCCGGGGCCGCGTCAAAGGCTTTTGAATATTCAATAGTGGTAATCATTCGGGCACCCAGTTTTTCCAGCACGCCAACAGCTAAAAGAATTGCAGCATCAATGGCAGCACGGGTATTCAAATCCGCTTCCAGCACATTGCCCACCGGCTGTCGCGTCATCATCTGAAGCTCCCACTGGGATGTCTGGGCTTTGGGCACAACCACCATCACGTCACTATCTTCGTACACCACCAGGCGATTCGGGCCGGAGGCCCCGTCCATGCGCTGGTTTGCACGAATGGCGGCCATATAGGTATCAAAAAAATCCTTTCCGGTTTCCTGCCGGTACCGGCGGACAAAATCCGCAATCAAATCTCCGCACGCATAGCTGGAGATCATAGCGGCAGCGTTCCCGTTTTCCCCGCCGCCAGCCATGGTACCGGCCGACGCCAGGGATTCAACCCCCTTCGGCACCATGGCATACTGCTGGTGAATCTGCTGGTGGGAGGCGTGCAGCCGGTAGCGGGTGGGGGCATAATCAAACCCGAAATTCCACCCCCACAGACTGCGGTTAAACAAAAGCATTTCCCGCTTTTGGGAATTTTTTAAAGCGATTAGAATCTCGCGGCGAAGATTCTCCAACGCTTCCGGAGACAGGCCCCGGCGGTGGCAATCCACGGGAATTTCGAGACTGCGGGCCAGGCGGACAAAGGTGCGCTGATAATAAAGATGCCGCAGGGCGTGCATGTCGGTTTCAGACAACTCCCCCACCCGGTATCGCACGGCATCATGGGCCATGTTGGCCGCATAATGGCCCCAGGGAATATAACTGTTGCGGCGCAGATATTCAAACACATGGGTTTGTCCGCCTTCGGCCAGATCGCTCCACTCGCCCACAATTTCACTGTTGCCCTGGACTCCGGGGATCAACACCATAACCTGTTTGTAATCATCCGGCAGCGCAGGATTATTGGCAATCACCTCATAGAGGGCGTTGTCACGGATCACGGGGCGAATGCGCCCCCGGGCGTCTTTTGCGTACCGGAGGCCCGACGGCCGGCCGGTGGCGGCGTCAAAAATAAATTCGCAGGAAATATCCGCCAGGCAGATAAGGTCTAAGGCATCCGTGGATGTCTGCGCCACTGCCAGTTGAAGGGGGGCGGGAAGAGATTCAAACATCAATTTTTTCTTTTCCCGGGACAGAAATTGTGCTCCGTCCCATTTCTCAAGAGTGGCGCCAAAAGAGAGTTCCGGCGGCGGCGCAAGCCGGATGGCGGACGGATTTTTTGCTTTTTCAGCTGCCCATCCTTCAGCAATATAAGTGACCCCGCGAAACGGAAAAGGATTTAAAATTTCATAAATCACCCCGGCACCGGGCTCATCAACATCATGAGCGGGGAAATTGGCCTGGTTGTCAACTGCTGTGCCGTCTTCAAAACACCCCAAAGGCCCCACGCAATCGTTTTCCCGCAAATTGGCGGCAACAAAACGGGGTCGGTGCCGGCCCACGATAAATTTACCACAAGGATCCACACAGGTTCTTAACTGCATAAAACAATGCCTCTATGATGTTTTTTTAAAATCTGAACTGAACCAGGGGGAAAATTTTTGTTTCGGGCTGGCGAATGATATTGACCAGGCCGACCTGAACCCCGGAAAGGGTTTCACAGACATTTACCAGTCCCATCTGAAGACCGGTCATTTTTCTCGCATAATTGTAAAACAGGGCAAACTGGATACCGGCGGCAGATTCAGCGGCGTAATTAAATCCAAGCATGGCCATCTGAAAACCGGCCATCCGGTCTGTCAGATTATAACCCGCCACCAGCACCATCTGGGCGCCGGTCACGTCCACGGCGCCGTTGCCGAAAATACCGCAGTGAATCTGCATGCCGCGCACCTGGTCAGAAAGATTCATCAGCACCGCCGCCTGAACCCCGGCAACACGGTCCTGGGCGGTATTTAAAAGTCCCAGCTGGCCACCCCGCAGCCGGGTGGTATAGTTCATGCCGCCGGCCAGCACTCCCGCAGACGTATCCGAAACATTCATCATCCCCAGGGCAATGCCGTTCTGGCTGCCGGCGGCCATATTGATCAGGCCGGCATCAAGACCCGTGACATTTCTGTTGCTGCCGTAAATCAGATTTAGCCGGATGCCATACACATCAAAAGTTTCCGGAAACAACTGCACCGGATCCCACACGCTCACCTGAAGGGGACACCATGACCCGGAAAATGCCAGAGACGGCAAAAGCATCCCCAAAACCAGAAAGCACATCACCAGCCGGGTTTTCATTTTTGCAATTCCTTTTTATCTGTTTTATTTTTTTCGGGTTTGCGTTTTTCAGTTTTCATTTGCTGTTTTTTTACCTGTTTTTTTATACCGGGCATTTTTTTAAATCTCAGGCTGCGCGCCTTTAATTTTTCCCTTTACCAGTTTATAAGGTCAAAAACAACTGCAACCCGCGTTAAAACACGGAGAATTTCATGGCAGGGGTGAAACAGATCCCCTGATGAGATTTTTATTGTCTGAATCCAGTTTATCCGGTATTTTAAAAATTCTTATCCGGTTTGATGAATCTCAGGAATCACCATCAATATCGGCATTGCACCGGAACCCCACGCCAAAACCGGACAATACCCATCACCGTCAGGGGAATAAAATGAAATTCGCATTCAAAATTATGTCTGTGCTGCTGGTCTTGCTGATTTTTTCATGCAGTACGGTTCCCATTACCGGCCGCCGGCAGATCAACCTGCTGCCGGACCAGACCCTGCTGTCCATGAGTCTTACCCAGTACGACCAGTTTCTCAAAGAAAACCAACTGAGCCAGGACCCGGCTGAGACACAGATGGTAAAACAGGTGGGCGCCCGCATCCAGAAGGCGGTGGAACGATATTTCGCAGACAATGACATGAGCGATGAACTTGCGGGATATGAATGGGAGTTTAACCTGGTGGAAAGTGATGACATCAATGCCTGGTGCATGCCCGGCGGAAAAGTCGTTGTTTACACCGGTATCCTGCCCCTGACCGAAGATGAAGCCGGACTGGCAGTGGTCATGGGCCATGAAATCGCCCATGCCGTGGCTCAGCACGGTAATGAACGCATGAGCCAGGGAATGATTGCCCAGATGGGCGGCGTTGCCCTGTCCGTGGCCCTTGAAACCCAGCCGGAAACCACCCGGCAGCTCTGGATGGCGGCTTACGGACTGGGCGCGCAATATGGTATGGTGCTGCCGTACAGCCGGCTTCATGAAAATGAGGCAGATCATCTGGGCCTGATTTTTATGGCCATGGCCGGCTACGACCCTCACGCGGCAACCGCGTTCTGGCAGCGGATGGCCGCACAGAAACAGGGGCAGGCGCCGCCGGAATTTCTAAGCACCCATCCGGCAGACCAGACCCGGATCAAAAATATCGCGGCGCTGGTACCCGAAGCCATGCGGTATTACAAGGCGGCATCCTCTTCCGGCCGTTGAAAACCGCCGGTTCTAAGAAACCAGAGCACCTGTTTCAGCACTTTCGGGTGTTTCATGATAAATGCGTGACTGGCCGGTACCACCAGAAAATCCTTCATTTCAGCCAGTTTTGCCCGATGAACCGATACTTTGCCGTCATCGTCACCCGGAATCATCCGGGAAAAAAGGGGATTCAGGGACCTGTTGCCGGTAATCACACCAATTTCCGCATCCACGGGCTTCAGGGAATTGGGCAGGCTTTGAGGGGCCGTTCCCAGCACCTGACCGGCCGGACCATATATCCATTTATAAAAAATAAAATCTTTGAGCGCATCCGCCAGTTCACTGCCCTGATTGGGCGGGCTGATCATTACCACCCTGCTGCCTGACGGGAGTTTATGATTCTGGAGATACTGACGGACAACGATGCCACCCAGTGAATGGGTGACAAAATGAATTCTGGCGGCCCCCCGGGCCCTGCACTGTGCGATCATGTCATCCAGATGCCGGGCGGCAATGGTTTCCACTGTTTCAGTTGTGGACGGATAGCCGGTGTTGAACACCGCATAACCGGCAAGAGATAGATAATGTTCAAGCGCTGACATGGAGCGCCGGGTTCTGGCCATGCCGTGCAGCAAAATAACATGTTCTCGTATTTCCGGCGGCGGCTGCGATGCACTGTGTGCTGCCGGAACAAGCATCAGACCGGCCAGAAACAAGCTCTGTATTCTGTGACGCACCTTTGATCTATTCAATAAAAATCCGTGAACCGTGATAACGCCTTTCCGGTTAATCCCGGACAACATTATAGCATACCACGGGTTCCATTTTGTTTTTCACATAGACTTCGCCCCGGCTCTCAATGGTAAAATCGCCGGTGTTTTCCAGATAGGTCTGCTCACCAATGATAATTTCACCCCCCATGGCCATTTCCTCAAACCGCGCGGCCACATTGACGCAGTCGCCGATAACCGTATAATCCATCCGGTTGGCAGAGCCGATATTTCCGATAATCGCTTGTCCCGTGTTAATGCCGATGCCGGCTTCAAACAGCTCCTGGTTGTTTCGGAGCCGCTCTTTCATGATTTCTTCGGTGGCCGCCTGCATTTCCACGGCGGTACGAATGGCGTTTTCCGCCGGATTCCCCGCTGCATCCACCAAACCAAACACCGCAATCAATTGATCCCCTACGAATTTATCCAGCAGCCCGTTATTTTTAAACACAATATCCACCATCACGGTAAAATACTGATTCAGCATCAGTACCACATCTTCTGCGACCATACGTTCCGCGATGGTGGTAAAGGACCGGATATCCGCAAACAAAACAGTGACCTGGCGACGCTCCGTATTGACCAGACCGCCCCCTTTCAGGTCAATGAGCTTTTCCACCAGGTGATTGCCCACATAGCGGCTCAACCGGTTGCGGAGTTCTTCCTCCTGCCGGGTTTTCTCATAGGACAGGGCCAGATCCTGGGAATACACCATAAGCTGGGTGGCCTGCTCCTGGTTTTTCCGTTTCATCTTTTCCAGCCGGCTGAGGAGCATATTGAAATGGGTGGCGATCTCATTCAATTCCTGGTCCGCGGCAATCTGTATAGGTTCGGTCCGCTCGCCGGTTTCCACCATCCGGGTTTCACGGCTTAGATAATAGACGTTGTCCGCGGATTTTCGCAGCAGAGTGTACCCCACCAGCGTGGAGAATAAAATAACGGGCAGATATAAGAGGATGGTATCGGAAAAAGAGATATTGCCGGTAAAATACAGATAAAAAATCAGCAAATAGGGAATGACCGCCATGAGCGCCAGGCCTGAGAGCACTTTCCCGCCAATGGTATTGTATTCCCGCCGATAAGTCTCTTTCATAGGGGACTTCCGGAAAAAAAAGAACGATCCAGTCTTTCAAATTCAAACGGTTCGTCAAATTTTACGGCAATGCCGGTTTTTGTGGTTTTACCGGGGGGATCCGGGATGTTGCCGCCGGTTAGGTCTATCTCATTGCTTGGCTCATTGCTTGGCGCACGCTTTACCTCAAGGATACGGACCACAGTGGCGCCGACTTTGACACAGGCCCGCACATCCCGGGTACCGGCCAGAAAAATTTCCAGTTTCAGATGCTGGCCCTTAAAATATTTTTCAGGAGAATGGCTAACAAACAACGCCCCGCCGCCGGAAACATCCTGAAGTTTGCTCTGTTCAAAAGAAGACGATGCGTCTTTGTCCGGCACGATGATCCGTACTTCCAGTGCAACGGGAAACCGGCTGAACGCTCTCTGGTTGGCTTCGCCGCCAAAAGGGGGGGCGGCGGCCGGGGCAGCCGACGGCTCCTCTTTTTCACTGGGCCGGCGAGTTCTGCTGAAAAACCGTTTAAAGGGAAAATCCATAAAAGGTCTGTGTCTTTTTGTTAAACCGAAGTTGATCGCGCTCATTTATCAACTGATACACACCCGCCGCACTTCCGTCATGTCGGAAAGGCCGTCAAACACCTTTAAAATTCCGTCCTGCATCAGCGTGGTCATCCCCTCTTTTGCAGCCTGGACAAACAATTCTTCAGCACTGGCCTGTTTTTTAATCATCCGCTTGATGGCCGGGGTTCCGTTCATGAGTTCATGAATCCCCAGCCGGCCCTTGTAGCCGGAGCCGCTGCACTGATCACAGCCCACCGGTGCGTACAGTTTTAAATCGGAAGAATAGGTGATGCCGGTTTTCTCAAACGCTTCCGCGCCGTAATCGTTCACAATGTCGTCAAACTCCTCCCGGGTGGGCGTGTATTCCTTTCTGCAGTTTTTGCACAGCCGGCGCAGCAGCCGCTGGGCCAGCACCACAAGAAAGGCATCGGAAAAATTCAAGGGATTCAACCCCATGTCCAAAAGCCGGGTTACGGTTTCAGGGGCACTGTTGGTGTGCAGAGTGGAAAAAACCAGATGCCCGGTCAGGGAAGCCTCCACCCCGATAGCAGCGGTTTCATAATCCCGCATTTCACCCACCATGATAACATCCGGGTCTGCCCGGAGAAAAGCCCGCATGATTCTGGCAAAATCCAGTCCGATTTTATTTTTGACTTCCACCTGCCGGAGGCCGAGCTGGGAGATTTCCACCGGATCTTCCGCGGTCCATATTTTTCGCTCCGGTGTGTTGATGTGGTGGAGTGCCGAGTGCAGGGTTGTGGTTTTACCGGAACCCGTAGGCCCCACCACCAGCACCAGACCATAGGGTTTGGCAACGGCCTTCAGCAGCGATTCCTTGTTCCGGTCGGTGAGGGCCAGATCATCAATTTTCATGGCACCGCTGGTGGCCAGAATCCGCATCACCACGTCTTCCTGGCTGTCCGCAGTGGGCAAGGTGGCCACCCGGAGTTCAAAGGGAGGTATGCCCCGGCGTTTAAACTTTATTTTCCCGTCCTGGGGAAGCCGCTTTTCAGCGATATCCAGATTGGCCATAATTTTAATACGGGAAAGAATGGCGTTGGCAAATGAATTGGGCACCTCTAAGAAATCCTGACAAACACCGTCAATCCGAAACCGCACTTTTGTCCGTTTGGCAATGGTGGAGGGCTCAATATGAATATCTGATGCATCTTTCCGATAAGCGGTGATGAGAATCTGATCCACCAGCTGGACAACCTTTCCCGATCCCTCGTCTACCGCCTCAGCATCTTCTTCTTCCTCATCCTCCATTTCCTCAAAGGCAATATCCGGCAGACTCTCAAAATCCTCAGCCGAACTTTTTTTGCCGCCGGTTTTTTGTGTTTTTTCCTTGTCAAAGAAAAAATTGATAATTTCAACGATATCTTCTTTGATGCCCACGGAAAAAACAAACTTGTTGGTGTTGAAAAGGGCCTTGGCATGATCAATTTTGCTGAGATCTCTGGGATCATCCATCAAAATTTCAATATGATCGATTTCCCAGTGAAGGGGCACCCACACATCCTGCATTAAAAAGGGTTTTTTAAGATTGCTGATCAGCTCAAACGGCACTTCCATTTTGGGATCAAATTGCTTAAACGGGCAGTTGTAGTAGGCGGACAGGGATTTTCCAATATCGGTTTTAGATGTTTTGAACTGCTCCATCAGCACCAGTTCAACACTTTTTCGCATCTTTTTGGACAGGGCAAGGGCTTTCTGAAGCTGATCCGTGTCCACAATTTTGTTGCGCAGCAGATAATCATATCTGGAGTTGTATTGCTTATCCGGCTGGGCGGATTCAATTTTTTCCGTGATCCGGGGATAGGTGGGATCAATTTCCCGGACCACTTCATATCGCCGCACCGCGAGATCTTTTTGCCCGCGCTTGTCCAGTTCCCCTCCGAGCATAAACTCAATGGTTGCCCGGGTTTTGCCTTCCAGGTTGTTTTCTTTTATAATTTCATTGACTGCAACGATCACCTCTTCCGGGCTGCTGATGACAAAACTGCATTCCAGAAAATCGGCAAAAAAATCATCAATCAGGTAGTTGACCTGAAACAATTTTTTGTATTCTGAAACCGCTTCTCGATAGAGCCCCAGTTCTTTGAAAGCCGTGGCGCTGTCATAAATTTCAGGGCCGCTTTCGCCAATGGAAAGGCCGGTTTTTATATGGGACACTTCTTCAGAGGAAAGCGTGTAATGGGCATCGCTTTCATCTTCTTCAATTTCCTTGCTCAGCTCATCAATTTTTGTCTGGATTTTCTGAGCCACATCCGCTGCCGGCTCCGCATCCGCTCGCAGCAACTCCTGATACAGGGCCAGGGCTTCGCTATACAGCCCGTGGGCCTCATAGGCTTCAGCAGATTTTATTTTGGACTGAAAATCCCGGGTTGTCACCTGAACTCCTTCCATGAACACCGCTCCTGACAGGTTATGCCATTAAAAAATCTTTTTTCTCAATAATTTGCCGAACCGTTTGCCGGCCGGCTGAATTTTGGAAAGCTGGGGAAGCAGAATCTCACAATTGAGCCTTACCATGGAAATCGGGGCATTTTCACCGATAATCACCATCAAAAATCCGGTTTCACTTTTTTTGATGTAAAACCGTGCATTGTCAAACACCAGTTCCGCATCTTTGACAGTTTGCATTTCCGCCACAAACGGCACCCAGTCGATCAGGGACAGGGCTTCGGCTTCATTCTGAAAATCCGGCGAAAACTTGCTCACCAGCACGCTGCCCTCACCGGACACAACCATCACACCGTGCACGTCCTCTATGCGCATCACATCATTAAATATATCTTTCATAACCTTATCCGACCTGATTTATCATAATGGGGATCAATAAAAAACAACCACCACGGGAGTTTATCCCAGCACACCAAGAATCCGGTCCCAGGGGGCTTCCGGCGTCAGGGCAACGGCAGTTGTTTCCGCTCCCGGCACCACCACAAACTGCTCGTTGTTATCCCGGTTGACATACATTACATTCAACTGTCCGCAGTTGAAATTATTTCCCACTGTTGCCGCCTGATCCAGCAGGGCGTCCCATGAGGCATCATGGTAAATATCTTTTACGCCGCTGCGTTCACCAATGGCATTTTTAATTTTCATGCGGATAATCTCAATCAAAGAAAGACTGGCCCAGTCGATTTCAGGGGCCGGCGGCGGTGTCTTGGGGGCGGGTTTTGGCATGGGCGCACTTTCCGGCGCAGCAGGTTTTGCCGGCGCTTCCGGCATCGGTGAATCCAGCAGAATTTCATCCGGAGCACCGGCACCGGATGCTTCTTCCGCGGCCTCCGCAAGTTCATCTTTTGCCCGCATGGCATCCAGCAGAATGGCCTGAAGATCCCCCTGAATCATTTTTTCCGTAAATACGCAGGTGTGCTCGATGGACAAAGAAACATTCGACCAGGACAAAATTTCATATGCCGCGTCCTTTCCCTGCCGATCTCCGATCCGGGCATTCATCAGCTCGCCGTCCCGGAAAAACAACACCCCGGCCCGCCTGCCCTTTTTATCCACGACACGCAGGGTGCTGGTCTGCTGCTCCATTTCGATAAGCTGCAGAAATGTTTCCAGGGTTACATTGTGCAGGCTGCCGCCTTCTGCTATTTTATTTAATGTTTTGGTGATTTCCGCAAACAGCTCAACAGCGGTAAAGGGTTTTTTAAGATAACCGGCCGCGCCGCTCTGCAAGACAACCTCTCTGGTTTTGGGCTTGTCAAAAGACGTCATCACATACACGGGAATATCCGGATATTTTTTTAAAATCTCCGCCAAAAACTCAAAGCCGTCCATTCCCGGCATCCGCAGATCCGAAACCACCATTGACACATAAGTGCTGCTGAGCATTTCAAGCGCTGAGCGGGCACTTTCCGCAATGGACATGGTGAAAGAATCTAAAAACCCTTCCAGATCTTTCTGAATCAACCGCAAAAAAGCCGTGTCATCGTCCACAATCAGTACATTAGGCTTCATTTTCGAATCCTTTTATCCTTCATATCCTCCAAATACACATTATGCCGGCAAACACACATAATGCTGGAATTGGTTATTATTCTATACTTCTATGTTAAAATCAATAATTTCATCCATATACTGTTTTTTCCAGGCAGTGGAATATTTTGTAAACGCCCCGGCCATGCCCAGAGAAGATGCCATTTCCTTGACGCATTCGACAATGGCTGTGGCCAGTTCTTTCTGCGTGGCCCGGCCATTGAACGAGACCTTGCCCCCAGTGAAACGGAACTCGCCGGCAAAGGGATCAAGAAAATCATACTGATCTGCTTTTTCCATAAATTTTTTATTCAGCAGGGTTTCAAAATCCATCTTGATCCGTTTATTGGATTTGACCAGATTTTCCGCAAGCACCAGCAAATCCTGCAGCATCGGCAATACCTGGCGGGAATTCGGCACTGATACGGGCCGGGAAGCAGGAGAAGCTGGCTTTGCGGGCCTGGGCGAGGCTGATTTTAGCGGCTGTTTTACTGGCTGTTTTACTGATTGGGCCGGCGCCGGTTTTGCCGATTTTGGCGGCGCCGGAGAAGCCGATGCCGGTGAACTGGACAAGGAAGAAATTTTGGATAACTGAATTTTCTTTACATTAAAAACGCCGCCGGATTCCTTGCACCGCTTGATCAGATCGTCCCGGTATTCCACGGACCGGTCCAGTTCCCCCTCGCCGCGGGCGGAAGCGCCGCCGATGATCTCGCCGTTGTAGATGAACAAAAGACCGCCGCCGGCATTCTGATTTAACTGAACCTCAATGTAACCGGTTACTTTTTCATTTTCCAGTTTCTGAATCAGGGCGGAAAGATCCGTAAACTCAGAGCTCAAATCATTGTAAAGCGATTCAGCACTTGACAGATTGGCCCAGTAATAAACCCGTTGGGGCAAAATATAATAAACCGAGACCGCATAATTATTCAAAGAGGCGGTCTGATTGACCTGGCGCAGGGCGGCCGCGCCTTTTAATTCAGTTTTTTTATCCTTGTAATAACCATTGAGCAAATCATCTTCATCAAAAAAAATCACGGCCTCGGCCACCGGAGACTTAAAATAAACCCCGCCGGTTCCAAGGGCCCCCTGAAAATGCTCCAGCAGCTTATCAATTCTAAGATAATAGCTGTTCAAATCCTGAACCGCTGGTTTTTCCCTCGGTATAATAATCATGCCAACTCCCGTTGCTATGGGTTTTTCTGCAGCAAACAGCCATTTGACTTATAACAAAACAAGCAATGTGGCGCATTGCGGCACATTGCTTGTCTTGCAGCTATCTCATGATGTAAAAAATTATCGCCGTCTGCGCAACCGTTCAATAGAAAAGCGCAGACTGTCCTGCATCCTTGAAATGGCATCCGCCAGGTTGCCGATTTCATCTTTTGAATGAACATCAATTTCCGCTTCCAGATCACCGACGCTGATCCGGTCCGCGGCTTCCGTAAGATACTGAATATTCCGGGTCAGGCGGTAGCCGTATATAATAATGATCAGCCCGATCAGAAAAATGGCGCCGATGAGAATCCCGAAATTGATATTCCGGGTGGCAACAGCCATTTCCTGGGCTCTTTCCTTCAGGGTGGTGGTCTTGTTGGTAAATTCGTCAATATAGGCAGTGCTCATCAGCAGAAAAGGTTTGCCTTCCAGCTGAATCGGGGCAAGGGCCATATATTTTTCCCGAATTTTCCCGTCCGGATCTTTCCACCGGTAAAACCCTTCTGATTCTTTCATGCCCTCGGAACCGGTCAATACTTCAAAAAAATGATCAAAATATGGCCCCAGGGCTTTCCGGATCATGTCAATATCGTCGATACCGATGATATTGGGATTTGGATGGGCCCAGATGGTCCAGTTCTGCCCGGTTTCCGGCTCCGGTTCCTGAATCAGACACGTATAACCGGTCTCACCGACACTCTGCACAGCAATACCACTGAAATCGGGATCATAGAAAAAATCTTCCCTGACCAGCTCCGGATGGGCCCGCAGGTAAATTTCAGCCTGCAGCGCCACGTCCCTGGATTTCTGCATCAATTTTTCAGACCCTTCCTGCAGTACCAGCGCCGTACTCTCTTCGGTAATTTCGTTGGCCAGCTTGTTCAACTGTATCTGGGAAATATAACCGGAAATGGCCATCAACAGAATGGGCAGCACAAGAAACAGCACCATCATTTTTCCCCGCAATCCCAGCCAGCCGGTGGTCCGCATTTCCGCGGGGGCACTGCTGCTGGCCATACGGGGAGCGACTTCTTCCTCTTCCGTATCCTCTTCTTCCGGCTCAAAGGACGGCATATCCGCCCCGGCATCCGCCATAAAATCATCAGCCGGTTCTTCCGGTGAATCAAAGAGCTTTGAAATTTCGGTGACATGACCGCATTCACTGCACCGGACCCTGACGGATTTTCCTTTATACCGGTCCAGCTTATCAGGGTCGATATGATAAACCTTTCCGCATTCTTCACAAATAACCGTCATATCTTCTCCTCCTTCGTTAAATTCGCAGCAATTATCTTATGGCAACATTTTTATGGCACCGCTCTGCATTGTCTTTCCTGCCGGATACCATTTATTTATGCACTTATGTACTAATACTCATGCTTTTATTTCCCTCAGTTTGCGGACCATGGCCTGCTGAAACGCCACTTTTCTTTCTTCCCGAAGGATCTGGCGGGCCAGCAAATCTACCAGCTCGGCAGCCCGATGGGCTGGAAATCGTGCCTGCTTCTCGCCCATTTCCCGGATTTCATCCTCAATCACCACATCCGCAATGGGTCCCATGGCACGGGATAATTCCGCGGATAAAAACTGAAAAAAAGATTTGCTAAGCTTGGGGACAGCTTCTTTGGCTGTTTCACAAAGATGCAGTTTATACAAACGATTGAGAATTTCCCGCAGCTGCCTGAGATTCATATTCAAAGACTGGGCCACCTGGCCCAGATTTTTCGTTCCATCCAGTTCCATAAGTACCTGCAGCATTTCACTGTCCAGAGAGACCTCTCCCAGATCAGCCCGCACCGTCCGCTTGAGCACGAGTTTTGACATATCACCTGCATAAACATTCATTCTTCTGCCTCCGAAATTTCATTAAATAAGCAAATAAGCTGGCAAAGATTGGGGGCCAGATCTGAAAATTCGATTTCCTGGCTGAAAAAATTCATCCAGCGCCATGCGGGATCTCATGGCGTTTGGGAATCAGGCACCCAGATTTTTAAGTATCTGACGCATGGTATGAAACTCCGCCTTGATTTCCTTTTTTATCTGCTCAACGATATAATCCGCCATCTCCCTTGATTCCGGGGACAGTTGTGGCAGTGCCCCGGCCGGAGCGGTCGTTTCCACAGCCACGGCAGCCGGCCCGGCACTCTCATCCCGGAGCAGCACCCGCTGTTTGAAATCTTTGAACTTTTTTACTTCCGCCGAAAGCAGCTGTTTTTTCTGATTCTGCTGCATCCGGGGAGACAAAAGCACTTTTTCAAAACTTTTGTATACCGATGCGACAAATTTAATGGCATCCGGATGGGCCCGGGCCTTTTTGGCCTTGATATATTTACCGATGGATTCATGAAGCTTCAGAAAAAGGGAAAGGATCTGATCGTTTTTATATTGCTGTTGAAGCTTTTTTGTCTCAGTCAGGAAATCAACCATGGTTTCATCTGTAATTTCCCAGTCAATGGAAAAAACCAGGGCTTTCAGATTCCCGATGGGCGAATCAGTATCCGGCTCTGCCACCGGTTTCGGGCCGGCTGCCGAAGCAGATTTTTTAACGCTGCGCGCCGGCGCGTCGCCGGCACTGCCGGCTGTTTCGGACCCGGCGGCTGAGACCGGTGTATCTTCGGCGTCATCATCCCCAAACAATTCATCCAACCGACTTGAAACCTCAGCGCCGAGGCTTCCATCATCATCCATTTTTCCCAAAATACGACCCTCCTATTCCAGTTTTTTTCGCAATGACCCGACGGTTAATGCAATGATCTTTTTCATGGTTGCCGCCACGTTTTCGCCTTTTACCGCGCTGGCCGGAAAGCTCGGCGCTTTCAACCGGCTGTTCAAATCCTTTTCAAGGGTATTCAGGGGAAGAATCGGAATGCCCTCTTCCTCCAGATCCCGTTTATTATATTGTAATACCAGCGGAATATTAAAAATACTTTTGTTGAAGGTCTCCAGGTTTTCTTTCAGGTTCTGCAGGGAACGGATATTCATCTCACGACGCAAATCCATTGAGTCCGCAACAAACACCAGACCATCCACGCCTCTCAGTACCAGTCTGCGGGTGGCATTATACTTTACCTGCCCGGGTACGGTATAAAGCTGGACCTTAATACTGTGACCCTTGATTTCACCGATATCAAAAGGCAGAAAATCAAAAAACAGGGTCCGGTCGCCATAGGTTTTTACCGTTACCATCTCATTTTGAATGCGTTTTTTGAACTTCTTGTTGATGTACTCCAGATTTGTTGTTTTACCCCCTCGGCCTGGACCATAGTAGACTATTTTTACCTGGACCTCCTTCTTTTTCGGATTAATTAATGCCAAATCACCTACCTCCAGCACTCATAGGTTAACATTCCGCCGACTCGAACATCATCCGGCAATAAACAACACCGCACAAAACTTTATTCCAGAACAATCAAAAAACAAACAAATCTCTGATTTCAGATGCCCGCAACGGAAAATCAGATCAGAACCTGTATTCTTTTAATCGCTTCCGCCACCTTTAATCGCAAAAATCCCAGGGAAACATTTTTGTTGAATATGGTCAAAAGCAGCAGATCATCCACCACTTTACTGAAATGGATGCTTTCCTCTTCCCCTTTGTGAAAAAGCAGTGAAAATTCCTGTTCGCCGATAATGTTTGCCATGGCGCTGACCGCACCGTAATTACCGGCCGCAAGAGCCGCAAGGGAATAGACATCATGGCTGGAACCGCCGTTTTCAAGATTCACAATCACATTGCCGGCCAGATCCATCAGAATAACACTCTGCACCCCCAGATCAATGAGTTCTTCCTGAAGGATGTTTTCAATTGACTCAATCTGCTGTTTATCAAATTCGATAGTAAAATCCATATGTTGCATGCTCCCCTTAAAAAAATCTGTCTTATTGACCGCGTCCCAGACCTATGTTCCGGATCTTTAATCTATAAATTTCTACCCTTGCTACCCTTGCTACCCTTGCCGCCGGATTAATCGAAACCGGATTCCCCTGAACCGAATCAACCGACAATCACTGTTTTGCTGAATAAACAATTTCACTCTTAACGTATTCCATTTATTTAATCAAACAAAAAACAATTCAACAAAAAAACACCCCAATGCCTTGCGCCCCCATCTTTCCAGAACCCGGCACCCGCCAAAAAACAGCAAGCAACCAGATAACCCGCCGGTGGCACGCAAGCTGATACATCATTTATACAGTTTCACAGGCCATGAAAACCTGTCAACACCTATTATCATGGCCATTGCAGTAGACCAACCTAAACTTTGGAAAAATAATGATCCACCAGTCTCTCGGAAAAACCCGTATACTCCCCGGGTGTCAGGGCCTTCATCCGTTCTTTCAGGGCTTCCGGCACTTTTTCAAGGCTGTCCACGAACCGGCGGATATCTTCCAGGGTGATCCGCCGGCCCCGGGTCAGGGCCTTTAATTTTTCATAGGGATTGTCTTCACCGTAAATACGCATCACCGTCTGAATGGCCTCGGCCAGGAGTTCGGGATTGGCCGCCAGATCCTTTTCAAGCACTTCAGGGTTAATTTCAATTTTATCCAGTCCCTTGATGGTGCTCTTGAGTCCGATCACCACATACCCCCACACCGCCCCCAGATTGCGCAGCACCGTACTGTCCGAAAGATCCCGCTGGAACCGGGAATTCAAAAGCTTGACACTGAGATGTTCCATCAGGGAAATGGCCATTCCCAGGTTCCCTTCGCTGTTTTCAAAATCAATGGGATTGACTTTATGGGGCATGGTGGAGGAACCCACTTCACTGGCAACGGTTTTCTGCTTGAAATATCCCAGGGAAATATATCCCCACATATCCCGGTTAAAATCAATAAGGGTGGCGCTGATCCGGATCAGACTGTGAAGCATCTCGGCGATATAATTATTGGGATTGATCTGGGTGGTATACAGAATCGGTGTCAGTCCCAAATACCCGGCCACAAATTTTTCACTGGACCCCATCCAGTCCACATCCGGAAAAACAAACGCATGGGCGTTGAAATTACCGCTGGCACCATTCATCTTTCCATGAATAAACAGAGACCTGAACGTGATCACTTCCATCCGCAGCCGCCAGGCAAAATTAACGAACTCCTTGCCCGCGGTAGTTGGCGTGGCCGGCTGCCCGTGGGTCCGGCTCATCATGGGAACGGCCTTGTACTGCCGGCCGTGGGTTTCTATTTTTTCAATGACCCGGCCGAGATCTTCGACCAGTACATCCCGGCCTTTTTTGAGCATCAGCGCATAGGCGGTATTGTTGATATCATCGGACGTACAGGCAAAATGCACCCATTCTTTAAGATGGCCAAGCCCGAGCTCGGAAAGGTGCTCCTTGATATAATACTCCACGGCCTTGACATCATGATTGGTTTCTTTCTCAATTTCCTTGACCCGGCGGGCCGCATCCGGCGTAAAATCCGCACTGATGGCTTCCAGCAGATGGATCTCCTGATCAGACACGTTTTCCAGCGCAAGTTCCTTAAACAAAAACTTCAGCCACTGGATTTCAACAAACACCCGATGCCGGATCAATCCGTATTCTGAAAATATAGAATTCAAGGCTGCGGTATGACGGTGATAACGGCCGTCAAAAACAGAAATTGCCATAAGATTATCCATTGTTCTTCCTTTTCTTTTTAATATTTTAAATTAAATAATTTTTGGGTTCTGAATCCGGATAATACCGGCCCTCACTGCCGGCTGCCGCCTTTGCCCCGGCATCAGATGCTATCCCTGCGGGTCTTTGTCTGCCGGGTCATGAAAATAGGCAGTGGGCTGGGTTTCCTTTATATAAGAGCGAATACCATGGATAATCCCGTCGCACAGGGCGTTCTGATACCCACTGTCTGTCAGTCGCTGGCATTCCATTTTATTGCTGATAAAAGCGGTTTCCACCAGAACGGCCGGCATCTGGGCGCCCATCAGGACATAAAAAGGCGCCTGTTTCACGCCTTTGTCATTAATCCGGTTATATTTGCGGGCCATGTTGTCGCACAGGGATTTCTGCACATAGGTGGCCAGGCGGCTGGATTCATTGATTTTAGCATTCTGAAGCAGGTCATTTAAGATGGTCTGAAGCTCACTGATATTTTTTTCTGAGGTGGCATTTTCCCGGGCCGCCACAGTGATGGATTCGTCGTCTGCGGTCAGGTTCAGAAAATAGGTCTCAATCCCGAATGCCCGATTGTTGCGCGCGGCATTGGCGTGAATGGAAATAAAAAGATCTGCTTTTTTGGTGTTGGCAATGGCGGTGCGCTCTTCAAGGGTGAGATACCGATCCCCGGTCCGGGTCAGAATGGCTTCGCACCCCAGTTCCTGTTCGATTTTTTTGGCCAGTTTCTTTGAGATATCAAGGACCACATATTTTTCATGCACCCCTTTCAGATAACCGGGGGCGCCGTAGTCCCGGCCGCCGTGGCCGGGATCAATGACAATGCGCCGCACCCCCAGGGCCAGCTGCCGGGCAATGGAGACGGCACCCGGGCCGTCCTTGATGGCCACCGTCTCCGGCGCGGCGGCGGCCACAGCTTCTCCCCGAACGTCAATTACAATCCGGAAAGGATTGGGCAGGGAAAAAACATTATAATCCTCAAAAGAATTAATATCCACCACCACCCGCACGGTATCCGGCGTATACTGACCGGCCCGGGCCGCCTTGAGAAGCGTGTCGTTGATGGGAATGCTTTTTTCAATGTTTCCCAGGCGGCTGTTTTTGAGATCAATGTACAGCCGCTGGTGGGACTGGGCAAGGGACGGGTCTTTTTTGAGCAGGTTGTTCTGAAAGGATGTGGCCCGGTCCGCATCGATCACGACCCGGGTATACTCGGGATTGGACCAGTAACGGATTCCCGTGACGGTGGTAACCGCCGGCGCCGGATCGGTGCCGGCAACATCCCCGGAAGCATTTCCCGAAGCATTCGTGGAAATCACACCGGAAATCGCATCTTCCGGTGCGGGGGCTTGTTGCGGTTCAGGCGCCGGTTTTGGTTTTTTTTCATCACGGGTTTTCCGGACCCGAGACGCCTTGTCCTGATCTTTTTTCAGCCGGTCTTCGGCTTTCCGGCAATAGGCGCTGTCCGGATACCGGGTTTTGATTTTTTTATATAATTCCGATGCTTTCTGCCGGTCTTCGGCTTTATAGGAATGGGTGTAGAGATCCTCGTAGACATTGGCCATCATATACAGCCCGGCCGCGGCCCAGGGACCATCCGGGTCCTGCTTGTAAACCGACTCAAACCGGTCAATCACCCCTATCCAGTAACTCCGGTACTTTTGCTGATGCGGGTGAGACAACAGGGCCGCATATTCAGCCTCGGCTGCGAAAAAAGTTTTTTTTGCCTTTTCCGCACCATCCGATCCCGCCGTCAGGGCCGGTAATTTTTTAATCCCGTCTGCTGCCCTGTCCCGATAAGCACTGGACGGAAACTCCCGGATAATCTGCCGGTATATTTTTTCCGCAGTCTGGCGGTCTTCGGCCTTATAGGAATGGGTATAGAGATCCGCATACAACCGGGCCTTGTTGAACAATGCCGCCGCAGCCCAGGCACCGTCCGGGTCCTGCTGATAGGCGGCGTCAAACATTTCAATGCAGTCAAACCAGTAAGACCGAAATTTCTGCCGGTCAGGACTGCTCTGAAGCCTGGTGCTGCAGGACTCCGCCTGAAAAAACAAATTTTTCGCAGTGGAACCGGAAGAGGCGCAGGACCAGA
The DNA here is from genome assembly GCA_011390465.1 of Desulfobacteraceae bacterium. Taxonomy (GTDB): domain Bacteria; phylum Desulfobacterota; class Desulfobacteria; order Desulfobacterales; family Desulfosalsimonadaceae; genus SURF-3. The sequence continues at coordinate 55,293 of JAABSH010000019.1, forward strand.
ACACGGAAACCGTGCAACAGATCAGAATTGTGACAATTGTTTTGCGTATGTTCATATTCGTCAATTTACACACCGCTGGGGCACCGGCCGGCCGGCATCCGGGCGCAGGCAATACACCGGATCATCCCCCGGAAATATGCTTCGCTTTCGGCGCAATGCCGCCGGCCGCTTTTTCCTTGAGCATACTCAGATAATTGAGGGCGTCAAGGGGCGTCATGGCGGCAATATCCGCCTGCCGCAATTTTTCCATCACCACGCTTTCCGGGCTCTCGAACAGGGTTAACTGCACCTGCCCGGTGCCGGCTTTTTTTGCGGCAGCCCGGCCCCCGTCTCGACCTTCCAGAACATGGCCGTATTTTTCGATATTTGCCAGCACTTTTTTGGCACGTTTGATAATTTTTTCCGGAATACCGGCCAGTCGCGCCACCTGGATGCCGTAACTGCGGTTGGTGCCGCCTTCCAGCAGTTTATGCAGAAAAATAATTTCATCATTCCATTCTTTTACCGCAATATTGAAATTTTTCACCCGGGGCCGGACGTTCACCAGCTCGGTGAGTTCATGATAATGGGTGGCAAACAGGGTTTTCACGCCGGCCCCGCGCAGGTCGTGCAGATATTCGGCCACGGCCCAGGCAATGCTCAGGCCGTCAAAGGTACTGGTGCCCCGGCCGATTTCATCCATCACCACCAGACTGTCCGGCGAAGAATTGTTCAGGATATTGGCGGTTTCTTCCATTTCCACCATAAACGTACTCTGCCCCTGGGACAAATTATCCAGTGCCCCGACCCGGGTAAAAATCCGGTCTGTAACCGAAATGCCGGCATAGCTGGCCGGAACAAACGCGCCGGCCTGGGCCATGAGCACGATCAGGGCCACCTGACGAAGCACGGTGGATTTTCCGGCCATATTGGGACCGGTAATAATGAGTACCTGGCTCTCCCGGTTGTCCATATGAATGGTATTGGGCACATACCGCTCTCCGGCCAGCAGTTTTTCCACCACCGGATGCCGGCCGTCTTCAATATGGATCACGCCCTCAATATTCATTTCCGGCCGCACATAATTGTTCAGATCAGCAATTTCCGCATACCCCAGCAGGCAATCCAGCACCGCCACAAACCCGGCGGTTTCCATAATGGCCGGGGTGTTTTCAACGACCCGGGACCGGATCTCACAGAACAGCTCATATTCCAGGGCGGCCCGCCGTTCTTCCGCCCCCAGCACCCGGGTCTCAAATTTCTTGAGATCATCCGTGATGTATCGCTCGGCATTGACCAGGGTCTGCTTGCGCACATAATGAGCGGGCACCGCGTTTATATAGGACTTTGAAACCTCGATGTAATACCCGAAAACTTTATTATAGCGCACTTTGAGACTGGTGATGCCGGTGGTGTCCCGCTCTTTTGCTTCCAGTTCGGCCAGCCACCCTTTGCCGTCGCTGGCAATTTTTATCAGCTCATCCAGCTCACGGCTGTAGCCTTTCCGGATCATGCCGCCCTCATTTACCGTGGGCGGGGGCGCATCAATAATGGCGGATTCAATAAGATCGGCCAGCTGGACCAGGGCCGCATCCCGGGATATCTCCCATTGGAACAATGCCGTCTGAAAGTCCGCAAGCGCCCTTGAAATCGCCGGCAGCATCTGAATAGAGTCTTTGAGTGCCAGAAGATCCCGGGCGTTGGCATATCCCATGGAAATCCGGCCAGCCAGACGTTCCATGTCTGCCACGGATTTAAAGCGCTGCCGGAGGGTTTTCCGCTCTCCCGTGCGGTTTTTTGCCTCTTCCACCGCGTCCAGCCGGGCATTAATTTCCGCCATATCCACCAGGGGATAGCGGAGCCACTTCTTCAAAAGCCGGCCGCCCATGGCGGTGACCGTGGCATCCATCACCCCGAGCAGGGTGCCGGCCCGGGCCCCGGTTTTGAGATTTCTGAACAATTCCAGATTCTGAAAACTGACCGCATCAATTAAAAGATACTGATCCAGCACATAGGTTTCCAGCCCGGTGAGGTGGCGGATGGTTTGCTTCTGGGCATCCTCCACATAAAACACCAACGCCCCGGCCGCGCAGATGCCGGCATTCAGGTTTTCACATCCGAACCCTTCCAGACTCCGGGTATTGAACTGCTCCAGCAGGCGGCGTCGGGCCTCATGAAGGGAAAATACCCGATCCGGCAGAAAACTGATGGATATATCGGAAAAAGCGTCTAAAAACAGTGAAAACCCCTCATCATTGCGCGCAGTTTCCGGCAGAATGATTTCATTGGGTGCAATTTTGCGGGCTTCCTCGATAATGGCGTCCGGCCGGCCGGTTTCCGCCACCCGGAAGGTGCCGGTGGACAAATCCAGGCAGGACAGTCCAAAAATCTCTTTGTGCCGGGAAACCCCCAGCACGAAATTATGGGTTTTTTCATCGAGAAGAGCTTCGTTGATCACCATGCCCGGGGTTACCACCCGGACCACATCCCGTTTTACCAGGCCCTTGGCTTTTGCCGCATTTTCGGTCTGCTCGCAGATGGCCACTTTGTAGCCTTTGTCGATAAGCCGGGAAATATATCCTTCCGCGGCCTTCACCGGCACGCCGCACATGGGAACGGCATTGTCCTCTTTTTTGTTCCTGGCGGTCAGGGTGATTTCAAGCTCCCGGGAAGCAGTTTTGGCGTCCTCCAGAAACATTTCATAAAAATCCCCCATCCGGTAAAAAAGGATAAAATCCTCGTACTGCGCTTTGATGGCCAGGTACTGCTGCATCATAGGGGTGAGGGAAGACGGGGTCATGGACAATTTCCGGGGCCGGAATAAATTTCTTTACAATCCGGTTTTGGAAGAGGCTTCCGCAAAAACAGGTTCCGGCTTGTCTTCCGGGACTGGCGCAGGTTCGGTTTCCTGTGCCGGCGCCTGGGCAGCTTCCATCTCTGAAATTTTGATGCCGGCATGGGCCAGTTCTTCTTTTAATTTTTTAATGGTTTTGCGGGCCACAAACCGTTCCGACAGACTGCTGAAATAGGAAATAAGCAGCCCGGCAAGAAAAAATATTAAAAAATAAAGGGCGATCTGCAATTCTGGAAAAGTATAGCTATTTATAAAATAATTA
>JAABSH010000001.1 GCA_011390465.1 Desulfobacteraceae bacterium
ATTAAAATAAATAAGCCCATATTAATCGTATCCTGAAATTAACTTAAAGACCCAATTTTTTTCGTCACTATTTAGTTTTCAAAGATCAATGGTGTTACACTCTGGTATCAAAAATGGCGTTTGTTACGCTTTTTGAAAAGAACAATTTTTTCGCCCCGTGAGGCAATCTGATATTTATATGCTTAAAAATTTTCTATGTCAATCTTTTTTTTGACTCTCTGAAATTTTTTTAAGCGGTTTCTTTCTGCGTCAAATTGTTTCCGGCAAAAAGATTATGCGGTTCTACATGCCGCCCCTTTCTTTGTCAACCCTTAATTCAAAAAAATTCCTTTTTTTATAAATATCCCTTTATCTCTGATTTTACCGGCTCAGCGCACCCTTAAGACCGTTATCAGACCTTGCTGTTTTTTTTAGGGATAAATAACTGATTGTATTATTTATAACCCCAAAAACCCCTTAGGGGCAATCAATTTCATCGGCTAAAACGCAGCGAATTTTCCAAAAAATTGATGATATGCTTTTTGCAGGCCGTCGCGATCAACAGAAGCAAGCCGGTCAAGCACTGCCACCACCGGCACCCGGCCATACGTTTCAACGGCATCCCTGTTTATCCGGTTCCTTGCACCGTTCATCACCACCCCGGCCACGGGAATCGCCCGCTGGCGCAGCGCCATTAGAGACAAGAGGGTATGATTGATGGTGCCAAGGGTACTGCGGGCCACCAGCAGCACGGGCAGCTTCAGATGCAGGATCAGATCCAGCATAAACGCGTTCCGGTTCAGGGGAACCATCAGTCCCCCTGCCCCTTCCACAATCAGGCGGGGACAGGTTGATGGGTCCGGCAGGGTGACTTTTTCCAGGTCAATATGGATGCCGTCAATGGCAGCAGCGGCATGAGGCGACAACGGTTGCGAAAGCCGGTAAGTTTCCGGCAGAAAATGCCCCTTCGGCAGGCGGGTTTTTTGACGCACCCAGGCCGTATCCGTGGAATCCAGGGTCCCGCTTTGCACTGGTTTCCAGTAAACCGCTTTTGTTCCGGCCACCAGGATGGCGCTGACAACGGTTTTGCCCACTTCTGTGTCCGTTCCGGCAACAAAAAGCCGGTCCGGCAGATCAGCAACCACCATAAGGACGCTCCAGCCGGATGATCATTATTTCCGACGCTGCCATTTTTCCATCAACTCGACCAGACGGTCAATGTGGTGCCGGGCATGCGAAACAGACAAGGATATGCGTATCCGCGAGGCCCCTTCCGGCACCGTGGGCGGCCGGATGGCGGTAATAAGGATGCCGTTTTCTTCAAGAAAACCGGACAGGTCAAGCGCATCCTGCGCTTTTCCGATCAATACCGGAACAATCTGGGTGGCGGAATTGCCGGTTTCCCATCCCTGATCATGAAGGCACTGGCGCAGGTATTGGGCATTTTTCTGAAGCAATCGCCGTTCTTCGTCCATTTCCGGAATGATTTCAAGGGCCCCGTCCACCGCTCCCATCACTGCCGGGGGCAGAGCAGTGCTGTAAATCAGACCGGCACAGAAATTCACCATATAGTGTTTCAGATTTTCAGCGCACGCAAAGTAAGCGCCAAAAGCACCGCCGGCTTTTCCAAAGGTGCCGATGACAAGATCAATGTCATGCCCGCAGCTCAGCCCCATGCCCTTGCTCCCGAAGACACCTGTGGCATGGGCATCATCCACGATCAGAAACGCATTGTATTGTTTTGCCAGATGGACAATGCCCGCCAGATCCGCTACATCCCCGTCCATGCTGAACACGGATTCCGTCACGATAAAAATCCGGCTGACATGATTATCTAAAGGCTGTTCAAGCAATTGCGACAGATGGGTCAGATCATTGTGCCGGTAAACCTTCACACGGCACCGGGCCAGGCGGCAGGCCTGAATCAGGCTGTTATGGTTCAATGCGTCGGAAAAGATCAAAGAATTTTGATCCGCAAGCGCCGGTATGGCGGAAATATTTGCCTGAAATCCAGTGGCCAGCACCAGCGCCGCCGGGGTCTTCTTCAACCGGGCCAGCTTGGTTTCTATTTTCCTGTAAAAATCATAGTTTCCGCAAATCAGGCGGGAAGCAGTGGCACCGGCCCCGTATTGACGGATAAATTCAATGGCCCGCTCCTGAAGCCGGGGGTGCCGGGCCAGCCCCAGGTAATCATTGGAACAGAAATTTATCATGGTCCGGCCGCTGGCCTTAATTTCAGGGCTGTTCAGCGGTGTGACATCCCGGAGACGGCGAAGACGCCGGTTTTTTATCCGTTGATCCAGGGCCGCCTCAATAAAACCGTATTTATCCTGGCAGCAGAAGTCCATTTATCCGTAAAACGCTTTTATGCGGTCCACCACAAAGGCAATCTGCTCCTCAGACAGTTCCGGATACACCGGCAGGGCCAGGGTATGGCCGGCGGCATATTCAGAGACAGGAAAATCACCAGGGCCATATCCCAGATCCGCAAAACACTGCTGAAGATGAAGGGGCACGGGATAATAAATTTCACAGCCAATGCCGCTCTGGATCAAAAAATCTCTCAACCCATCCCTTTTTTCAGGCACCTGAATGACAAACTGATTGTAAATATGCCGGTTCTGCTTCTCTATCGGTATCCGGATCATATGGCTTAAACCAGCGGTTTCGATCAGGGCCTTATACTGTGCGGCATTTTTCTGACGGGCGGCCGTCCATTGATCCAGATATTTCAGCTTGATGGATACAATGGCGGCCTGAAGCGCGTCCAGCCGGAAATTGCCGCCAATGGCAGAGTGATAATATTTGGGATGGCCTCCGTGCACCCTCAGAATTTTCAGGGTTTCATAGCGGTCCGCGGAATTGGTGGTCACAATGCCGCCATCGCCAAACCCGCCGAGGTTTTTCGACGGGAAAAATGAAAAACATCCGAAATCCCCCATGGCGCCGGCCCGTTTTCCCTGATATTCCGACCCGATGGCCTGGGCCGCATCTTCAATTACCAGCAGATGATATTTTTCCGCTATCTCCAGAACAGGCGCCATCTCCGCACACTGGCCATACAAATGCACCGGAATAATGGCTTTTACACTGCGGCGTGCCGCCGCCGGCATGGCGGCAAGAACCGCTTCAATACTTTCCGGTGCGATATTATAGGTTTCCGGCTCGATATCCGCGAACACCGGAATCGCGCCCAACCGGCTCACGGCCCCGGCAGTGGCAAAAAACGTATACGGCGTGGTCATCACCCGGTCTCCCGGGCCGATACCGGCCGCCATTAATGACAGCAGCAGCCCGTCCGTGCCGGAAGAAACCCCCACGGCATATGCTGACGAACAATATTCGGCAATTTCCGCCTCCAGCTGCTCCACATAGGGGCCGAGGATAAAATACTGGCTTTCATATATTTTTTCAGTAACCGCAAGGCACTCGGCTTTTATGGACTGATACTGGGCTTTTAAATCAAGCAACGGAACCTGCATAACAATATCCTTTTCACTAAAACGCGGGCGTTAAAAATAATAAGTCATATGGAGCATGGAGGTTGTCCCGAACCGGACATCAGATCCCAGAAACTCTCCGACCCCAAGCTGAAGCCCGATATTTCCGCCGATACTGAATTTTTCACTGAAGCGGTATTCAGCACCCAGGTGCGGATTCAGGGTCACGGCAATATCTGATCCGTCTTCATCCACATAATCAATAAACAAATCACCACCCACATAGGGCCTTAGCTGTTCATCAGAGAGATAATAATCAAATCCGGCACCAATGGTAAAAAGAAAAAGGTCATCGCCGTGGTCCATGTCCGCAAGGCCAAACCCCATCCGCGGGGTGATGGAAAAATCTCCCATATCCATCTTTAGTCCCACCAGACCCTCTTCAATATCCAAAGGCGACATGCGCGTTGACGCCTGCAGCCCCAGGTCATAGGCTGCCCCTATGGAAACAAACCCCATAAAAAAGCTCTGGCACAGCAAAAATGCCCCCATAATCATCCAATATTTTGTATTGATCCTCTGCTTCATTGTTTTCCTCCTTAGACTGATTTACCTTTTGCAGAATTCCTGAATCTTCCCCGGATCACTTTTTTGCCGTTATTCTCCGCCGGATCCGGTATCTGCTGAATCGGTGCGCACTGGGTGGTCACTGCCGGGTATCCCAGCAGCCGGTTCACTTCATTTACCAGTGCGCTGCCGGGCCGCAGTTTCATTTCTCCGGGCAGTTCAATAATGGTTTCCGTTTTTTCAGGGACTTTCACATGGAGAAACCCCTTGCACTGACCGGGATAGTGTTTCAGCACCGCGTGAAGATCGGTTAATGCTTTTGTATCGGTTTTCAGCGCGTCAATGGCCAGATGAACACTGGCGGACCACAGGGCCTCCACCTGGGCCATGGGTACGATATGTTCGGCAATGATTTTGGCAAATTTTTCATTTTTCTGAAGCCTGCCCTGAACAAACACCGGCGCATCCTCGATCAGGATATCCCGGCTCTGCTCATAAACTGAGGCGAACACCGTGACTTCCACTGATCCGTTAATGTCTTCCAGATCCACAAACGCCATGGTATTGCCCCGCTTGTCCATGATCATTTTGCTGGCGCGAATCATCCCGCCGATACGGACCGCAGCCCCGTCCAGAACCCCTTCTTCGGTTATGGCAAGGGCGTTGGTGCTGGCAAATTTATCGATCAGCTCCTGATAGGCATCCAGGGGATGACCGGTAATATAAAACCCGATGGCCTCTTTTTCCAGATTCAATTTCTGCTTTTCATCCCATTCCTCAATTTCCGGCAAGGCCGGCGGGTTCAGCTCTTTGCGGCCGGAAGCATCCCCGAACAGGCTCATCTGCGGATCTGCGGCCTCTTTCTGAACTCTCTGGCCGTAATCCAGCGCATCCTCCACCGCCGCCATCATCTGGGAACGCCGGGCGCCGGTGGAATCAAAGGCCCCGCACTGAATCAGGCTCTCCAGGACCCGTTTGTTGACTTTCCGCACATCCACCCGCTGGCAGAACTCAAACAGGGAATTGAAATCTCCCTGCTGACGGGTTTCAACAATGGAGTCAATGGCGGATTCTCCCACATTTTTCACGGCAGCCAGTCCGAACCGGATGGCATCCCCGGAAACGGAAAATCCTTTCTGGCTTTCATTAATATCCGGCGGCAGCACCGAAATATTGTGATTGCGGCATTCCGCAATATATTTCACCACATTGTCCAGGGTGTTCATTTCCGAGGTCAGCACGGCTGCCATGTATTCCACCGGAAAATGGGCCTTTAAATAAGCGGTCTGAAATGCAATGAGCGCATAGGCGGCACTGTGGGATTTGTTGAATCCGTAACCTGCGAATTTTTCGATCAGCCCGAACAGTTCAGCGGCTTTTTCTTTGGGAATGTTGTTTTTTACCGCCCCGTCCACAAACCGGTCCAGCTGTTTGGCCATGACCTCGGGAATTTTTTTGCCCATGGCCTTTCGCAGGCCGTCGGCTTCGGCCATGGAATAATTTGCCAGCTGGCTGGCAATTTTCATGACCTGTTCCTGATACAGAATCACCCCATAGGTGGGCTTTAAAATGGGCGCCAGCTCAGGCACCAGATAGCTTACTTCCCGCCGGCCATGCTTGCAGTCCACATAATCATCCACCATGCCGCTGCCCATGGGACCGGGCCGGTAAAGGGCCACGAGGGCGGTTACTTCGGCAAAATTTTCCGGTTTCAGGCGAATGATCAAATCCTTCATTCCCGTGCTTTCCAGCTGAAATACGGCTGAGGTATCTCCGGCCGCCAGAAGCGCGTAGGTTTTTTTATCCGTTAAATCCAGATGGGCCAGATCCGGCGGGGTTTTGCCCTGATCTTTGATGATTCTCAGGGCATCGGCAATGATGGTAAGGTTGCGCAACCCCAGGAAATCAAACTTTACCAGTCCGATATTCTCCACTTTTTTCATATCAAGCTGGGTCAGCACTTCCCCGCGTTTTCCCCGATACAGGGGAAGATATTCCACCAGTGGCTTGTCCCCGATCACCACCCCGGCCGCGTGGGTGGAGGCATGACGGTTCAACCCTTCCAGGGTTTTTGAAATTTCAATGAGATCCGCAAATTCCCGGTTGTTTTCAACCTTTTCCCTGAGCCGGGGTTCTTTTTCCAGGGCTTTTTCAATGGTAATGTTTAAATCTTCCGGCACCAGCTTGGCAATGATATCCACCTCGCTCAGGGGAATGTCCAGGGCCCGGCCCACGTCCCGGATCACGGCCCGGGCTTTCATTTTTCCGAAGGTAATGATCTGGGCCACGTAATCCCCGCCGCCGTACCGGTCCACCACGTAATGATACACCGCTTCCCGGCCGTTGATGCAAAAATCCACATCAATATCCGGCATGCTGATGCGGGACGGATTCAAAAACCGTTCAAAAATAAGACCATGCTCAATGGGATCCAGATCGGTAATGCTCAGGGAATAAGCCACCAGGGAGCCCGCGGCAGACCCCCGGCCCGGACCGACGGGAATACCGTTTTTCTTCGAATATTCGATAAAATCGGCAACAATGAGAAAATAGCCCGGAAATCCCATGTCATTGATCACGGATATTTCATAATCCACCCGTTCTTTATAGACCGTTTCATCAGCGTCTGGGTTTTTGGCCCGGACAATGGCCATTTTTTCCGCAAACCCGGCACGGACTTTTTCCTCAAAAAGCTGGGCTTCGGATTTTTCAGTGGTTAAATCAAATTTCGGAAAATGAAACGTGTTAAAGTCAAAATCCACATGGCATCGCTCCGCAATGGCCAAGGTGTTTTCAATGGCCCCGGGATAATCCGCGAAATCCGCAATCATGGTAGCACTGGATTTAAAATACAGTTCATCCGTACTGAATCTAAACCGATTGGCATCTTTTACCGTGCGGCCGGTCTGGATGCATAACAGCACATCATGGGCTTTGACATCTTCCTGGTTCAGGTAATGGCAGTCATTGGTGGCCACCATGGGGATACCCAGACGGTGATGCATGTCCAGCAAACCCTGATTGACGATTTCCTGATCCGGAATGCCGTTATGCTGGGCTTCCAGAAAAAAATTATTCTCACCAAACAGGTCCACAAAAAATTTTGCCGCCGCGTCCGCCGCCTCAGTTTTTCCGGCCCTCAGCAACATGGGAATTTCGCCTTTTAAACAGGCGGACAATCCAATGAGCCCGCTGCTGTGTTCGGCCAGAATCTGCTTGTCAATGCGGGGCCGGTGATAAAACCCCTCCAGGCTGGCTTTGGTGGCCAGGGCGCAGAGATTTTTATATCCTTCCTGATTTTCCGCCAAAAGTACCAGGTGGGACACGCCTTTGTGGTCCGCGGGGGTCTTGTCGTAAAGGGTCCGGGGGGCCACATAGCACTCGCACCCGATCAGGGGCTTGATTCCCGCCTGCCGGGCCTGCTGAAAAAAATCCACCACGCCGAACATGGTGCCGTGGTCCGTAATGGCCACCGACGGCATGCCGTCGGCCCGGGCCTTTTCCAGCAGAGCGCCAATGCGGATGGCCCCGTCCAGCAGGCTGTATTCCGTATGAACGTGCAAATGGACAAATTTACCGGGACTTTTGGTTTCAGGCATCATAATGATTATTCAATACTGTAGTTGGGCGCTTCTTTGGTGATAATGACATCATGGGCATGGCTTTCCCGCAAGCCCGCGGCGCTGATTTTGATAAACCGCGCCTTTTCCCGGAGCTCTTCAATGGTGCGGCATCCCACATACCCCATGCCGGATTTGAGGCCCCCCACCAGCTGGAAAATATTTTCCGCCAGGGTTCCCCGGTACGGCACCCGGCCCACGATGCCTTCGGGCACCAGCTTGTCTCCGTCTGTTTCGTCTCCCTGATAGTAGCGATCCTTGCTGCCCTGTTTCATGGCTTCCACAGACCCCATGCCGCGGTAGGACTTATAACTCCGGCCCTGAAAAATAATTTTTTCTCCCGGGCTTTCCTCGGTGCCGGCAAAAAGCCCGCCGATCATCACGCAATGGGCCCCGCCGCCGATGGCCTTGGTAATGTCGCCGGAAAATTTAATGCCGCCGTCGGCAATGATGGGCACGCCGGTCTGATTGGAAATGGAACGGCAGTTTAAAATGGCGGTCAGCTGGGGCACCCCAATGCCGGCCACAATGCGGGTGGTGCAGATGGAGCCCGGACCAATGCCGATTTTCACGGCATCCACGCCGGCATTGATCAAATCTTCCGCCCCTTTGGCAGTGCCCACATTACCGGCAATCACATCCACATCCGGATAAGTGCTTTTCAGATATTTGACCGTATTGATCACGTTGGCGGAATGGCCATGGGATGTATCAATCAAAAGAACATCCACGCCGGCTTTTACCAGTCCTTCGGCCCGATCTTTCATATCCGCGCCCACGCCAACGGCGGCCCCCACCCGGAGCCTGCCGATGCTGTCTTTGGAAGAACGGGGGTATTTCCGTATTTTTTCAATATCCTTGATGGTAATCATGCCGGAGAGCTGATCCCCGTTTTTCACCACCAGGAGTTTTTCAATGCGGTGCTGGTGCAGCAGTTTTTTGGATGCTTCCAGATCAATACCTTCGGAAACCGTAATCAGGTTTTCTTTGGTCATGACTTCGGACACTTTTTTTTCCAAATTGGTTTCAAACCGGAGATCCCGGTTGGTGACAATGCCCACCAGTCGCTTTCCCTGGGTAACCGGCACCCCGGAAATCCGAAACTGCTGCATCAGTTTCAGCACCTCCCGGATGGGTTTATCCGGCGTCGTGGTGACGGGATCCACAATCATGCCGCTTTCTGATTTTTTCACATGCTTGACTTCCAGGCATTGGGACTCAACACTCATGTTCCGGTGAATAAAACCGATCCCCCCTTCCCGGGCCGCGCTGATGGCAGTGGCTGCCTCGGTCACCGTATCCATGGCAGCCGTGACAATGGGAATATTCAAATCAATATTGCGGCTCAGCCGCGTGCTGGTGTTCACTTCACTGGGAAGCACATCCGAATAATTGGGAAGAAGCAGCACATCATCAAATGAATAGGCTTCTTCAGGTGGTCTTTTTATCATAACGCCTCCAAAATATTTGATATCACCGGATTTTCCGGTTTATGAATACAATTTGCGAACAATCTTGACAAACTAAATACCACTATAATAATAATTCCTACAACGATTAAATTTCATTTTTCCTCCGGCGCACAGGGCCTTTTCCATCAGCTCTCTGCCGGGACAAGGCAGCAGAATCAAGGTAAAAGAGACGCGCATGCTGATTTCCATTAATCCGCAAAATCCGCAACCCCGGCTGATTTCCCAGGCGGTTTCCGTACTCCGGGACGGCGGGATTATTATATATCCCACCGATACCATTTACGGTATCGGCTGTGATATCATGAACAAAAAAGCCATTGAAAAAATATACTGGATTAAAAACCGGGACAAAAAAAAACCTTTCAGCTTTATCTGTTCAGATCTGAAAAACATCAGCGATTACGCCAAAGTATCCAATTACGCGTATAAAACCATGAAACGACTGCTGCCGGGACCGTACACGTTTATCCTGGAAGGCTCCCGCATGGTGCCGAAAATCATGCTGACCAAACGGAAAACCGCCGGCATCCGCGTTCCGGATCATGAAATCTGCCTGAATCTGGTACAGGCGCTGGGACATCCCATCATCTCCACCAGTGCAGACCTGCCGGATAAGGTGATGATTGCGGACCCTTCCCTGCTGCACGACCACTACGGCGCCAGCATCGACCTGGTCATTGACGGCGGCCCGGTGTCCCATGAGCCGTCCAGTGTTGTTTCCCTGATCGGCGATGAACCTGAAATCCTGCGCAAGGGGCTGGGGGACACCAGCATTTTTCAATAACACGCTATTGCCGCCGGCATCCGGCTACCTGCCGCCGGCATCCGGTTGATACAAATACCCGCCGCCAAGGTTATCGCTCATCAGCCCGGCTTCTTTTTCCGCCACCAGGGCCGTAAGCTGCTGCGCCACAGCATCCACCAGGTATTTTATAAACGGCAGCTGTTTTTCAGGCGGATACACGGTTGTGATCTCTCCGGTTATCCCGCCCAGACGGCCGGCCCATTCCACGGCATCTTCAAAATTTCCCAGACGGTCAATTAAATTCAGATCCTTTGCGGTTTCCCCGGTAAAAATCCGGCCGTCTGCTATTTCCCGCACCGTTTCCACCGGCAGGTGGCGGGTTTGGGCCACATCCCCGATAAACTGGCGGTGAACGGTATCGGAAAATTTCTGAAGAATCTGTCTTTCTTTTTCCGTCATTTCCCGGACCGGCGATGCAATATCCTTGTATTCCCCGCTTTTCACCACCACCTGCCGAAGCCCGATTTTCTGAAACAGGGTTTCAAAATTCGTGTATCCCAGAATCACCCCGATGCTGCCGGTAATGGTACCGGGACTGGCCACAATACCATCTGCCGCAGCGGCAATGTAATATCCCCCGGAAGCGGCAATGGCCCCAAGAGAGGCAATAACGTTTTTCTGCTCCCGGGTTTTCCGGATTTCCTGAAATATTTCCTGGGAGGGTCCGACGCCGCCGCCCGGGGAATCAATGCGGACCACAATGGATTTTACAGCGCTGTTTTTCCGGAAATTTCTGATCTGCTCCAGAACCTGCCGGGAATCGGCGATAACACCGGTGATTTCAATCACTCCCACTTTCTGGCCAAATCCCAGATCCGACCGGTTCGAAGAAAAAATATCCAGCAGCGATAAAATCACCATGCTGCCCGTTACAATAGCGGTAAAAATCAGCAAAAAGAAAAGATAGGGATGTCGCCTGGAAAACATGGGAAATGTCCTTTAAAAAGAGATAGGGATGAGACAAAACTGTCCCATCCCTATTTAACCCGTATCCGGCAAAACACCGGCAAATTGAATGCAAGCATCGAAACTCAATTGAAACTCAACATCCATTCATGCCGATATCATGCCACCGTTGGCCTAGTCAAAAACAGAAGCGGTTATTCCGCATCCTCCTGATCCGGGGTTTCCCCGGAGTCTGCGGAAGGTTCTGCGGATACTGCTTCCTTTTCCCCGGCTTCACTGGCCGCCGCTTTTTCCGCTTCTGCCTGCCGTGCCTGATCGTTTAGCTTTTCCTGAAGGTTTTCTTTCAGGATGGCGCCGAAACTGGACGGCGCGGGCTGGGATTTGTTCACATATTCTTCGAGCATGGACTGGTCATCTTCGTCATTGCCCAGCCGTTTCACCGACAACCCGATCCGGCGGTCTTCGGTATTGATGTTCATGACTTTGGCGGACAAAGTGTCCCCGACCTCATACTGGCCCACCGGAGTCTTGATCTTTTCCTTGCTGATCTCGGACACATGCACCAGACCTTCAATGCCTTCTTCCAGTTCCACAAAAATACCAAAATCCGTGATATTGGTAATGGTCCCGTTGATCTCAGTACCGGTGGGGTAACGTTCCGCCACGGTCTTCCAGGGATCATCCTCCAGCTGCTTGATGCCCAGGGAAAACCGTTCATTGGATTTGTCAATATCCAGCACTTTGGCCTGAACCACATCCCCTTTCTGATACAGCTCGGAGGGGTGCTTAATCCGCTTGATCCAGGAAATATCCGAAATATGCACCAGGCCGTCGATATCATCGTCAATACCGATAAAAATACCGAAATCCGTGATGTTTTTAATTTTGCCTTCAATGGTGGAACCAATGGGATATTTCTCACTGATCATTTCCCAGGGATTGGGGGTAATCTGCTTCATGCCCAGAGAAATGCGCCGGCTTTCCGGACGGATATCCAGCACGATCGCCTCAACGATTTCGCCGGCGGAAACGACTTTTGAAGGATGACGCACTTTTCGGGTCCAGGACATTTCAGACACATGAATCAGGCCTTCAATCCCTTCTTCCACTTCCACAAATGCGCCGTAATCCGTAAGGCTGACCACTTTGCCGTTAACCCGGGTGCCCACGGGATATTTTTCCGCTGCCGTGGTCCAGGGATCCGGCACCAGCTGCTTCATGCCCAGGGAAACCCGTTCATTTTCCCGGTCAAAAGACAGAACCTTCACATTGATGGTATCGCCGATATTGTAAAGTTCGGACGGATGTTTCACCCGTCCCCAGGAAATATCCGTGATGTGCAGCAGGCCGTCCACGCCGCCAAGATCCACAAAAATACCATATTCCGTAATATTTTTAACCACGCCTTCCATCACGCTGCCTTCTTCAATGGAAGCCAGGGTGGCGGCCCGTTTGGATTCTCTTTCGGCTTCCAGAATGGCCCGCCGGGAAAGCACAATATTGTTTCTTTTGCGATTGAATTTTAAAATTTTAAAATCAAAGGACTTGCCCACCATTTCATCCAGATTGCGAATGGGACGCAAATCCGCCTGAGAGCCGGGCAAAAACGCCTGAACGCCGACATCCACGGAAAAACCGCCCTTGACACGGTTGGTCACCACCCCTTCCACGGTGCCGTCCGCCTCATGAATGTCTTTGATGGCTTCCCATACCTTAACTTTGGCGGCTTTCTCCTTTGACAGGATGACCCGCTCTTCGTCTTCATCCCAGACTTCAATCATGACCTCAACCTGATCATTGAGGTTCACATCCACTTTCCCGTTTTCATCTTTAAATTCATGAATGGGAATCTGACCTTCTGATTTGTAGCCGACATCCACCAGAACATGATCTCTGTCCACAGAAATAATGGTGCCGATAACCACCTCTCCTTCTTCAAACTGCTTGAGGCTTTCTTCATACATGGCCATCAAGTCTTCCATGCTTTGATCGGAATCGTCGTCCGCTGCCAGTGTTTTTGCTGTCACCTGCGTGGCTTCTTCCATCTCCGCATCTGCCGGGGTCTGCACTTCTTCAGAATTGTTTACAAAATTTTCCATTAACATTTTTCTCCTTTAGCCGATTTTTTTTATACTGACCGGCATTGGTTTCCAATCAGTATAACCAAATTTAAATAGCAGACCTTTTTTTTAAAAACAAGATATAATTTCGACGGCTTTGTAAAATTACGAAAAAGCAGGGCAGCAGGGAGGGGTTAATTTTTTCCTGTTATTTTTTTTGTAATTTTTTTTGGACATGCCCCATCATCTGATCAATAACCGCATCAACACCATAGCGGGTGGAATCAATCAAAAAGGCATCATCCGCGGGTTTTAAGGGGGCAACCGCGCGGGTGGCATCGCTGGTATCCCGCTGCTGCATCTCTTTTTCCACGTCCGCGTATGCCTGAGGGATATTTTTTGCTTCCAGCTCGCGGCAGCGGCGGGCGGCCCGGGTTTTTATGTCCGCGGTCAGAAAAAATTTTACATCTGCTTCCGGAAAAACCACCGTGCCCATGTCCCGGCCTTCAAACACGGCCGCTTTTTCCGCCCCCAGCCTGCGCTGAATTCCCATCAGCGCTTCGCGCACCACCGGGCGGGCGGATACGGCAGACGCCATCAGGGACATCTCCGGCGTGCGGATGGCCTCTGAAATGTCTGTTTTCCCGGAAAAAAGGCTTACGCCCCCATCATGACGGACAAATTTAAAATCCAGTCCCTGACACAAATCGGCAAGGGCCGGGTCATCATCCGGGACAATGCCTTTTCTGGCCGCCTCAAACGCCACGCCCCGGTAAAGGGCCCCCGTGTCAATATATCGGTATCCCAGCCGATCCGCCAGGGTCCGGCTGACCGTTGTTTTTCCGGCCCCGGCCGGACCGTCAATGGTAATGACCAGTTTTTGCATCAATTCACCCTTCAATTCGATTTTTTACACCACCACATCCGCCAGTGCATCAAGAAACCGTTTATTTTCCCTGCGAATGCCCACATTCACCCGGATATACGAGGGATACCCATAAGAAACCATTGACCGGACAATCACGCCTTTTTGCAGCATCTGTTCAAACACTTCATCAGCATCTTTTTTCACATCAATGAGAAAAAAATTGGACTGGGTGGGAAAACAATCCACTCCCATGGCTTTCAACCGATCCTGAAGAAATGCCAGCTCGGCGTGAACCAGGGTGCGGGTCTGATCCAAAAAATCATCATCCTCCAGGGCCGCCGCCGCCCCGGCCTGGGCCAGCAGGTTGGTGTTAAACGGTTCCCTGACCCGGTTGCACATGGCCGCCATGGCCGCCGGCATGATGCCGTAGCCAATGCGAATGCCCGCAAGACCGTAAGCCTTGGAAAAGGTTCTCAGCACAACAACAGGCCGGTCTTCGGCAATCTGCGTCAGACCGTCTAAACAATCCGGGGCCGTGGCAAACTCAACGTACGCCTCATCAAGCACCACCACGATCTCCGGGGGCAGGTTCTGAAAAAATTCATTAAAAGCATCCGTGGTAATATAACTGCCGGTGGGGTTGTTGGGATTGGTGATAAATATCATGCGCGTCCGATCCGTGACCGCAGCCGCCATGGCCGCCAGATCAATCTCCAGATGCCTCAGCGGCACAAATACCGGCACGGCATTTACGGTGTTAACATAAATTTCGTACATGAGAAACGACGGATCCGTCATAATTGCCTCGTCTCCCGGCGACAGATAAACCCGGGTCAGCATGCCGATCACATCATCAGATCCGTTGCCAAGCACAATGCGCTGTTTCGGCATGGCCAGTTTGTCAGAAAGCTTTGACACCAGGCCATACCCGCTGCCGTCCGGATACCGGTGCAGATTTCCCATTGCCGCCTGCATGGCAGCCACTGCTTTCGGAGACGGGCCCAGAGGATTTTCATTGGACGCCAGCTTGATGGAATCTTTGATGCCGTATTCCCGTTCCAGTTCCTCAATGGGCTTGCCGGGTTTATACGGCTTTAAACGCAATATGTTTTCCGCAATTTTCAGTTTCATTCTTTTTTTCCAAAACCTTTATTTTTGGGTTAATTCATTGCAATTTGGGGTACAATCAGAGATCGCATGCATATTATCCCTTCACAAAAATTCCGGTTCTCCGTGAGGACCCGGAATTTAAGGTTTCCAGCACCTTATCGCGACGGCTGAAGAAGGCCGCCAGAGAGCAACTCACGACGCGGCGCCAGTTGGCCGCGTTTTCCAGCGCCGGTGCACCCAGAACCACTGTTCCGGATACCGGCGAATCATTTCTTCCAGCACCTGGTTATATTGCCGGGTGTTGGCTGCCACATCCGCAGCCCGATCCCCGGTCCGGATCAGGGGTATTTCAGGGCCGATAGTTACCACAAACCGGCCTCCTTCCCTGATCAAAAAGATGGGCACCACCGGGGCTTCCGTATAAAGGGCGATCAGGGCCAGCCCGGCATTGGTGCTGGCGGGTTTGCCAAAAAAATCCACAAACACCCCGGCCCGGGCACTGGCGTTCTGATCCAGCAGGATACCGATGAGTTCTTTTTTCCTCAGCCCGCTTAATATCGGGCGCATGGCGGTTTTTTTGGCATACATCCGGGCCCCGAAACGGCTCCGCAGATCCTTAAAAAACCTATCCAGGGGTTTAAAATCCATGGGGCGGTAAATGGCGCTGATGGGGTAGCCGAGGATGGCCACGCACATGACAAGCAGTTCCCAGTTTCCCATGTGACCGGTTAAAACCAGCACGCCGCGGCCTTTTTTATGGGCGGCCCGGAGATGGGAAAGCCCCGAAACCCGGAAATTTTTCAAAAAATCCGTCTCCCGGAAATGCAGCATCCGGCCGATTTCAAAAACCACAAGCACCAAATGGCAAAAAACCCGGCGGGCCAGGATCCGGATGGCGGCAGGACTTTTTTCACGCCCAAACACATGGCGCAAATTTTCAATGGCCACCTCCCGGTGCCGCCGGTCCGTCATAAACCACACCCGTCCCAGCCACCCGGCCATTTTCTCCACGGTTTCAGGGGGAATGCGGCCAATCAGAAAAAAAACCATTGTTATAATTCTATATATTGCTGTCTCCACCCGCAGCAGCCCTTTTTGGCCGGTTATTTCACACGGCCTTTTTATATGGTCGTTCACAGGATTATCCGGCCCGGTCTCCACCGACCCGATCCGGGACTAAAAAGTCAGCGGTTATCACAGTCTTTTTGTTTCCGCAATGAAGAACCATTTTCCCGATAGCCCGGCCCTGCCTGAAACACACGGCCACTTTAAACCGCCCCTCTCTTTAAAAAATGTTGACATTAAATGCCGGATCAATTACTTGTTTTAAAAACATATACTCATAATATATATTTTTAAGCAACTTACAGCATTTTATCAATAAAAGAAATTCAGAACGGAGGGTTTTATCGCATGACTGAACAAACGATTAAACTCGGAGGAAAGAAAAAAAGCACCTTCATGGACAAGGTGAAAGAAATTCTTCCGGAAGGCGGAAACCTTAATCTGTGCCTGACCTGCGGCGCCTGTTCATCCGGGTGTCCGGCCACGGGACTTGAAAATATGGACCCGCGCAAATTTCTCCGCATGGCAGCCCTGGGAATGGACGAAGAAATTACCAGTACCCCCTGGGTCTGGATGTGCAGCATGTGCCAGCGCTGCATCTATGTATGCCCCATGAAAATTGATATTCCTCAGCTGGTTTATAACGCCCGGGCCTCCTGGCCAAGAGAAGACCGGCCCAAAGGCATTATGGGATCCTGCGACATGGCCCTGCGGAATGACAGCGGCAGCGCCATGGGCACTTCTCCGGACGATTTTACCTTTGTGGTGGAAGACATTCTTGAAGAATATCGTGAATCCCAGCCGGAATTCAAGGACATGGAAGCGCCCATTGACAAGGAAGGGGCGGAATTTTTTCTGAACCAGAACTCCCGGGAGCCGGTGACGGAACCCGATGAGATGGTGCCTCTGTGGAAAATCCTCCACCTGGTCGGCGCGAACTGGACATACGGCTCCAAAGGCTGGGGCGGAGAAAACTACTGCATGTTTCTGGCGGAAGATGAATCCTGGAAACACCTGGTGCAGCTATCCACAGATCAGGCCCATGCCCTGGGGTGCAAAACCTTTCTCAACACCGAGTGAGGGCACGTGACTTTCGCAGTCCGGGCCGGACTGAAAAAATTCAACATCGAACACCAGTTTGAAGTTAAAAATATCTATGAATATTATGCCAAATGGATCCGGGAAGGCAAACTCAAGGTAAATTCCGACTGGAACAAGGATCTCAAAATCAAATTTACCGTTCAGGATCCCTGCCAGATTGTTCGCAAAAGCTATGGCGACGCCATTGCCGAAGATTTGCGGTTTGTGGTCAAATCCATTGTGGGCGAAGAAAACTTTGTGGACATGACCCCGAACCGTTCCAACAATTACTGCTGCGGCGGCGGTGGCGGGTTTCTGCAATCCGGATATAAAGAAGAACGCCTGGAATACGGCCGGCTGAAAGACGAACAGATCAAAGCCACGGGGGCGGATTACTGCATTGCCGGCTGCCACAACTGCCACGCGCAGATTCATGAATTAAGTGAACATTACGGCGGCAATTACCCGGTGGTACATCTCTGGACCCTGATCTGCCTGTCCCTGGGCATTCTTGGCCCCAATGAACGGGAATACCTGGGCGATGACCTGAAAGAAGTAAACGTGTTTCATCCGGAAACTGCCATGTAACTTAAAAATGGCGGTATGTTATCATATTTTTCCAGTTCCGAATAAAACAGCCGGGCATAAAAAATCATGCCCGGCTGTTTTCAAAATGCGCTTCTTTGAACAAAACTCAAAACTTCCGGCAAAACCGCCAGAACAAAAGAGGTGCCATGAGCGACATCATCATTCCCACCATAGAAGAGCTCACCCGTCGCCGGATGGCGTCTTTAACCCTTTCGGAAAAGGCCATTCTTGAACACCCCAAAGAATACCGCGAAATCAAACAATTAATCCGCCACATCATCTCCCGTCCCATTGACATCAGTGATTATTATAAAACTGCCCGAACGCTCGGCCGGCTTCTGGAAAAAATGACCGAATCCGGCGATCAATCCCTTTTCCACTACTATTATACCAATATTGACCCCACCCGGAAAGGCGAGGCCCGATATTTCAGGGCAAACTGTCTGGATCTGGCGGATCAGTTAAACTGCATCGATGAAATGCGGCACCGCAGGCGCAACATCCGTGTGATTCATTGACAGAAAACGGAAAACAACAACGGAACGGCCTGTGACAACTCAAGAGCCGCTGTCCCAACAGGAACGAAGCTGGATATTATATGATGTGGGCAATTCCGCTTTTGTTCTGGTGATGGTCACGGCAATCATGCCAATTTTTTTTAAAGATTATGCAGCCGCCGGCATGCCCGCGGCCACCACCACCGCGCACTGGGGCATGGCCAATGCCGCAGCGTCTCTGATTCTTGCCATCCTGGCACCGATCCTGGGCACCCTTGCAGATTACCAGCATTTTAAAATCCGGTTTTTTGCTTTTTTTCTGGTGCTGGGACTTGTCCTTACCCTGATGTTGACATCTGTCGGCCAGGGGCAGTGGCTGCTGTGCCTGTGCCTCTATGTGATTGCCCGGGTGGGCTGGGCCGGTGCCAATGTCTTTTATGATGCCTTTATTGTTGACGTGGCGCCCGGAAACAGAATGGATCAAATATCCGCCAGCGGATATGCATGGGGATATATCGGCAGCGTGGTGCCGTTTCTGATGATCATCGCCCTGATCCTGACGGCGCCATCCGGCGGGGGGCTGCCGGTTTTTCAGACAAAAATCGGTTTTGTCATTGTGGCGGTGTGGTGGCTGATCTTTTCCATCCCCATGTTGCGCCATGTCCGGCAGCGATATTATATCCGGCCCATGGCGGCGCCGATTTTGCAAGGCTTCAGGCGGTTAAAACAGACCCTGGCGGAGATCAAGCAATTCAAGCAGGCTTTTTTGTTTCTGCTTGCCTATTTTTTCTATATTGACGGGGTGGGCACGGTCATCACCATGTCAACCGCCTATGGCCGGGATCTCGGATTCAGCGTTTTCATGCTGATTGCCGTTATTCTGTTCATCCAAATCATTGCGTTTCCCTTTGCCCTTGTTTACGGAAAACTGGCAAAAACCTTTACCACAAAAACCATGCTTCAGGCCGGCATCATTATTTATGGCGTCATTACCCTGATTGCCTTTATGCTTCCGGAAATTAAATCCCTTTTTTACAAAAACCTGACATTCTGGATCATCGCCTTTCTGGTGGGATCTTCCATGGGCGGCATCCAGGCCTTGAGCCGCAGTTTTTTCGGCCGGCTGATACCAGCCGAAAAAAGTGCTGAATTTTTTGGCTTTTACAATGTTTTTGGAAAATTTGCCGCCATCACCGGCCCGTTTCTGATGGGCAGCGTTGGGGCGGTTACCGGTCATTCCCGGTGGGGGGTGTTAAGTATTCTGATCCTTTTTACGGCCGGGTTCTGGATACTGCATCACATCGGAGAAGCCTCATAGCACAGGCGCCCGGAACAGGAGTATCCTCTTCGTTTACAACCCTGTACCCAAAAACCGCACAACCTTATAATCAACAGAATCAAAAGGAGACCATGGGAAAGCTTACCAAAACATTACTGACATCCAGCCCGTTTCAGGGCTTTGTATACCGGTGCATTCGTCTGTATTCCGCAACATTTCGGTTCACTGTTGAGAACGAAGCCCCATGGATGGCCCGTGTAAAAAACGGCGGCAACGTACTGCTGTGCGTCTGGCATCAGCAGTTTTTTTCCGCGATCCGGTATTTTAAAAATTACAAACCCTATGCCCCGGCCCTGATGATCAGCAAAAGCGCGGACGGGGATCTGATTGCCGGGGTGGCCAGCCGGACCGGGTGGCGGCCGGCCCGGGGCAGTTCTTCCCGGGGCGGAAAATCCGCCATGATGGAGGTCATGGAAAAACTAAAAGAAACCGGCCTGGCCGCCCACATCATGGACGGCCCCCGGGGGCCCATGGGCAAGGTCAAAGCCGGCGCCATCAGCATTGCCCTGGCGGCAGATGCCGTTATTGTGCCATTTTATGTTTCAGCGGACAAGGCCTGGTATTTCAACAGCTGGGATAAATTTTTCATTCCCAAGCCTTTTGCCCGGGTGACGTTGCACTATGATAACATGATTTCCCTGTCACCGCCGGATTCGGATACCGAATTTGAAGTCCTCCGGCAAAGTGTCGAAACACAAATGCGGCCGGGATTAATTCAAAATCCCTCAGCCAGAAAAAAACAGCCCAAGCCCAAAAAAAACAATTAAAAAACAGAACACCCGGCAGGTATTTATTTGATCAGGCGCTTCTGCTTAAAAAAGAAAATCTGCTTATCCGGTTCGCTCAAGTTCAGCCATCGAAATCGAAATCGGGATCGGGATCGGGATCGAAATCGCTATCGAGCCCGATCCCGATTTCGATCCCGATAAAAACACGGCAGCTTAAGAAAAGCAGATAACCCTAAAATTCAATCTGGTTATCAATTTCCCTCGAGTTCCGTCGCAGCATGAAAGACCGGATCATCTGCACAGCCGCCTATCTTGCCAAAACACTCCCCGGACCGGCGGCCCTGGCCCTGGAAACCATCCACCGCAGCCGTCGGTTTGAGCGATGGCAAACAAATAATACAGTTGACAAATCAGACCATTCCATTTAGTTTTCAGTGTTTATAAAATCAAATGCGCAGGCGGGAAACTTTCCGGCTGATAAAAGAAAAATGCGATTTCCATTTTAAGGATACCCCCCAATGGCAGAAATTGCTCCATTTCGCGGCATACTTTACAATCCAGAAAAAATAAAAATCCTGTCCGAGGTGGTCACCCCGCCGTATGACGTGATTTCAGATGCCGAACGGGACGCGTTTTATGCACGCCATCCCAACAATGTGATCCGTCTGGATAAAGGCCGGCCAAGGGATACGGATACGAAAACGGAAAACACCCACACCCGGGCCGCAGCCTATTTTCAAAACTGGCTCCAGCAGGCGATCTTGAAGCAGGATGCCGAACCAGCCCTTTATCTTACGGCGGTGACTTTTCCCATGGAAAAAACACCGCAAACCCGTTTCGGTCTGATCGCCCGGGTCCGGCTGGAACCCTTTGACAAGGGCATCATTCTGCCCCATGAAACCACCTTTTCCAAAGTCAAAACCGAACGCCTGGCCCTGATAAAAGCCTGCCATGCCAACTTCAGCCAGATTTTTTCCATTTTTTCCGACCCGGAAAATATCCTCGGCCAGGTGATTCGTCATGCGGAAACCCGGGCGCCGGCGTTTGATTTTACCGATGACGACCACCACCATCACCGGCTGTGGCGAATTACCGATCCAATGCTTCACCAGGCAGTGGCAGATGCGTTTTACGAAAAAAAACTGTTTATTGCGGACGGTCATCACCGGTATGAAACCGCTCTGAATTACCGCGCCTGGCTGACAGCCCAAAATGGCCCTTTAGACAGCAGCCATCCGGCCAATTTCACCATGATGTATCTGTGCGCGGTCCAGGATCCGGGCCTGGTGATTCTGCCCACCCACCGCCTGATCAAAACCCTGCCCCAAACGACGATGGACCATTTTTTTGAAAAGGCCGGCCCCTGGTTTGACATTGAGACCTTCCCCTTTGATCCCCAAGCCCCCCAAGCCCCGGAAACTGCCGTAAAAACCCTGACCCAGGCAATGACG
This sequence comes from Desulfobacteraceae bacterium, assembly GCA_011390465.1. GTDB lineage: Bacteria > Desulfobacterota > Desulfobacteria > Desulfobacterales > Desulfosalsimonadaceae > SURF-3. Next base: position 21,576 of record JAABSH010000001.1, read on the forward strand.
GCTGATATTAAAGCTCACAAATTCGGTATTTTTATGAAAAACAGCCGCCGCTTTCATGTGCTTTGCCTGAAATCCGGTATCATGGACAAGACGTTTGCCAATGACATTGCCGGCCCGCTGAAGGAACTGGACGTGATCGTGCTGACCCGGCTGATTTTCGCTAAAATTCTTGATTTTGACGAGCAGATGCTGGACGACCATGACCTGATCAATTTCACCAGCAAAACAGGCGATGCGGTTCGCGCCATTGCAGCGGGTTCCCATGACATGGCGTTTATTCTGAACCCCACCACCAATGCGCAGGTGACCCGGGTCGCGGAAAAAGGCTTGATCATGCCGCGAAAATCAACCTATTATTTTCCCAAAGCCCTGTCCGGGATGGTCATGCGGTCTTTAACACCGCCTTAACCCGGCATCATCTGATAATATTCCAACCCTAAGGAAGCAGCAGCCATCGATATCATTGCCCAATTACAGGAAATGTCCGCCTGGTCGGCCCGGCAGCGGCACCAGGGCAGCCGCATTGCCCTGGTGCCGACCATGGGATTTCTGCACGACGGTCATCTTGCCCTGATGAAAGAAGCCGGCCGCCTGGCGGACAAGGTGGCCATCAGCATTTTTGTCAATCCCACCCAGTTCGGCCCGGGGGAAGACTTTGACACCTATCCCCGCAATCTTGACCGGGACCTGGACCTGGCCCGGGAAGCGGGCGTGGACGCGGCCTTTGTCCCCCGGACAGAGGATTTCTATCTCCAGGGGTTTGATACCTTCATTGACCAGAAAAAACTGCCGAATCATTTGTGCGGCCTGTCCCGCACCGGACATTTCAGAGGCATGATGACCATTGTGGCAAAACTCTTTAATGTGGTAAACCCGGATATGGCGGTTTTCGGTGAAAAGGATTTTCAGCAGCTGGCCATTATCCGGCGCATGGTGGCAGATCTCAATTTCAACATCCGCATCATCGGCCATCCCATTGTAAGGGAATCCGATGGTCTGGCCATGAGCTCCCGCAACACGAACCTGACACCGGAACAGCGCAAAACCGCGCTCTGTCTGATCACTGCGCTGAAAACCGCCCAAGCCCTTATGGAGAAAAAAGAATTTCATGCAGATATCCTGATCCACAAGGCAAAAACCATCATCACCGCGCATCCGGACACAAGCATTGATTATATTGCCATCTGTGATCCCGATACCCTGGAGGACATTCCCTTTGTCGACCGGCCCGCGCTCATGGCCCTTGCCGTTACCGTCGGCACCACCCGGTTAATTGACAACATACGCCTGACACCGGCACAGGAATAAATTGATCGGATTAATAAAATTTTGAAAAAATATCGCCTCATCCAATGCCGGAAAGGACCGGCCTGTTATTTTTACCGCTGCCCCGATTCCGGCATCAACCTTAATCGCCAAAGGAGTGATCAATGACTCAGCAAAACCTTCTGTTTACCTCCGAATCCGTTACTGAAGGGCATCCGGACAAAGTGGCGGATGCCATTTCCGATGCGGTTCTGGACGCCATTATGGATCAGGACAAAAAATGCCGGGTGGCATGTGAAAGCCTGGTGACCACGGGCCTGGTGTTTGTTGCCGGCGAAATTACCACGGACTGTTACGTGGATATCCCCCAGGTGGCCCGGGAAACCATCCGGGAAATCGGCTACAGTTCCTCACGCATGGGCTTTGACTGGCAGACCTGTGCGGTGCTCACCAGCATTGATCACCAGTCCGCGGACATTGCCCAGGGCGTAAACATAGGAGAAGGCCTTTATAAAGACCAGGGCGCCGGGGACCAGGGCCTGATGTTCGGGTTTGCCTCTGATGAAACCGCCGAACTCATGCCCATGCCCATCATCTTTGCCCACAAGCTGACCAAACGGCTGGCCACGGTCCGGAAAAACGGCTCCATCGATTTTCTGCGGCCGGACGGCAAGTCTCAGGTGACCATTGAATATGACAACGGCATTCCAAGACGGGTGGATACGGTGGTGGTTTCCACCCAGCACAAGGAAGACGTCACCTATGATGAAGTCCGGGAAGCCGTGATTGAAGAGGTCATTAAAAAAGTCATTCCCAGGGAAATGGTGGACGGGGACACCCGGTACTTTATCAATCCCACGGGAAAATTTGTCATCGGCGGGCCCATGGGCGACTGCGGACTCACCGGCCGGAAAATTATTGTGGATACCTACGGCGGCCAGGGAAGCCACGGGGGTGGCTGTTTTTCCGGAAAAGATCCGTCCAAGGTGGACCGGAGCGCCTCTTACATGGGCCGCCATATTGCCAAAAATCTGGTGGCCGCGGGACTGGCCAAAAAATGCGAAATTCAGGTGGCCTATGCCATCGGCGTGGCAGAACCCGTGTCCATTATGGTGAATTTTCTCAATACAGGAAAAATCCCGGAATCAAAAGCCGTGGAAATTGTGAACAAAGTTTTTGATCTGCGGCCGGCCGCCATTATTGAATACCTGAATCTTTTGCGGCCCATTTATAAAAAAACCAGTGCGTATGGGCATTTTGGCAGAAATGATCCGGATTTTACCTGGGAAAAAACCAACAAGGCCGATGAAATAAAAAATCTTGCCGGGATATAGCCAGGATATAATCAGGATATAATCAGGATATAGCCAGGATATAACCAGGATATAGCCAGGATATAACCAGAATATAAGACGATGTTAACACTCTTGTTATAATGCGCTACTGACATATCCTGCCGGTCCGCTTTCAACTTCAACAGCCGCTGGTCATGCGCGATTGCGTCAGATTCAATTTCGCGGCCGGCGGCTTTTTTATCAGCGCTCCGTGGGAAAGTCACGGGATGGCAGCCCCGAATGAAGACACCGGCGGGCATTTTGAATAGCGGAAAGAAGCTCTCCGCAAACGCCGCCAAAAAAAATTGCCCTATCCTGGCAAAAAAGTTTTCATAATAAACTCAGCAAGGCTTTCAATGGCTTCCAGGCCAAACACCGGCACCGCTGTATCCCTCTCATCCAGGGTTTCGTCCGTTACCATGGCAACCAGGGTGCGATGATTCAGACAGACCGGGGTGGTGATATTGTCAAACGGCCGGGGCCGGAACACTTCGATTTTCGGCAGACTGCTGTTTTTAAAGCCTTCCGCCAGCACCAGGTCCATGCCCGCCAGACAGGATTCAAAGGTCGCCAGCATCTCGGATTCATCCGGCACCGCTTTTGGCTGGCGCCGGACCAGCATCAGCTTGTCCGGGGATGAGACCAGCACCGCATCCGCGCCGGCCGTAAAATGCCGCCAGCTGTCCTTGCCTTTTTGGTCAAACTGAATCTCATGATGCGCATGTTTAATGGTTCCCACCCGGATATTTTTTTTTTTCAGCACCTCAAGGAGCTTCTCAATCAGCGTGGTCTTGCCGGCATCTGAATATCCTGTAATTGCGACAATGGGTATCATCTTATCTGTTTTCCACCTAAGTTGATCGTTTTAAATTTTGAAATTAATGAATTTTAATTTAAATTAAGGACGTTGGACAATTTTTAGATTTCAAAATTTAAAACCCGTCGGGATTGCCGATCTTACCGCATCTACGGCGTCAAATGCGTCACCGCATAATCGTCGTACTTCAAGTGCCCGGGAACAAGTCAGATGCGGTGCCCTGTGAACGCTTGCAAAAAATCAGGTTATGCCGCCGCCCGGGCATACCCGGAGAAATTCTCACTTAATGCTGGTTTGCTGAAATTGTCAAGGCCCAAGTCAGGGCAGCGGGCAGGGTGAAGCTGCTGCCGGTGGGCTCTTTTTTATCCTGCCGTGACGGCTTCGTAAAAAGCTTTTCATGGTTGTACCAATCCTGACCGCGCGGTCTTGACTTTTCGGCTGAATCCTGAAAATTTAGTTTTTCTCTGACCTGAAAATACAAAAACCAGCCAGCAGCCCTTATGGACAATGCCCATGAACAAAAAAAAATTTTATAATTTCATCGCCCAAAAAAAAACTGCCTGGGTGCTTTTCATGATCCTGGCAGTCTCTGGAATTTTTTATTTTACCATTCTTTCGCAACAGCCTCCGATTAAGGCAACAATCGCACCGGAGCAGACAGCAGCCGATACTGTTCACCGGGGCAATGGATGGTGGGAAACAAGCCGCCTGATCTATCATGGCATTCCGGCCCGATGTGTTTTTAAACCTGCTCCGGAATCAGAAATTACGCCGGGTGCGCTTGCTGAAGAAATATGGCGGGAATTTGACCGCATCGGTGCCATTTTTAACCCGTTTGATCCGGATTCGGAAATTTACCGGTTAAACCATTTTTCCGGCAGCGCAACGGATTCTTTGGTTGTATCCGATGATGTCCTAACGGTGCTGTCCGTTTCCCGAAAACTCTGGCAGGACACCGGGGGCCAGTTTGATCCGACCATGTGGCAAATCAAACACCTCTGGCAGACAGCGGAAAAAAATCAACAGATACCTTCCGCAAAAGCGATTGCAGACGCCCGCCGGCAAACCGGTTTGGATCAGGTGGTGTGGGATGAAACAAATAAAAACCGGATTGCCTTTAAAACCCATCCGGTAAAATTTGATTTTGGCGGCATTGTAAAAGGGTATGCCGTGGACCGGGTGCAGCAGATTCTCACAGACCATGGCGCAGCCGCCGGACTGGTACAACTGGGCGGGGAAGTCAGCACGTTCGGCAAAAATGATGAAAATCCCTGGCGGGTGGGGATCCAGCACCCCAAACAACTGGACCAGATATGGGGAGTGATTTCATCAAACGACAGGCTTCAGGTTTCCACCAGCGGCAATTACCGCCAGCCCATTGTGATTGACGGCACCTCTTTTTATCATATTTTCAGCCCCCACACCGGCAGACCGGTGTCTGAAAAAGTGCTTGGGGTCACCACGGCAAGCTTTGACGACAGCCATTCCAATGCCTGGCTGGACGGCCTTGCCACGGCCATTACGGTGGTCGGAGCAGAAAAAGGCCTTTTATTGGCGAAAGGACTGAACTGCGATGCCGTCATCCTTTATGAAAAAGATGACGGCACCATTGGCGAAATAATTACATCCGGTTTTTCAAAATACTATCAGCGCTATACCACAGCCGATTAACTTCAACCCATTTATTTTAATTGCAAAAGCCAGTGTCAAATCTGCTGTAGCCGCTTGCCCCCCAGGAATTCCGGGCTTTTACCCAGTAATAATAGGTGTTGCCGCAGGATCCTTTGGTATCTTCAAAGGCTGTTCCCGTGACATAACCAATACGAATCGGATTGCCGCCCTCGGACACCAGCTTTGTCGCCTGCCAGATTTCATACCCTGCAATACCACCGGATAGTGATGCTTCCCAACTGACAGACACCTTTCCGGAAACCGTGCCATCTGTTGCGACAACATCAGTCGGCGCCGCCGGTGGCACAGACGGGGTGCCCACATAGCCGGTGGCAAACTTGCTGAACCTGCTGATGCCCCAGGAATTCCGGGCTTTGACCCAATAATAATAGAGAGTGCCTTCCTGTACGTTTGAATCCTCATAAAAAGTTTCCGACACCGTGGCAATTTTATCCAGATTAAAATCCAGATATGCCGGTATCGTTGCCCGGTAAATTTCATACACCAGGGTTCCGGACGATTCAGCCCAGGCAATGGTCACTCCATTGCCTTCCCCTTCAGATGCCTCTACATTATTTGGAACGGGAGGCTTGGTGCCGAAATCTCCTCTGTAACCGGTGGTAAACATGCTGAATTTGCTGACGCCATCCGCATTTCTGGCTTTTACCCAGTAATAATAGCGGGTACCAGCCTGGGCATTCGTATCACTATAAGACAAACCTGTTATGGATGCCGCAATCTGCTTTGGGGTCGCACCGGTCCAGGCGGGCATTTCAGAACGAAAAATCATATAAGAATCCGCACCAGTGGATACATTCCAGCTCACTTCTATACCATCGGCAGATGCATTTGCCGTTACGCCTGTGGGAGCAGTGGGCGGGTCCTCCTGGGCAGATCCAGAATCATTGACTGTAACGGTAACCGTTGCCGTATCTGTAGCACCGTCATCATCCGTTACGGTTAAAGCAAATGTCAGCATTGTCGCATCGCTGACCTCCGGCGCTTTAAAGGTGGGTTTCACCGCAGACGCGTTGAATGTTACATCCGGTCCGGCGGTCTGGGTCCACTGGCGATTCACAATATTACCATCAGTATCTGTGGAACCGGAACTGTCAAGAAATACCGTGGCGCCTTCGGTCACGTTCTGATTATCTCCCGCATCCGCCCGGGGGGAATCGTTGGTTCCTGGTATGACCGTAATTTTTACATAATCCGTATCTGATTCACTGCCATTATCAGTCACAGTCAACGTATAAATAACCCATCCTTCTTTGCTGGGGGCGGTAAAAGAAGGTGTCACACCACTTAACGTTGCTGGAAACGTCCCGACACCGCCGGAAGCATTCCATTGATAAGAAACCATTGAACCTTCAGGATCTGTTGACCCGGATCCATCCAGAGTTACTTTCTGGCCAAAGGTAACCGTCTGATCTAAGCCGGCATCCGCGTTTGGTTTGGCATTATTCCATGATACACTGACTGTTACACTGTCCGTGTCCTTGTCGCCTTGATTGTCCGTAACTGTCAGATGGAAAACCAGCCTGTCATTCCCCCCGTTTAAATCCGGCGCCTGAAACGTGGGTTGTGCTGTCTTGTGGTTTGAAAGGGAAACGGTGGCCCCCTCAACCTGGTCCCATAAAAAGCTAACCGCCCCCCCGTCCGGATCAGAACCCTGACCACGAAGGGTTACAATGGAATTTTCATTCACATTCTGATCATCCCCGGCATAGGCCATGGGTGCCAGGCTGGTGCATCCGGCGCTGTCCTGGCCTGAGGCAAAGACATCGTAGCCCTGCGCCATCCAGTCATCCAGGCCATCGTTCATATAAGACACCAAATTAAATCCCTGTCCGGCCAGATAAGTGGCAGCAGACAGGCTTTTGGTCCCTGTCTGATCATAAATCAGAATATCATGGTTTTTAAAGTTGTTTAAATTCGTGGTGCTGGTGGAAAAATTATTCGCCCCGCTGTTCCAGACGTAATTCTTGGCACACAGCATGTGACTCTGGGCATAGTCAGATGCACTGCTTACATCCAGAACCAATAGGTTCTGACTGCCATCAATCAAATTTTTTGCTTCATGAAGGCTGACCAGGTCTGTTTTTACCTTAAAATAAGCCGTCACGGTTTTACTGGTATTCATTGTTAAAGTGGCGGGGTTGGCGCTTCCCCCCAGATCACCACCCCACCGGTCGAATTTATACTGTCCCAACGGAACGGCCTGCATTGTCAATCTGGTGCCGCTGGAATACCCGCATGAACCTGTATATACCGTTCCATTTACTTTTACATTTCCTGTTCCCGCTGGACTGACAATCACGGTCAGATTAGAAGACCCTCACCCGGCGGCATCATTGGCTATGACGGTATGAAATGCCATTATGGCAAGTAACGACATAAAAAAAATCATACTCTGGGACCGGCAGTTCCATTTTTTTACCATCATTTTACTCCTTAGATAAAAATACTTCAAAATTCATTAAAATTTAAAGCCCTGTAAATCAAAACGCAGGCAATCATAAAAAAACACCACTTGCTTGTCAAACAGTAAAACCAATGCAAAACACTGCCAATGCAAAACACTATAGATAAAAATTAAAATAGCGCTTTGCAAAAGCCCTTGATAAACAAATTGATAAACAAATTGATAAACGAGACAGATCGTATCTATCACATTGTGACAGACAAAGAAACAATAAAATAAAAAAGAAAAACAGTCTATGGCAAAATTTATAAACACTGTTTTATGAAAATTTCATTGTTATGACTTGAAAAATAATGTTTACATATATTGACAGCGTTTTTTGTTTTTTGTAGAATCAAAACCACTTTATCATGCGTGGTGTGCTGACAGATCTTCCATCATACCCATTAACGATCGTAAAAGCCTGATTTCCGGAGGATAAAATGGATCTGAAACATAAACTGGAGGCTGGTGAATTTTCCATTCTTGCTGAAATCGACCCCCCCAAAGGCACAGCCGCCGGTCCCATGATTGACAGCGCTGCAAAGGTAAAAGAAGAGATCGCCGCCTTTGTGGTCCCTGAAATGAGCAACGCGGTCATGCGCATGAGCGCCCTGGGGGCGGCCATGCTGCTCCAGAAAAGACGCATGGAAACCATCATGCAGGTCTGCTGCCGGGACCGGAACCGGATCGCGCTTCAGGCGGATCTTCTGGCAGCATCTGCCTGCGGCATCAAAAATATCATGGCCGTCACCGGCGAAGATCCGAGCTTTGGGGATCACCACCAGGCTTCAGCAGTTTACGACATTGATATTGACACCCTTCTCACCGCCATCCAGGGCCTTAAAAACGGCAAAGACATGGCCGGTATTGAACTTGCCGGGGCCCCGGAATTTCTGGTGGGCGCCACTGTAAACAGCGGTCTTGCCGGCGCTGATCTGGACCGGGAAATTGACGCCATGAATCGCAAAATAGATGCCGGGGCTCGGTTTTTCATTACGCCCCCCCTGTTTGACGTATCCGCCATTGAACCCTTTATGAACAAAATCCCCACGGACGGCATTTATATCCTTCCCACCGTGGTGCTGCTAAAATCCCTGGGCATGGCCCGGTATATGGCAAGAAACATGAAAAATGTGTATATCCCCGACGAACGGGTCCAACAAATACAGAAGGCACCGGATAAAGTGCGGGAATGCATCCGGATTGCCAAAGATACGGTATCATCGATTAAAGATAACGGATTTCCCGGAACTGTAATTTCCACCATCGGATGGGAAGACAAGCTCTATGATATCATTCACGGGGTTTAAATTTTAGGAGAATGGCATGAATCTGAAGTCCGCATCCCCTCACAGCGAACCTGAAAAAAAGACGGTCGGGGCCGCCATGGTGGTCGGGGCCGGTATCGCCGGCATGCAGTCCGCCATTGATCTGGCCAATTCCGGCTATTATGTTTATCTTCTGGAAAAATCCACCGCCATCGGCGGTCTCATGGCCCAGCTGGACAAAACCTTTCCCACCAATGACTGTACCATGTGAGTCATCTCCCCCAAACTGGTCGAGGTCGGCCGGCATCTGAACATTGAGCTTAAAACCGGAACGGAAATTCTGGCGCTCGAAGGAGCACCCGGCAATTTCAAGGCAAAAATCCGCCAGGAAGCCCGGTATGTGGATCTTGCCAAATGCACCAGCTGCGGCGAATGCGCCAAAGTCTGCCCCATCCAAGTTCCGGACGAACAGGACAGAGGCCTTTCCAATCGCAAGGCCATTTTCAAAAAATACCCCCAGGCCATCCCCGGGGCCTATGCCATCAGCAAACGCGGCACCGCTCCCTGCAAAGCCACCTGTCCGGCCCATGTCAGCATCCAGGGGTATATTGCCCTCATCAATGAAGGCAAATATTTTGAAGCCCTCAAACTGTTCAAGCAGGATCATCCGTTTCCGGGAATCTGCGGCCGGGTTTGCCACCATCCCTGTGAAGGGGTCTGCACCCGGGGCGATTATGACGAATCCCTGGCCATCCGCGAACTGCACCGGTTCCTGGCGGACTGGGAGCAAAATCAGGCATCCCCCTATGTACCGGCAGTTTCTGAAACCCGATCCGAAAAAGTGGCGGTGGTCGGGGCCGGGCCGGCCGGCCTTGCGGCGGCCTATTTCCTCACACTTCGGGGATACCAGGTGACCATTTTTGAAAAACTGCCCGTGGCCGGCGGCATGATGGCCGTGGGCATTCCCGAATACCGCCTGCCGAGAAATATTCTGGCCGCGGAAATCGAAACCATCCAAAAAATGGGCGTTGTCATCAAAACCAACACCACCTTTGGCAAGGACATCACCCTGGAAAGCCTCAAGACGGATGGATTTTCCGCGGTCTTCATGGCCATCGGCCTCCACGGGGGCCGGCGCCTGGGTGTTGAAAACGAAGACGCAGACGGCGTGCTTCAGGGCGTTGACTTTCTGCGGGATGTGGCCATGGGCAGGGAAGTCGCCATTGGCAAAGAGGTGCTGGTAATCGGCGGCGGCAACGTGGCCATTGATGTTGCCCTGTGCGCCCGGCGAAAAGGCGCGGAAAATGTCACCCTGGTCTGCCTGGAATCCCGGGACGAAATGCCGGCATGGGAACATGAAATCCAGGAAGCCCTGGAAGGAGAAGTAAAAATTGTCAACAGTTTTGGGCCAAAAGATTTTTTTATTGATAAAAGCAACCGGGTATCCGGCATTGAGTTTAAAACCTGCACCGCGGTATTTGACGAAAACGGAAAATTCAACCCCCAGTTTGATGAAGCTGCGTGCGAGGCGTTTTTCGGGGACACCATTATTATCGCTATTGGTCAGTCCACCAATACGGACTATCTTGCGGATCAGAATATCGCCCTTTCCCGGGTGGGAGGACTCACCGCAGATCCCGTGACCCTACAGACCCCCACCCCCTGGGTATTTGCCGGCGGTGATGCCTTTTACGGCCCCAAATCCGTGGTGGACGCGGTGGCCTGCGGCAAGGAAGCCGCAGAAAGCATTCACCGGTTCATCAACAATCTGGATCTCGCCGAAGGCCGCAAAAAAACCTGGGAATATGAAAAACCCGACATCAAAAACGAGCCCCTGAAACCCCGGACACCGATCCGGTGCCTGGATCCAAAAGCCCGGGAATGCAACTTTCTGGAAGTGTCCTTTGGGTACGATGAAACCGAAGCCAAAAATGAAGCCGGGCGGTGCCTGAAATGCGGCATCTGCTCCGAATGTTATCAATGCCTGGATGCCTGCATGGCCGAGGCCATTGATCACAACCAGCAGGCAGTGGAAGAAACCGTTGAGGTCGGGTCTGTTATTCTGTGTCCGGGCAATGACGTTTTCGATCCATCCGTGCTGGATGATATTTATCATTATACCACCCATCCCAATGTGCTGACCAGCCTGGAATTTGAACGCATCCTGTCTGCTTCCGGCCCCACCATGGGGCATCTGGTGCGGCTGTCCGATGAAAAAGAACCGCAAAAAATCGCCTGGCTCCAGTGCATCGGTTCCCGGGACACCAATCGCTGCGGCAACGATTACTGCTCATCGGTCTGCTGCATGTATGCCATCAAAGAGGCCATTATCGCCAAGGAGCATTCCAAACACGATCTTGACACCGCCATCTTTAACATGGACATCCGTTCTTTTGGCAAAGACTATGAAAAATACTATCTCCGGGCCAAAGAGGACGGCGGGGTGCGGTTTATCAAAGCCCGCATCCATACCATTGATCCCATACCGGAAACCGACAACCTGCTGCTCCGGTACGCGGATGAAGCCGGCACGCTCCATGATGAGGAATTCGACATGGTGGTGCTTTCCGTGGGGCTCCAGGTGTCTGAATCCGCCATTCGCACCGCCAATCTGCTAAACATCGAGCTTAACAAAAATAATTTTGCCGTGACCGGGCCGTTTAATCCCACGGAAACCAGCCGGCCCGGGGTTTTTGCCTGCGGCATTTTCCAGGGACCCAAAGATATTCCTTCCTCGGTCACCGAAGCCAGCGCCGCAGCCTGCGCCGCCGGCCGGTATATGGCAAAGGCCCGGGGCACCCGCATCAAGCAGGTGGACATCCCGGATGAAATTGATGTGAGCGGTCCCCCGCGCATCGGTGTGTTTGTCTGTGACTGCGGCATCAACATTGCCGGTGTGGTGGATGTGCCTGATGTCACGGAATACGCCCGAACCCTGCCCAATGTCGTGTATTCCGGCGAGAATCTCTTTACGTGCAGTCAGGACGCCCAGGACCAGATGAAGGAAATCATCAAAGAACACCGGCTCAACCGCATTGTGGTCTCTTCCTGTACCCCCCTGACCCATGAACCCATTTTCATGGACACCCTGGAAAAATGCGGATTGAACAAATATTTGTTTGAAATGGCCAATATCCGGAACCAGGATTCCTGGGTCCATGCAAACAATCCGGCAAAAGCCACTAAAAAAGCCAAAGACCTGGTCCGGATGTCCGTGGCCCGGGCCGGGTCTCTCAAACCACTGCATGAGCGCAGGATTCCGGTTACCTACCGGGCCCTTATCGTGGGGGGCGGCGTTGCCGGGATGAATGCAGCGTTAGGTATTGCAGACCAGGGATTTGAGGTGGTGCTGGTGGAAAAAGAAGCGGATCTGGGCGGGCTTTCCAGACGGCTTACCCGCACCATTGAAGGCGCGGACATTCCGGAATATCTTTCCCGTCTCGTTGAAAAGGTTAAACATCATCCCGGGATCCAGGTCCTCACCCAGTCTCTGATTGTGGATTTTTCAGGTTTTAAAGGCAACTTTAAAACAGAAGTCCTGGTCGGACCGGGCATGTATGAACGTAAAATTGATTCCGGCGTGGTTATTCTGGCCACCGGCGGCAAGGAATACACGCCCAAAGAATTTCTCTACGGCCAGCATCCCGGCGTCATGACCCAGATCGAGCTGGCCGGCCGCCTTGAAGAAGACGGGGCCACAACGGGTCTCGACCAGGTGGTCATGATCCAGTGCGTGGGATCCCGGAACAAAGAAAACCCCAATTGTTCCCGCGTCTGCTGCCAGGCTGCCATTAAAAATGCCATCCATATCAAAGCGCTGAACCCGGATACCCAGGTATTTATTCTTTACCGTGATATCCGCACCTACGGGCTCATGGAAAAATATTACACCAGGGCCAGGGAGCTGGGGGTGTTCTTCTTCCGGTTCAAAGAAGCCGATCCGCCGGAAGTCACCCAATCGGGGGACGTGCTCACCGTCACCTTCACCGACCCTATCCTGGACCGGAAACTCTCCGTGGACACGGACATTCTGGCCCTGAGCGCCGGCGTCCAGGCCGAGGACACCGAGGAACTGGCTTCTATCATGAAGCTGGGCCGGAATGCGGAAAATTATTTTATTGAGGCCCATGTCAAGCTCCGACCCGTGGAAATGGCCACTGAGGGCATTTTTGTCTGCGGCACGGCCCACAGTCCCAAGCTGATCAGTGAAACCATTGCCCAGGCCCAGGCTGCGGCATCCCGGGCCATCACCTTCCTGAGCCAGCCGTTTCTGACCCTCTCAGCGGTTACGGCCCGGGTGAATTCGGAACTCTGCGCGTCCTGTCTGATCTGCGTCCGAACCTGCCCCTATAATGTGCCCCGAATCAACGAGGAAGGCGTCAGTTATATCGACGACGCCCTGTGTCAGGGCTGCGGGGCCTGCGTTGCCGAATGCCCGGCCAAGGCCATTGAACTGAACTGGTATGAAGACAACCAATTATTAAGCAAGGTGGATGCCTTACTGGAAGGAGTGTTATGAGCCAGGAGTTTGATCCCGTTATCTTAGCGTTCTGCTGCAATTACTGAGGGTATCCGTCTGCGGACCTGGCAGGTTCGATGCGATTTACCTATCCCACCAGCATTAAAATTGTCCGTGTGCCCTGCGCCGGCAAGGTAGATGTCATTCACATTCTCCGGGCATTTGAAAAAGGGGCGGACGGCGTGTGCGTTATCGGGTGCCTGGAAGGCGACTGCCATTTTAAATCCGGGAATTTCCGGGCCCGAAAGCGGGTGGAACAGGTGCAGAAAATTCTCGATGCCGTGGGCATCGGCGGAGACCGTGCCCAAATGTTCAATCTTTCCGCCGGTGATGCGCCGCTGTTTGCCAAATACGCCAATGAAATGCATGAAAAAATAATGGCCCTGGGCCCGAGTCCCTTTAAACTCAAAAAAAACAAAGCGGCGTAACACCGCCGGTGAACCTGAATTAAAAAAAACCGCTACTATAAGGAAAGGGCGAATCCATGATTGTTGCAGAAAAAAAGCCGGTGGAGGAGATTATTGGCTATGTCAAAGACTGTCAGAAAATTCTCATCTTGGGCTGCAATGAATGCGTTACGGTTTGCGAAGCCGGCGGCAAAAAGGAAGTCGGTGTGCTTGCATCCACCCTCCGGATGTATTTTCTGAACCAGGGCAAAGACGTCAAAATTGACGAAATTACCCTGGAGCGGCAGTGTGACCATGAATACCTGGAAGAAATTCGGGATGTGGCGGATGAATACGACGGCATTGTTTCCCTTGCCTGCGGGGTGGGGGTCCAGTTTATGGCGGAAAAATACCATTCCGTCCCCATCTACCCGGGGGTAAACACCTGCTTTCTGGGGGCCACGGAGCAACGCGGCCTGTGGACCGAACGCTGCCAGGCCTGCGGCAACTGCATGCTGGCCCTTACCGGCGGCATCTGCCCGGTGTCCCGGTGCGCCAAACGCCTGCTGAACGGACCCTGCGGCGGGTCATCCAATGGAAAATGCGAAATCAGCAAAGACATCGACTGCGCGTGGCAGCTGATCATCGACCGGCTCAAAGCCCTGGGCCGGCTTGAAGATTATGAAAAAATCTGCGACATCAAGGACTGGTCAACCGATCGCGCCGGGGGGCCCAGAAAAGTGGTCAGGGAGGATGTTCAAATATGAGCCTGAAAACACCCAGCAAACTCGAAAAAATGCTTTCACAGGGGCACCTGGCTGTCACATCCGAATGCGGACCGCCCCGGGGCAGCGACCCGGAAGCGATCCGCAAAAAAGCCGGCTTGATCAAAGATTATGTGGACGCGGTAAATGTCACGGACAACCAGACATCCGTGACCCGCATGTCCAGTCTGGCGGCCTGCATTCATCTCAAACTCATGGGCGTGGAACCCATTTTCCAGATGGTTACCCGGGACCGAAACCGGATCGCCATCCAGAGCGATATTCTGGGAGCGGCCTCTTTTGACATTTTCAACATGCTCTGCCTGTCCGGGGACCACCAGAGTTTCGGGGACAACCCCAAGGGCCAGAATGTGCATGATCTGGATTCCATGCAGCTCGTTCAGACCGTCCGCTTCATGCGGGATGAAGGCAAATTTCTGGGCGGCGGGGATATCTCCCGGCCGCCGAAAATATTTGTGGGCGCCGCCGCCAACCCTTTTGCCGATCCTTTTGAAATCCGGGTGCCGCGGCTGGCCAAAAAAATTGCCGCGGGCGCTGAATTCATTCAGACCCAGTGCATCTACAACCTGGATAAATTCGAAGAATGGATAAAAGGCGTCTGTGACCGGGGGCTTCATGAAAAAACAGCTATTCTTGCCGGTGTCACCCCTTTAAAATCCGCGGGCATGGCCAAATTCATGAAAAACCGGGTGCCGGGCATGGATGTGCCGGATGAGGTGGTCAAACGAATGGCGGACACGCCCAAGGACAAACAGGCGGATGAAGGCATCGCCATCTGCATTGAGACCATTGAACGGCTGAAATCCGTTGAAGGCGTCAAAGGATTTCATATTATGGCCATTGAATGGGAGGAAAAGGTTCCGGAAATTGTTGAACGCGCCGGATTATATCCCCGGCCGGAAACAGGTTGATTTCAGCAGGGATTAACTTAAAGCCAAAACAACCGGGTTATTGTGGCGGGTGCTTCCAATGCGCCCATCTTGTGGTGATATAAAAGGAGGGAAAATATGAGCGAAAAAAAAAGAATTCTTGTGGTTGATGATGAGCCGGATTTCGTCTCCATTGTAAAAAAGAATCTGGAAAAAGCGGGTTTTGATGTGGAAGTCGCTTATGACGGCGTGGAAGGAATTGAAAAAGTAAAAGCCAATCCGCCGGACGCCATTGTACTGGATGTCATGATGCCGGAAAAAGACGGCTACAAAACCTGTTCCGAGCTTAAAAGCGATGACAAGTACAGCAGCATTCCCATTCTGCTGCTGACCGCGGTGGCGGACCACGTCAGCTCCACCCGCTACTCCCATTATGACGGCATGAGCACGGAGGCAGATGATTATCTGCCCAAGCCGGCGTCAGCAGATGATATTCTGGATTCCATCAAAAGCCTTTTAAATATGTAAATTATCCTTTCACTTCAGAGCCGCTGAAACCGGGGCAAACTGATGCCGCCGCTGTTTCAGCGGTTCTGTTGATGGATCGCACGGCCCCCGGGTTTATGGAATTGCATTTCCTGCAAACCGTTTCGGGAAAGGATGTTTCTCTTTGGCGGGAAAAAGTCACGACTTCACGCTTCACCAGTCCTCTTACGGCAAAGAACATCTGGTTTTCTGTATTCTCAGCGACCAGCGGGTCTTTTCCTCAAAAGCTCCGGATATTTATAACCAGGTGATGCGGCAGACCGGTATCAACGGCTCCTATGTGCCGCTGATGGTGGATCCCGACAAAATCGGCCAGGCCATGGTCAGCCTGCGAACCTTTCACATTGCCGGCGCCAGTGTGACCGTCCCTTTCAAGGAAGCCGTTATTCCGTTTATGGATTCCGTATCTGAAAGCGCCGCCATAATCGGTGCTGTCAACACCATTGCCCGGAACAAAGACAAACTCAAAGGCTACAACACCAACGCCATCGGTCTGATGGATGCTTTTGAAGACATCGAATTTGACCCGGCCGGCAAAAACGCCCTGATCATAGGGGCCGGCGGTGCGGCAAAGGCCGCGGCTTTTGTGCTGAAATGGCTGAAAGCGGATAAAATATTCGTGGTCAGCCAAAGCGAGGCCAGATCCCGGCAGGTGGCAATCCAGGCCAGCGGTGAATTTCTGAGCCTTGAAGATCTTTTGGATCAAACGCTCCCGGTTGACCTGCTGATCAACGCCTCCACGGTTTCCAGCCGGGAGGATTCCGCGAAATACGCGGACATGGCGGAAAAACTGTCCCTGTCCCACCGGTGCCGGCTGATTCTTGATTTCAACTACGGCCGGAAACAAAATTTCTGGCAGGAAAAAGCAAAGAAAAACCACGTCCAGTTCCAAGACGGCCTGCTGACCCTGATCCACCAGGCCAGAAACACCCTGGCCCTGTGGACCGGCCTGGAAATTGAAACGGATGTATTTAAAAAAGCCATGGAGGCGGCGGTTTAGGGGGGAGGTTGAAGGCAATAAGCCTGCGGTGCTTTTGTTAATCACTGTAATTTTTAATCTTTCAACTGCGGATCAATAATGTTTTGGCTCAATATGCTATATAAAATTCGGTTACTTTAATCCCATTGCAACACAGCCGAGCGAAGGCGGTTTCCATGGAGAAAGGGAGCAAACTGTTTAAGCAGGTCCCTAAGCCGCCGACATCAAGCTTACCCCAGTCCCGTCAAATCCTGAGATTATCGAACAGCCAAAAACCAGCGAGTTTTTGATCCCGCCATCAAACAACAAAATAATGTTGTTTTTATGCCATTGTTTTGATATTTTTTATATTCAAAATAAATGCACATAAAAGGAGAAATAAATGCATCAAAATATTGCATCAAAAAATACCCGATTGAATGTTCAAATCCCGTTTGAGCTGAAAAACAAACTTGTCTGGGCGGCGAGTGTTGAAGGGAAAAAACTGTCCGTTCTGGTCAGGGAATCACTTGAAAATCGACTACAACATATAGAAAAAAAGGCATTTGAAGACAAAATGAAAGCAGCCTATCTGGCTCTTGCGGAAGAGAACACTAACATCACAACAGATTTTGCATATTCGGACGCTGAAAATCTTTAACCGGAAACAAAAACCAAAGAGCAACAAATGGAAAACCTGCGCATCAAACGGGGAGATGTCTATTATGCGGGCCTTGATCCGGTAACCGGGCATGAGACGGGAAAGACAAGGCCCGTGCTGATTATTCAAAACGATATCGGCAACCAGTTTTCTCCAACGACCATCGTGGCGGTTATTACGGAATATACTTTAAAAAAAGCATCTTATCCTATTTGCGTGCCTGTTAAAAAACAAGATGGCTTATCAAAAGAGTCCATCGTGAACTTATCCCAAATCCGAACAATCGATAAAAAACGGCTTACCGCCCCCAAACTCGCAACACTTTCGGAATCCATTATGAAAAAGGTTGATGCAGCCATCATAAACAGCCTTGGACTTTGATATTTTCATTTGATCCGATAAAAGCCGCGTGAGCCACGGCATTGAAAGCATTTGGCACTGCTCAGAAAAAATCTTATAGGGTGTCCGGAATCAATCAGAACCACAGGCCGATTTCAGCCGGAATCAGTGCCTGGCATCACCCGAAAAAGCTGAAGGCACGATAAAATTATTCCCGCATTCGGATGTACGCGAAAAGACTTTTGAACATCGAATTCGGTTTATTTGGCCTTTACAACAATTTTTCCGCAAACACCTCCCGGATTTTATTGTTCAGTTCAATCATGCGGATAGGTTTGGCAAGAAAAGCTTTAACGGCCGGCTGATCCGTGATTTCGGAATCGATTAAGTCAGAGTGGCCGGAACATACAATCACCGGGATATCCGGCCGGACTTTGGTCATCTCATCGATCAGCTCACGGCCCGACATCCGGGCCATGATAAGATCGGTAATCACCAGATCAAACTGATCCGGATGCCGGCGGAACGCTTCTATGGCATTTAAGGGATTGACAAAGGTCGTCACCGTGTATCCGTAATGGGAAAGCATCTGTTTGCCCAGCCGGACCAGGGCGATTTCATCATCCACAAAAAGAATTCGGGCCGTGCCCTTTCTGGTGTCTTCTGTGGCTCTGAGCTCGGCCGGGGCCGTGCAGACATCCACTGTGGGCAATAAAATTTTAACATCAGGCGGGCCAGATGCCGCCTCCGATGCCGTTCCCGCAACCGTCAATGCCCCGCCGTGAAACCGGATGATCTCACGCACCGCATCTTCTGAAAGGTTGTTTTTGTCCGCATGCAACAGGCGTGTTTCACTATCCGGAGCAATGGAAGACCTCTCAACCGCTGCTGCCGCGTCATGGCCGCTGCTGCCGATTTTCAGACAGGCGTATTGACCAGGTGCCACCGCATTTTCCGGCTCAGTTTTGTCAGCTTTAACAACAACCGGTTCAAGACTGACACGGAGGTTTCCCCTGAAGTCCGGAATCCTGAGACCGGCATCTGTCAGCACCTGCACCAGCGCGCTATAAAGCGGCACCAGATTTCCCATCACAATATCCGGTTCCAGATCCAGATGGTGATGAATCTCAACACCCGCCGGCAACTGATCTGCCGCCTGCTGAAGAGCCTCTTCCACCATCCGGGTTAAATGGATGGGGCGTTTGCTGTCTGTCGTTTTTGACAACGCCTGTATCTGCCGGACAATTCCCTGGGCGCGCAAAGAAGCGGTTCTGATTTCCGCCAGCCAGTCCCGGGCGGGATCCCACTGGGGAAGGTCGTTTAACGCCATTTCCGTGTTACCCAGGATAATACCTAAAATATTGTTAAAATGATGGGAAATACTGCTGATCAGGGTGGTGGCGGCCAATGCCCGGTGCAGCTGCTTGCGCTGATTTTCTTTTTCCTTACAGTCCAAAAGCGCGGCCCGGCTTTGGGCCAGGGCCTGCTCAAGGGCCTGAACCTGTTTTTCCAGTTCTTTTTTTGACAACCCGGACAATTTATACCTCAACGGTTTTAGCGTTCCGCAACCTGATTTTTCCCAACCAGATTTTGGCCTGCATGATTTCTTGAAAACCCTGCATTATTCTGTAAAAATAAGGTATAATAGCGAAAAAAGGATTAAACATCAACGTCTTATTGGGTCACAGCAATGATTTTTCAAATTGAGCTGCCCGCAATGCAAAAAAGAACGCATTGATCCGCCGGCGTTTCAGATTATCTGAAAAGCACCGTATCCATCACCTCCCGGAGCTCTGAAACGGCAATCTTTTCCACCACCGCACAGCCCATGGCGCGCAACAGCACAAAACAGATTCCGTCGCCAACGCGTTTTTTATCCCGTAAAAGGGCGTCCAGCACCTTTTCCGGATCCATCTCAAGGTCTTTTCCAATGTCCGTGGGCAGCCTGAACGCCTGAAGCAAACGCCTGAGCCGGTCCACATCCGCAAGGGAAAGCATTTTCCGGTTCACGGACAGCATGGCCGCCACCATCATTCCGATGCTCACGGCCTCGCCATGGGGGATGCCGCAAATCTTTTCCACGGCATGGCCAAAGGTATGTCCGAAATTGAGCTTGCGGCGTTCACCTTTTTCAATTTCATCCTGATTGACAATGGCGGCTTTAATGGCCACGGAATCATAAATAACCTGCTCCAGCACATCCGGTTCCAGGGCCATGGCGCGGGCAGCGGTTTTTTCAAGCCGCGAAAAATACCCCGCATCAAAGATGGCGCCGTGCTTTACAATTTCCGCAAACCCGCAGGCCAGCTCACGGGGGGGAAGGGTTTTCAGGACAAAAGGATCGCACACTACAACCCCGGGCTGGCTAAACACCCCCACCATATTTTTATAGCCACTGAAATTCACCCCGGTTTTGCCGCCCACACTGGCATCCACCTGGGCCAGCAGGGTGGTGGGCGCATAACCGAAATCCACTCCCCGCAGCCAGGTGGACGCGGCAAACCCGGTGATGTCGCAGACAATGCCCCCGCCAATGCCCAGCAGAAACACCGACCGGTCCGCGGCCAGCGCAATGAGCTGCTGATAAATAGCGGTTACGGTTTCAAGGGTTTTAACGGCTTCTCCGGTGCCGATCCGGATCACAGGGGCTTCTGGGAAATCCCGGCCATAAATGTCCGCGACGGTTTCATCGGTAATAATAATCGTCCGCCGGTCTGTGAGATAGCGGGGAAGATGCTGAATCCGCTCCCCGATCAGAATACTGGATTTTCCCGTGCCGCCGGCAATGGTAATCTGCTTCATCCCGCCTCCTTTCTATGATTCAACCGAATTCTCTATCAGCTGCTCAATGTCCCGCACCTGACGGCACAGAGACGCAAACTGAGCCGGGTACAGGGACTGGGCCCCGTCGCTGCAGGCATTGGCCGGATCATGATGCACTTCCACCATAATGCCATGAGCCCCGGCCGCCACCGCCGCCCGGGCAAGGGGCATCACCTGATCGCGAAACCCGGCCGCATGACTGGGATCCACCATCACCGGCAGATGGCTTTCCCGCTGCACCACCGGCACCGCGGAAAGATCCAGGGTGTTTCGGCTGTGCCGGACAAAGGTGCGTACGCCCCGTTCGCACAGAATAATATCGGGATTGCCTTCCGCCATGATATATTCCGCGGCCATAAGCCACTCATCAACCGTGGCGGACATGCCGCGTTTCAAAAATACGGGTTTTTTCGCCTGCCCGGCCCGGCGGAGCAGACTGAAATTCTGCATATTCCGGGTGCCGATCTGAACGATATCCGCATACGCCTCCACCAGATCAAAACAGGCCAGGTCCATCACCTCCGTCACCACCGGCAGGTCAAACGTCTCCCGCACTTTGGCAAGTATTTTTAACCCTTCTTCACCCAGACCCTGGAAAGAATAGGGCGATGTCCGGGGTTTAAAAGCCCCGCCCCGAAACATATCGCCGCCGGCTTTTTTCACCTGTTCGGCAATGGTCATGGCCTGGCGTTCGCTTTCAACCGCACAGGGCCCGGCCATAATGGTCAGGCGGCCGCTGCCGATGGTGACATTTTTGACCCGGATTTCCGTTCCTGAGGGTTTTGTTTCCCGGCTGACCAGCTTGTAAGGGCGTGTGACGGCAATGGTCTGCTGCACCCCGGGCAAATCCGAAAACCAGGCATCTTCCAGAGGGCCTTTGTTAAAAAGCACTGCAATGGACACCCGGTCCCCACCGGGAATGGAGCGGGCCTGACACCCCTTTGATGTCACAACCTTCACCACTTCATTGATCTGTTCAGCACTGGCGTCCTGACGCATCACAATCAGCATATTATCCTCCTTTTACTGTTTTTTATCAAATCCTTGGCATCTCAGCTGCCCCACAAACAAAAACCGCGGGGCACTTCAAGTACCCCGCGGTCATCACGTTTAATACATATAGATCAAATCCCCATGCATGTCAATTTGATATTTCAAAACCCTTGCATCCGGCGGCAATTCCCTGATTATCTTCATTGTTCTCTTGACAGGGCACGGACATTTGGTGATATTTATGGCTATAAGAAAATACGACATCAACCGATTGCGACACTGTCAACACCGACACCCATTGCAGGAGAAGACCATGCCGAACAATACTGAAACCGGGCAAAATGCCTTTCTGGAAACTCCCGAGGTTCAAAAAGTTATCACCCCGTTTACCACGGATTATCATGAACGGTTGAATTTCAAACCACCGGCCTGCGATGCATTTAACGCCCAGGCCACCCGGCTTGCGGTGGATCCCCAGTTTGAATTTTATATCCATTCCGCGGCAAAAGACGCCCTGCCCCATATTATCGGCAATAAAGTCCAGCGGGTCATGCCGGAGGACACACCGGATGATGCGTTTAAAAAAGAATTTGCCAAAAAACGCACCATTGGCATTGTTTTTTCCGGCGGCCCGGCTCCGGGCGGCCATAATGTGATTGCCGGCCTTTTTGACGCCATGAAAAAAGCCAACCCGGAAAACCGTCTGCTGGGATTTATTTTAGGCCCTGACGGCATCCTTGAAAACGATGTGGTGGAACTGAACCAGGAAATTATCGATGCCCACAGAAATCTGGGCGGGTTTTCCATGATCAAAACCGGCCGCACCAAAATCGACTCCAAAGATAAAATGACCCTGGCCCGGGAAAACTGCAAAAAGCTGGGCCTGGATGCCATTGTGGTGGTGGGCGGCGACGATTCCAACACCAATGCCGCGTTTCTGGCCCAGGAACTTTTCGACGACCATATTCAGGTGATCGGCGTGCCCAAAACCATTGACGGGGACATTCAGGTAAAAGACAAAAACAACCACATTCTGTGCGCCATGTCTTTCGGGTTTCACACGGCGGCCAGATCTTTTGCCTCCAACATCAGCAATCTGTGCACGGATTGCAGCTCAGACGTAAAATACTGGCATGTATGCAAAGTCATGGGCCGGGTGGCCAGCCATCTGGCCCTTGAAGTGGCCCTTCAGGTCCATCCGAACCTTTGCATGATCGGCGAAGAAATGGCGGATTATATTGATTCGGAACGTATCAAAAAAGCAGAAGCCGAGGGCACCACGGATTATACCGCCTACGGCATGACCCTGCGCCATCTTTCCCGGGTGATCTGCAATGCCATTGTCCGGCGGGCGGAAGCGGGAAAAAATTACGGCGTCATTGTCATTCCCGAGGGACTTCTGGAGTTTATCAATGAAATCCAGGTTTTTATCATAAAACTCAACACCATCATCGCGGACTACAACCAGACCCATGACACGGATTTTCATTCAGATTTCATCACGCTGGACGAGAAACTGGATTATCTCCGGCGCCTGGCCCGCTATTCCCGGGAGCATTCGGCTTTCACCATCTGGAACACCAGAGATGACGACCTTTTCAGCGACATTCCGGCCTTTTTCCAGGAAGGCCTGCTCACGGAACGGGACAGCCACGGCAATTTTCAGTTTTCCCAGGTGGAAACCGAAAAAGTGGTGATGGGACTGGTAAAAGATTATCTTAAAATCCGGCAGGAGCAGGGGCGCTATAAAATCGGCCTCAAGCCGGAATGGTACCGAAAAACCCTGAAGCGGGAAGGATTTGATCCGGATTATTACGGCCCGGTTCTGTTCAAGAACTATCAGAGCGATGATCCCTATCTTTTGGCAAAAGATTCCCTGATTTCCATCAAAACCCTGAACCAGGAACTGGTGCGCTGCAAGGTCATCGGCAAAAATGATGATATTCCGCCGGTGATCCTGCGGATTTTCAAGGCAACAGTGCCGAAATTCAAAACCCAGGTGCATTTCTACGGATATGACGGCCGGGGCAATGATCCCACCTGGTTTGACTCCACCTACACCTACAATCTGGGACTGACGGTATTTTCCCTGATTGCCGCGGGCGCCACCGGCCAGATGGCGGCCATTCAAAATCTTGAAAAAGATTTTGAAAACTGGGAACCCATCGGCATTCCCATTGCCCCGCTCATGCACCTGGAAGAAAGAAAAGGAAAACTGGCCCTTGTGATTGAACGCACTGTGGTGGATCTTGATTCCCCGGCGTTCAAAGCAGTGGAAGCCATTCGGGACAAATGGCTGGCCGCGGAACCCGGACCGGATCAGTACCGGTTTCCCGGCCCCATCCGGTTTTCCGGCGGCAGCGTGGACAGCAAACCCCTGACACTGACACTGAACAATCTGGGCGTTGAAAAATAAGGGTTTCTGCTTAGCCGGTTCGCTCAAACTCAGCCATCGATACCGATAAAAACACGGCCGATTGAGTTAATCAGAGGAAAGTCAAAGTAAAATTTTCTTTCCCCCCCCATCATCAGAAAACAAAAACCCCGTCTGCCGGATGCAAATCCGGCAGACGGGGTTTTTTATACCCGTTATAGACGGTATCTTTACATATTCAGCTTTTTCACAATATTGTCCACTACCGCGGAAAATGCAAGCGCTGCCCGTGAATCCGGACTTTCTTCCACAAACGACCGGCCCGCGTCTCCGGCCTGCACAATTTTCGGATCAAAGGGAATTTTGCCCAGAAAACCGATGTTAAAGCGGGTTGCGGTGGTTTCGCCGCCGCCGGAGCCGAATAAATCCGCGGTTTTGCCGCAATGGGGACAAACATAACCGCTCATGTTTTCAATGATACCGACAATATCCTTATTGATCTTGACGCAAAAATTGATGGATTTCCGCACATCAGACAAGGCCACTTCCTGGGGCGTGGTAACGATAATGGCTTTTGCATCGGGAATGGTCTGGGCCACGCTCAGGGGTTCATCCCCTGTACCCGGCGGAGAATCCACAATGAGAAAATCCAGCTCGCCCCAGTCAATATCAGTGATAAACTGATTTATGGCTGAATGTTTGAGGGGGCCGCGCCAGATGACGGCATCATCTTTATTGGGCATAAAACATTCCATGGAAATCGCCTTGAGATTTTCCGAATAAATCATGGGCTCCAGCTTGGAGCCCTGGGATGCCATTACTTCCCCTTTTAATCCCAGCATCCGGGGCACATCCGGGCCGTGCAGATCCACATCCATGATGCCGACCTTGTATCCTTTTTTGGCCAGGGCCAGGGAAAGATTGACGGACACACTGCTTTTGCCCACCCCCCCTTTGCCGCTCATGACAAGCAGTTTGTTTTTTATTTTTGATAACGCATTCTTCACTTCCGCGGCCTGCTTTTGCTTTGCCGCATCCTGAGAAGGGCAGGAACCTGACTGAGAATTTTCCATACTATATCTCCTTACTGTAAATATAAAATCAAAACCGTTAAACTATCATAACCCTTTTATTACACTGGTAAATGCTCTATGCGCAGGCGGCGATTCGCTTTCAGCCGCCCGTTCGCCTCGCTTTTTCGGGATCTTATTTGCCGCTTACCCGGAAAACACCGGGATGCCGGCACGACGGGCAGGCCCGCGGCCTTCCCGTGCCCGGATCTTCATGCCATTCATATTCGCAGTTTTCACAGGCAAAAAGCCGTTCCGTAGAACTGATTTCATAATTGCCGCCTTCCACGTTAATGGCTTTGCCGTTGATCAGGGCATCTGCCACGATCCGCCGGGCATGCTCAATAATTCTGCCGAATGTGGCTCTGGAAACCCCCATCATCTGGCCCGCCTCTTCATGGGACAGCCCTTCCAGATCCGCCAGGCGCAATGATTCGCGCTCATCAATGGTCAGCCGGATTTCTTCCAGCTCAAGCATTGGAATACCCCTGGGCTTAAAATAACAGACTCCGGGGTTGTAAGCGACAAAACGTTTTTTATGCGGTCTCCCCATATCCCACCTTTAATTTTGAGCATATTCTCAAAGTATTAAAATTAATCTCTCCCCCGGACCTTGTCAAGTTCATTCTGAACAATTCCCAACCCGACAGGATCTGTTAATCCAGAGGCTCAAACACACCGTACTTTCACGGAACCGGCATGGGCACCCAGGCCTTCCACATTGGCAAGACACATCACACCGCCGGCTTCCCGGTCAAAAGCAGATTTTGAATAATGCAGCAGACTGGTCTGCTTCATAAACGTATCCACGGACAATGCAGAAGAAAACCGGGCAGTTCCGGCAGTGGGCAGCACATGATTCGGCCCGGCCGCGTAATCGCCCACCGGCTCCGGCGTATACGCGCCCAGAAACACTGCCCCGGCATTCCGGATGCGGTCAACATAATCAAACGGCGATGCCACCATCAGCTCCAGATGTTCCGGTGCAATCCGGTTGGACAGGTCAATGGCGGTTTCAATATCCGGCACCACCATGATGCATCCAAAGGCTTCAAAAGATTTTTCCGCAATGGGTTTTCGCGCAAGCTGATCCAGCTGCCGGCGGACGGCACTCAGGGTTTTTTCCGCAACAGCTTCGGATGGGGTAATCAGCACGGAAGAGGACAAAACATCATGCTCGGCCTGGGACAAAAGATCAGCGGCAATGAATTCAGGATTGGCCTGCTCATCGGCAATAACAAGAATTTCACTGGGGCCGGCGATCATGTCGATGCCCACGGTGCCGGCGACCATTTTTTTGGCAAGGGTCACATAAATGTTTCCCGGCCCTACGATCACATCCACCTTTTTAATGGTTTCCGTGCCATAGGCCAGGGCAGCCACGGCCCAGGCACTGCCGGCCTTGTAAATAATATCCACGCCGACATTTTTTGCCGCCACCAGAAGGTGCGGATTCACTGTTCCTTCTTTTGTGGGCGGGGTCACCATGGCAATGTGCGGCACGCCGGCGATTTTCGCGGGGATCACGCCCATGAGCACCGATGACACCAGGGGCGTCATCCCGCCTTTGGCACCTGGCACATAAACACCGGCCGCATCCACGGCATTGACCAGCTGGCCCAGCATCACACCGGGACGGGGGGTGGTAATCCAGGAATTCCGAAGCTGTCGTTGATGAAAATCCCGAATCTGTTCCGCGGAACACGCCAGCGCTTTTCTAAATTCGCTGTCAACCTGGCTTTCCGCGGCATCCATCTCCGCATCCGACACCCTTAAATCCGAAGCCGCCAGGGACGGCGCATCAAAACGGCGGGTATACGCCAGCACGGCATCATCGCCCCGGGCTTTGACATCCGCCAGAATTTCAGATACCGCTGTCACATCCTCCTGCCTGAAATCCAGCCCCCTTGCGGTAATGGCAGATATGCAGGCTTCTGCCGCTGAAGAGGGATAACGCATTATTTTCATTTTAATTTCCTGGTAAAAAAGATTCTGTGTAAATTTATTTTTATTTATGCTAATCTTTACAGGATGTCAACGATTCCCTATGAAGTTGTTTTTTATCTGTATTTATATGGTGTTATTAGGAGGAGAGAAATGTCTGACAACCGAATTTATAATTTCAATGCCGGCCCGGCCACGCTGCCCCTGCCGGTCTTGGAAGAAATCCAGGAATCTTTTTTAAATTACAAATCCAGCGGCATGTCCATCACGGAAATCAGCCACCGGTCGTCCTGGTTTGATGAGGTGATCAATGACGCCGTCGCAAGGACCCGGCGGCTTCTGGGCCTGAGCGATCACTATCAGGTGCTCTTTATCCAGGGCGGCGCGTCCATGCAGTTTGCCATGGTGCCCATGAACTTTTTAGGAGACGGGGACACTGCGGATTACGTCAACACCGGCACCTGGTCCACCAAAGCCATCAAGGAAGCCAAGCTCCTGGGCAAATCCCATAATGTGGTGGCTTCTTCTGAAGACCGGAATTTTGCCTATATTCCAAAAAATATTTCCTTCAGCAAAGACGCGGTGTATGCCCATATCACCTCCAACAACACCATCAAGGGAACTCAGTGGGCGGATTTTCCCGACACCGGCGACGTCCCCATTATTTCCGATATGTCTTCGGATTTTATGTGCCGGCCCCTGGAAATGAAAAAATTCGGCATGATTTATGCCGGGGCCCAGAAAAATATCGGTCCGGCCGGGGTCTGCATGGTCATCGTCCGGGAGGATCTGCTGGCGCGATGCCCGGACATCTTGCCGTCCATGCTGAATTACAAAACATTTGCGGATAAAAATTCCATGTACAACACGCCGCCGTGTTTTTCCATTTACTGTATTCAGCTGGTCCTCAAATGGCTGGAGGAAACCATCGGCGGCCTTGGGGCCATGGAAACAATCAACCGGGAAAAAGCCGCACTGCTCTATGATTTCATGGACAATACGGATTTTTACAATGCCACCGCCGACAAAGACAGCCGGTCCCTGATGAACGTCACCTTCCGCCTGCCCAGCGAGGAGCTTGAAAAACAATGCATCAAAGAAGCCACGGAAAACGGCATGGGCGGATTAAAAGGGCACCGGTCCGTGGGCGGCTGCCGGGCATCCATCTACAATGCCATGCCCGTTGACGGCGTCAAGGCCCTGGTGGCGTTTATGAAAGCATTTGAAAAGAAAAACGGCTGACAGCCGGCTGGACAGATTTCAATTTGATAGATTTTCATAAAAAAAGCCGCTCTCAAGGGCGGCTTTTTTTATGATCCACTTTTTTTATAATCTACCCGGTGTGCTTCTGCGGTTTGATACAAATCAGACATACAATGCATCAGCAACGCAATAAAAAATCCATTCTCACTGTTTATGTCGGCCTGGCAGCCAATTTTTTTCTGGCAGCCGTGAAAACCGGTATCGGCATTGTCGGACACAGCCCGGCGCTGTTGGCAGACGGCATCAATTCCACTTCAGATGTGGCTTACGGCATTGTGGTGGGAGTTTTTATGAAACTGTCCAGCAAACCGCCGGATGATGAGCACCCCTATGGCCACGCGCAGATGGAGAGCATTGCCGCGGTTGTGGTAGGGGCATTTGTCATTACCACGGCCATTGCCATTTTCTGGCATTCCCTTATCAGCGTATACCAGCTCTATTTTGACAAAAAAATCAGCAGCGGAGCGTCTCTGGCTGCTCTGTATGTCGCTGCTTTTACAGTGGGCCTGAAAATTCTGCTCACCCTTTGGACCTTTGCCATTGGCCGTGAAACAAAAAATACAGCAGTACAGGCCCTGGGGTATGATCACCGAAACGATATTTTTTCCGCGCTGGCAGCAACTTTGGGTATTTTTTTCGGCCGGCTCGGATATCCCTGGATCGATCCCCTGGCCGGGGCACTGGTTTCCCTGATTATTCTGCACACCGGCATTGAAATCATCCGCGACTCCTCCTCCGACTTAATGGACACGCTGCCGGGAATGCACCTGGCCACTCAGATTAAAAATTATGTCATGCCGATTCCGGGAATTCGGGATATTAAGGAAATTCATGCCCACCGGTTCGGGCCCTATCTGGTGGTAAACATCAAAATCTGCATAAACGGCAGTCTTACGATTTTTGAAGCAGATAAAATTGCCTGCCAAGTGGAACAGAAATTAATGACGCATATTGATTTTATGCGAAAAGTCCATGTGCAGTATCACCCGGAAATCTGGTGCGCGCCTGAAGCATAACCCTGCAAACGGATTGCAAAAAAAATTGCCCAATAAAAAAGGCCGCTCAAATGAGCGGCCTTTTTTAATTATTTAATTTTCTCAAAAGAAAAAATTAGTCACACAATTCAAACAATGCCGCAGCTCCCATGCCGCCGCCGATACACATGGACTCAACCGCGTATTTGGCGCCGCGTTCCTGCATCTGGGTCACGATCTGAGCGCAGAGTTTGGCACCGGTGCATCCCAGGGGATGACCAAGGGCGATGGCACCGCCATTGACATTGATAATGCGTTTGTCACTGGTGGATTCCCACAGCTCTCTTTTGTCATAAAGCCCCAATGTCTGCATGGCGTAGATACACTGGGAGGCAAAGGCTTCATTGAGTTCCCAGAGGTTGATATCTTCCACTTTCATTCCCGTCATTTTCAGCAGCTTGGGCACCGCGTGAGCAGGACCAACGCCCATTTCATCTGCCCGACAGCCGGCCACGGTATAGGCAACCAGTTTGGCAATGGGTTTAAGGTCAAACTTTTTCACGGCTTCTTCACTCATGACCATACTGACGGCGGCACCGTCCGTGGTCTGGGAAGAATTCCCCGCCGTAACCGAACCATTGGCCGCAAACACCGCCCGCAGTTTGGCCAGACCTTCCATGGTGGTGCTTTCACGGATACCGTCATCAAAATCCTGAATAAACGTTTGTTTTTCATAAATACCATTTTTTTCGACGTATTTGACGGCTTCCGTGGGAACGATTTCCTTGTAGAGTTTTTTGGCCTTTGCGTTTGAGGCCTTCATCTGTGAATGATAACCAAATTCATCCTGCATTTCACGGGTGATTTTATAACGGTTGGCAACGTTTTCCGCGGTGATGCCCATGGAAACATACACATCCGGGTTTTCTTTGGACCATTCGGGATGAGGGCGCGGCATATTGCCGCCCATGGGAACAATCGACATGGACTCCACACCGCCGCCGATGGCCACATCAGACCATCCGGATTTAACGCGCATGGCCTGAAGGGCGATGCCTTCCAGCCCGGAGGCACAGAACCGGTTTACCGTGGCACCGCAGGTTTCATCCGGAAATTTGGCCATCTGGGCAATGACCCGGCCAATATTAAGGCCTTGTTCGGCTTCGGGAAACGCGCAGCCAATCATCAAATCTTCAACATCTTTTTTTTCCACACCCGGTGTTCTTGCCATCAGCTCATTGATCGCCTGAAGCAGCAAATCTTCCGGCCGCGTCTGGGCAAATGCGCCTTTTCCTCTGCGGCAACCGGGAGTCCTGACTGAACTTACAATATATGCTTCTCTCATAGATATTTCCTCCTGGAAGTTTCTATTTTTCTTTTTATTAAAGGAATAACGGTTTGCCTGTTTTCATGATGTGCTCAGCCATTTTCTGTGTATTTTCCGTCCGCCACAGATCAACAAAGGCTTCTCTTTCAAGCTTCATCAGGTGTTCTTCCGTCACAGGTGTACCCTGTTTCACATCGCCGCCGGCCATACATACCGCTGCTTTCTTGGCAATAAATTCCATGTGCGGGGTAATGTAGCCGCCGGATTTCATGTTGTTCATTTCCGCCCACAGCATGCCCTGGGCTTCGCGGCCGAATACGACACGTTTGGATTTTCTTGGCGGTGCATAACCGTCATCCACCATTTTGAGAACTTCTTTTTTGGCTTCACCGATAAGGTTGTCTTTATTGGCAACGATTCGGTCCGTGGGTCTTAAGAAACCGTTCTTGCGGGCGTCTGCGGCAGAAGAGGAAACTTTTGCCTGGGCCACGCACATAAACGCCTGAATAAAAAATCCGCCCAAATCGGTCACTTTGGCAGCCGGCGGCACGGATTCGATATAGTTTCTCCACAGATGGATCATGCCGCAACCGCCAGGCACCAGACCGGCACCGATTTCAACCAGCCCCATGAAAAGGTCGGCATGGGCCACAATTCTGTCCGCAGACATGCAGGTTTCACAGCCTCCACCCAGGGTCAGCCCGTAAGGAGCCGCCACAACAGGATACGGAGAGTACTTGGTGCCCATAATTCCTTCATGAACGCCTTTGATAAAAGAATCAATCTCATCAAACTTGCCAGCCTTTGCCAGACCCAGCATATACGCCAGGTCGCCGCCCGCGGAGAATGCACCGGGCATGCCGCCGGCCTGATTGCCGATTACAAGGCCCACGCCGTTTTCTTCAACATATTTGCCGGCTTCCTGCATAAAATCGAGCATTTCACCATTGAGGGCGTTCATTTTTGAATGGAATTCAATGTTGAATACGCCGTCGCCCAGGTCAATCAAAGAGCAGGTCGGTACGGATTTCACCACTTTGTTGTTGGCGCGGAGATCGGCCAGAACAATGGCTTTTTCGTTGGTCTTCATTTCCTTGTATGCACCGGCGGCAAAATCAAAAAACATTCTTTTGGTGCCTTCCAGCTTATAAAAGGATGTGGCGCCGGATGCGAGCATTTTCTTCACGTTTTCCGGAACGGCCATGCCGTCGGCTTCCATCTTGGCCACGGATTTTTCAACCCCAATGGCATCCCACTGCTCAAACGGGCCCATTTCAAAATTATAGCCCCATTTCATGGCATTGTCGATTTCAACAACCGTGTCGGAAATTTCGGGAATCCGGTTAGCGGAATAGATACAAGCCGCTGCCGTCACCTTCCATGCATATTTGGCGCCTTTGTCATCGCCGTAAACAATTGTCTGGAGTTTTTCAGCGGTTGTTTCACATTTTTTGGCTGCATCCAGGCACGGGAACGTTGGTCTGTCAAGATCAACATATTCACCGGTGGTCGGATCAATAACCTTGCGCAGGGTTTTCCATTCCGGGGTCAGTTCTTTTTTATAAAAACCACCTTTGGTTTTGTTGCCCAGCTGGTTATTTTCCACCAATTTTTTGACAAAATCCGGAACAATAAACGTATCCCGTTCTTCATCATCAACACACAAATCATAGGTGTTCTGGGAAACATGACTCATGGTGTCCAGGCCGACGAGATCGGAGGTCTTGAAAATAGCGGTTTTGGGCCGTCCCATGGGTGCGCCGAAAATCGCATCCACTTCCGGGATGGTCAGGCCGTCTTCCAGCATGATCTGCATGGCCTTGCCGATGCCATGGATACCGATCCGGTTACCCACGAAATTGGGGGTATCTTTGGCCCAGACAATCCCTTTGCCTAACATTTTTTCGCCAAAGCCGGCGACAAAATCCAGCACTTCAGGAAGGGTTTTTTCACCGGGAATGAGTTCCAGCAGGTGCATGTAGCGCACAGGATTGAAAAAGTGGGTTCCCATAAAATGCTGGCACATTTCCGCGTTCAAATCCGCGGACATGTCTTTCAGGGGAATACCGGACGTATTTGAGCTGACAATGGTACCGGGCTTTCTCACGCCTTCAATGCGTTTGAACAGTTCTTTTTTAATTTTGAGATTTTCCACAACCACTTCGACAATCCAGTCCATATCGGCCAGTTTGTCAAAATCATCTTCCAGGTTTCCGGTGGAAATCATGGGGACATCATTTTTTTTGTCATAAAACAGCGGCGGTTTTGATTTGATTGCGGCGTTCAAACCGTTATCCACCATTCTGTTTCTGGCTTTGGGGTCTTTTTTTTCTTCATCGGTCAAGTCAAACGGAACGATGTCTAAAAGCAAGACTTCCACACCGGCACTGGCCATCAGGGCTGCAATCCCTCCGCCCATGATCCCTGAACCGATAACGGCTACCTTTTTAATTCTTCTTTGCATAGTTACCTCCTGAAATATATTATGTTAAGCAATAAATGCACAAACCCCATAAAACCATTTTTCAAGCAAAGTCAAATAACTACCAAAGACTTTACAGGGGTGTCAAGAAAAATTTGTACACTGACTTTTTATCGTTATCAAACAATATCAAATACTTACTCTTTTATCCCTTGGCCGGGAATTCCCGGCCGGACGTATCTGGTCTTGATCCGCATTGAAATTCATTTTAATTCAGGTAAATTTCATTTATATTTGCGAATGCAAACATCGCTAAAATAAAACGCCTGTCTTGGAAAGGACTTCAAATGAAAAATTTTATGTTTTTTGGGGTAATTTTTATATGGTGCGCCGTTATGGCGGGTATTGTCACCCCTCAGGCAGCTGCCCAGGAACCCGACCGGGATGCCGCCCGGAAAACCGCAGACGAAACACCGCAACCCGCGGCTTCAGAAATTTCCCACGAAATGCTGCTTCAAAAGCTGGAAAAACGGTACAATGCCGCGGATTTTTCCGCGGATTTTTTTCAGGAATCCACCTTAAAAGCCATGGATATAACAGACACGGCGTCCGGAAAGGTATGGTTCAAGCATCCGGGCATGATGCGCTGGGAATATGAAACCCCGGAAAATTATGCGATTATTTCAGACGGTACCACGTTGTGGATTTACCGGCCGGAAGACAATCAGGTGGTGATCGGGGATGCCATGACTTATTTCAGCAACGGCAAGGGCGCCAGCTTTCTGTCCAATTTCAGCCTGATTCAGGATGCCTATGCCGTCAGCCTTGCTGAGCCGGCAACCCAGAACACAGAAAACCAGAACACCGCAAACCAGGATGGTTACACCCTGAAACTGGTGCCGATCCAGAAACAGCTGGACCTGGCGGCCATTTTTCTGAACATTGACAACCCGAGCCTTGATATCACCAGCGTCCGGACGCTAAACGACTATGAGGACGAAACCCGCATCCTGTTCAAAAATCTGCGGTTTGAGGCACTGGATGCCGGGCTGTTTAAGTTCAACATTCCGCCGGGCGCGGACATATTAAAACTGGATGAATAAAAATAACAAAAATTTTATTTTTACCAAAAGACATGCTTAAAGAGATATGACCATGAATCAGGACATTACAAAAAAAATCAAACAACTGGCCAAAGAAAAAAACGCCATTATTCTGGCCCACAACTATGAGCCCCCGGAAATTCAGGATATTGCCGATCTGTGCGGGGATTCTCTGGAACTCAGCATTAAAGCGTCTCAGACCAACGCGGACATTATTGTTTTCTGCGGGGTCCGGTTCATGGCGGAAACAGCCGCTATTCTGTCGCCGGACAAAACCATCCTGCTGCCAAATCCGGATGCGGGATGCCCCATGGCAGATATGGTCTCTCCTGAAGATTTAAAAGCAAAAATCGCGTTGAATCCGTCCATACCGGTGGTCACCTATGTAAATTCAACCGCCGCGGTCAAGGCCCTCACCACTATCTGCTGTACATCCGCCAACGTGGTGCGGGTGGCCGCCAGCATCGAACAAAATGAAATGCTCATGGTGCCGGACCGGAACCTGGCCGCATATGCAGCCTCAAAAACAGACAAACTCATCCACAAATGGAATGGGTATTGTCCGTATCATGACGCGCTCACCCCGGCACAGGTTGAAAAACAGCGGCAGGCCCACCCGGACGCCCTGTTTATGGCCCATCCGGAATGCCGGATGGATGTGCTGAAGATGGCCGACAGGGTTGCCAGCACCTCCGGCATGCTGCGCATTGCAAAAGAATCCGAAAAAACATCCTTTATTGTGGGAACAGAAGTGGGGCTGCTGTATCCGCTCAAAAAAGCCAACCCGGACAAAACCTTTTACCCGGCATCGCGTGCCATGCAATGCGTGGACATGAAAAAAATCACCCTGGCGGATGTAGTGGCAAGCCTTGAAAACAACACCGGCCAAGTCCGGGTGCCCGAAGAAATCCGGGTGCCGGCCCTGGCCTCGGTGGAGCGGATGATTCGGTTATAATGATTCCATCACCTCATCCGGAATATCCGCATTGGTATAGACTTTCTGAACATCATCATTGTCATCCAGCGCATCCATCAGTTTCAGCATGGTTTCCGCTTCCTTGCCTTCCAGGCTCACGTAATTCTGGGGCAGCATGGTGACTTCGGAATCCACAATGGGCACCCCGGCGGTTTCCAGGGCTTCCTTGACTGCTTCAAAATCATCCGGTGCGGTGATGATTTCAAAATTATCGTCATCCTCGTCTTTCACATCCTCGGCACCGGCATCCAGGGCCGTCAGCATGAGTTCCTCTTCATCCGCGTCCGCCTTTGCCACGGCCAGCCAGCCTTTTTTATCAAACATCCATGCCACGCATCCGTTTTCACCCAGGTTTCCGTTATATTTGCTGAAAAGATGGCGCACATCCGCAACGGTCCGGTTTTTGTTGTCGCTCAAAGATTCTACCAGCACGGCCACGCCGCCCGGGCCGTATCCTTCATAGGTGGTTTCCTCATAATTCACGCCTTCAAGATCACCCGTTCCTTTTTTAATGGCCCGCTCGACCTTGTCCTTGGGCAGGTTGCATCCCTTGGCTTTTAAGAGTACCTGCCGCAGCCGGGGATTGGCGTTGGGATCACCGCCGCCGAGACGGGCCGCCACAATAATTTCCTTGACCACCTTTGTAAAAATCTTTCCCCGCTTGGCATCTTCCGCGCCTTTTTTGTGTTTTATATTTGCCCACTTGCTATGTCCCGACATGTATTTTTCCCTCCTGTGTTTTCGTCAAATCCTGGTCAACCCGATCATATAAATTTCCTTGCTTTCCTTGCGGCAGCTCCGGGGTTTGAAAATTTTATGGGTTTTAAAACTGCCGTCTACCGCATTTTTAAATGTTTCAAAATCCTCTCCCTGGAAAATCTTGCACACAAAAGCCCCCCCCACGGCCAAACTTTTTTGCGCGATGGCCAGGGCCGCCATGCACAGATCAAAAGACCGGGCCGCATCCACGTCCTTGCGCCCGGTAGTGGCCGGCGCCATATCGCTTAACACAATATTATAGCCTGAACCAATTTTTTCTTCCAGAGTTTCTTTTTCCATTTCCGCCAGCGCCAGCACATCATCTATCATCATACGGGTGTTTGCGGGAAACTTTT
This sequence comes from Desulfobacteraceae bacterium, assembly GCA_011390465.1. Taxonomy (GTDB): domain Bacteria; phylum Desulfobacterota; class Desulfobacteria; order Desulfobacterales; family Desulfosalsimonadaceae; genus SURF-3. Next base: position 57,846 of record JAABSH010000001.1, read on the forward strand.
CCGTCACTTTTTTAAGATCCACTCCCACAACCCGGCCGTCAGCCCCCACAAGGGTTGCGGCATATTTGGCCCAGGAACCGGGCGCACACCCCAGATCCAGAACCCGGTCCCCGGCAGCGATCAATTTGAATTTCTGCTGGATTTCCTTGAGCTTATAAACAGACCGGGCCGGAAAATGCTCTTTTTTTGCCTTTTGCGCGTAATAATCGGTCTGATAGGTATTTTTGGGTTTTCTTTTCGCCATTAAAACAGATTATCCATGACTTCCGATAACTTATCAATGCCAATCAACTGAATATCATTTTTATTCGTCAATTGCTTTAAACTGTTTTTCGGGACAATACACCGGGTGAATCCCATTTTGCGGATTTCCGAAATACGGCTCTCCAGGTGGGAGACGCCCCGCACTTCGCCGGAAAGCCCGACCTCTCCGATGGGAATCAGGCCCTCGGAAACGGGACGATCTAAAAAACTGGAGGCCACCGCCGCCACAATGCCCAGATCAACCGCGGGTTCTGATACTTTCACCCCGCCGGCCACATTCATAAAAATATCCTGCCCGGCCAGATTCAGGCCCAGTTTTTTTTCCATCACCGCCACCAGCAGCGATACCCGGTTGTAATCCAGGCCCAGCACGGTCCTGCGGGGCGTGCCAAACCCCGCGCTGCTGATCAGGGCCTGCAATTCCACCAGAATGGGCCGGGTCCCTTCAATGCAGGCGGTGACCACGGAACCCGGGGTATCCGCGGCCCGCTCCGCCAGAAAAATGGCAGACGGATTTCTGACCTCTGCCAGTCCGGTCTCCGTCATTTCAAACACACCGATTTCATTGGTGGAGCCGAACCGGTTTTTCACGGCCCTGAGAATCCGGAACTCATGGTTCTGGTCCCCTTCAAAATACAGCACCGTATCCACCATGTGCTCCATAATCCGGGGGCCGGCAATGGATCCGTCTTTTGTCACATGACCGATCAGAAACGTGGGGATGCCGCTCTTTTTGGCCATGACCATCAGTTTCATGGTGGCCTCCCGCACCTGGCTGACACTGCCCGGGGCGGACGGAGCCTCCGGGCTGAACATGGTCTGGATGGAATCCACCACCAGGGCATCGGGCTCGACAGATTCCGTCATTTCCAGAATCGCGTCAATATTAATTTCAGACACCACCAGCATCCCCGGAGATATGGCTGCCAGCCGGCGGCTGCGCATTTTGATCTGGCGGACAGACTCTTCTCCGGACACATACAGGATTTTTTTGTCCTGCCGGGCCAGCCCGTGGATCACCTGAAGCAGCAGCGTGGATTTGCCGATGCCGGGATCGCCGCCGATGAGCACCAGACTGCCGGCCACCATCCCGCCGCCCAGAACGCGGTCAAACTCATGAATGCCGGTCAGGACGCGGTCCTCCTCTTCATCCAGTGCCACTGCGTCAATGGGCACGGGCTCGGGTTTTGCCAAAAACTGACCGTTGCGGCCGCCGTAATTTCCCCGGCCGCCGGCCGGCGCACTGCGCTCCTCCACAAAAGAATCCCAGCCCCCGCATTCCGGGCACCGGCCAAGCCATTTGGGGGTTTTATACCCGCATTCCCGGCAGCAGTAAATTATTTTTGTTTTTTTCATTGCTTGATTCCGGTTCAGATTATGCGTATAATTTTTTTATTTATTTTCTTACAACCGGCAACACAGAAATTGGAAGCTGGATATGACATCCATTTTACTTATTCATGCTTGATTACCACGTTCACACATCCCTTTGCAACCATGCAAACGGCACCATGGACCAGTATATCCGGAAAGCCATCAGCGCCGGGCTCTCGGAAATCTGTTTTCTGGATCATCTGACCCTTCATAAACGGGGACGGCACATGTCCATGACCCCGGCGGATGTGCCGCTTTACTACCAGAGTGTGCGCCGCCTGGGGCAGACGTATAAAAACGACATTCAGGTAAAAGCCGGCCTGGAGGTGGATTACGACCCGGAAAACGCCGCCTTTATTGAAAAAATTATTCAACCCCTGGATTTTGATGTTATCGGCGGCTCTGTTCATTTTATTGATGCCATCAACATTGTCAGTTCCAAAGACACTGAATTGCGGGAGCAGGAATCCATAGACGTGATCTGCACCCGTTATCTTTTTCTGATGGAAGAAATGGTGGAAAATATGGACCTGGACATTATCTGCCACCTGGATGTCACCAAAAAATTCGGCCGTCGGCCAGGGGCCGGGGTGCAAAAAAAATTTAACGCGCTCTTGACCGCTGTCCGCGAAAAAAATCTATCGGTTGAATTAAATACCAGCGGCGCTGACCACGCAGCCGGGGAATTTTATCCAGCCCCGGACCTGGTTAAAACCTGCCGCGAAAAAAATATCCGGATGACCCTGGGATCTGACGCCCATGCGCCTGAACAGGTGGCCCGGCACTTCAGCCATGCCATTTCTCTGCTGAAAGCTGCGGGGCTTAAAAGCATTTCCGGATTTCACCGGCGGGTGCCCTATGATGTGCCGCTGCCCGGGAGCCAAAAACCGCAAACAACCTGAAACGGAGGTATGTGTGAAAAAAAATCAGCCCCTGCCAGTAAACAGTGGATCCGGGCTCAGCAACCGGAAACCCGGCCGGCTTGTTGTCCTTTGTCTTGTTTTTCTTGTTTTTCTTGTCTGCGCTGCTTTGCCTGCGGATGCCCGCGCTGCTGATGCCGGCATCAGCTTTCAGTCCCTCAAGGCTCAGTTAATCAGCGATAAAGCCGCGGGCCTCCCCGAAGGCCGAATCAATGATATCTATAGCAATTCCGGGGTTTTTTTTGATATCAAAGGGGTTTCATCCTATTTCCGGCACCAGGAAAGCAAACTGAATTATGATCAGTTTCTGTCTGCCACCTCCATCCGGAAAGCAGCCGATTACATGCGCAGAAATCATGCCGCACTTTTAAAAGCGGAAATGGATTACGGTGTTGACAAGGAAGTGATTACCGCCATCCTGCTGGTGGAAACCCGGCTGGGGGCGTATGTGGGCAACCGGCCGGTGCTCAGCATCCTGTCTACCATGGCAGCCCTTGCGGACAAAAAAATCCGGGACCGGTTCTGGGAAAAAATTCCGGAAAAAAACCGGGTGACAAGGGCGGAATACGAAAAAAAAGCCGCTCAAAAAGCAAAATGGGCCTACAGGGAACTTGTCGCCTTTCTCACCTATGTGGAAAAAGAAGGCATGGCTCCCCGGGCCATTAACGATATCAACGGATCTTATGCCGGCGCCATGGGGCTTGCCCAGTTTATGCCCAGCAATATCCTTATCCTGGCCAAAGACGGTAACAACGATGGCAGCATCAACCTGTTTCATCACGAAGACGCCATTAGCAGCATTGCCAATTACCTGAGGCATTATGGATGGGAGCCCGGCATTTCACGGGAAGCGGCCGGGAAAGTGGTTTATCACTACAACCACAGTTCCTATTATGTGGATACGGTTTTAAAAATCGCTGAAAAACTGAAAACATCCTGACAAGACCAAAGGAGTTGAATGGAAATTAAAACCACTGTCTTCATCGTCGCCCTGACCATACCGTTTTTTCTGCTGACCATCTGGATGCTGGTGGACATCTCCATGAAAAAATTCCGCACCCCGGCGGAAAAGGGCGCGTGGTGGATTATTACCCTGACCCCTTTTATCGGCTGGCTCATCTATCTGATTTTCGGGTTCCGGCGGGGCAAAAAACCGGATACCGCCTGCTAAAATACTATTTGACAAAATTTCTTCGTCCAAATATGTATGGGATCGATTTTGATTGATCCTGCCGGAAGATCAAATTTCCGTGCGGTTTCAGCATATTTCCAGAAATGGCCCCATCGTCTAGTGGTTCAGGACGCCGGCCTCTCACGCCGGTAACACGGGTTCGAATCCCGTTGGGGTCACCACTTTTTTTCCTGCTTACCATCTGTTTAAAGTAAATTTAATGCACAAATCACGATCCGGATTCACGGGATCCAGGTTCAGGACCACTGTCATACGAAAAAAATTTTCCGGGCCCATCTTTTTTGGTTTTATCGCGTTCATCTTAATTTTTATATCCCTATCCGGTTTTATATCCCTATCCGGGTGCCGGGCAAATTTTGATGCCGCAAAAACCAGAATCCACGAAAACGCCAAAATCCAAAAAATCGGAGCGGTCACAGTGGTTGAAGTCTTTGGCACACATTGGGAAATGGGAAACGGATACGGCCAGGTGTTAAAGGAATCCCTTGTTGAAACATTGGAAATTCTGAAACAATATTTCATAGATCAGCACCAGATTCCCTATGATGAAATGGCAGCTCATGCTGATGCTTTTTTCTCCCGTTATTCAAATGACTACCAGCAGTTTATTCATGGCATGGCAAAAGGGTCCGGGCTTAGCCTCGATGATTGCAAAATTTTAAATGGCATGGAAACCCTGCCAGAGCTGTTAACTGAAAAATCTGAACTGCCCGCCTGTGCGTTTCTTGCGGTCCCGCCGCCCCTGACACAGCAAAACAGCACCATTATCGGCCGGAATTATGATTTTCCGCAACCTTTTGATCTAATTGCGAAAAACCTCACTGTCACGGTATTGCACGCAAATCATGCCGTAACGTCAGCAATTATCAGCATGCCCGGGCAGATATACTGCCCGTCCTGCATCAACGCGCATGGCGTTTTTATTGAGCTCAACAACGGCATGCCGTCAGGCGGTTCCTGGGTGAACAGGGACAGGGAAAGCCTTTTGATCCGGTTGTTGAAGGTGTCTCAAACCGCTTCTGACCTGAACCAGGCCGATAGCCAACTGCAAGCCATTGAATCGGATTATTCCCTGATTATCAATGTGGCAGACAAAAAAAATACCCGGTCTTACGAGTTTTCTTCCACCATGGGGATGAAATCGGTTATCCCGAATCTCAATAGCCCGTTTGTATCCACAAACTTTTATTTACACCCGGAATGGACCGACATTCCCACGCCAACAGACGAAAATACCTGGGTGGGGGTAACGCGCCGGAAAAATCTTTTATCCCTTGCCAAAATTGACAAACAGACCGATGCCCTTCATTCCGTTGAATCCGTTATGAAAATCATGGATCAGGATATGGAAAACGGGGGTGGGAGATGGGATTTTACCATTTATCAGATGGTTTTTGACACATCCACCTGCCGGCTGTTCTTGAAAGTCAATATGGATACGCAGCAATGGGTTGAAATTCCACTGAAAAAATTGTTAAACCCTGCGTAATTGATCACAGACGGCATGCCGGGTTTTCCCGAAACGCCCCAATCCCAAGGTCCGGGTAACTGCCTGCCCGATATGAAATCCGGATGAAAATTCAACCGGAACAAAGGCATAAAAACCAAAAAAGCACTCAGGAAAACCTGAGTGCTTAAAAAATGGCGTCCCCAAGGGGATTCGAACCCCTGTCGCCGGCGTGAAAGGCCGGTGTCCTGGACCGGGCTAGACGATGGGGACGCAAGCTTTGTTTTTTGGTGGGTCGTATTGGGCTCGAACCAATGACTCTCTCCTTAAAAGGGAGATACTCTACCGACTGAGTTAACGACCCAATGTTTTCACCGCGTCTACATAAAATGTGATTGATATATGGTTATCCATATGATGTCAACCAAAAAATAACACATTTTTTCCTTTTTTCAACCACAATTACCGAGGGAATCACTTTCTCCAGAATTCCGGCACCAGAAAAATAATCACCGTGTAAATTTCCAGCCGACCCAGCAGCATACACCAGATCAGCAGCCATTTTCCCAGAACCGGTATGCCGGCAAAATTTCCCACCGGCCCCACCAGGTTCAGGCCCGGACCGATATTTCCAATGGATGCGGCCACCGCGGAGACGGCCGTCACCAAATCCACGCCCATCCCTGCCAGCAGCACCGCGCACAGGGCAAATATGCCCATGTAAAGCGCCAGAAATCCAAGAATGCTGCGGATCACATCATCTGAAACCCTTTTCCCGCCAAGCTTGACCGTGGTCACGGCATGCGGGTGCAGCAGATTGAAAAGTTCCTTGTAGCAGTATTTAAAACAGATCATGATGCGCATGCATTTCATGCCGCCCCCGGTAGAACCGGCAGAGGCACCGAGAAACATTAAAATCAGCAGAATCAGTTTGGACATGCCCGGCCACTGATTAAAATCCGCCGTGGCAAAGCCGGTGGTGGTGACAATGGAAACCACCTGAAAAGACCCGAATCGCAGGGCTTCGCCAATAGTGTGGTAAACCGGGCCGTAAATATTAAAACTCACCACAAGGGTCAGCAATACCACAACGGCCAGAAAAAACCGGCATTCCGAATCCTTCCAGAACGCCAGGGAGTTGCCTTTTAAAAATTGATAATGCAGGGAAAAATTAATCCCGGCCAGCACCATGAACAGCAGAATCACCAGATCAAAATACACGCTGTTGTAATGGGCGATGGAAAGATTTTTCGGGGAAAATCCGCCGGTGGGCAGGGTGGTCAGGGTATGGCACAAGGCATCATAAAATCCCATGCCGCCGATCAACAATAGCAGCAATTCCCCAAGAGACAACAGCAGGTAAACTTTCCACAGAATTTTGGCGGTATCACTGATCCGGGGCTTGAGTTTATCCGGCATGGGGCTGGGCACTTCGGCTTTGTACAGCTGCATGCCGCCGACCCCCAGAAACGGCAGGATGGCAACAGACAACACAATAATCCCCATCCCCCCCAGCCATTGAATCAGGCTGCGCCACAGCAGAATGCTCTGGGGCACCGCTTCGATATCCGTCATTACCGAAGCCCCGGTGGTGGTAAAACCGGAAACCGATTCAAAAAACGCGTCCACAAACTGATCAAACACCCCGTTCCAGTAAAAGGGCAGGGCACCGAAAAACCCCACGGCCACCCATCCAATGGCAACAATGGCCATGCCCTCCCGCTGGCTCAGAAATTCGGTCTTCGGCCCCCTGAAAATAAAATAAAACACGGTCCCCGTCAGGGTGGTCACCGCCATGGACCCCCCCAGGGATGCGACACAGGAATCTCTGAACATCACGGCCCACAAAAGGGGAATTGACATCAAAAGTCCCAAAAGAAAGGTCAGCACGCCGACCATATAAAAGACGTACTTCCAGCGCATTTAAAAAAACTCCAGCTTGACGGAGAGAATTTTTTCAATTTTCGGAATCACCTGGCGTTTGGCAAACACAATGATCCGGTCATTGGGCTGGATAATGCTGTCTCCCGACGGAATTTCAATTTCATTATCCCGGATAATGCCGATGACCAGGGCCCCTTTGGGAATACCCGTATTTTTCAGGGGTTTTCCCACAATATCGCTCGTTTCCAGGGCCACTGCCTCCAGCACCTCGGCTTTTTCATCGGTCATGGTCCGGGCGGACAGCACTTTGCCCCGACGGATATGCTGAAGAATGGTATTTACCGCGGACAGGCGGGGGCTGACCACCTGCTCCAGCCCAATGGTGTTCATCAACGAAAAATACCCGATTTTGCTCAGTTTGGTAATGGTTTTCCGGGCCCCCATTTTTTTGGCCAACAAGGACACCAGAATATTGGTCTCTTCATCATTGGTCAGGGTCACCACCACGTCCATATCCGCGATGTTTTCTTCAAACAGCAGGCTCTGGTCCGACCCGTCCCCCTGAATCACCAGCACCTTGTTCATTGTTTCCACAATCTCCGCACAGCGCTCCGGCGACCGTTCGATCAGTTTTGTGTAAACGGATCGTTTTTCCAGGGATTTTGCCAGCCGCAGCCCGATCCGGCCGCCCCCCACAATCATGACCCGTTTGATGGGTTTCATCTGCCGATTAAAGGCCTTTAAAATACCGTCCAGCCCCTCTTCCTCGCTGATAAAATAAATCAAATCCCCGGGATAAAGCCGGTCATTTCCCCGGGGAATAATGGTTTCCCCTTCCCGCACCACGGCGGCCACAAGGGTACGCGCCCCGATTTTATCCGACAGCTCCGGCAGCCGCACCCCGGCCAGGCGGGAATCCTTGTCCATGAGAAGCCCCACCAGCTTGAGCCGGCCTTCGGCAAAATCCCCCACATCCACGGCCCCGGGAACGCTCATAAACCGTTCAATGGTTTTGACCACCTCAATTTCCGGATTGATGATGGTGTCAATATGCGGGGAAGCATCCTGAAACAATTGATGATAATCATCATAATCCCGCCGCCGGATGCGGGCCAGTTTTTTGGTGGCCGGGGAAATGGTGTCCGCCATAAGGCAGGCCACCAGATTGGTTTCATCGCTGTCCGTAACTGCCAGCAGGATTTCCGCCTCCTTGATACCGGCTTCCTCCAGCACCAGCGGACTGCTGCCGGATCCGACGATCACATTGACATCAATCTTTTCCGATACCATGCTGATGGCTTCCGGACTGGTGTCGATCACCACCACATCCTTGTTTTCATAGGCCAGCCGGCTGGCAATATGAAACCCCACCTGGCCGGCGCCGACAATTATGATCTTCACCCGTTGCTCCTTTTGCGAAAGACAAAAAGGCCATCCTGAAGTGATAATACAAAATATATTCTACACCACAGAATGACCTTTGCGCTTGTTTCTGATAAATAAATTTGTGCGGTTCTTCACAAGGCCGGCGTCAGCAGACACACCCTTTTGGGTGGTTTAACCGGCGATTTTCTCACCGGCCAGATCCGCATACATGGAATCCGGAAATTCCGATACCAGCTTCTGAAAGGCGGCTTTTGCCTTTTCCGGTTCCCCTGTTTTCGCATACAGCCGACCCATATTGAACAAGGCCTGATCCCGGGCCGTTCCATCTTCATCATCAGCAATTTTCTCAAAATATGCCACTGCCTGTTTAAAATCGTTTTTCCCTTCCCATGCGTACGCCAGCCCGTTTAAAATCATGGATTTAAAGGCTGTATTTTCCATTTCATCCAGGGCCTGTTCATAGGCGGCGATGGCCGCATCATAGTCTTTCATCTGAAAGCAGACATCCCCGTACTGCAGGAGCGCACTTTTTCCTGCGTCCGTGGATCCGTATTTTTCAATAATATCCTTAAAATCGGTTTTCACTGCTTCATATGCTGCGGTACCGGCTTCACCGGTTTTTAGGGCATTGTAGCCGGCGATGGCGTTTCCAAACATGATCGCGGCCCGTTCTTCCGTATGGCTTTTATAATACAATACCCCGGAGAGCACGATCACCACCGCAAGCACCGCGCCCACCGCAGTGACGATTTCTTTTTGATATTTTTTGCCGAACTCCATGGCCCTGCTCACAAACACCAGAAACGGATCCGGTTCTTCCAGCAGCTCCTTACGGGATTTTTCATCACTCATTGAATTGGCTCCATTAGATTAATTAGTATTAAACTTCAAAAGGTTAAACTAACTCTCGAATCCGGTTCCAACCGGATTCCGGAATTTTGGCGCCGATGACCTGGCAGACTTCATACCCGCAGGCAGATGCAATCGCCCCGCTTTTTTCAACGGAAAACCCCTTCACCATGCCAAACAAAAACCCGGATGCCCACAGATCGCCGGCCCCGGTCGTATCCACGGCATTGCCGGGTCCCTGGGGCGAAATGGCGCACACCTGGCCGTCTCTGGCCACCAGGCTGCCCCGGGGACCGATCTTCAGCACGGCTGTATCCACATGGGCCGCCATCCGCAGCACGGCTTCGTGTTCACGCTCGTCCCCGCAGTATGCCCTTGCTTCATCTTCATTTGCAATTAAAATATCCACATATTCGCGGATAATGTCTTCCAGAACATCCCGGGACGCCTCCACCACATTAAAGCTGGCCAGATCCAGACTGACCCGGGCGCCGCCGGCTTTTGCCGCCGCCAGCACCGCCATCATCAGCTCCCGGTTGAACAGGAGATACCCTTCCACATGCACAATGGCCGCGTCTTTAAAACAATCAGGCGAAATTTCCGCGGGCAGCATCTCTGCGGACGCCCCCAGATAGGTGAACATGGAACGCTGGGCATCCGGCGTAATCACGGAAAGCACCCGGCCGGTAGGGATATCGGAATCCAGCAGCACCGGCTCTACAAAATTATCCACCAGATCCTGATGAAAAAGCCGGGCCATGTCATCGGTGCCCATTTTTCCCAGAAACCGCCCGGCCCCGCCCAGTTTGGCCACGCCAATGGCGGTATTGCAGGCGGATCCGCCGGACACAATGGACACGGGTGCTGATGTAAGGGCCACCAGCCGGTCAATATAGTCCTGATCCACCAGGTTCATGCCCCCTTTTTCCACCCCCAGCCGGTGCATAAACGCATCCGGTTCCCGGGCCAGAATATCAATTAACGCGGACCCCACGGCCAGCACGGTTTTCCGGTTTTCCGGGATATTGATGCCTTGTGTCATTATGTCGCTGTCCTGCCTGATGGTTCCAGTTTAGTAGGTCGGGATTCATATCCCGACATTCGGGTGTCGGGATATGAATCCCGACCTACGAAAAGCAGCCGGCCGCTTTCTTCAAGACCAACCCTTTTACCACACCAGAATCTTATGAATCCAGCCTTCATCTCCGTCCGCGTGCTTCAGATGAATCCAGTTGCCTTTGCGCTCCAGCACTTTAAAGGGCACGCCCTTGATGGCCTTGAATATCACGTCATGATCCGTGCCCGGGCCGGTCCGGATATTCACCCGTTCCTCCCGGGGTTTGGTGATCACGGTATCAATTTCCGCCAGAAGGCTTTTGCTGATCCATCCAATGCTGCCTTCATAGTCTTTGATATAATACCAGGTGCCGGTTTTATCCGTGTCCAGCACGGCCAGAGGCGTATATTTTTCCACCTGCCACAGGATTTCATATTCCGGGCCCGGACCGGAGCGGACATTTGCCACATCCACGTCCACGGCTATGCGCCGGGCTGCGGCAGCATCGCCAAACACACATAACACGCAAAAAAACACGAAAACCACCACCAGCGGGTTACCTGTTTTGCCGAATCTCAAATTCCAGTACTTCATACGTCACCTCTTTGCTTGTTTTCCAATTCACAAATCTGCTTATCCGGTTGGCTCAAGTTCAACCATCGAAATCGGTATCGGTATCGAAATCGCTATCGAATCCGATCCCGATAAAAACACGGCAGCTTGAGTTAATCAGATAACCATATTCACAAAAATACAAAACCGGTTTCCGGGTTTCAGTTTATATGGCCCCTATGCTGCCATTAAATGGGTCACGGCCTGTTCAAGCCCGTCAATGGTCAGCTCGAACATGGGAAAAATACGGCTGATGGCATTAATGGTCCGGGTGTAGGGCCACATCCGTTCCGGCACCGGATTCAGCCAGACATTGCGCGGAAATGTATCCGCCAGCAACTGGAGCCGTTCAATGCTGGCCAGGCCGCTGCGTTCATGAACGTAAATGGAGCCGTCCCGGGCCATGAGCTCATAGGGGGCCATGCTGGCGTCCCCCACCAGAATCAGACGGGTTTCCGGGTCTTTTCTGGCAAACTCATCCACGCGCACCGGTTTTTTATACCGGGACGGATCCTGCCACAGGGTATCATAAATGGTGTTGTGAAAAAAATAGGTTTTTAAATCCTTGAATTCGGAACGGGCATAGTTAAACAGTGTCTGCACCACCGGTACATGGGGATCCATGGACCAGCCGCCGTTGTCAATGGCCAGAATCACTTTCAGCCGGTCCTTGAGGCTCCGGTCAAACACGATTTCAATTTCACCGGCGTTTTTCATGGTCTGATAAATGCTTTCATCCACATTCACCTGATCCCGGGGGCCGGAGGGAATGAGATTCCGGAGCCGCTTTAAGGCCTCGCCCATGAGCTGCTGGGTCAGGGGGCCGGAACGGGAATAATCCTTGTACCGCCGTTCATTGGCCACTTTTAACGCGGATTTGTTGCGGGAAACACCGCCCACCCGCATGCCTTCGGGATGATACCCGGAATGCCCCACCGGAGAGGTGCCGCCGGTGCCGATCCATTTGTTTCCGCCGTCGTGTCGCTCGGTCTGTTCCTTGAGCCGCTCCTTGAAATATTCCAAAAGTTCGTCCGGCGTCAGGTTTTTTAATGCGGATTTATCAATCCCCAGGGCGTCGGCAATTTCTTTGGGATTTTTCAGCCATTCTTCCAGCAGGGCTTTTGCAATATTATCCAGCTCCAGCCCGTCCAGATCCGGCATTTCCGCCCCTTCAAAATAATGGGCAAATATCTGATCATAGAGATCAAAGTTACGTTCGCTTTTCACCAGAATGGCCCTGGACACGGTATAAAAATCCGAAAGGGACTGAATCAGTCCTTTGGACAGGGCTTTCTGAAGGGTGAGAAAAGCCGTGGGGGATACCGGAATCCCCGCATCTTTTAATTTATAAAAAAAATCAATAAACATGTTAGAAAAGTTTCCGCCGATTGGTCAGGTTGGCGGCGGTCACATAATCCTGGCTTTTTTTAAACAAAATACCCAGATACGGGATGTCGCCTTTGGCCAGCTGTTTTGCCTTGAAATCCGGGTCTGCTTCCAGAGCCCGAATCCAGTTGATCAGCTCCCGGGTGGCGGGTTTTTTCTCCACCGCATCCACTTCCCGAAGCCGGTAAAATGTGGCCAGGGCGTTTTCCATGATTTCCGCGGACAGTTCCGGAAAATGCACATGGATGATTTTGCGCATCATTTTGGGATCCGGAAACGCGATATGATGAAAATTGCACCGTCCCAGAAACGGGTCGGACAGGTCTTTTTTGGCATTTGAGGTAATGATGATCACGGGCCGGTGCACCGTCTGAATGGTTTTGTCGATTTCAATAATATCAAATTCCATCTGGTCCAGCACATCCAGCATGTCATCCTGAAAATCCGTGTCCGCTTTGTCGATTTCATCGATCAGCAGCACGGTGCGCTCTTCCGCGGTAAATGCCTGGCCGATTTTGCCCATTTTAATATAATCTTCAATCCGGCTCACATCCCGGGTGGAATCCCCGAACCGGGAGTCATTGAGCCGGGTGAGGGTGTCATACTGATACAGGGCCTCCACCAGCTTCATGCTGGATTTAACGTTCAATACAATAAGGGGCATGTGCAGGGATTCGGCAATGGCATAGGCCAGCATGGTTTTGCCGGTGCCGGGCTCGCCTTTGAGCAGCAGGGGCATTTCCAGTTCCATGGTGATGTTGACGATTTTTGCCAGTTCCTCATCTAAAATATATTTGTTCGCACCCTGAAAATTCATTTTCTGATCCTTTTTAAACATAATTCTTCCTGTTTTTTTGGTTTTTCTTTCATCGCAAGGCCCAAATGCCTTTCGATTTTTGTTGACCTACATCAACAATCCATCAAGTTCCTTGTAATTCTTAAATTGCGCATCCATCGATAATAATTTAGACCCATGAATAACCGCAGTTGCAATAATAATGCGATCCGCAGGGTCTCGATGATGATCGGGAAGGTTTGCAGAAAGTACTGCTATCTGCTGATCAACCGGCAGGCATAAAATTTGAGCCTGACAAAGACCTGCGTCCAGCCATTCCTCAACTGCAAAGGGAAGTTTTAAACGTCCTCTTTTTTCGAGATAAATGACCTCCCAGCAGGAAATCGCCGAAACAGCAACTATCTCGGTATTTTCTATTAAATTAATAAATTTTTTTTCAAGGTCACCAGAAACCAGCCACCTTATCCAGATATGGGTATCAAGCAATATCATCGTAGAGCATCCCATTCTTTTTCCGGAACCGCCGGTGCAATCAAATCGTCAAAAAGTTCAGTACCGGCCAATTTTGATGGCGGTATACGATGTTTTTTGGTGGCCTGACGAACTTTTCCAGATGCAAGAATGATCACCTCTACTGTATCCACATCCATTTCCGGAGGCAAATCGATAATAATTCGGCGATTCACCGGTTTGGTTGTTAAACGTAAGGCATCCATGGCATCCTCCTTAGCCGGGTAGGCCGGGATTCCTGTCCCGGCAATGGCTGCACCTGATCAAAACCGAATCAAGGCCAGACGCTTTATTTAATCACAGAGAACACAGAGAAAAAATGGGTTTTAAGGCTTCCCTCGGTGCGCTCCGGGATCTCTGTGGTTTAAATGATATCTTTATATTTTGCCCGGATTGTATCGGACAATTCCTTGTTCATGCGCACCACCTTTTCCGCTGCCGCCAGCGGCAAGGAGCCGGTACCGCAGCTGGGGGTAATCAGGGCCTGATCAAAAATCTGCTTTTCTGAAATTCCCGTTGCAGCGGCAAGCGTTTTCATTTCATCAGCCAATACCCGTTCAAGGGTTGCCACGGATTCCTTTTCAATGGCCGCCACATCGCCGGTGGGCACGATCCCCCAGGCAATGATCCCGCCTTTTTCCAAAAACTGCTGAATCTGCCGGGGATACAGCACAAATTTATCAAAAAACGAATACGCGTCAAAACTCACAATATCCGCAGCCGATTCCAGGATCACGGGCCATTCCGCATTGGCGCACACGTGCACCCCGGCCAGGGCCCCTTCCGCGTGCACCGCGGCCACCACTTCTTCCAGGCAATCCGAAACATCCTGGCGGGACACACTGATAAACGCGGACGATCCAAAACCGGTAAGTCCGGGTTCATCCAGAAAAACAATCACCGGCACCTGGTATTTTTGCAGTTGCCGCACCTGCCACCGGGCTTTGAGGGCAATGGTTTTCACCGCCGCATCCCGCACCTGATCATTGTAGAAAATGGCTTTTCCGTCCTGATCCACCACGCCGGTGGCAAACGTAAACGGGCCGGTGACCTGGCCTTTGACCGCAGCCAGTTTCTTTCTTTCAGCCCCGGAAAGACCGTCCAGGATTTTAATCAGTTCAAAAAACCCCGGCGCTGCCGCAGGCGTAAGACGGAAACGGGAATCCGCCAGTTTTTCCGGGGCTTCCATTACTGCCATATATTCTTCAAAAAATGCCAGAAAGGCCTGGTCAAACGCATCCCCGGCGGTTCGAATAAACGTGCGGCCGTCATGGGTTTCCAGCCCGGGCATTCCCGGCAGAAACTGGGGAATCATCTGTTCTGCTTTGAGTCGGGGCAGCTGAATCCATATGGGAATTTCAGGGGTATACTGCATCATCATGGCCGCCGCCGTGGCATGGTCCTCCAGGGGAAGGCTGCCGATCCAGGCCGGCCGGCAGCAGGGGGTAAAGTTTGTCTTCATAAAACCAGTATCCTGTATTGGGTATAACCTAAAAAGACTTTCATCCTTATGAAAGCCTTTAATTTTAATTGATTTGACAATATTTGACAAGTTTTTTATCGGGTTTTTATTTGTTCAGCCACCTGGCACATTTCAGGGTTTATTTTTATTTCACGCCACCTATGGCGATAAACAATTGACACATCAGTGGAAACTACCCTATTCTGCATCAGGTAACGGGCACCTGATTTGATCGTTTTAAATACGGAATTCTTTCAACCGCCGCAGCACGATTTTAGGAGGACATTATGTTTGGCATTGGCATACCGGAACTGATCATTATTCTGGTAATTATCCTGATCATCTTTGGGGCGGGAAAATTGCCGGAAATCGGGGCGGGACTGGGTAAAGGCATTAAAAATTTCAAAAAAGCCGCCATAGAGGATGATAAATCTGATGACGGCACTTCGGCTAAAATAGATAAATTTGAAATTCCCGAATCCCAAACCGTGACAAAATCAAAAACAAAGCAGGAGAATAAAAAAGACGCTTGATTCCCGGCAGGGCAAAACGTTGAAGCCTTTTATCCGCCAAGAGGGGGTTCGTAGGATTCATATCCCGACACCTCGGAATGTCGGGATGTGAATCCCGACCTACTGAAAACGCGATCTGCCAGGAATGCCGGCATTTTTTTTAATCAGCCGCAGATACACGCGGACGGACGCGGATAATTGTTATTTAAAATCTGCGTTTATCTGCGTGCATCTGCGGCTAATTTTTAAGACTGATTTATGCGGCGGATTCATTTCCGCTAAAACGGAATATCATCATCAAAATCCGCTGGCGGCGGCCCCTGCTGCATTCCGCCGCTGTTTGAATTCTGGGCCTGGGGCGCGGACGGCTGGTTTGAATAATTGGATTGATTATTATACGACCCGCTGCCCCCGCTGCCCCCGCCGGCGCCCTTGGAATCCAGCATCTGCATGTCATTGGCCACGATTTCCGTTGTGTATTTGGTCACGCCGTCCTGCTCCCAGCTCCGGGTCTGAATCCGGCCTTCAATATATACTTGTTTTCCCTTGGCCAGGTATTGCCCGCAGATTTCCCCGAGCTTGCCGAATGCCACGATCCGGTGCCATTCGGTCCGCTCTTTTTTTTCATTGGTGGCCTTGTCCGTCCATACCTCGCTGGTGGCCATGGTAAAATTGGCCACTGCCATACCGCTCTGGGTAAACCGCATGTCCGGGTCTTTTCCCAGATGCCCGATCAGCATTGCCTTGTTGAGTCCCCGTGCCATTTAAACTCCTCTTTTTTTCTTTTCTTATTATTTCAGTCAACTATATAATTGAAATCTGCTTTGATCTCCGTTTCGATCCCCACCATCGCAGGGGCGTATGGAATACGCCCTTTTGCGGGTGGACCTGGTTGGATGTGATGCCAATCAATGATAATGCCACCCAATGGGCGAATGCCATTCGCCCCTACGAAATGATTCATCTAAAAGGAACCCCTCAAACCTAAAAATTCAAGGGCATATGCCTCAACGACATACGCCCCTGAATTTTCAATTTACATTCAAAATATTAAAACCTGGCCGTCCACTCCTGAGCGCTTCCGGAACACCCCGGTGCCGTGTCCTGACAGGTGGGCGTAAATACAAACTCAACCTTGTCACCGGGTTCCGGCGCCACCCGGATGATGTATGGATTATCCGTATCCGCGTCTGACGGGTCGCGATAGGTGCCATCATAAATCTGGGCATCCGGATACGCCACTCTCAGCAGCACAGACGCTTCTCCTTCTTCAGGCGTGAGCGTCACGGTAAACGTGGACCCTTCCACCGGCGGATTGCCGTATCGATCCTGGATATACACGGTATAGGTGTATACCCCGTTGTTTTCCTGGATACTGGCAATATTCATACTGCAAATACCGGAGAAAAGAATGGGCATCCGGGCCATGATCCGGTTGGTAAGGCCGTATTTGCTTTCCTGCCATTCCATGCTTGTTGCCGGCGCACCAAGATCGCCGGTCGCCTTATAAAAATTGATGCCTTCCCCGCCGATAAAGACTGCAGACGGGCTGTCCGGATCATCCAGGGCCAGGACATGCTGGGCAAACAGGGTGGGATCATCCACCGGATCAAAGACCGGCAGGCCGCTGTTAACCTCAGCCCATGAGCCGGAAGGCAAATGACTCGTTTCATCCAGACCAATCACATACACATTGCCGATGGCATGGGTTTCTTCCGCGCCAAAGAAATACGTAACCGCATACAATTTATCGTTCAACCCATCCACCAGCAGATCTTTGATGGTATTGCCCGGATCACGAATGGTCCGGAAGGTGAATGTATCGCCATCGGCAAACGGTATGCTGCCCTCAGCTATTGTGAATGCTACTTCTTCGCCGGGAGATGAATATGTACCCGTGGGTGCATTGGGCAAACCTGTGGAAACCGTTCCGCGCACCGTCCACTCGGAGTCGGTTCCGTTGAATGTCACGGTCCAGGTTTCCGATTGCGTGTTTGTGCTCACACTTACCGAATCAATTACGCCATTGCCCTGATTGTTCAGCCCGGGAGAGGGTGGTGTTGCGCGCACCCCGCCACCGCGACCGGTATTATATGCCGTTTCGGACCACGCAGGTGTGGCTGCATCGCCGTTTGTCGTTCTCAAAACATGGACCCCGGCATCCTCGGTACCCACATAAATCACATCGTTTGTGCCGTTGGAAAGCGGATGCAGGGCAATGGTGGTCAAATGATCCCCGGTAAAAGCCCTGGTTTTGGTCCAGGTCAGACCGCCGTTATTGCTTCGATACAGGCCATTGGGAGTTGCCGCGTAAAGAATGGCAGATGCACCATGCGTGCCCGGCACCTTGACAATCTCCCGCACATCCCGGCCGTATCCCAGACCACTTTCCTGTACCTCGAAGGTGACCATGTCACCATCGGCATAGAGATTATCCTCAGCACCCGTGATTAAAAAGGACACCGCTTCATTGTCCGATACATAGGGAATATCCGTATAGGCAGTGTTCTGCTGAACTCCGGATTTCGAACCATACACAAGCCATTCCCCGGTTTCATTGGTGTTAAAAGTCCATTGGTCTCCTTTTCCATAAAACCGATTCTCACCATCATTAATGGTGAAACTGACTTCACCGTCATCCGAGGTGTAGGGCACATCTGTATAGGCATTGGCCTGCAAACCTGCGCTGTCACCTTCTACTCTCCATTGATCCCGGGTGGTGGAGAAGGTGAATTTATCGCCCTTGGTAAAGTCCCCGGTTTCATTTTCATATATAACAAATTGTATTTCCCCTTTTTTTGACACATAGGGGAATTCTGAAATGTTGTACTCTGGATGAACAGTTACCAGACTACTTCCGCTTACCTGGCTGCGCACTCGGAAAACTTCCTCACCATCTGGTTCAGCATCAATACAAGTGACAGTCCAGTCCTCGGTTCGTGTGGTTGCGGAAGTAAATTCAACCAGCAATTCACCTTCATCCGTCGCACTTCCGCTCAAGTCATCATTATACCCGCCGAGATACGTCGCTGTCCAGGTATCTGCGCCGGCATCCGCGGTTGCGGAAACATCGGTCATGGTGCCGTCACTTCCGGCACCGGACAGGTCATTAAACAACGGTTCCGTCACCGTAGCGCCGGTCACGTCATAAGTAGCGGTCCAGGTTTCCGTGCGCGTGGTCAGGGAAAGACCAATATCAATCATTTCACCCTTTGCCCCACTGTAGTCCGGGATATATGTCGGCCCGTCTACCACCAGGCCGCCCCACTGGAAGGTCTCGCCGTCCGGCGCAAACACCGCGCCGATGCCTTCACCACCGGCCCAGACATAGTCACTGCCTGCGCCATCACACACCACGCTGAGAATGGCGCCGTTGGTGCTGATCAGACCGTTCCATTCCTCCGAATAATTCCCGTCACCTTTGCCGTTCCAGTTAAGGCCGCCGTCCAGACTGCGGTAGATGGATCCCCGTCCCAGATATCCGGTGCCGACGTACACCACGTTGGAATTGTCCGGGTCCACACAAATGGCAGAACCGCCCTTGATATAGGGATCAATCCAGTTCTGACCGGCTTTGGCATTCTCGCTGGACCGGCTGACGTTGGTCCATGTGGAACCGCTGTCCGTGGATTTATAGACCCCGCCGCCGTTGGTGCCCGCATAAATGATATTGTTGTCCTCATCCGGCGCCACGGCAATGGAATTCACCCGGGTGGTGCGGCCGCTGTTGTTCACTTCCGCGGTCACCGACACAAATCCGTTCAAGGGTGAGGTATTGTCCCCGGGAGTCCGGAGCGTGGCAGTGGCAATCCCGTTTACCGTTGTGTCCTCGGACGGTGCGAACCACCCGCCGGTATTATATGTGAAAAAGGATACCGCCGTGCCGTCAGGTACGGCGTTGCCGTAGACATCACCCACATTCACGGAAATCTTGTCTTCCAGATTGGATTTCCAGTCTCCGGAAATGTTCAGGTATTCGGCAAAAATCCCAAACCCCTCGCCCACGGGCGGACCGGAACTGATGGTAATGGTGCTGGTGACCGTGGACACCACCTTGTTATAATAATAAGTGGCTTTGATGCTTACGGGTCCGGATTTCGAGCCGCTCCGCAAAATCGCGTTGACCTGGCCGTCTTTGGTATAGGCAATGGCCGGCTCAATGGCCTCGCCGCCATTGGGACCATCGAGAATGGACAAATCCACTCTGTAACCGTCCGCCACCGGTTCCCCGAAAATATCGGTGACATCAAATATAATTCTGGAGGTGGAGATCCCACCCGTTCCCTTAATATTGATGTTGCCCGGATTGGGATTTGGATCCGGCGTCAGATCCGCAACAACAATATCATCCGGCGGCGTCTGAATGTCAACCGTGGCTGTGCCGATCACATCCGTGCCAGCGCCTGACCATATGGCGGAGATGACAACACTGCCGCCTTTTGCCGACGCAATAAAGTCTGTTGTTGCCTTTCCATTGTCTATGGTTTCTTCCTCAGTGAATGTCCCCAGTGTTAAATCATTCAACACAAATTGAACCATTTCGTCATCTACCGGGTTACCGCCGGAGTCAAACACTTCGACCGTTATCTTTGAAGTTCCGGAACCCGTGCCCAGCAAGGTATTGGGGATTGCGGTCACAGTAATCAGGCCGGGGGTGTATGCCACTTCCGCTTCCGCTATTTTACCGCCGGCTTCCGCCCGGATGGTGACTGTACCCGGAACATTACCGCTGACCAGGGAGGCGGTGGCAATACCGCCGGCCGTGGTGGCTGTCGCGGGAAGGCTTCCCCATTCTTCCGGATCCGTAATTAAAGGATCAGAAAAATCCGTAATGGACAAATCCACTACCACACCGTCCGGCACCGTGCCGCCACCGATCATGGTAAGGGATATGTTCACTGTGGCTGAACTGGTCCCATCTGCAGGCAGACTTTCCGGAGACACAGACACTTCCACGCCCGCAATCTGAGGACCGATGATCCGAATATCCGTTGTGGCGGAATACCCGTCCGTGGTTTCAACCGTGATGGTATCAATGCCGTCTTCCGGCACAAACGAGGGAGCGGTGTACGTAACACTGGTTTTTCCGCCCAGGGTCAGTGCCGTATAACTGCTGAGTCCGCCATATTCGGCTATTACAGATACCACTTCATTATCCGCCACTGGATTGTCATACTGATCCATGACTGAAATCTCTAAGGTGGTGGTGCCCTTAACTGAAAGATTGCCGGTTGCCGCACTGACCTTGATCTTACCTTCCGCCGGTGAGCCGGACACGAACGCTATCTCCACCGAGTCAGAAACACCGCCCACTTTGGCCGTGACTTTGGCATTGCCCAGATTTGAAGGGCTGAACAGATAGATGCTTACCTCGCCGATTACACTTTCAATAGCGGCTGTATATGCCGTTGTTTTTGCAGAATCCAGATACAGGGCACCGCCGGTGGTAAAAAATTCAACTTTTTTGTTGATGGGATTCCCTGCCGGATCCGTGATAGCGGCTTTCAGCAGCACATATGACTTGCCATCATCAGCCACCAGCTCAGTTGCGCCGGCGGTCAACGCCACCTCGCCAATGGGCGACGGGGCAAAGTGAACTTCCAGGTCTTCGGAAAGCAGACCATAATTTGCCGTAACCTGAGCCGTCCCTTCCGTGAGTGACGCAACCAGGGTTGCGGTGGCCACCCCTTCATCAGAGGTAATCTTATTCGTATCCGCACCGGCCCCGGTTTTAAACAATCCCGCGTCCGTGGTGAATGTAATGGCCTCGCCACTGATGGCAATGCCGTCCGCGTTTTTAAGCTTCACCCGAATCGTTGATTCGTCCGTGCCGTTTGCGACAATAAGCTCAGGCACCGCTGCCAGATCCGTCAGCACCACGCCGGTGAATTCCACCGCCGCTGTATCGGAAACAGGTTGCCCTGTTTGGGTTTGCGCGGTTGCCGTAAGGGTACTGAAGACCGTTGTTTCGCTGGAAACAGCCGTGAGGGTGGTGGTTGCTTCGCCACCTGCCACGGTCAAGGTGTCGTTTTCAAAGGTCCCGGATGTAGCCACAAGTTCAACATCTACGGTTTCTTCCAGCAGGTTGCCGTTGGCGTCCGCCAGCTTTACCGTCACCTGGGTTGTATTTGCGCCATTGGCATAAATGGCCGCATCTTCCGCACTTACGCTGACAAGGGCCAAATCGCCGGGTGTCTGGGTGATGGTGGTTTGAGCTTCCAGGGTATCGGTTGACGCTTTGATGGTTATCTCTTCCGCCCGGGTGCCGGCCCGGTACCCCATCGATGCCTGACCGCCATCATCGGTTAACACGGTTTCTAATTCAACATCACCCACAGTTCCGGATGCAGCGTTTTGAACATTATCGCCTTCCACGACTACTGTCCAGGGGCCATCGGCTGTTACTTCCAGCCGGTAGGTCCCGGCATCCAGAAATTCCGCTGTTTCATCGGTTACCACAACACCGATTTCATTTTCCAAATATCGAATGTCACCGGTTTGTACATTAATAAGATGGACAATAAAATTCGCGGTGCCGGAATGGGACATTGTGAATGTCGTCAGACCGTTTGTGGTTATGTCAAATGAGTCCGTTACCTTATTTCCGGTATCCGTATATGTATTTGACGGCGTTAATGTACTGCCCGCATTGTCAAAAACTCTGGTAAAGGTTACAGGTTCACCCACAATGGGCTCTCCATTTTCCGCCGTCAGGGTTGCCCATACCGTAGATATGGATTCCCCGTCCGCCACAAGGGTATCGGGTTCAGCATTGATGATGAGGCTGGTTGTACCTGATGGCGCAAAAATAACCTCTGTTTTCTGGGTCATATTATTTGCCGCACAGGTAATTTCCGCTGTCCCGTCGACAACCCCGGCCATGAGCGATACAATGACTTTGCCGGTGGCATCCGGCGTGGTCACCTTGATGGTCTTGACGGGCTCCTGCGTAACCGCATCTTTTGTAAACCATCCCAGGGTCGAGGCAAATGTCACTTCCGTTCCCGCCGGCACCGGTCTGCCAACAGCATCATAAACCGTGGCGGTCAGGTTCGTGGAACTGAAGCCATCCGCCACAAGGCTCGGGTCTGCTGCCGTCAACGTAATATATCCGCCGGCCGGCACGGGAAGAACCTCAATAGGCAGGGTGATGGTTTCCAAACCGCTGGTGATTTCAATATTAGCGGTGCCGGGTGTCGATGTGGCGATAAAATCAACCGTTACCCGGCCGTTTTGGGTATAGGCGATTGCCGGAATCTGTCCCGGACCGCCGTCCTGGATGGAAAATTTCACCAGCTGCCCGTCCGGAAAAATTTCACCGTCTTCCGTAGTCAATTGAACGGTTATGGTGCTTTCATCCGAGGGCACCGCATAAACCGTATTTTTGGACGCGTAGGCGGTCAAAGCCCCAACTGCGGGCATTTCCGTCAGATCAATGGTAATATCTTCGGACAAATCCGGCCCCAAAAATACCGTTACAATGGCTTTTGGATCATCAGGTGCATCATCCTGATATTTGATGCTGTTGTATTCAACACTGGTATAGGTTGCCGTCATGGTGCCGGATGCATCCGTGACATTTGCATTTCGTTCAATCAAGCCGTTGATTGCCCCGAAATTCAACTCCACATTGCTCACCGGCAATCCAGTGGTGGTTTCATAAACCCGGGCCAAAATTTCCGTGCTGGAAAGCCCATTTGCAGTCAGGGTATTATCGGCGGGTTCAAGCTCCAGGGTAATTCCCTTGCAAAGAATTTCAATCGGGTCTTCCTCTGAATCAGAACAAACCACTGCGGTGGATTCACCGGTGCAGGCTTTTAAATAAGCTGTAAAATCCTCTTTTGATGCTTTGGGAGTAAAATATGCCCGGGTAGCGTTTGTTTCGTATGCTGTCTCACCACTGAAGACTGCTCCCGGCGGGGACACATTCCATATCGTTCCAGCGTCCGCTCCGGTAAAATCCGATTTCATATTCACACTAAAAGTAGATGCAAGAGAAAAAACCTCGCCATTGACATTAATGGTCTGTGCCATAATCAGGCCAAAGCTGTCATCTTCGTCTGTGATACCGGTCGCCCTGAGCGATGACGGAAATTCAATAATATTCACATTGGCAATTTTATCCTCGGGCAAAGGATTTCGGACTTTCTGCGTCACACTGACGCCGCGACAAGTTGCGGTAATGTTGTATTCTTCACCTTCCTGGCTGCCGGGGTAAAGAATGATGGTGGAGGCAACCCCCTGATCGTCGGTTGCTGCCGGACTGACAATGCCGGCAACTGTGGGGTCGTCATTGGAAAAATAAACCGGAATGCCCGCGGGCATGACAATGCCGTTGACGTCCGTGATCACCGCGGTCACAGGCATGGAAAACGTTCCATCCCCGTTGTTGACCACGCAATCTTCAACATCACTGCAAACCCCCAGGGCAATGTTGTAGGGCACATTGACTATGGTCAAATTTACGGTGGCAACCACCTGATTGGTGCCATATCCGGCGATTGCCCGGATGATCACATCTCCTGGCGTGCTGGATCCCAAAGCGCCGGCTTCAAAGGTGGTCTGAGCCTGTCCGGGGGTTCCGTCTTCGCCTGTGCGTCGCCGTGCCTTGTCGGATGAAATTTTTTCTCCGCCGCCGGGACCGCTGATGAGACCGAAAAGCACCTGGGTGTTCTGCACGGGATTGCCGTATTCATCCCGAACAATGGCGGTGATGGCTGCCTGGCCGCTGCCCACCTTGATGACCGGAGGATCCACAATGAGCTCAACAGTTTCCACCAGACTGGACTGCAACGGATAAGGATACTGTTTGCTCACCACCTCTTCGCCGTCATCGTTTCGGTAAACAGCCGTAATAACGGCATCCCCGACAACACTTCCCGCCGTCAAAACAGCAACGGCTTCGCCATTCTCATCCGTGGTAACCTCGGAATTGATGTTTCCCTGGGTGGTGCCAAGCACTACCGTTTCTTTACTACTCACCGGGACGCCTTCATATTTCAGGACAATGACAACATCCGTCTGACTGGGGCCATCCGGGTCGGCACCGTCGGCAATCATGAAGTCTTTTGCCGGTATAATGTCAAGGCTATATCCGCTGAATTTCACGGACGTACTTGCGGCTGTGTCTTTCAGGTCGGCAACGGCATCTGGAATATAATGCCGGGCCCACACGGTCACTGTTTCTCCCACCTGGCTCGTAATGGTTTCCGTTACCCGGCCATCCGTATCCGTAGTCTTAATGAGAGTCTTGCTCCCATCGGAAAATACCGCGGATGCGGGTTCCGCTATGGTAAGTTCGATCTGCTGATTTGCAATGGGGGCCCCCGGAGGGCCGTCCGGCCCTTCAGCACCCGGGAGATTCAGCGTGGCAGTAATGCCTGTGCTTTCACCACTGGTTAATTCCGTGGAATTGGCTTGGATGGAGATGCGAATGTCAGAGAACGCCACCCGGGTGGTTGCAGCGTCATCCTCGCCGTAGGTCGCCGTCACCGTTGCCACGCCGTTGATTCTTTCACTGGTTAACGTTGGCCATTGACCGTCAATTTTTGCATATCCGTCTGCATCTGTTAACGCTGTGGCAGGAACGGTTCCCAGGTCGGTCTTGAGCCGGATCAGCGTATTTTTTACCGGATTGTTATTGCTGTCGCGAACCAGCAAGCGCAGATCGGTTTGGGCTTCACCGTCGGCAGGAATATCCCAGTCAGCAGCCTCAAACAATAGTTCCACATCGCCTTCAATTACATCCACCGGGGTCAGCATGACTGCAACCTGTTGAACACCACCTTCATACTCAACAGAGATTTCCGCCTGTCCGGTAATATTGCCAGCAATCAGGGAAATTGTTACCGTGCCGTCATCATTGGTCGTAAAAGCTTTGTATGTTTGAGAATCAGTCGTCTCATCACCGTCATCCGGAAAACTGCCCAACGTGGTTTTAAAAGTCAACGGCGTGCCGAGCGGTACAGGATCTCCGCTGGTATCATAAACCGTTGCCTTGATTGCGGTTGAACTGTTGCCATTTGCTGGCAGTTCCTCATCCGTAGCTTCAAGGGTGATATAACCGCCGGCAGGAAGTGGTAACACATTAATTGACAGTGTTTTAGTCATGCCGCCACTTTCCATAATTATTTTCGCCGTCCCCGGTTCTGCTGTAGCGGTAAATGTAAAAACCACCTTTCCATCTTTCGTAAAGGCCCTTTCCGGAACTTGCCCCGGCCCGCCGTTTTCAATCTTTAATTTTACCTCCTGACCATTTGGAAAAACCGTACCATCCAGCGTTTCCAATTGAACCGTTATTTCGCTGGTTTCAGTGGGAACTGCATACACATACTCTCTGGAGGCGTAGGGGATAATGTCTTGCACATCCGGCATTTTCAAGACAGAAATCTCATGCTCTTTTTTCAAATCCGGCCCGAGGTATAGTGTAACTTTTTCAACAAGATCCGCATTTTTATTTTTTGGACTTGTATAAGTTGCAGTGATAACACCGGCATCATCAGTCCTGTTTGTACGACCGTCAATTTCAATATTTCCATAAAGTGATGCAAAATTAACTTCCGTGTCAACAAGTGGAGACCCGGATTCTCTCTCAGTAATACGAGCGGTAATTTTTGTCTGAGAAAGACCATTTGCCACCAATGCATCATCTTCGGATTCTAATTCAATTTTGACTCCCCGGACATTTATGCCGATAACTTCCGAACAAACCTTTAATTCATCCACGCCAGTATAGGCACGGACATAGGCAGTATAATCCTCTTCCGATGCCGTAGGCGTAAATCTGACATTATAGTTAGTATAATACCATCGATATCTGCCTGCAAAATTTCCCGCCCCGTCACCAGTGCAGGGATCTGTACAAAGTCCGAACTCGTCAGTACATGATTCAAATTGTACGGGAATACTTACCCTTTCTCCCTGAGAATTAAGCGCCCGAGTAGTGAATTCCATGGCATTGATGGTTGTCTCGACGTTATAGCTTCGCGTCACTATGCCCGTGCCTACCACATCTGTCTTATCCGGCACAAGATCCACAAAATCAACGGTTTCGCCGGCTCTGGCATTATGAACTTCCTTTGTCTCCGCAACGCCCTGACATGTTGCCGTCAAAAGATATTCTGCTCCGGCATAATCTTCTACGTAAATAATTTTTGTTGTTGCCACACCATTATCGTCAGTCAAAACCGGGCTAAGAATACCCGCTTTGGAAGGCTCGCTAACAGAAAAATGAACTGGATAACCGGCAGGCATAACAATACCGTTGACATCTGTAACAATTGCGATAGCCGGTTGACTAAAAGAACCGTCATCAGCCTTTTCAAAACAGGCTGTACACACCCCCAAAGTTATATTTGCCGGTTCACCAACAATGGTTAGATTTTTTTCATCTGTTTTCAGATTACTGCCATATCCTGCGACAGCAAGAATCTTAACATCATCCATAGACTCCGATCCCAATGCGCCGGCGATGAATTTTGCTTTCACCTGCCCGGGATATTCCTGTGATGCTGAAAAATTCGGCGTGACCAGACGACCGGGGTAAATCCGCTCTCCCCCTCCGGGACCGTCAATAATGGAAAATACCACCTGAGTAGATCCAACTGGATTCCCTTTCTCGTCTTTTACATTCACGATAATCTCGGCTTCCCCCCCATTCACGGAAACCATTGATGGATTGATAATCATTTCCACTGATGCGACATCGCCAGAAGTCATGGGAAATTCATATTCGAAAGCTACATTCGTTTCATTCGTTTCATAAACCGCAGTAATAAGCGCCATACCAACGACACTTCCGGGGGTTAGCATTACCGATACTTCACCATTACTGTCGGTAATTAACTCAACCCCTTCAAGGCCATTTAGTTTCCCCTGGGTTGTACTTAACAAAAGTTTTGCGCCATCAACCGCCGCGCCTTCATAAGTCAGGCGAATATTGATTTCTGTTTTTTGCTCTTCATCATCAGGATTGGCAACCAGAAAGTCTTTAACTGGATCAATTTCAATGTTGTAACCACTAAACTGAACCTGGGTGGTCGCAACCGTTTCCGTTAGAATAGAGGCATCTATATCAGGATGATAGTGCGCTGCCGCAATCTCCACGATTTCTCCCACAGCACTGGTAACACTGGTTGTCACTTCACCAACGAAATCAGTTGTAAGGATAATCTCCTGTAATCCATTTGAAAATGTTGCATTGGGCACACTGCCGTCAACATTGTTCATGGTCAGTTTGATTTTTTGATCCGCAATGGGTTGATTGCTGGGGCCTGTCAATTTTGCGGTTACCGAAGATTCCGATACACCTACTTCGGCTGAAGCATTTGCTGTAACTTCAATCTCAATACCCGTAAATGCAACAATCCTGCTCTGGGTTACATTTTCAGAATATTGGGCTGTGACCGTGGCAACACCGTTTACTTTTTCACTGATAAGCGTGGCCAGCGCATATCCTTCACTATCAGTCACTGCAGATGATGTCACTGTTCCAAGGTTGGTACTGAAGTGAATAAGGGCATTTTTCACGGGATTATGATTGCCGTCCCGTGCCAGAACCGTTAATTCAGAGGAGCTCTGGCCGTTTGCCGAGATAGCGCGCGGTTCCGCGTCAAACACCAGTTCCACATCACCTTCGATTTCATCTACATTTGTCAAATTCAGGCTGACCTGCTGGGTTATATCGTTGGCTTTAACCGTGATTTTCGCCTGACCGGAGACAGTGCCCGCCATCAAAGACACGGAAACCGTACCGGAATCATTGGTGACCGTTGTATAGGTTTTGGGATCTCCGTCGCCGTCATCCGGGAAGGCGCCCAGGGTGGTTTCAAAAACCACACTGGTGCCGGCGGGCACGGGCTCACCGTCCGCATCAAATAGGGTCGTTGTCAACGAAGTTGAGCTAACCCCATCCGCAAGAAGTTCAGCGGCCGCAATATTCAACGTGACATATCCCCCCACGGGCGGGTCAATCATTTCAATTTCCATGTTTTGGGAAAGCTGACCGTAACTGGCAGTAACAATGGCCGTCTCTTCGTTCAGGGAAGATATCAGGGTTACTTCCGCAACCCCGTTGTTTTCTGTATCATCTGTACTGCTGTTAAGTGATCCAGCGGTGGTCGTAAATTGAATACTCTCGCCATTGATAATGACGCCGTCTGAATCTTTCAGTTTTACACTTATTGCGGCATTATCCGCGCCATTGGTAAAAAGAGATTGCTTATTTGATGATAAATCCGTCAGGCGAACACCGGTAAAGACCACCTCTGTCGTATCTGTTAAGCTACTGCTTTCGGCCGTGATCACACTTGTTATGGACACTTCGCTGGCAATGGATGTCAAAGTGGTTTTCGCTTCGCCATTGGCCGTAGTCAGGGTGATCTCATCAGATCCGTTTTCAAATGTTCCGGACGTGGCCGTCAACAAAACATCCACATCGTCATTCACCAGATTACCGTTTTCATCTACTGCTTGGACAGTGACCAAGGTTGAAATTTCACCGTTGGCATAAATTTCATTATCCGCCGCTCTCACGCTGATCAGGGTCAACGGTCCAGGATTCTGCAAAATGCTTGTTTGCGCACTCACATCTTCAGTGCTTGCCTGGATGGTTACAACTTCAGCAACAGTACCCGCAGTGAATTCATAAACTGCGTGGCCGTCGGCATCTGTTATTATCTCAGCCAATTCCGGATTGGCTGGTTCATTTGTATTCCCCGTATTGGATTCAAAGGGCACCACATTGTCCCCTTGAAGGGTAATTGTCCAAGGACCATCAGCTGTTACGCTCATTCGATAGGTACCGGGATCCACAGTTTCGAGTATCTGATTATCTAAAACAAGACCGACTTCGGTAAACAAATATACTTCACCACCACCAGCCGTATTGAACAAATCGACATCGAAAAGCCCTTCCCCGGTATGAGTGAATGTGAACTGGGTAATACCGGTTGCACTAATCTCGAACGTATCGGTAACTTTATTACCGGTGTCACTGAATGTATTGGCTATGCTTGCTGCGTTATCGTCTTCTTCCTCAAAAACCCTTGAAAATGTAATGGTTTCACCTTCTATTGGATCACCCGCTTTTGTGGTCAATGTCGCGGTAACAACGGATGTGTCCTCTCCATTGGCAGTTATTGCTGCCGGGTCGGCAGAGACCGACAGCCTTGTAAGCCCTGCTGGTTCAAAAACCACCTCGGTTTTTTGCGTCACCCCATCCGCCGGATCATCCGGGTTGGTGGCCGCTGTAATCGTCGCGGTGCCGGCCACATTACCCGCCATCAAGGATAGGGTAATGGTACCCGCTTCATTGGGCGTAAATGTGGTATAGGTTTGGGGATCATTGTCTCCGTCATTGGGAAATGCGCCAAGATCCGTTGTAAAAACCACAACAGTGCCGGAAGGCACGGGTTCATTTTTACTGTCCCGGAGATTTGCGGTAATGGTGGCGGAAGATTTGCCATCCGCCGGAAGGGTATTGGGATTGGCATTCAGCAACATAACCGCGGGCACATTGATCGCGCTGTTATCCGTGAGCACCACATAAGCGGTCTGGGTTGCCCCATCCGAGGTACAGGTCACCGTGGCGAGTCCGGCCGCGTCTCCGGCCCAGAGCCGAACACTGGCGGTCCCGTTGTCATTATCCGTCATGGTGGTGTAGGTCATGGGATCCGCATCACCGTCTGACGGAAACGTTCCCAGAGAGGTGCTAAATATCAGCTCCTTGCCGAATGCCACGGGTTGCCCGGCGCTGGTGTATGCCCGGGCGGTGATCTCAACGGAACTGACGCCATCTGCGGGAACATCTGATGAATCCGCTTCCAGAACAATCCAGCGGGTATCGGTGCCGCTGGCAGTTCCGGAAAAAACCACCTGTTTCTGGACCCCGAATGAATTATATTCAGCAGTGAGGGTCACCAGTGACGGTTCGCTGCCTGAAATCAGGCGAACCTCGGCCCGTCCGGTGTTATCGGTAAGGACTTGTGCCATACGGTTGCCGCTAATGTTAAAATATCCCTGATCAGTGGTAAACACCACGGGCTGACCGTCAATGTCATTTCCATCCTGATCTTCCAGACGGGCGGTAACCGTCATGTAAGACGCACCGTTATCCGCGGGAATGCTGTTTTTATCGGTGGTCAGTTCAAAAACACCCACTGGAACGGGTTTATAGATTATCAGTTTTTTACTGCCGCTGATATACCCGTCGGATTCGGCCAGAATTATGGTTTCAGATTCCGCGGAAGTCTGAACAAAAAAGTCGGTTGATGCGGTTCCGTCCGGGCCGGTAACGACTGTGTATTCGGTTATGTTACCCGGACCGGATTTTTTGGAAAAACGGATTTCCACGCCTTCCAGGGCGGGATTTACTTTCGCGGTAACCGTGCTTTCATGGGATACGTTGTCCGCCGGCAGAACTTCCGGGGATGCTGTAACAGTAATGGTGCCTTCGACCGGCAAAGCGGTTATGGTGGTAGTCCGGGTCAGATCGCCGGATGTGGCGGCAATTTTGGTCTCCCCGGGTAACGTGGAAACCAGATAATCAATTTCTGCCACGCCATTCACGGTTGCTGCGGTTTCCGCGGACAGGGCCCCGGGGCCGGAATCGATCACAAAAGAAACCGTGCTGCCATCAATGATTGGATTTCCTTTTTCATCCACCACCAAAACAGAGATGCGGCTTTTGCTCACACCGTCCGCAAAAAGCGCTGACGGAGAAACCGTGAAGGTAATATCTCCACGGATGCCGGCAATATCCTGGATTATGAAAATTGCCTCTGCCATGCCGATTTTGCCGTCATTAT
The DNA here is from genome assembly GCA_011390465.1 of Desulfobacteraceae bacterium. GTDB lineage: Bacteria > Desulfobacterota > Desulfobacteria > Desulfobacterales > Desulfosalsimonadaceae > SURF-3. The sequence continues at coordinate 89,303 of JAABSH010000001.1, forward strand.
TGACATCCGCCTGAAGCTGAATGGTTACATCAGGGGCCAAATCAATGCCGGCCATTATTTTCAACGCCAAGATTAAATCACTAAAGTCAACAATTCCATCTCCATTAATATCTCCGGCATTTGAATCTCCGGTGATAACGGCATTTTCATAGATATAGGCCATGCCGGCATCCACAGCGATTTCATCACTGCCGGCCGCACCCACAAGGGTATACTCCGCGGAAGTTGAAACTGAAATGCCAAACCAGTCATTTGAAAGACCGTCTTTGGCTGTTGTTTTTTCCTGAAATTCCCACGCACCTTCCTTTAACTGATAGGTGTAAACCGAACCGGTCTGAATAGCGGAGTTTCTGTTTTTATAAGCACCGACAGCTACCAGATTATCGGCAATTGAGACGGAAGCCCCGAACAGATCCCCAGCCTGAAGATCTGAAGGCGCAAACATGTCCATTTGCGCCCAAATACCGTTTGTAAGACTGAAAACATAAGCAGCGCCTGTACTGCTGGATTTTCCATATGCCCCAATAACGGCATGGTTGCCGGAAATATCGATGTCAGCGCCAAACTGATCGCCGGCAATGCCGTTAATGCCGGTCAAAATGGCGCTCTGCTCCCATAAAGACCTTGTCTCATTCCAGGAAAACACAAAAACTTTACCCGTACCATTTCCCGGCGACCCCACAAAAACCGTATTTCCCTCCATGGCCACGGCCCTGCCGAACAAATCATTGGGCTGTCCGCTGGAAACTGTCAATTTCTGCTGCTGTGTCCAGCCGGTGTCTGTTTTTACAAAAATATACGCCGCACCCGTCCGGCTGTTTTTACCGTAGGCCCCCACCACAGCAACATTTCCGGAAATATCAAGGGAATGGCCAAAATAATCGGCAGCAACACTGTCCGACGGCACCAGTTTCTGCTGCTCAACCCAGTTGTCATCTGCATCGTTTTTTTTCAAAATATAGGCTGCGCCCGTATCATTGCTGAACTGGGCGCCGATAAGGGCGGTTTCACCGTCCAACGCTACCGCGCATCCAAATTCATCATCACTACTGCCGTCACTGGCCGTCAAGGTCAGCGGAATATCCGGCGTGGCGGCATTGTTGTCATCATCGATGACCACCTGATTCCAGTTATTGCCACTTCGCTTGAAAATATAAGCCGCGCCCGCACCGTCAGCGTATTTCGCGCCAACCAGTGCGTAGTTTTCAGATATTGCGGAAGCGCTGCCAAACTGCGCGCCCGCCGGAATATCGTCCGGAATAATTTTTTTCTCTGATAAGGCCGCAAGGGCTTCCATTAGACCGAAACCAAGGGCCACAATAACGGTTAACACCAGAAAACTCACCCTCAATTTTCTTCCGGACTTCATAATTTCCTCCATACTTAACACATGCCTTTTATTTCCGCCGGATTGGCGTTTGTTTCAAAAGCGCCGCTTTTAGGAACAAGAAACAGAACCTGTCAGACGGTGTAATTTCTATTTGTCTTGTTTTTTCGGCCTTGATCATTTTCGGCCACCACCATCGTAAAATCTTATTGGGAAATACGATATTTTGCGGTTGAACCGGAATGGGCAAATGCCATTCATGGACGAATGCCATTCGCCCCTGCGACTAAATCATCATCGGCCGGAATGATGGATGACATAGACCGCTTTTTAATATCCCAGTCCACAGGTACCCAGTTCCACCATCGTCTCCGTGCAGAGCAGGATGCTGTCATAAAAACTGGTTATTCCGCCGGCTTCCGCTGATATGCGAATTTTTATGTTGTTGGCATAGGACATGGGATAATAAACGGTAGTTGTGGCAATGCCGTTTGTCGTTGCTGTCGGGCTGTCAATGGTTACACCCTGGGGCGGATCCAGCACGCCATTGCCGTTTTTATCCTCTCCTGCATCCAAAATGCCGTTCTGATTGGCATCTTCAGAGGGTGCCATGGGTCCGAAAAGGGAATACATGGTGCCATCCTGATTAATATCATCACTGAACCAGGTTATCCCCAGATCAGAAACGGACTCGGTGCCGTCGCAGGGCTGCCCGTTGAATTTGCGGCAGTTAATGGTAAAATCATTGTCGCGATCTTCATCAAAGGCAATGCTGGTCACACTGAAATTGATCTGATTGTTGTCAGCGACGGGATTTCCATAAATATCGGTGGCAATACCGCTTACCGCCACTTCAATATGACCCTGTGCATCACCTGTTTGAACAGTTTCAAGATTGATGCTCACCCCGATATTTGCCACCGGGCCGGCAATGGTAAGCGCGGTCACCGCACTGGCACCGGTGAAATCCGGTTCAGTTGAAGCTTCTATGACCACATCCCCGATTTTTGCGGACGGAATATTACCTGCAATTAACTGAACTTCCGCTTTTCCCGTTAACGCATCCGTGGTTGCCACGCTTTTGGTTAAATATTCCCCACCACCAGGACCTTCCACCAGCCTGAAATAGATTTTCTGGTTTCCCGCCGGCTGATCATTCATATCATACATAATCGCCTTGATTGCCGCTGAACCGGTATCAGTGGCAATTATGCCCGGATCCGTCTTTAATACAATTTTTTTTGCGGCGCCCCCGGCAACACTAATTTCCGAAGCAGCGATTAATTCCTGACCGTTGATCACCGCAATGGCGCTCAGGGTAACTTTGCCGCTTTGATTGCCTGCCTGCAATATGGTCTTTGCTTCTCCGGGCAAATTCAACCCGACACCGGTGGTGTCCGTGGTTCCGCCAATCAGGGATCCCAAGGTGGCACTGAAAAACACCGTCACATTGTTTTTGGGAACCCCGTTTTCAGAAATCGATGCCGTAATTTCAGCGGTTTCATTGACCCGGATTGAAGCCGGATCCACCGACAAGATCATCTGGTATTTGTTAAAAACAACATTCACCACTTCCGGCGCCACCGTACCCAAAACATCCGTATCCGCCAGTACATAAATCGTTCCGGACTGATTGGGCAGCAGATGAACGGTCACCGCTCCTGAAGCATCCGTTATATATGGCGTTGTTTCAATAAAATTGCCGATCACCGGGTCAGAGACAGGTGGCGGCGGATCGGCCGGATCATAAGAGTAAAGATCAAAAGAAATCTCTTCTCCTTCAATGGGCCGATTTTCCGCATCCCGCAACACCGCCAGAATTTCCACGGAGTCCGGATCAACTTCCTGGTAAAAAGACACCCGGGGGTCCGCGGTCAGACTCAACGTGACCCCTTCAAACAAAACAGTGGTCGTGGCAGCATCCCCGGCCTGACTTCTGGCCGTTACAACGGCCTCGCCATTATAGCGTCCGCTGGTCAAAGTGGCTTTGGCCTGCCCGTTGGCATCCGTGGTAAATGGCGTGGTAATCGTTCCGCCGGTGGTGGAAAAAGAAATCACCGCCCCTTCAATGGCCTGGTTATCCGCGGTTTTTGCGGTTGCGGTAATAATTGTCTGATCCACACCATTGGCTTTCAGCACGGATTTTTCCGCCAGGACCTGTATGTAGCCCACGGTCCCGCCGGTAAAGGAAATCGTAATGGATTGGGTCAGCCCGGTACCGGGTACGGTTGCGCTGATGGTGGCCTGACCCGGCATACTGTCCGCGACAATGGATGTCACTGCAGTACCGGTTTCATCCGTTGTGGTAAGCGTTATCTGGCTGGTGATATTCCCGGAACCGGGTACGCCGCCGGGAAATGTCCCCATGGTTGTGGAAAATCGTATCTGGGTTCCCACCGGCATGGGAAAGCCTGCTGTGTCAAAAACGCCTGCGGTTATGGCGGTGGAACTGCTGCCATCGGCCGGCAGGCTTTCATCTGCAGCGCTTAAGGTAATGTATCCCGTGGTTTCGGTTGGTTCCGCCACCTCGATGCAGGTCTTGTCTTTGAACTGACTGTTGCTGGCGACGGTCACCCGGACCCGGTCCCCGGAACAATCACAGGCAGTGCACAAATTATCCGTTATTACACCGGCTGTATAGGTGACAATTGCCCGGCCATTGGTGTCTGTTGTGCCGGAAACATTATCCAGTGTCGCATTGGTATTGTTTTCATAGATATCAAAATACAGAATTTCGTCCGGAACCGGGGCGTCTTCGGTGTCTCTCAGTTCGGCAATAAGGGTGGCCTGCCCGCCGGGAGCGACCTTATCCGGCATGGCGGTAAGGGATACACCGCCGGCAGCAAGGGAAGTAAAGCGCACGTCAACTTCACCCCAGAAACCATTGGCATTGGCGGTTACTGTGGCAGTGCCCCAGGTGTTTCCGGATTTTAGGGTAAAATCCGCAATACCGTTGACATCTGTTTCTTTCTGAATATTCTTCGGCGTACCCAGGGTGGATGCAAAATTCACTTTTATCCCCTGGGCCGGGGCACCGTTATAATCCAGGACAGTGGCACGGATCAACACTGTAGCCGCGCCGTCCGCCTTGATTTCTTCAGCACCGGCCGTAACTGTAATCTCACCGACAATGGTGGCATCTTCATCAACGACTACTGTTACTGCCTTGCTGACACCATTGTTCACCCGGGCTGTAATTTCCAGATTTCCCTGTCCATATGCCCTGGCAGCGGTCCAGTCAAAGCGAAATACGCCATCTTCCGCCTGGTCCGGCGTCAGTTCCGCGGAATCCACAATTTGGGATTGCCCCTTCAACCGGACCTGGAGCATAAGGCGCTGATCCTCTATCCGGTTGTCGTATTTGTCCTGAACAATGGCAGCGGTTTCAAAAGCCCCCCCTGGCGGGACTGTATCCGGGAAGGCATAGAGTATAATATGATGGGCCGGCCCGGGGACAAATTCCAGCGCCGCCTCACCAATAAACCCGTCACACGCAGCTCTTACGGTTACCGGGCCTGCAATGGTTGAAGACTGCAACATGATCTCGGCCCGGCCTTCGCTGTCCGTGATGATTTCATCATCAGAAAGGGTGCCGGCGGTTTTAGTGAAATGCACGATTTTTCCAATGGCGGGGGTGCCGTCAATATCCGTGACCAACGCCCGGATTTTTACCTGACTTTTGCCATCCGCAACCAGCGTGGGAGAGCCGCTGGAAACGGTGATGCTGTTTATCACAACCGCATCCGGATCCACTGCTATCGTGGTTTCCGTATTCATCCCCAGATCACCGGCCCAGGCCGCCTGAATCATATCCGTTCCCGGTTCTTCTCCCGCTGCATAGGTTATCTGGGCAATGCCGTTGACATCCGTAAGCGCACTTTGTGTGTCTATGGTGCCTTCGCTGGCATTAACGGTCTGAGAAAAGACAACCGACGCATTGGCAACCGGATTTCCATTGACATCAGTTAAAGCGGCATAAAGATTCGTACTGCCGCCCGGTTTGACGGTTGACGGTGCGGCACGAAGGGATATTTCATGGGGAACATCCGCGGTTAAGGTTACAGTTGTCTCTGCATTCAATCCATCAACCGACGCCAGTATCGTCGCCGTACCAATTGTTTTACCGCTGATCAGCATCACCGTGGCTTCCCCATCCACATCCGTAACAACGGTTTCCGTACGATTAATTATCCCCGGTAAAGGATTGGATTCCGGAAACCGGCCAAGACTGGTTTTGAATTTTACGGAAGCCCCTTCTTCCGGATTGCCCAGGGCATCAGTGACAGTTGCAACAATTGCCACCCGGCTTTCACCGTCCGCGGTGATGGATTCACTGCCCGTGCGCAGGGTGATGGTTCCCACTTTTGTGGGATCAAAAAACTTAACTTCCGTTTTTTGCGTAATATTATTGGATTTTGCCGTTACCTCAGCCGTGCCGGGGACACCGTCTGCAATTAACGTCACGGTAACCGTTCCGGATTCATCTGCTGTTTCGACTTTATATTCTTTTGCCCCATTGCGAAATGTGCCCCGGGTGGTCTGAAATACCACGGATGTCATCTCATACACCGGTTCATTACCCGAATCCGCCAAAGCAGCGGTAATCGTGGTGGAGGTGAGACCATCAGCGGGCAATGAAACGTCAGCCGCCGTCAGATTAATCGAAGCCGTCACCCCGGGCCCGCTGTCGCCGCCGGGACTGCCGGACTCCCCGCATCCTATGAGCATCAATGCAAGAAAACTTATTAAAATCAGCCGAAAAGTCATCTTTGCATGCACGTCTTTCATGAAACCATTCCTTTCAAATCTGTATATGTGGGGCATTTTTTACCTTCGTATGAATCGCAATGAATGATGGTTAATTTTCCGCCTGCACCAGGTGTTTCTGTTCCAGCTGAACAATGCGGGGGGTCATAAAAATCAGAAGTTCCTGCTTAACGTTGCTCTGACTCTTGGCCTTGAACAGCCAGCCGATCATGGGAATTTCCTTTAAAATGGGAAACCCGCTTTCCGTGTATTTGGTATCATTTTTCACCACCCCGCCGATCACTATGGTCTCGCCGTCATCCACCAGCAGTTCGGTTTCCGCTTCATTGGTGGAAATAATGGGATCACCGGTTTCGATAAATCCGATAATTTCATTTTTTGTGGTTTTGATAAGCAATGACACGCGACGGTCCGGGGTCACATGGGGGGTCACTTCAAGACTTAAATCCACATCTTCAAACTGAATATCAACTTCATCATCTTCGACGGTCTGGAAAGGGAATCGCTGGCCCTGTTTGATCGTGGCTTTTTTGTTGTCCAGGGTTAAAATTTTGGGCGTTGAAATAATTTTACCCTTGTTTTCCGATTCCATGGCTTTCAGGGCCGCATCAAGGACAATGGGCGTGCCCCAGGCATCCAGCCGGGTAAAATTAAGGCCAATGGTTCCCTGACCAGCGGCTGATTGCGCCGTCAGCATGGGGGTGTTCATGGCAACATTATAAGAATACTGACCGTCAAGGCCGCTTTTGTAAATATCATCGCCGCTGGCATTCCATGCAACGCCAACATCCCGGTTAAAATCATTATTGATTTCCACAATCCTGGCTTCAATGAGCACCTGGGGCGTAACTTTGTCAATTTTATTGATGATTTCCCTGGCTTTTTCAATCTTTGGCCGGGTATCCGTGACAATCAGCTGATTGTTCCTGCCGTCTACGGTTATGGTGCCCCGATCCTTTGTCAATATATCTTTCAGATGCGGCAGAATTTCACTTCCGGCATTGGCATAGCTTATCGGGATATATTCCGTAACCAGGGGATCCAGGGTTTTCTGCTCTTCCATCCGCTGCCGGATGGCCTGAATTTTTTTCTGTTTGGCTGCTTCTTCAGCACTCAACGTTGCTGTGGTGGCGATGCGGATGATATCTCCCTGCTCGACCTTGCCCAGTTGATTCATATCCAGAATCAAATCCAGCACCTGATCCCAGGGCACGGGTTTTTCAAGGGAAATCGTGACTTCACCGGTGACATTTTTATCTACTGCGTAATTTTTCCCGCTTACCTGCTGCAGAATCTTAAACACATTTTTAATATCGGTTTTGTAAAAATCCAGGGCGATTTTCTGGCCGGTATATTCTTTGTTTTCATTGAGCAAATCCGCGTATGGATTTTCTTCTTCCCCGGCCGTTGCCAGGGAAACTTCCGCCCCAGGCGCATTTGCCGTTGCCGTTTCCATGAATTCCTGCCATGGGGCCAGACCAGCGGATGCAAAAGGCCGGGGGCCGATGCCGGAAGCGTCAAAATGCAGGGTCAGCAGATTATTTTCCGCTACCGGCCGGTAGGGTACCCTTTCCCGAAGTTCAACCACAAGATCGGTACCATTATTCATATCAGCCGCCGGCACCGGGCTGATGCGATCCACCGCACTTTCAAACCGGGTAGTGATCAGGGGGCGGTTGCGGCGGTATTCCGGCAACCGGGCATTAAACACCCTGACGCGCAGGGTGCGGGGGTTAAGAGTTTGAATATCATAATCAATGACGCCTTCAGCAACGCCCACAATAATACTGGATTTTCCATTCTCCAGGGTTGAAAAATCAATCCGGTCAATTATGGTGGGGGTTGTATCAGCAGCGGATGCGCGGGACGGTTGTTCCGTCAACTCCTGTTTTGCGAGAGAAAATGAATCTTCCGTCGCTGTTGCCGGTGCGGTTCCGGACATGGCCGATCCGCTGGTTTCCATCTCCTGCATCACGGATACGGGAATGACATCCGCCGCTGGTGCTTCAGCAACTGCTGCCGCAGTCTGATCGGGAAACACAATCTCCAGATCCTGTCCATTTCTTAACACTTCATAGGGCACATCATGGTTCAGGCCGATTTCAAGGCGGGTGTTTTTCTGGTCCGTCGATGGGGAGGCGGTGATGGATGAAATAACGCGGGTTTCTCCCGTCACTGAAGGGCTTGGATTGCCCTGAAATGTGGTTTCCGGAAACAGCAGCAGAATACCCAAAGGATTATTCTGCTTCACGGACGTATACTGGAGCTGTTTGTTGGCAGAAACAATCACCCGCTCCCCGCCGCCGGAAACCAGCGTTCTCAGGCCGGTGATCTTTTTTTGAGACGCTGCATCCGCCGGGGTGGCATCCTTTTTTTCTGAGATGGAAGCACAACCGGCAGAAATCAATAACAGGATCGACAGAAACAGACCGCTTGCCGTCCGCCCGATTTTTTTTTGCGATACCCTTAACCTGCAATCATACATGTTTAACTCTCCAGATTATTGCTGAAGTTTCAGTTCTCTTTCACGAACAGAGACTTTTCCAAAAACGTCCAGGTATTTTTCCTCAACCACAATGCGGTCTTTCAAAATTTTTGAAAGCTGACCGCCCTTATTGCCGATATAAGTTCCTTCGCTTACCACATATCCTTTTCCGGATGATTCCTGCACCAGGGCCCGGGTTTTTTCCGGCATCCGTAAAATAGATGTCAGCCGGAGCTGACTCATGTCAATTTTTTCAAGCGGCGTCCGGGGCACTCGTCGTTCAATTCTGGCCTGTTCTTCTGAAACCACGTCAGGCTCGGGCTGACGCAAAAAGGGTTCAAACGGATCAATCCGGCCCTTGCGGGTGTAGAACTCTTCTTTTTTGCCGATAATATTGGATATTTCTTCCCGGATCATTTCTTCGGTCATTTCTTCTGCCGTTTCTTCGATCGTTTCTTCGGTTGCTGCCTCGGAAAAATCAGTGGCGGGTGGCGATGCGGTTTCAACCGCTGGTTCTTTTGTTCTGGATGCAGGATCAATCGGTGTTACGTCCGAAACAGCCACATCCGGCTCAGGGGGAGCCGCTTCAGGCGGGGCGATTTTTTCAGCATCAGAAAGTGTCTCAGAAAGGACCGCTTCAGCAGAAGGCGCATCGGTTTTTTCCGGCCTTACGATCTGTATGCGATCGCTTTTGTAAATCAAGCCATTTGAGGCTTCGGCGCGCTGAAAATGGCCATAAAAGCAGAGTCCCAACAACAGAACAGATACGATGATACAACCATAAATTTTTGTAACCATAGTTTATCTTCTTTTATTTCTATCTTTACTTTTTTTTGCCTTTGCCCGCATCCGCTGTTTCTGGTTTGGGCTCCACAAATTTATAGGTTTCAGCAGTGCATGCGATTTTCAAATCCGATCCTTTGGCAATTTGCATGTCAAATTTTTTTACATTTACAATTCTGGACATTCCGGCCAACGCATCAAAAAACGTGCCCAGATCATGATAGGTGCCGGACAGATTCATGGTCACCGGAAGTTCCGCATAAAACTCCTTCATGACTTCCTTTTCCGGTTTAAACAATAAAAAAGAAAGGCCTGAATCCTTGCCCGCCTGGGAAATACCGGTCAGCAAAGCAGGGACTTCATCCTTCAACGGCAATGCCCGGGCCACCACATTAAACTTGGCCTGGGCATTTTCCAGCTTTTTCTGAAAATCCGCATACTGGGCCGCGCTGCGTTTGGTCGAGTTTAATTTTTCTTCCTGTGTGGCGATGTCTTTATTCAATTTGTTAATGTCTTCATATTTGGGCATATATAAAAAATACACAAACCCGCCCACAATCAGCGCCACCACTGCGCAGCAAATGATAATTCGCTGAATTTTTGTCAATTCGCCAATTTGTTTGATCAGCGGTTCAAGAGAATTTAATGAGATATCCTTTTTATTCATTTCTCCATTTGCCTTTTTTTTATCTTATTCGGCTGTTATTCCTGATTTAGGCGGGCGTTCCCTTCTGATCGGCGGCTTTTCGGCATTTGATATTAAACTGCTTCATGTCCACACTGTATTTATTCACCTGTCTGGAACTCTCCAGTACCACGTCCGCGAACAATCCGGATCGCTCCAGGCGCAGCATGAACACGGCAATGGTTTCATTGTCCAGGGCATCCCCCACCAGGGTCAAATTGGTGTTGTCGGAAATCAGGCGGATCAGCTGCATTCTTCCGGGAATCACCATCTCCGTCATTTTTGCCAGCAGTTTTGGCGGGGTTTCCCGGTAGGTTTTTAACTGGTTTACCACTTCAATCTGCTTGTTGAGGGTTTCCAGCTTTTTCTTGATCTCTTCCACCTGCCTGGCTTTTTCTTCATAGATTGCGACTTCTTTTTTCACCTTTTCCAGATCATCGGCCAGGGCTTCTTTTTTCCCGTTCAAATGGCTGTTATAGACAATCAACACCACAACCAGCAGGATAAAAGACAGAAAAAAAACCGATACCTGTCTGCGGATATTTTCCTTGGATCTGGCAGCCCGAAAGGGCAGTAAATTAATACGTATCATTTGTCATCCACTCTTCTGGTTGCAAGCCCCAGAGATATGGCGGCCTGGGGTGCGATCTGTTTCAGATAAACATCATCAAACTGGTCACTGGAAACGGTTAACGCCTCAAAAGGATTTATCATATTGACTTCAGCCGAGGACTGCATGGCCAGCAGCTCCCTGAAATCCTTGATATGGGACGCTCCGCCGCTCAGAAAAATCCGGGTGATCCGGTCATCCGGGTTGGTGGAGTAAAAAAAATCCAGGGCCCGCCGGATTTCATCACACCAGTCGGAAATGCTGGAGGATACGATTTCCCGGAGTTCTTCAGATGAAAGCTTTTCCGGTTTTTCACTCAGCATGATTTTTTCCGCCTCTGTCATGGTGCAGCCGGCAACAGAAGAAATCCGCTGATAAATCTGATTGCAGCCCAGGGAGACATCCCGCAAAAATACGGAAATATTGTTCTTTAAAATATTTACCGATGTTTTGCTGGCGCCCACATCAATGAGCGCGATATTTTCCTCCAGAACCCCGTAATTGAATTCAAAAATATTCTGCAGGGCAAAGGCATCAATATCAATGATGCACAAATTCAAATCCGCCGCGTCAATGAGGTTGATGTATTCGTTGACCATTTCCTTTTTTGCGGCCACCAGCAGCACATTCATCTGGTTGGGATTGTTTTCAGTCTCGCCCAGAATCTGGAAATCAAGGTTCACGTCATTAATATCAAAAGGAATATACTGTTCCGCCTCAAAATTGATGGACTCGTAGAGCTGCTCTTCAGGCATGTTCTGAACGGTGATATTCTTGACAATAACAGAATATCCCCCAATGGAAATCGCCACATTTTTCTGTTTGATATTGTAATTCTGAAAAACCTGACGAATGGCTTCCGCCACGGCCTGGGGATCCTTGATTACCCCTTCTTCAATGGCGCCGGGGTCAATATCAATGGTTCCAAATTTTTTAAGGGTCCATCCCTTTTTGGTCTCTTTTACTTCAGCGACTTTAATTGAACGGGATCCGATATCCAGCCCGACAACCTCGTTTTTGGGTCCAAATAGCATAATTCACTATCCATTTAAATTAAAATAAATACGGATTTTTGCACAACGCTTCAGGGGTATGCAACCAAATTGCTGCTGAACGGATTAAGGCTAAACTAAAAACTAAAGAAATTATATTGTGAAAGGAAAAAATATTTTCACAGAAAAAAAGATGGCTTTCATTTAAGAAGAGACGGGCTTTTGATTTCAAGGCACTTTCCTAAACCGGCTGATTGCGCACCAGCCTTTTCCGTTATATTGTCATGCCTGATAAATACGCTAAAATCAAGTGATAATCGATTTTGGTAATCGACCCGGAGACGTGCATGTATCGACTACATATCGGTGTTCATAGTTACTTTAAATTGTTGTTATGTCAAGGAAATTATACACAAAAAAACCAATGCAATATATCTTGTGGCAATCATTGAAGATAAACCACTATATCTTGTGTTATCACCTGTTCCGGTTTTAAATCCCGGTTTTACTATCCCCCCGCCATTTTCATAAATCACAAAACAGAACGATGGGGGTAAAAGAGGCGTTAAATGCAAGTCTGTAGGGACCATCAAAAAAAACAACCGTGTGTTTTCTGGATTGCGGTCATATCTTTGGTGGTGTATTTGTCCCTTCTCCCGGAACAGACAGGTGTTTAAGGGCCCTGAGCTGAATCATAAATTTGTTTAAACCGGTCCCGGGCGCAGAGCGAAAGAAACAAATCCACTACCCGGGGATCAAACTGTCCCCCCCGGCCGTCTTTGATAATCTTCAAAATTTCTTTTTCCGGCATTTCCGACCGATAGGCCCGGTCAGACATCATGGCATCATAGGCATCCGCCACCGACAAAATTCTCGCCAGCAGGGGAATTTCTTCTCCTTTCAGCCCATCCGGATAACCGGTGCCGTCATAGCGTTCATGGTGATGGCGCACAATCTTTTTTTCTTTTTCCCATAACCCCAGCTGGCTGATAATGCTTTCGCCGATCAGGGGATGCGCTTTTATTTTTTCATATTCTTCATCGGTTAACCGGCCGGGTTTCAGCAAAATATCATCCCGGATGCCGATTTTTCCGATATCATGCAGCCGGCCGGCAAAATCCAGCACCGCCAGTTCTTCCCTGGAGCATCCATAATCTTCCGCAAGGATAATGGCGGTATCCTTTACCCGGGCGGAATGGGCCTTGGTGTATGCATCCCGGGCTTCAACGGTTTTGACAAGGGCTGACAGGGTAGACACCAGATTCTCGTAAATATTTTCATGCAATGCATGATTTTCCACCAGATAGGCTGCCTGCTGAATCATAAACGTCATGTAATACAGCTCTTTTTCGGAAAACGCCGTTGGGCTGCCCGTGGTCACGGCAATCAGCACCCCAAAAACCCGGTTTCGGATTTTCAGGGGAATGCCCATCAAAGCGCAAATGGTGCCCGAAACCCCGGCCAGGTTTTCACCGTCCGCCACCAGCGGAAGTTCGTCTTTTGCAATATCACGGATAATGCCTGTCAGGGCCTCGGATGGAACATCAGAAGCGGCAAAACCGTTTTTATCCTTTGAAAACAAGGGACCGTCACCGGTGCTGTCTTCGCGTTCGGCCCCGGCCAGGGCCAGCGGCCCGGGCAACGTGGCATTCACCGCGTAAAACATGGCCTGACGGGCAGGGGTAATGGCGGTGGCCATTTTTACCAGGTGATTCAATACTTCGGGACCGGTGTTCAGGGACATCAGCCCGGTCATAATGCGGTTTAACACCCCCAGTTCTTCAACTTTCATCACCAGTTCCCGGTTCAGTTCCTCCAGACGCCGCTTGCTTTCCAGCTCCCGGTTCAAAAGAATATTTTTGATAAACAGCTCCCGTTCCCGCAGCACGCGCTTCAGGCAAAGGGTCATCTGGTCAAGGTTCACCGGCTTTACCAAAAAATCCACAACGCCGTTTTTCAGGGTCTGAAGGGTGTTGTCCAGGGACGGATATCCGGTCATGATCACCACGGGAATGGAATTATCATATCTTCTCAGATATTCCGCCAGTTCCAGACCGTCCATTTCCGGCATGTTGATATCCGTAAAGCAGCAGGAAATCGTCTGGTTTGTCGATTCAAACAGGCGAACGGCCTCCCGGCCGTTTTTCGCCAGAAGCACATGGTATCCCAGATTCTGAAAATGTTCACTGGCAATTTCAAGAATGGTTTCCTCATCATCGACAAACAAAATGGTTTTCTCTGATTCCATGGGATCTTTTAACTTCCTGTTTGGTTCGCGTACAGTGTTTATTTTTAATTTCTTATCTCTGAAATTATTGTTTTTTTGGCAGCATATTTTAAAAACGCAAAAAGTGTGAAGCGGCTAAAGTGCCTAAAATTTTGGAGGTCTTTTTCCCCAAATAAATGAAAGCAGGCTCTGACATTCATTATTTTTTGTCAAGGGATATCCTTTTTAGCTGGAGATTCTTCCCTTGAAAAGGGGGCCAAGGATGATTATGATTCTCCGGCACCACTTGTTTACGCAAATTTTAAGAGGAGACAGATTCCCCCATGCCTGCATCAGATGATTTCAAAAAAAGACTGCTGCCGAATCTTGCGGATATTGCCGCGCATTTCGGTACGCCATTTCACATTTATGATGAAACCGGCATTTTAGAAACCGGCAACGCCCTGAAAGCCGCTTTTGCCCCCATCCATGGATTTATGGAATACTTTGCGGTGAAAGCCCTGCCCAATCCCGCCATACTGAAAATCATGCGCAGGATGGGATTCGGATTTGACTGCAGTTCGGTTCCTGAACTGGTGCTGAGCCGCCAGGCCGGCGGTGCCGGAGAAGCCCTTATTTTTACCTCCAACAATACCACGGACCGGGACTTTCAGGTCGCTTTTGAAGATGGCGGCTGCATTATCAATCTGGATGATATTTCCCTGATCCCCAGACTGCCCGCCGTTCCCGAGCTGATCTGCTTCCGCTACAATCCCGGCCCCCGGCGAACCGGCAATGAAATCATTGGAAACCCGGCCGAGGCAAAATACGGCGTAAGCCATGACCAGATTGTAGAAGCTTACAACCTCATGATGCAAAAAGGCAGCACCCGGTTCGGCCTGCATACCATGCTGGCATCCAACGAGCGCAACTACAGCTATATTGTTGAAACCGCCCGCATGCTGCTGGATCTGGTCCGATGGATCACGGAAGAACTGGGGATCAAATTTGAATTTATCAATATCGGCGGCGGGCTGGGAATTCCCTACCGGCCGGAAGACGCACCCATTGATCTCGGGGCCATGAGCCGGGAAATCATTGATCTGTTTACCGGGTTCCAGGCGGAAAACGGGTATATGCCCAAACTGTTCATGGAAAGCGGCCGGTACATGACAGGACCCCACGGGGTGCTGGTGACCCGGGCCATCAACCGCAAGGATATTTACCGCAATTATATCGGTGTTGATGCCTGCATGTCCGCCCTGATGCGGCCGGGAATCTACGGCGCCTACCACCATATTGAGGTGCTGGGAAAAAATGCGGAATCCGGCCCCCTGGAAACAGTGGATGTGGTGGGGTCGCTGTGTGAAAATATTGACAAATTCGCAGTGCAGCGCACCCTTCCCAAAATTGATCCGGATGATCTTTTGATTATTTCAGACACCGGCGCTCACGGCCACGCCATGGGATTTAATTACAACGCCAAACTGCGTCCCAAAGAGCTGCTGCTCCGGCAGGACGGATCCGTTGCGCTCATCCGGCGGGAAGAGACCATGGCAGATTATTTTGCCACCCTGGAGTTTGAAAAAAATATTTTCAGAAAATCCGGATAAAAAAATGCACTATCAGCACAGGGACAGACCAAAATCCTCCAGATCCAGATTATCATCAATGGAAATAATCTGAGACAGCATGGACCGCATCTCTTCGGGCACAATATCTTCATACTGCTCAAAATTTTTCATGAATTCCGCCACCAGGCGGATGGCCCGCAATTCATATTCACCCGCGTCTTCCGCGCATTTTCTGGGATTTAAAATTTGCGCCGGCACCACATCTCCGGGCGTGCGGGCGGGAATTTCAAACTGAAATACCGGATCGGTTTCAAATTCCATTTTTGCCAACTCTCCGGAAATGGCTGCCTTGACCAGGGCCCGGGTGTGCGCCAGCTGAATGCGGTCGCTCTTAAAACTGGGCTCCCCGCTCCATCCGGTATTCACCAGCCAGCAGTGGATATTGTATTTAATAATATTTTCCATCAGCCGCTTGGCATATGCATAGGCGGGCAGGGCAATCATGGTGTCCCCAAAGGCCACACTGAACATGACCTGGGGTTCAAATTCCCCGGATTCCATCTGGCTGAACTTGGAGGTGTACGCGGAAAGAAAGGCGTACACCGCCTGTTCCGGTGTCAGACGGGCAATGGGGGGCAGCACCCCGTAAGCGTCGCAGGTCAGCAGAAACAGATTTTTCGGATGGTCAAACATGCCTTCCCGGTAAGCATGGGGAATATGCGTGATTGGGTAAATACAGCGGGTATTTTCCGTAAGGCTGTTGTCATGCAAATCCACCCGCCGGGTATCCATGTCAATGGACACATTTTCCAGAATAGAGCCGAATTTCCGGGTGCATTCATAGATAAACGGCTGCTGGTCTTTTGAAATATGCATTATTTTGGCATATCCCCCCCATTCCAGATTAAACAGCCCTTTATCACTCCAGGCATGGGCGTGGTCACCGATGAGGCGCCGGTCCGGATCCACCGCCAGGGTGGATTTGCCGCTGTCCTCCCGGCCCAGGAAAATCGCCACATCCCCGTCCTTGCCCACATTGGCCGAGCACCGCATGCAAAATATCGATTCCGGCATCAGGTAGCTGGAAAGGGTGAACACCGCCTGCCGGATTTCACCGGCATAGCTGGAGCCGCCGATGAGCACCAGCTTCTGGGTCAGATTAATAATGATAAAAGCCGTGGAGCGGGTGCCGTCCAGTTCCGGAATGGCATGAAACCCCGGAATATGAATAATGGTAAATTCAGGGTCAAAGGTTTCCAGTTTTTTGAGATCCCGTACCTGAAAAAACATATTCCGCACAAAAAGGCTGTGCCAGGCGGTTTCCGTTACAACGCGGATGGGCATCTGATATTCCAGCTCGCTGCCCACCAGGCAGTCCTGGACATAAACTTCCTTGTTGTGCATATAGGCCAGCATGCGATGAAACAGGGTATTAAAATGATTTTCCGAGAGTTCATTTTTTTCCTCACTCCAGAAAATCTTTCCTTCGCTGTGGGGATCTTTGACAAAAAATTTATCTTCAGGCGGCAGCTCCGCATAGTGACCGGTGCGAACCACCAGCGGCCCCAAATGGGCAAGCTGCCCTTCACGGTTGTTTACGATCTCCTCATACAGCACTGAAGTGGGAAGATTCCGGTAAATTCGCCTTAAATGCTTACGCCCGAAATATTCAAGATCCAGACTTTCAACCATGATCGCTCCTTTATTTTCAATTGGTTAAATTTTCAGTCATATCGCCGTATACAGATACGGGGGGTGTCCGGCCGCCGGTCCCAAAAAAGATGAAGTTGCGTTAAATACTGCCGGTAGACGCTAACGCATAAACCACCAGTTTCTGCATCATTTTTTCCTTGGCATTTCCCGGTTTATCCAGTGCCAGCCGCTCCAGATACGGCAGGGCCGCCGGGGGGATGCTCCGGATCGCCATTGCCTTTCCAAGGCTGGAGACTTTGCTGAAACCTTCGGTCATCTGGGCCTTCAGCCATTTAAGGGCTTTTCCGATAACCATTTCTTCTTCCGTGAAATCCGTGCCAAAGGGAAACGGCTCAAAAAGTCCTTTTGCCTTGAACGGCGCCATCACTTTTTCCAGCTGATCCGGATAATTGTTTCGAAACTGATCCGGAATACAGTACCCCTCATGTATTTTTCTGGCTTTTTTGGCTTTTTCCAGCAGGTCTTCCTGAAACCGGGAGTCCGTGATATTCAAAAGCTGCTGAATCACTTCCCGGTCCGTCCTGCCCCTTAAATCCGCAATGCCGTACTCTGTAATCACAAAATCCCGCAAATGCCGGGGGATTGTGATATGCCCGTAATTAAAGACAATATTGGAAGCCGCCGACTTTCCGGCCCCCCGGATGCCCTTGCACATGAGAATGGAACGGCCGTCCGGCAGGGCATGGGCCTGGGACACGAAATTATACTGTCCCCCCACCCCGCTCACCACCTGGCCGTTTTCCAGGCCGTCGGACACCACTGCGCCGGACAATGTCACCATCAGGCAGGCATTGACAAACCGGCCCTGCCGCCGCTGAAGGACTTTCAATGTTTCACTGTAATAAGGATTGTTTCCATACAGCTGATTAACGTTCAGCACACTGGTCATAAATATTTTTTTGCGCTGTTCCTCGCTCATGTCATTGAGCATCTGGTACAGGCTTTCCGGCCCCAGAAAAAACCCGCCGTGAATCAATATCTCATTTTTCAGTTTATCCCCGAGACAAAGGGAAACCATCTGATCAAAATTTTTTGAATCGGTTAAATCCGCCGAAATTTGAGTATCTCCGGCCACAATCACCTCATTGTCAAAACGGATATTCTCCCTGAAAATGCCGAACTCCGTCAAAAAAGCCACGTCTTCAGCCCTCAGCCGGGGATGCACGGCCCCTTCCGCCATCAGCAGTTCCAGGGTTTTCGGGGTCACGGTATCGGTAATCTTTTTGTCATTGAGCAGCTTCTGAATATGTTCGTTATTATAGGTTTTGCGCTTGACCACCCCGGCATCCAGCAGCTGCAGATATCCGTCCACCAGCATTTCCGTCGAACCGGTAATGCCTTCCGCAAAAGAATCCGTGCCGCCCACCCGGTCAATGGCGTTGCCGAACTTGCCCACCATGCCGGCATCATTGATAAATTTCTTGTATTCCGCATTGTGGGCATGCCGCATCCGGAGGCCGTAGCACAGGGCATCTCCCAGGGATCCAATGCCGATCTGAAGGGTGCCGCCGTCTTTGATCAACGTGCTGGCATACATGCCGATCATGTAATCCGGGGTGGTGATGGACATTTTGGGGGCACCGAACAGGCGGGAGGTGTATTGGGGGGCATCCACCACCATGTCAAAGACATCCGGCGGGACCACGGCATCCCCGTACATAAACGGCAGATTCTGGTTGATGGTGGCCACCAGCGCGATTTTCCGGCCCTGGTTTTCCAGCTCCCGCATGGCCGGCACAATATCCAGCGACACCTCGGGGTTGCAGCTCATGCTGTAAACGGTTTTGCCATCAATCTCTTTTTTGCACACCATCTGCGCCACCACATTAACCCCGCCGTCAATGGAATCCCGCCAGGCATGGGTATAATTGGAGCTGATGTAATTCATCTGGGCATGGTCTACATTGATATAAGAGCCTGCTTTTGCGTAAAATTCCCTGAGCTCGAAATTTTCCGGCAGATCGCCCTTGCGGAGATCTTTCATGTAATCAAGTTCCACATAACCGTCAAATTTGCGTTTTACAAACGGGCCCAAAAATCGTTGTTCCAGGTCGCTGGCACCTTTGGGTTTTTCAAGGGAGAGGGCTGTGATAAAGGTAAGTTGAAGGGCCGGGTCTTTTTTCGCTCTTTGGTACAGGGCATTTGCAAACTCGTTGGGCTTGCCAAGCCCTAAAGGCATGCCGAACACAATTTTTTTGCCCACTTTACGAATGACGTCATCCACACACTTTTCAACATCCTGATAAAATACCGGCCTTTTCCCTTCCATTTAATATCCTCCGGAAATTGCGATCACAAAAAATTAATACCAATCTGCCAACAATGGTTATTATCCTTGCCACAATCGTCAGGGGGCATTTTCAGGCGGCATTTTTTCAGCACCCGTTCCCGGGAGGCGGTGCCGGTCAAAAACCTGTGTGCACCCATGATCATTATTTATAAAAAAACAATCCTGACGGCTTCGTAAAAAATCGGATTTAGACGGCAACGTAAAAAGTTCCAAATTTGAGGCGCGCAAATGCCCGGCAATGAGGCGTACTTGGCGTACGTTGAAGCAGCCGGGGATGCAGCGCAACAAAAAATTTGGACTTTTTACGATGCCGTCATTTCTGGTAAAACATCATGTTGTTCGTTGCCCTTACATGAAGCCGGCATGAAACCTGATGTAAGAATTCGCGGAGGAAGGGCCTGCTGCCGGTCTGAGGTGGCTTCACGTCAAATGATTAAAATACTTTCATAAAAAATCATTATTCAGAAACAATGTCAATATCAATTCTTGCGGCGATCGGCTACAAACAGGGGCAACGGGTTAAGATTAAAATATTTTCTGCTTATCCGGTTCGCTCAAGATCAGCCATCGAAATCGGGATCGGGATCGAAATCGCTATCGAATCCGATACCGATACCGATTTCGATCCCGATAAAAACACGGCAGCTTGAGTTAATCAGATAACCTTAAAATATTTTTCCGCATAAAGTTCCACGGCATGGGCCACGCGGATGTTTTTACCGGCGGCCTGGAGCATGTCCGACAATTGCATCATGCATGCCGGACACCCGGTCGCCACCACTGACGCACCGGTTTTGATCACATTGTCGGCTTTTTTCTTTCCAATGCCCGCGGAAAGCCCGTAGTGCATCAGGTTAAAGCTGCCGCCCATGCCGCAGCAGGCGTCCGCATCCGGCATTTCCACAAAGGTATACCCGCTGCTGGCCCGGAGCAGTTGTCTGGGCGCGGCAGCAATGTTCAGGGTTTTTTTAAGATGACAGGGATCATGCCAGGTAACAATGGGTTTTGACCGGCTTTCGCCTGATTCTGCAGTGGCCCGCACACCGATCACATCCACCAGAAACTGATGGATATCAAGGGTTTTTTCAGCAAGACAACAGACCGCGGCATATTGGGATGCCGGCTGACGGGCCGCCATGGCCGGCCAGATTTTTTTGATGGTGGCGGTGCAGGTGGCGCAGCCGGTGACCAGATAATCAATGGATTGGGGGTCAAAACATTTTAAATTAAGGGCGACCAGATGATTGAACGTTGTCTGGTCGCCGGCGGCCAGGGCCGGAATGCCGCAGCAGGCCTGGGATTCCGGCACAACCACCGCCACCTGATGAAAGGCTAAAACCCGCATAATGGCCATTGCCACCCGGGGGTAAACCCGATCCAGCAGGCAACCCGTAAAAAACGCCACCCGCACGCCGGTATCCGGTGCAGCGGCGGACGGATTTTTAGCGGGATTTAAGGTTTTCCCCATGCGGTGAAACGGCACCGGCGCCAGGGAGGGCAGGTGGCGGGAAGAAAACGGCATTGTCATCAGGGCACCGCAGGAAGCAGCCGGGGGCTGCGGTGCTTTTCTCAAAAAAAGCCCCTGCCACCGGGCAGCAAAAGACAGCACCTGGTCCATCAGCACTGGACTGGATAAAACTTTTCGGAAAATCAGACGTTTAACAACCGGCATATTTCGGTAAGCCGCAATTACCACCCGGGCGTTTAAAAAAATTTCCACCACGTTGACCCCCCGAGGGCAATTTGCCGCGCATGAACCGCACAACAGGCACCGGTCCAGCCGCTGCCGCACTCCTTCGGGATCATCAAAAAACGACCGCATCAGCCCGTCCAGGAGCATCAGCTTTCCCCGGGCCACATCGCTTTCATTGCAGGTAAGCTGGTATACCGGGCAGACCGACTGGCAGATGCCGCACCGGGAACATTGGGCCACCTGCTGCTGCAGGGTTTTCATCACCTGGATCAGCCGGGCCATTTTTATCTTTTTTTTCCTGGAATTTACCATAAACGCATTGCAAAATCCGTTTTCAGAAGTTAAAAAATCCTTTTGTCATTTTATACCCTTTTTGTCATCTTTTTATTACTATTTTATCATAAGGAACCCTGCCGATGAAAGACACCAATGGTTTTTACTATTATCCTTTTCCTGAGAATAAACGGGTCCGCATGTATGTCAAAAAAGAAATGGACACTTTTTTTTTCCGGTTGTGGAGTGCCGATGACAAACAGCTCTGGACAGAACACGGCTGGGTGCCCTATGAGGCAATTCAAAAAGCCGCGGACCTGTATAATACGGAAATATACGATCAAAAATCCAGGTTCAACCCGAACAAGGCCTATGACCTGACACTTGCCAAAGCACTGCTGAAATCAGAAGATGAGGCGTAAGCGATTGCTTATTTAGCGTATCGTTTCCGGAGTGTTGGTTTTTCAATTTTTCCCGTGGGATTTCGCGGCACCTGATCAAAAATAATTTTTCGCGGCTGCTTGTATCGCGGCAGGGTGCTGCAAAACTGGATAATATCTTCCTCAGATACGCAGGCCCCGGGTTTCAGGCTGATAACCGCCGCCACAATTTCCCCCAGCCGGGTATCTGGAATGCCGATAACCGCCGCATCCAGAATACGGTCATGGGTCATCAGGAAATTTTCAATTTCATTGGGAAAAATATTTTCCCCCCCGCAGATGATCACATCCTTTTTCCGGTCAATAAGCCAGATAAACCCGTCCGTGTCCTGGCGGGCGATGTCGCCGGTATGGAGCCAGCCATTGCGCAGGGTCTGGGCCGTGGCTTCAGGGTTGCGGTAATATTCTTTCATCACACCGGGCCCCCGCACCAGCAGCTCCCCGGCCACCCCGGGCGCCACCGGGGTCAGGTCGTCGTCAACGATTCTGCACTCCCAGTCAAATCCCGGAACACCGATGGCCCCGACTTTATGATAATTTTCCGTGCCCAGATGAACACATCCCGGGCCGGTGGCTTCCGTCAGACCGTAATTGGTATCATACGCATGACCGGGAAAATACTGTTTCCATTTCCGGATCAGACTGGGGGGAACCGGCTGGGCCCCGATATGCATCAGCCGCCACTGGTCCAGATGATAGTCTGACAGGTTAATCTCATTGTTTTCAATGGCCACCAGAATGTCATGGGCCCAGGGAACCAGCAGCCAGACAATGGTGGCCCGCTCCTCTGACACGGCCGTCAGAATCTCCACAGGAGACGCGCCCTTTAAAATAACGGTTCTGGCACCCACCATCAAATTGCCGAACCAGTGCATTTTGGCGCCGGTATGATAAAAAGGGGGAATGCACAAAAAATTGTCTGAATGCTGCTGGTTGTGATGCCGATTTTCCACATAGCAGGAAAATTCCATCTGCCGGTGGGAAAGATACACGCCTTTGGGATGACCGGTAGTGCCGGAGGTGAAATAAATGCCGGCTCCGTCATGCACGTCCAGGGGCATATCCGGTGCTTCCGTGCTGCTTCCGGCAACAACGTCCGGATACCATTCCGCCCAGTCCGGCTTTTGGTCGTGCTTTCCCACAAATATGTAGGTACTAAGGAGAAGATCCAGCACAGGCTTGGACTGGTGGATGCGCTCAATAAATTCTTCGCCGAAAATAATGGCGTCTGCCGCGGCCAGCTGGGTGCAGCGCTGGATATCTTTGGCCTGAAACCGGAAATTAAGGGGTACGGCAACGGCGCCGGCGCGCAGAATCCCGAAATACAGGGGCAGCCATTCAATACAGTTCATCATCAAAAGTACCACCCGGTCGCCTTTTTTAACCCCCCGGGCGATCAACGCGTTTGCAAGCTGGCTGGACTGTTGGTTAAAGGCATCCCATGTAATGGCTGTGCGTTTTCCCGCAGCCGGCACCCGTTCTATCAAAGCGGTTTCCTGACCATACAGCCGGGCATTCCGGGCCAGTATCTCCGTTATCACCATAATTTCATACCTGCTGTGTTTTTTATCCTGTAATCATCGCGTCATCAAAAAAAACATCGGGGAAAAATAAATCCAAGGCTTTATCAAATCATTACAAAAAGTCAATGGTATTATCCATGATTCCGGATACCAAATTTCAGAGACAAAAAAAACCCGGTCCACCGGACCGGGTTTTTTTGACAACATATTTTAGAAAACACAAATTGGCTTATTTTTTATCTCCTTTGACTTCTTCAAAATCCGCATCCACCACATCGTCATCATCTGATGCCGCCTGTCCCTGAGACTCCGGGCCGGCCGCATCCGGACCCCCTGCCTGGGCTCCGGCCTGGGAAGCCTGCTGATACATGGCTTCGGCCAGTTTGTGAGAAGCCTGGGTCAATTCTTCGGTCAGGCGTTTAATTTCCGCGGTATCATCCCCTTCCATGGCTTTTTTCAGCTCACCAATTACCGCTTCCACTTTGGCCTTTGTTTCCGCATCTACCTTGTCTTCCATTTCCTTCATGGATTTTTCCGTAGAATAAATCAGGGAATCCGCATTGTTTTTCACTTCCACTTTTTCCCGCAGGGCCTTGTCTTCTTCCGCATGCATTTCAGCATCTTTTACCAGATTATCGACTTCTTCCTTGGACAGCCCGGAAGAAGCGGTAATCTTGATAGACTGTTCTTTGCCGGTGGCCATGTCCTTGGCAGATACGTGCACAATGCCGTTGGCGTCGATATCAAAGGTCACCTCGATCTGGGGCACCCCCCGGGGAGCCGGCGGAATATCGGCCAGATCAAACCGTCCCATGGTTTTGTTGTAAGCCGCCATTTCCCGTTCCCCCTGGAGCACATGAATGGAAACCGCCGGCTGATTATCCTGGGCCGTGGAAAAAATCTGGCTTTTCCGGGTGGGAATGGTGGTATTTTTTTCAATCAGCTTGGTCATGACACCGCCCAGGGTTTCAATTCCCAGGGAAAGGGGCGTGACATCCAGCAGCAGCACATCTTTAACATCTCCCATGAGCACACCGCCCTGAATGGCGGCACCCACGGCCACCACTTCATCCGGGTTGACACCCTTGTGCGGCTCTTTACCGAAAATCTTTTTCACCCGGTCCTGCACCGCCGGCATCCGGGTCATGCCGCCCACCAGAATCACCTCCTCAATGTCTGAGGCTTTCATTCCGGCATCTTTCAGGGCCGTAACGCAGGGTTTTTCCAGGTTCTCCAGAAGATCGCTGACCAGCGACTCGAGCTTGGCCCGGGTAATCTTAATGTTCAAATGTTTGGGGCCGTTGGCGTCTGCTGTAATAAACGGCAGGTTGACATCTGTCTGCAATGCGGAGGAAAGTTCCATTTTTGCTTTTTCCGCGCCTTCTTTCAACCGCTGAAGCGCCATTTTATCGCTGCGGATGTCAATACCGCTTTCTTTTTTAAATTCATCCGCCAGAAAATCGATCACCCGGAGATCAAAGTCATCACCGCCCAGATGGGTGTCGCCATTGGTGGATTTTACTTCAAAAACCCCGTCACCGATCTCAAGAATGGAAATATCAAAGGTGCCGCCGCCCAGGTCAAACACTGCAATTTTTTCATCGGTTTTTTTATCCAGACCATAGGCCAGGGACGCGGCAGTGGGCTCGTTAATAATGCGCAGTACATTCAGGCCGGCGATTTTTCCGGCGTCCTTGGTGGCCTGACGCTGGCTGTCATCAAAATAGGCCGGTACGGTAATCACGGCATCGGTTACTTTTTCCCCCAGATATTCCTCTGCTGTGTGCTTGATATCGGAGAGAATAAACGAAGAAATTTCTGCCGGGCTGTGCTGTTTTCCCCGCAGATTAATGCGGACATCGCCGTTGGCGGCTTTTTCAATTATATAGGGCAGATTTTTGATATCTTTCTGAACTTCCGGCGAATCAAATTTTCTGCCGATCAGCCGCTTGACGCCGAATACGGTATTTTCCGGATTGGTAATGGCCTGCCGTTTTGCCACCTGGCCCACCAGGCGCTCGTTGTTTTCATTGATCGCAACGGTTGAAGGGGTGGTTCGGCCGCCTTCCGGATTGGTGATCACTTTTGTTTCATTCTGTTCTCTGATCGCAACACATGAATTGGTTGTGCCGAGATCAATTCCTATGACCTTCCCCATTTCTGCCTCCTTGTAACAATATATTTAAGTACACTAAGTTATGTTTTGACTCTTGAAAACCCCTACTTGGAAACCACTACCATGGACGGCCTGAGCAGTCGGTCATGAATCATATACCCTTTCTGAAATTCATTTATCACCGTGTTTTCCGGTGCCTTTTCAGAGGGCTCCTGCATCACTGCCTCGTGAAACACCGGATCAAAGGGTTTCCCCAGGGCCTCTATGGGAGTGACGTGGTGTCTTTCCAGTATTTTCAATATTTCATTTAATGTCATTTCCACGCCTTCCTTAAAGCTTTCCGCCATTTTTTCGCCGGTGTTTTCACCCGCCAGATTCAGGGCCCGTTCCAGGTTGTCCACCACGGGCAGCAGATCCTTGAGCAGGGTTTCATTGGCATATTTACGCAACTCATCCATCTGCCGGTTCATGCGTTTTTTATAATTGTCAAATTCTGCAGACAACCGAAGCACCCGGTCATGCTCTTCATCCGCCGTCTTTTTGGCGGTTTCCAGGGCCTGGCGCAAGGCCCCGGCATTATCGGTTCCGGCATCTTCTTGCCCCCCATCTTCCGCTGCAGAGAAATCTTCTGCTGCCGGGTCTTTTTCCGTATCTTCTGATTCGATTTCAATCTTCTTTTTCTGTGATGAATGTTCAGCCAATGTCATGCTCCAAATGTTATGCTCCAGGTATTTTTGTCTTATTTCCCGCCAAAAGCTGTTTAATCTGCCGGGAATATAACGAATAAGGATTTTCCGGTTTAAATTTCATCAAGAAAGTAAGACGCAAACCGGGTTTGTCAAGGACGGATCGCTAAGAAACCAACAGATTTTCAAGAAATAAATGAAAAGCAGAAAGCCGGTGGGCCAGGGAAATCTGGTTGTGAACCCTCCGTCGAATATGTGCGGATAATAAATTATAACATAACCGGGATCGATCCACGACACAGACTGCATTGTTTATCGCTGCTTCCTTCCGGACCTGACGAGGTTCACAACCGTCTGTTGCATGGCGACCGGTCAGAATAACTTATTTGTCCGAACGCAACCCTTGGGAGGGAGTTCTGCCCCGCATAAAGCGGATTTCGGGAAACAAGGTACCGCTGACACCCCGCATATCACAACCAGACTTCTAACTATAACAGATTTTTCCCGTTTTTCAACAAGGAAATCCGTATTTTTCTTTTATCTTTTAGGTTTCTGGGCTATAATTTTTTTTTAAAAGGCTTATCTTCAATAAAATCAAAACAAAACCTTATTGATAAAAACAGCAGATCCTGCCCCATCAGGTATTCCCTTTTATAAAAAAATGACAGAAATGATGGAAAAAATGATGGAAACCATTGGCCGTCATCGCATGCTGCATGCCGGCGATGCTATCCTGATAGGGGTGTCCGGCGGCCCGGATTCCATGGCCCTGTTGCACGGGCTGGTAAAAATGGCGGGTTCCCTGGGGGTGACGCTGGGAGTGGCCCATTTAAACCACTGCCTCCGGAAAACTGATGCCAATCGGGATGAAATGCATGTCCGACAGACCGCAGAGCAGCTTAACCTGCGTGTTTTTATAGAAAAAAAAGAAATTTTATCCCGAAAAACCGCGGGCATGTCCCTGGAAGAAACCGCCAGAAACATCCGGTATGATTTTTTTGACACGATCTGCAGACAACATGGATTTACAAAAATTGCCGTGGCCCATCAGGCAGACGACAATGCCGAGCAGGTGCTGCTTAATATTCTCCGTGGCAGCGGCACCGCCGGCATGGCCGGCATCCCCCCGGTAAGAGGCAACATCATCCGACCCCTGATCCAGATCAGCCGCGCGGAAATTCTGGAATTTCTGGCCGCCGGCAATATCGGTTATGTAACAGATGCCTCCAACAGTGATACGCGGTTTTTGCGAAACAAAATCCGGCACCAGCTTCTGCCGCTGCTGGCGCATCATTATAATCCGCAGATATCTTCGACACTGAACCGGATGAGCGGCCTTGCCCGGGCAGACGAAGAATGGATGAATACCCTTGTCGCGTCCCTGTATGAGAAGGCCTGCCTTCGTAAAAATCCGCATGAGGTGCTGCTTTCAACAACTGAATTGCAAGCCCTGCATCCAGCGGCCCGGCGCCGGGTAATCCGCAAGGGAATTTTTTCGGTAAAACACAACCTGACGCGCATCTTGAACGCTCATATAGCGGCCGTGCTGTGCCTGCTCCAAAACAACCGGGAAAACCGGCAACTGGATCTGCCGGATCAGATCAGAATCATCCGGAAAAACCAGGTCCTCATCATCCGGAAAGAACTGAAAAATCTGCGGCACTTCCGCGGTGGAACGTCCGCGGCAGCAGCAAATTGTGATCCCTTTGAATACAGGATTACCCGACCGGAGATCACGGCGGGAAACCCTGTTTTTATTGCGGAAACCAACCAAAAAGCATGTTTTGATATAACCCCCCGTCACAGGATTCCGGATGTAACGGCGGCTGGTGCCGGAACCGCATTTTTTGACTTGGACATGCTTGAATTTCCCCTTATCATCCGCAATATTCGCGCCGGGGACCGGTTTACCCCCCTGGGAATGACCGGCTCCCAGAAACTTAAAAAATTTTTCATCAACCAAAAAATCCCCCGGGACCAGCGGCACCGGATTCCCCTGCTGGTGAGCCGCGGCCGGATTGTGTGGGTGGGCGGTATCCGAACAAGCGATGAGGCAAAAATCATGCCGCAAACCCGCACAGTGCTCAGCGTGACGCTTTCCGCGCACTCCCTCATGGCGCCGCCGTCACCGGAAGGTCCCTGACCCTCAATTGCGGTTGGCCGGGTCCGATTATCTAAGCGGTTGACATTTTCATGGCCGTTATCTTAAATATTAAGATTTACTATTTTTGAATCGTTATTATATTATAAGGATTGCGCACTGAAAAACCTGTTCATAACCGGTTTTTCAATAAAAACCGCCTGGCAGAACAAAGACGAAAGACAATCTTTTCGCAGAGGAGATACTATTGAACCCGTTTAACAAAAATTTGGCACTCTGGGTCATCATCGTGCTGATGATGATCATGCTTTACAATATTTTCAACCAGCAGCACCAGCAAACCGATACAGAGCTGGCATACAGCGAATTTCTGGCCATGGTTGAAAATGACAAAATATCCAAAGTCATTATTCAGGGAGAAAACCTGACGGCCCTTGATCCAACCGGCATCCGCTACCGGGTCTATGCCCCTGATGACAATGAAATGATCCGGATTCTCCGCACCAAAGGGGTGGCCATAGAAGCAAAGCCCGAACAGCAGACCCCGTGGTTTATCTCTGTACTGGTATCCTGGTTTCCCATGGTTCTGCTCATCGGGGTATGGATTTTTTTCATGCGGCAGATGCAGGGCGGCGGGGGAAAAGCCCTTTCCTTTGGCAAAAGCAGCGCCCGGATGCTGTCCGACCAGACGGAAAAAATCACGTTCAATGACGTGGCCGGCGTGGATGAAGCCAAGGAAGAAGTCGCTGAAATTGTGGATTTTCTAAGAGACCCCAAAAAATATACCCGACTGGGCGGCAGAATTCCCAAAGGGGTATTGATGGTGGGAGCGCCGGGCACCGGCAAAACCCTTCTGGCCCGGGCCATTGCCGGAGAGGCCGGCGTGCCGTTTTTCAGCATCAGCGGATCGGATTTTGTGGAAATGTTCGTGGGCGTGGGCGCCTCCCGGGTACGGGATCTTTTTGTCCAGGGCAAAAAAAATGCCCCGTGCCTGATTTTTATTGATGAAATTGATGCGGTGGGCCGCCACCGGGGCGCCGGTCTGGGCGGGGGCCATGACGAGCGGGAACAGACCCTGAACCAGTTGCTGGTGGAAATGGATGGATTTGAATCCAATGAAGGGGTAATTCTCATTGCCTCCACCAACCGGCCGGATGTTCTGGACCCGGCCCTGCTGCGGCCGGGCCGGTTTGACCGTCAGGTGGTGGTGCCCATGCCGGACATCCAGGGCCGGAAAGCCATTATTGAGGTCTACGTCAAAAAAACCCCCATTGATCCGGATGTGGACGCCACGGTGCTGGCCAAGGGCACCCCAGGATTTTCCGGCGCGGATCTCGAAAACATGGTCAACGAAGCCGCGCTGATCGCCGCAAAAAAAGGCAAGGAGCGGCTGGCCATGGTGGATTTCGAAGATGCCAAAGACAAAATCGTCATGGGGCTGGAGCGCAAATCCAAAGTCATTAAAGATGAAGACAAAAAAAACACGGCCTACCATGAAGGCGGGCATGCCATTGTGGCCCGCCTGCTGCCGGAAACCGATACCATCAACAAAATCACCATTATTCCCCGGGGCCGGGCCGCCGGTGTGACCTGGTTTCTGCCGGATGAAAAGGATTTTCAGCATAAAGACCAGCTGCTCAGCCAGCTGGCCGTGGCCATGGGCGGCCGGGTGGCGGAAGAGCTGGTCTTCAACCGCATCACCACGGGCGCATCCAACGATATCAAACAGGCCACCAATCTGGCCAGTTACATGGTCCGGTCCTGGGGAATGAGCGAAAAGCTGGGACCGCTCTGTTTTGCCAAACAGGATGAACAGATTTTTCTCGGCCGGGAAATCGCCCAGCATCGGGATTATTCAGAAGCCACGGCCCAGGTTATTGACAATGAAATTGCCCGTCTGGTCAAAGACAGTTACAAGGCCGCCAAAACAGTTTTGGAAAACAACATGGATATTCTCCACAAACTGGCGGAAATGCTCATTGAAAAAGAAACCGTGATGGGCAAAGAACTTGACGCGCTGATTCTTCAGCTGCGGCCCGGGTTTCAGTTTCCCGGGGCTGCCGCAGCAAATCCCCCATCAGATGCGGAACACCTGAAAAAATGAACCGTCCTGAATATCATCTTGCCTGGAGCGGGTTCACCCTGACCCTTGGCCAAAAAACCCGGATTATGGGAATTTTGAATATCACGCCCAATTCCTTTTCTGACGGGGACCGGTTTTTTGACCGGGATCAGGCCCTGGCCCAGGCGGAAACCCTGGTTGAGGCCGGCGCTGATATTCTGGACATCGGCGGCGAATCCACCCGGCCGTTTTCAGAGGCAGTGGACGCTGAAGAAGAAATCCGCCGGGTGGTGCCGGTAATCGCGTATCTGGCAAAAAAAATTCCCATTCCCATTTCCATTGACACCACAAAAGCCATTGTTGCCCAACAGGCCATTGCCGCGGGCGCGTCTGTTATCAATGACATCAGCGCCCTTCATTTTGACGACCGCATGGCGGAGGTGGCCGCGGCCAATGATGTGCTCCTGATTCTCATGCATATAAAGGGAACTCCCCGGGACATGCAGGTGGACCCCACCTATGATGATTTGATGGGGGAAGTGACCCAGTTTCTGACGGATGCCGGGCAACGGGCAGAACAGGCAGGCGTGGCAAAAAAAAACATCATTCTGGATCCCGGCATTGGATTTGGCAAAACCCTTGCCCATAACCTTTCTTTAATCCGGCACCTTCATGAATTTCACCGTCTTGACCGGCCGCTTCTTTTGGGAACCTCCAGAAAAGCCTTTATCCGTAAGCTGCTTGTCCCAAAAAACCAAACCGAACTGCCGCCGGATCATCCCCTGGTGGAGACCGGCACCCAGGCATCTGTTGCCGCCGGCATCATGGCCGGCGCGCACATTGTCCGGGTGCATGACGTGGCCGGCACCCGGGCCACGGTCAAGATCATGGATGCCATCCGAAACGCCGGATAATCTCATTTACAGGTGAAACCAATGCTTTTGGCAATTGATGTGGGCAACACCAATACCGTCATCGGGCTATTTGAAAACAACCAGCTGACCTGCGACTGGCGCATCCGGTCCACCCCGGCCATCACGGAAGATGAATTTCATATTGTGATGTCAAACCTGTTTCAGGCAAAAGCCGTCAATCCGGCCGGCATCCGGAAAACCATTATCTCCTGTGTGGTGCCGGCCATGATGAAAATCCTGGCGGATTACTGCACCAAGTATCTGGGGCATGGGCCCTGCTGGATTGATGCCGGATCCGTCACCATGCCGGTGTTATATGACAATCCGGAAGAAGTGGGCGCAGACCGGCTGGTCAATGCCATTGCAGCCTATCATATGTATAAAACCAGCCTCATTGTCATTGATTTTGGCACGGCCACCACATTCGACATCATTTCAGTCAGAGGGGAATACATGGGCGGGGCCATTGCCCCGGGCATCGGCATTGCGGCCAATGCTTTATTTCACAAGGCATCCAGGCTGCCCCGGGTGGAACTTTTTAATCCGCCGGCCACGGTGATCGGTAAAAATACGGTGCACAGCATGAAATCCGGTATTATTTACGGGTACGCGGAACTGGTGGACGGCATGGTAGGGCGAATCAAAACAGAAATGGCTGAACAGGCGCCGGCCGATCCCGCGCCCCGGGTCATTGCCACCGGGGGACTGGCGACACTGATGCAGCATATCTCCCGGACCATTGATACGGTTGAATCCGGATTAACCCTTGAAGGACTGCGGATTATTGGCGAAGGGGGGGGATGATTTTTATTGTCAAAGCATCTTCATGGACGCTTCCAGCTGGTCAATTTCTTTCTGAAGTTCTTTTTTTTCCGCTTCCGGCAGATCCTTTTCATTGAGCCGGCGCCGCAGAGACAAAAGGATCATTTCCTGCCGGTATTCATTGCACGTATATTTGGTTGACGGCTGCATTTTAGCTCTTTTCAAATAATTCCCAGTTTTTTGGCACAATCGTTATATGCGGCATAAAATAATTCATACTCATTAACCCCCCGGGCCAGTATCCGGTCCACACTGCCGATATCATCGAGATTGATGGTGATATTCACGCTTTTCAAAAACGCGGTCATATTGTCCATGGTGGCGCAGCGCCGGCTCAGCAGTCCCACGAAAACATGGCGCCGCACATTCATTTCAAGACGCTCCAGATACAGCAGCAGACCGTTTGCGTCCGCGTCACTGCCGTCAAAGGTTTCATTTACCAGAATCATGCTATAGGTGTGATATTTCATTTTTTTCAGCGCATCCCGAATGGTATCCGCAACCGTGACGCTGTAATCCATAATTTCCAGCACGGTTTTGATCTGTTGAACAATTTTCGGGTCATTCTCACAAATAAGGGCTGTGTTTCCCTCTTCTTCCAGAAAATCAAACGGGCGCTCACTGGCATCATAATCCTCGGTTCCTTCTTCAAAATTAAACGGATTGGGAACCGCCGGCATTTGTGTTTTTTCATTTTCCACAGGCTGCTGCGGATCAACGGAAATCTTATGTTTGCATTTCGGGCACCGGATGGACACCGCCTTGCCCTGGGGCAGCTTGTCATCGGCAATACTTAATTTGGTATTACAATTGTCACAGATAATTTCCATTTATGTCACCCCTGTACCGCCTGCGGGTCTGAATCCTGACGGCTTCGTAAAACGTCCAAATTCGAATTTTTACGCAACAGCCAATGGTTATTTAAAACTTTGATTTCTTGCCATAGGTCATGTCAATTTCCAGCTTGTCGATCTTGCTGGTGGCCTCGCCCCGGGAACTTTTCACCAGATCGAGCCCCCGGCCCACAATGGAGCGGCGGGAGGCATAGCCGATAGCGGTTTCTTCAGAAATCAGGCCTTTTTCAAACAACGCGATAATAAAATGATCAAACGTGGACCAGCCGAAAGCGATGGATGCTTCCATCATGTCATAATAGGTTTTTCCTTCGGCTTCACCATGTAAAATGGCATCCTTGACCCGAAGGCTGGTGCCCAGAATTTCAAACGCCGCCACCCGGCCGCCGCCGACTTTCGGCAACAGCCGCTGGCAGACCACCCACCGCAGGGTATCGGCCAGCCGGATCCGGATCTGATTTTCCTCCTCAATGGAAAACATCCCCAGAATACGGTTGATGGTCTGGCCGGCATCCACCGTATGCAGGGTGGTGAAGACCAAGTGCCCGGTTTCCGCCGCGGACAACCCGATTTCAACGGTTTCCCGGTCCCGCATTTCCCCCACCAGAATCACTTTCGGCGCCTGCCGCAGGGCTGCCCGCAGACCCGTGGCAAAAGTTGAAAAATCTTTTCCCAGTTCCCGCTGGTTAAAAGTGGCTTTTTTGTGGGTGTGAATATATTCCACCGGATCTTCAAGGGTAATGATATGAACGGATTTTTCCCGGTTGATTTCGGAAAGCAGGGCGGCCAGGGAAGTGGTTTTACCGGTACCCGTGGCCCCGGTAAAAATTACAATCCCGTTTCTTTCCTGGGAGATTTTATAAAAAATTTCCGGAAGCCCCATTTCCTTGATGGTGGGCACTTTTGTTTCCAGCTGGCGAAGCACGATGGAATAATGGCTGGACTGGGAAAACACATTAACCCTGAACCGGGCCTTTCCGGGAAGCAGATAGGAAAGATCGCAGGACCCTTCTTTGAGCAGAATTTCCAGCAGTCGCCGGTCTTTGCCGATCAGGTTGAGAGCAAAGACTTCCGTCTGAAAAGGCGTCAGCATTTTCAGCGGGGGCTTCATGTCCACCGGGGTCAGCTCACCATAGG
Source organism: Desulfobacteraceae bacterium (assembly GCA_011390465.1). Classification (GTDB taxonomy): domain Bacteria; phylum Desulfobacterota; class Desulfobacteria; order Desulfobacterales; family Desulfosalsimonadaceae; genus SURF-3. Next base: position 123,356 of record JAABSH010000001.1, read on the forward strand.
TCTCCACCTGAAGCGGCTTGCCGGCGGTAAAATTCAAATCCGACACACTTTCATGGGAATCCAGCATGGCTGTCAAAATATAATCGACTTCCGGTTTTTTCATTTTTCAATTCCTCGTTTATTTCCGACAGTATGGGCCATTGTAAATCCGGCGACCATCAGGCTTCCGTGAAATCCGCGGGCGCACTTTTCAAAAGCGGGCGGAACCGCTGTTTGTCATTGGATTTGTTGTACCCGTCCTCCGCGCTGATCCACCCCCGGTTGTATAAATCCATAATGGCGTCATCGAGCAGAATCATGCCGTATTTTTTCCCTGTCTGCATGGATGAGGGCAGCTGATGGGTTTTGCCCTCCCGGATCAGGTTCCGGACCGCAGGGGTGGCGATCAAAATTTCAAGGGCCGGGCACCGGCCTTTCCGGTCAATCCGCTTGAACAGCACCTGAGCAATCACCGCCCGGATGCTGTCTGCCAGCCCGGACCGTACCTGGGCCTGCTGGTCCGCGGGAAATACTTCCACCATCCGGTCCACGGTTTTCATGGCGCTGGACGTATGCAGGGTGGCAAAGACCAGATGACCGGTGGACGCGGCCTCAATGGCCAGGGACATGGTTTCCAAATCCCGCATTTCCCCCACCAGAATAATATCCGGATCCTCCCGGAGGGCGCCCCGCAGGGCCGCGCTGAAAGACCGGGTGTGTACCCCGATTTCCCGCTGATTGACAATACAGCCGTGGCTTTCGTGAACAAACTCAATGGGATCTTCCACCGTGATAATATGATCCTTGCGCACCCGGTTGGCTTCATCAATGATGGCGGCAAGGGTGGTGGATTTCCCGCTGCCGGTGGGACCGGTGATGATGACCAGACCCCGGGGCAGAGACGCCAGCTTGGCGATGACCGGCGGCAGCCCCAGCTGTTCACACCCCATGATGTTGTTGGGAATCTGCCGAAACACTGCGCCCACGCCGTTTCGCTGCATAAAAAAATTGGCACGGTATCTTGCCAGCCCGGGAATTTCATATCCAAAATCCACATCCCCGGTTTCCTCAAACACCTTGATTTTATCTTCCGGCGCGATTTCATACACCATGCTGCGAAGATCATTGTTGTCCAGGGGCTTGTATTTGATCCGTTCGATTTCTCCCCGAATCCTGAGCGCCGGCTGTTGTCCGGCAACCAGATGCAAATCCGAGGCGCCCTGATCATTCATTAATTTAAAAAACGCATCAATTTTCGCCATTACCGGCTCCTCTTTTCCGTTTTAACCGTGCGAATATTTATTGTTTTTTTTTGACACATCAGCACCAACGGCGCACTGCATTCAGGACAGGATCATCGATAGACGCATCAGCGTGTCCACAATAAAAATTTTAAAAAAAACAACCCCCATCAGAACAATAATGGGCGCAAAATCCATGCCGCCGAAAATTGTGGGAATTCTGCGCCGAATCTGATAGAGAAGCGGCTCCGTCACCTGATTAATGAACCGGACAATGGGATTGTAGGGATCCGGGCGCACCCAGGACAGGACCGCATGGGCAATCACAATCCACATAAACAGGGTCAAACCAATATTAACAACTTCCGCAACCGCTCTGATAAAATTACCCAATATAAACATAGGAACACTTTCTAATCATAGACCGTTTCTAAAACTTCTATCATCTTTAAACATCAGTATATTCAATAGAAAAATGCCTCCGGGAAGTCAAGCCATTTCCATGGCCCCCTGCATAACCCGGCCCGGAAAACGCCGGTGACGGGCCCGGCAAAACCGCCATGGATTATGATTGACATTTTCTGTAAAAATCATGATATCAGGTATCAACGCTGTTTTTACTCTGTTTTTTCATTTTTAACAGGATTTTTGTTATGCTGAAACTGAACCTTAAAATCGGATTTATTGGTGCGGGCAACATGGGACAGGCCATGATCGGCGCGCTGGTCCAGTCAAAGGCCGCATTCCCGGCAAATATTTTTGTCTGTGACCTGCGCCAGGAGCAGACCGAACAGTTAAAAGCGGTCTATAACATATCGGTCCTGCCGGATCCCGGGGCCATTGTGGCCGGCTGCGATGTAATTATTTTTGCGGTTAAACCCCAGTCCATTGACTCCCTGCTGGGGAATCTGAAAGAAAAAAACGCGTTTATACCGGGTGCCGGAAAAAGAATTTTCATCTCCATTGCCGCCGGCATCCCCATCAAAACCTTTGAATCCTATATCTATGAAGGCGCGGACACGCAGCAGAAAAAACAGCTGCCGATCCTGCGGGTCATGCCCAACACCCCGGCACTGGTGCTTTCCGGTGTCTCCGGTCTTTGCGCCAATGCTTTTGCCATGCCCGAAGATACCGCCATTGCCAGAACCATTTTAAGCGCCATGGGCCAGGTTTTTGAATTTCCGGAATCTCAGATGGATGCGGTCACGGCGGTTTCCGGCTCCGGGCCGGCATACTGCTTTTACCTGGCCGAAGCCATGACAGCGGCGGCGGAAAAACTGAATTTCTCTTCCGAAGATGCGGCTGCCATGACCCTTGCCACCCTGAAGGGAGCGGTGGCGCTTCTGGAAAACCAGTCCGACAGCGCCGGCGAGTTGCGGCAGAAAGTCACTTCCCCCGGCGGCACCACGGAAGCCGCCATCCGCGTGCTGGAGGATCACGATGTCAAACAGCATCTTATGGACGCCATTTTTGCCGCGGCCCGGCGATCTTCAGAACTCAGCACCTGATATCATAATTTTAATTTGATTTTTTCAAAGACGAACTTATATTAAACAAATGTTTACTCAAACAATTTCATATTCTGCCGCGTTTCTGGCCGGCCTGGTCTCCTTTCTAATGCCCTGCGTCTTTCCTCTGATTCCGGCATATTTTACGTTTATTACCGGATATTCGTTAGATGAATTGACCCGGGACCGGTCCACCGGGGTCCGGCGCAAAGTTTTTTTTTCAACCCTTGCCTTTGTCTCCGGCTTTTCAGTGCTCTTCATCACCCTGGGGGCACTGGCCGCCAGCTTTGGAGGGCTTTTTGATCAGCATAAAGATATCGTCCGCATCATCGGCGGCATTGTGGTCATTATTCTGGGCGTTCATCTGAGTGGCATTTTCCGGCTTCGGTTCCTGGAAGTGGACAAGCGTGTCCATATGCAAAAAAAGCCTTTGCATTTTTTCGGAACGTTTATCGTAGGCATGGCGTTTGGCGCGGGCTGGAGTTCCTGCACCGGTCCTATGCTGGGCTCTATTATGGCCATGGCCGCCACACAGGAAACCATTTTGCAGGGAATGGTGCTGCTGTCCCTGTATACTCTTGGCCTGGCACTGCCGTTTCTGGTGATTTCCCTGTTTATCAACTATCTGCTGGAATTCATGCGCCGGGCCTCCGGAGCGCTGAAATACATGAATATCATCGCCGGCGGACTGCTGATTCTGGTGGGTATTTTCTTGCTGGGATTTAATTATTTCAACATGCTTTTTTTCTCAATGATCCATTAACCCTTACGGAGGATAATATAATGATAAAAATAACACAAAACCGTTTGGTTTTCTCCCTGGGATTGATCCTGTTTTTTCTGCCTTTTTTTTCCGTCAGCGCCATGGCCGAACAATCGCCGGAAATTCAATGGCAATCCTATGATACCGGTATCCAGATGATCAAAGAACAAAACAAAAAAGGGTTTCTCCATTTTTATACGGACTGGTGTACCTATTGCAAAGTCATGAACAACCAGACCTTTGTGGATTCACAGGTTATTGACTATCTGAATGAAAACTTTGTGGCCATGCGCATCAATGCGGATCAGCAAAAATCCATTGCCCGTAAATACAGCGTCAGCCGCTTTCCGAACACCTGGTTTATTTCTGAAGACGCCTCTGCGTTGACCAGCCAGCCCGGATTCATTCCACCGGAGATGCTGCTGAACATGCTGAAGTTCCTGCATACGGACAGCTTCAAAACCATGAAATTTTCTGAATTTATGAAAAGCCAGGATCCAAAATCAGAATAACAGAGAGAAAACCGACAACTGGGTTTTCCACAACAAAACGCCCCGCAAGTTCAACGGTGAACGCATTATCTCCGCAAACCTTAAAACACCTTTTGAAAGCTGCTGACCCACCGGATATTTCCCGGCCGGCGGGTCATGACTGCGCCTGCGTATTTCTGCTGATCCACCACAAAGATACCCATCCCCATATCCTTGCCATCTTAAAAGCGGACACCCCGGGATATGCCTGGCGCAATCAGGTGGCGCTCCCCGGGGGGCACATGGATGCTGCTGACAGCAGCCCGCTGGCAGCAGCGTTTCGGGAACTTGAAGAAGAAATCGGAATTTTACGGCATCAGGTCGACTATATCGGTTCACTGGGGCATTTTCAAACCATCCTGCGCAAAGATATCGAAGTATTTATGGGCCTCTGGCAGGGGACTGCCGGAAACATTACCGAACAACTCACCTATGATACCAAAGAAATTTCCAGAATTCTTGAAATACCGGTGGAATCCCTTTTAAAAACCCATTTGGCCAAAAAATTCACGGGCCGTATCCCCGGTGTTCTGGATCTGATTTATCCCCATGAAGATATTGTGGTCTGGGGGGTAACCGCCCGGATTTTTCATCACTTTTGCGAACACCTGCTCAAGCAAAAAGAGTTTTCAAGCCCAGACAAACATTAAAAATCCCTGAGCGCCCGGCCAAAAAATCAACACCGCCCCCCGCCCGGCTTTTCAGTAGCTCAAGGGGAAAACACAATATATAGATTTTTTTATTGACATACTTCTATATATTGTGAAATATTCGTATTCAGAAAAACTCAGCGCCGCATTTCCGGTTCATTCACCTTAACTCATCACACAGAGGGACAACTGATATGTTTCATCACATAAAAAAACGCAACGGCCGGACCGTTGATTTTGATTCTTCAAAAATTACCGCTGCCATTGCCAAAGCCGGTATTGCCACTGGTGAATTTTCAGAAAAAGACGCCAAAAAAATGACCTTGCGCGCGTTAACCCTCGCCCATGAAATGAACCTTTCTGATTGCCCGGAAGTTGAAGAAATTCAGGATATTGTGGAACGCGTGCTCCTGGATTCGCCGTTTTACAAAACCGCCAAAGCCTATATTATCTACCGGGAGCAGCATGCCCAGATCCGGAAAATCACCACCAAGGCCCATGTGAAAATTGTTGAAAACTACGTGCAGAAGCTGGACTGGAAAATCAAAGAAAACAGCAATATGAGCTACTCTCTCCAGGGACTCAACAATTATATTTCTTCAGATGTGACAGCAGAATACTGGCTGAACCGGATCTATCCGCCGGAAGTGCGGGATGCGCACAAAACCGGCGATCTTCACATTCATGATCTGAGCCTGCTGTCGATTTACTGCGTGGGGTGGGATCTTCAGGATTTGCTGACCGTGGGGTTTATGGGGGTTCCGGGTAAAGTGGAAAGCGCCCCGCCCAAGCATCTCCGCTCTGCTCTGGGCCAGATCGTAAACTTTTTTTACACCCTTCAGGGAGAGGCGGCCGGGGCTCAGGCGGTTTCCAACTTTGACACCCTGCTGGCGCCCTTTGTCCGCAAAGACGGCCTTTCCTACAAAGACGTCAAGCAGGCGCTTCAGGAATTTGTCTTTAATATCAATATTCCCACCCGGGTGGGATTTCAGACCCCGTTTACCAACATTACCATGGACCTGAAAGTGCCCTCCACCCTGAAGGATGTGCCGATTATCATCGGCGGCAAATACCAGAAAGAAACCTATGGGGATTTTCAGGCGGAAATGGATACCATCAACAGTGCCTTTGCTGAGGTCATGATGGAAGGCGATGCCAAGGGACGGGTGTTTACCTTCCCGATTCCGACCTACAATATTACGGAAGATTTTGACTGGGACAACACCAACCTGGATAATATATGGAAAATGACCGGTAAGTACGGCATTCCCTATTTTTCAAATTTTGTAAATTCCGACATGTCACCGGAAGACGCCCGGTCCATGTGCTGCCGACTGCGTCTGGACAACCGGGAACTGCAAAAACGGGGCGGCGGATTATTTGGCGCCAACCCGCTCACCGGATCCATCGGCGTGGTCACGATAAATCTTCCCAGAATCGGGTTCCTGGCCAACGATGAAACAGAATTTTTTGACTTTCTTACCACTCAGGCCCGTATTGCCAGGGAGAGCCTGACGATTAAACGCAAAGTGCTGGAAAAATTTACCGAGCAGAATCTGTACCCGTATTCAAAATTTTATCTGCGCACCATTAAAGAAAAAAGCGACAGATACTGGTCCAATCATTTTTCCACCATTGGTATCATCGGCATGAACGAGGCCTGCCTGAATTTTCTGGGCCAGGACATCGGGACCCCGGAGGGACACGCATTTTCCATTAAAGTCCTGGATCATTTGCGGCATATCATGGAAACATTTCAGGCGGAAACCGGTGAATTGTTTAATCTGGAAGCCACCCCTGGTGAAGGAACGGCATTCCGGCTTGCCATGATCGACAAGCAGCAGTTTCCGGAAATTATCTGCGCCAATGAAACCGCCTGCCAGGAAGGCGCGGATCCGTTTTACACCAACTCCAGCCAGCTGCCGGTCAACTATACGGATGATATTTTTGAAGCCCTTGAACTTCAGGATGACCTGCAGACCCGATATACCGGCGGCACCGTCTTCCACATTTTTCTGGGAGAAAAGGTGGACAATATCGCCGCCACCCGCAGTCTTGTTAAAAAAGTTACCGCAAATTTCAAACTGCCATATTTTACCCTGTCTCCCACGTTCAGCGTCTGCCCGTCCCACGGCTACATTTCCGGTCAGCATGAGACCTGCCCGGAATGTCATCAGCCCGTGGAAGTCTATTCCCGCATTGTCGGTTATCTGCGGCCTGTCAGCCAGTGGAACAACGGCAAACAGTCCGAATTCAACATGCGAAAAACCTTTGCAATGAAGCAAACAGGGGCACTCTAAGCGACCTTCTATGATACTCGGCGGCATTCAAAAAAATTCCCTGATTGATTATCCGGCAAAAATCAGCTGTGTGGTTTTTACCGCCGGCTGCAATTTCAGGTGTCCGTACTGTCATAACCCGAACCTGGTCATCCCTCCGTTTCAGCGGATGGACACCGAAGCGGTTTTGGCCTTTATCCTTCGGCGAAAATCGCTTCTTGACGGAGTGGTCATCACCGGCGGGGAACCCACCCTTCAAGAAGATCTGCTCGAATTTTGCCAAACCCTTCAGGACATGGGGCTGCCCGTCAAACTGGATACCAACGGCAGTCACCCCCAGGTGGTCAAAGCCCTTCTGGCCGACCGGCTGATCAACTATATCGCCATGGATATCAAGACCCTGCCGGAAAATTACCCGGCTTATCTGGCACCGTCACTGGATCCGAAAAATATTTCTGCCAGCATTCAACTGATTCTGGAATCCGGCCTTCCACACGAATTCCGCACCACCTGCGTCAACCCCTTTGTTGATGAACAGATAATTGGAAAATTAGCCCGTCTTCTTCAGGGTGCCGATCTCTTCGCCTTTCAAAACGCCACCATCAACAGCGATGTTTTGAATCCTGATTTTTTCCATGACAAAGAATGGAAAATTTCTGAAACCCGGCTGAACGCTTTTGCATCCATTGCAGCGCCTTTTGTAAAATCCACACTGATTCGCTGAGATCCTCTCTGATTTTTCCTGCTTTATCAAATGATTAAAGGTTGACAGGCGCTGAAGGATGGCGCTATGTTGACGCTTACGTTAACTTTTAATCCCTACCGAAAGGAAAAACATATGTTTGATCATCTTCTTTCTGATGCCGCCCGGCAAATCCGTGATGAAGCCCGGGAGTTTGTGAAATCTGTTCCCCGGCAAATGATTCTGGACATGGATAGTGAAAAAATTAAATTCCCCAAAGAATTTCTAAGGGAAGCCGGCCAGCGAAATCTTATGGGATGCCGGTACCCGAAAAAATGGGGCGGAAGAGATATGGACTGGGTTACCACGGCCACTGTCATGGAAGAAATCGGCACCCTGGGCTATATTTTTGCGTGTACCTTTGGTGTCGGCGCCGAACTGGTATGCGACGCCATTATCCTGCACGGAACAGATTTTCAAAAAGAAAAATATGTCCGGCCGCTGCTGAAAGGGGAAATTTTTGCCGCTGAATGCCTGACCGAACCCCGGGGTGGATCGGATTTTTTCGGTACCACCACCACAGCAGAAGACAAAGGGGATCATTTTTTAATTAACGGCCAGAAACGGTTTATTGTAGGGGCAGAAGGCGCTGATTTTTTTCTGGTCTACGCAAAAACCGACCCGGATGCCAAACCGCACAAAGCATTGACCTGCCTGATTGTAGATCGCGGCCCCGGGGTTGACACCAAATATCTCTACGGGCTTATGGGATGCCGGGGCGGCGGGGCCGGCCGCCTGGTGTTTAAGGATGTCAAAGTGCCAAAAGAAAACGTGGTCGGCACCATCAATGGGGCCTATCCGGTATTTAAAACCATGATGATTCCGGAACGCCTTGGCACGGCCGCCATGACCATCGGCAGTGCGCGGCCCGCCCTGGATGTGGCCACCACCTATACCACCCGCCGAAAAGCCTTTGGCACCACCATCAACAACTTTCAGGGGGTCAGTTTCCAGATTGCCGAAGCCGCCATGCTGCTTGACGCCTGCCGATCCATGATCTATACCACGGCCTGCGCAGTTGACCGTAATGCCGACGAAAAGAAAATCCGGCGCATGGTATCTGAATCCAAAAAGTTTGTCACTGAAGCCTGTCAAAAAGCAGCCAACAATGCCATGCAGGTAATGGGCGGGATCGGCTATACCAATGTATACCCCATTGAGCGCATTGTCCGGGATCTTCGCTTGGCAAGCATCTGGACGGGCAGCAATGAAGTCATGTCCATGATTATCGCCAATGAATGGTACCGGGAACACCTGAAGAACCAGCAATCAGCATCCCAGCGAGATTATGAAGCCGATGCCCTGGAAGCGGATGCACCGGATGAAAAAATATTTGAATAAGTTATCTCTGACACTTCAAAAAAACAACCACAACCGGCGCCCTGATCCGCCGGTAAAGGAAAAAGGAAGGGCTCTTTGGAAAATCTCATAACCTTAATTCAACTCATTGCCGTTTTTTTGGCCGCCATCATTCTGGGCAACTGGTTCTCTTCGGAAGCAAAAAAATGTAAAGCAAAAGGAGAACCGGTCTACAGGGCGTATCTAACAACACCCGGCATTCTTATTCTGCTCATTATCATCGGGCTTCCCATTCTTGTCTGGTTCCTGAAAAAATAGCCAGGCCGCGCGGCTTGAAACACTCCGGCATGGAACAAAAAACCCGCTGATGAGGGTCGGTCTCGACCCTCATCAGCGGTTTCTTTGTTCCATACGATTCATTTTTTTAGCGGCGTTTAATGCCCTCCCTGTGCAGCAACTCCTGATACCAGCAGGAAAAATCGAACATCCCCTGAAACCTTTCATTTTCATTGATAATCCCCAGGCAAAGATCAAATGCACCCCTGGCATAATCACTACTGTATCCTTCCGATGCCAGAGTTTGAAGAAATTCCCGGATCAGCATATGGGAAGTTCTCTTGGTCTTGTCTTTGCGAATATCAATCGGGTCCTTGGGCTCCTGAAAGGGATCCCACTTGTCATACCCCCGCTTCAAAATATGTTTCTGCCGCCGGGGCGCCGTGGCATCAAAGATTGCCTTTTTTCGCAGGGCTTCGTCTTCCGTGCGATCCGTCATTATTTCCCTCCTGCAGTTGTTTCCGTTTCGGTTTCCGCGTCTTTTTCATCCCCAATCCCCAGGTAAGCATCATTGTAATCCGTAATCAGGGCCATGGAAAGGGGGACGATCACTTCCGCCATACGGATATGCCGTGACTGGATATCCGCTACCATCTCAGAAGACAATGCCATCAATTGATCATTCACCGCATCCATGTTCAACGTGGGATAGCTTTCTCCCGCCTTAAACCCGGACAATCCGCATGTCCGTCCTTTGCCGCCGATGGCCAGAGGGATGCCATAGGTGCGGCAGGCAATCGGACGGGCCTCATACATATCGCACATATCGGCTTCGTTAAGCAAGGGACACCGAATCCGCTGTTTCGCCACGTCCGCTACCACCGACTCTTCTTTCTCACCATTCTGAGTTGCCCGATATGCATCCCTTTTTATTTTGTAAATCTTCCGGTCCGCTTTGTTTGCTTTTTCCAGCAACGCATTTTTCTCCCTGCCAGTAAATTTTTCGTTAAAATGCGTATTCACATACAGCGCTTCAATCAAGGTCAAGTCAAAAAGGGCATGACAACAATCCGAACAGCCCTTGTGGCACGTCACTTCATCTGGAAATTTTTCCCTGACCTGGGCAAAGGCGGCCTCCACCTTTGCCACCAAATTTTCATATTTTTTAAAATAAGGGGTAAAATCAATTTTCATTTTATCCAACTCCTTTTATATAATACGCTGCTCGCGTATCGGTTATACCGCCGATCAGCCACTGCAACCGATAAAATGTTTCACGTGAAACATTTTATCGGGCACCTATTATTTTCCAATACAAAACCGGCTGAAGATTGCGTCCAGGATTTCCGGGGTTACTGCATCACCGGTAATCTCTGATAATGCGCCAAACGCACTTTGCAGATCAATCGAAACAAGATCAGGGGGCAACTGCTGGTCCAATGCAGAGGCTGAAGTTTCAAGGGCCGCCAGCGCCGTTTCAAGACAAAGCCGATGTCGAAGATTTGGAACAAGACAATCCGCCCGGCCCATATCCCTGTGGTAAATCAGATCAGATATCATCTGCTTCAGCGTACCCATTTCCTGACCATATTTTGCTGAAACACGAACCGAAGCCACTTTATCGCTGGCCTGCCACAGGTCGGGCAGCTGGAACTGCTGCTGATCCGCCGGCAAATCCATTTTATTGATGACAACAATAGTGGTTTTTCCAGTACGAGACAGTTTATCAAACAGGTTGTTGGCGGAGGGGTCGGCGGCAGTGGTCGCATCCACCACATACAATAAAATATCCGCACGGGAAATATGTTCCCAGGCCCTTTCAATCCCTTGCTGCTCAACCAGGTCCGGGGTCTGGTGGATGCCGGCGGTGTCGGTCAGCACCACGGACTGGCCATTGACAATAAAGGCGTCTTCAATAAAATCCCGGGTGGTGCCGGGAATATCATCAATAATAGCGCGTTCCTTTTCCAGCAGCCGGTTCATCAGGCTGGATTTCCCCACATTGGGAGCGCCAATAATAACAATTTTAATCCCATCCCTGAAAAATTGGTTCTGGTCAGCGGTCTGTATCAATTGCCGGACCGGGGCAATCAGTTCCCTGATCAGCTGATCCCGCAACTCCGGAAGATGAATCTCTTCGTCCACATCTTCCGGAAAATCAATGGCCGCTTCCATTTGGGTCAGGATATCCAGCAGACCGGAGCGGAGTTTCCGAACAGCGGTTTTCAAGCTTCCTGAAAGCTGGGCCGCGGCCACATCCACGGCTTTTTCCGAACGGGCCTGAATCATATCCGCAATGGCTTCCGCCTGGGTCAAATCAATGCGGCCATTTAAAAATGCCCGGCGGGTAAATTCACCCGGCGCCGCCAATGTGGCGCCCTGGCGAATCAGGAGGCTGAGAATTTTCCGCAGCACCGCCGGACCGGCATGACATTGAATTTCAACAACATCTTCACCCGTATAGGACCGGGGCCCGGGCATGGCCACAAACATGACTTCATCTATAACAAGACTAGATTCCGGATCGATGACCCTCCCATAGCAAAGATGCCGTGATTGCGCCCTAAATGGCAAAAAATGACAAGATGCGGCTGCATCAAAAACGGGTTTACCCGGATAAAAAACAGACTGGCCGATCTTGAGAGACAGGGGACCCGACAACCGGATAATACCAATCCCTCCCTGGCCGGGAGGCGTTGCAATGGCGGCAATGGTAGACGGGTTCATCACTTAACCCCTATGATACAGGTAACCGACCGGAAATACATATAAAGACCATTTATGTCCGGTTTATTCCCATTTTATTTCTGGGGCCGGGTTTTTTCAGATTTTTTCACGGATTTCTTTTTGGGAAAAATAATCAGCTTTCGGTAATAGCCCTCGCCAACACTCTGAGTCCGCACTGCCCGATTTTGTTTCAGGGCCACATGAACAATCCGCCGGTCATGGGCATTCATTCGGGTCATTGTTGATGGTTTTCCGGTTTTAAGTGCCTTGCTGGCCAGCCGGTCGGCCAAATCTGTTAATTCAATTTTACGGGATTCCACATATCCCTCAACATCAAAAATAACCCGGCTGCCTTTTCCGCATTTTTTGCCAACCATCTTATCGGTCAGATACTGAATTGCTTCAAGGGTTTGTCCGCGCTTACCGATTAAAATCCCCGGCTCCGGCATCTTGATATTCATCCACACCGGGTTTTCTTCTTTTTTTACAGACAGTTCCGCTTCAATGTCCATTGTTTTGAAAATTTTATGGGCCAGTTCCTGGCCAATGGCGATGGCCGCTTCATTTGCCTCGGCCGGATCCATTTGGGGCACCTGATCTAAGAAAGCGTTGGACGGTTGATCATTTGAAGTTTCTGCCTGTGGCTGAGAATCAGCTTTGGCAGAAACGGCATCCGGACCGTTGTTGGCAATATCCAGGATCTCTGGCAGTTCTCCGTTTTGAGAATGGCCTGAAAGGGTTTCTTGTTTTTGTGCCGGTTTTGCGGATTGCAGGGGGGCTCTTGGCTGCTTTTTTTTCGGCGCCGCCTTGATGGGTTTATTTTCCGGGGTCTTGTCTTTTGCCGGTTGTTTAGAAGACGGTTTTTGAGAAGCGCCAGCGGCGTTGCCTGATTTTGTTTCCGGCTTTTTTCCGGAACCGGAACGTTGCACCGCAGCCTGTTTCACCGGCAAAGTTTTCTTTGGCAACTTTTTTTCTGGGGATTCAGCAGCCGGAACTTCACCAAAGGCCTCATCCACCAGGGCATTAATGGAAAACAGATCCTCCTGAGGCCCGCTGTCAGCAGCACCAGTAACAGCACCGGACCCGTCGCCACTGGAATTTTTTTGGGATGGCGATTGCATATTTTGTGTTTCAGGTACAACCACCCGGATCAGGGCCTTTTTGGCGCCGACAAGGCCAAAAATACCGCTGGATCCATGGGAAATAATGTCATACTTTAGCTTATCACGGGAAATCTTAAGATCGGTGCATGCTTTTTGAATGGCTTTCTCTACATTTTTTTCCTCAAAGTCCAAAAAAGACTTCATGCATATCCTCCATACTAAAGCGTTTTCTGGGTAATATAATACTGCTGTGAGATCGAAAGGACGTTGTTCACCAGCCAGTACAGGACGAGCCCCGCCGGAAAATTAATAAAAATAAAGGTAAAAATCAAAGGCATCAGCATCATAAACCGGGCCTGAGCCGGATCACCGGGGGGCGGCGACAGCTTCTGCTGTAAAAACATGGTGGCCCCCATAATAATGGTCAGCACGGGGATGCCATAGGGCGGGGCCATCAGGGGAATGGTAACATCAAAGGAAAACAGCCGGTCCGGCGCGGACAAATCATTAATCCATCCAAAGAACGGTGCGTGCCGCAGCTCAATGGACCCGTACAACATGCGGTAGAAAGCGAAAAAAACGGGAATCTGAACGACCATCGGAAGGCACCCGCTCATGGGGTTAACTTTGTAGGTGCGATAAAGCCCCATGATTTCTTCGTTCATTTTCTTTTTATCATTTTTGTGTTTCTGCCGAATTTCCGCCATCAATGGCTGCAGCCGCTTCATTTCGGCCATGGATTTGTAACTCTTGGACCCCAGGGGCCAAAAAATCAGTTTAAACAAAATCGTCAGCAGAATAATGGCAATGCCGTAATTGGGCACCATGTGATCATGAATGCCGTTCATCAGCCACAGACAGGGCTTTGCAATAAAATCAAAAAACCCGAAATTCACTGCTTTGTCCAGATGGTGGCCCACTGCCTTGAGGGCATCAATTTTCCGGGGACCAATATACAGAGAGTGAAAAAACCGGGTGCTGGCGCCGGGAGACAATGCGGCTGGCGAATTCACATACGTCACCTGAATCAGGTTTTCCGGTTCCAGCGCGGCAAGCCGAACACTGCCGCTGTTTTCCGGGGTATTTTCCGGGGCATCCGCGGCATCACCCAGACCATCACCCGGAAGAACGGCGCTCATAAAATACTGGTCTGTCAAGCCGGCCCATTGTACCTGACCGGTCAAGGTATTTTTTTCGTCAATATCCTTCACCGCCACTTCTTCCAGCTTTCCGTTGACAAAGGCAAAGGGGCCCTCAAAGGAAAACTGGCGTTTGTCGTGGGGAGCGGCATCTATCATGGAAACTTGAAGCGTGTCTTTGACCAGGGTATCAGCGGTATTTGTCAGGGTCACATCCATTTTAATTTCATAGGAATCCGGCAAAAAAGTAAATTTCTTTTCCACCAGAATCCCCTCCGGCGAGTGCCAGAAAAAAGACACAGAAGCGGGCTCAGTGTTCAGCTGAAGCGTGTTTTCCCGATGCGTCGTGGTAAAAACCGCCCGAGTGAACCGGGTGACGGGGGTGGCGGAAAGATGCGCAAAACCGGTCCCCAGAGGATTGTCCGCAGATATCAGCTCTTTGTCCGGGGCGGACTTTTCGACACTTTCCCGATACTGGTGAAGGGTAAATCGGGTGATGCCGGCCCCTTTTTCAGAAATTACCGTACTGTACAGCGGCGTATGAATTGTCAGAGAACCGAAAAAATGGCCTGGGGTGGTAATGCGTTCTTCTGCCGCGGCCTCCGGGTCCAATGGTGTTTCTTTTTTTTCCACCTCGGCCAGTGGCTCAGGAACGGATGATTCCGTGACCGCGCCTGGTGCAACCGGCGGCACTGGGGATTGTTTTTCCGCAAACATAAATTCCCAGACGATAAACACCAGAAAGGAAAGTACAATAGCCAGAAACAAGCGGCCCTGTTCCATATTAAACTCCTGAATTCTTATTCATACCATTACTGGGTTAATCAAAGGCTAAAAACAACGCAACAGACAAGATCTTCGGAATGCTCAGCAGGATTGGCACGTGGAAAGGCAACGGTTTATGGGTCAGGCGTATTAAATACAAAACAGATGCTTAAGGCACCGGATCCACCCCGCCGGGATGAAACGGGTGACATCTTAATATCCGCTTTACCGCAAGCCACCCGCCCGTGAAGACACCATAACGGGAAACGGCTTCAATGGCATACGCGGAACAGGACGGATAAAAGCGACAGGCCGGTCCGATGGCCGGCGACAACACCACTTGATAGACCTTTATTAAAAATATCACGATGTACTTAATGCCGCGACTCCCACACTGATTCAAATATTTTGTTCAGAGATACAAACACCTCACCGGAAGTTAATTCAGCAGCGGATTTTTTGGCAATAATATTAATATCCAGGGACGCCGTGACGGCCCTTTTGTTCAGACGAAACCATTCCCGGATAATCCGCTTCAGGCGGTTGCGCGTGACTGCATTTCCGACGCGGCGGGACGCAGTGATGCCCAGACGCGGCCAGGGATACACCCCCGGCATAAAAATCACGATAAAATAATGATTCTGCAATTTTTTCCCGGATCGTGAAAGCGTTAAAAATTCCGTGCGGTCCCGAATTTTTTCCTTTTTTTGTAATCTAAAAACCCCGGCCCGGGTCCGGGTGGCAGAAAAATTTTCAGGACGTAATCGGGGACGCATTTAACGCTTCACTTTCAACGCAGAAAACAAGGAACCCCCCTGCCGACAGGGATTTTGCCACCCCACAACGACCCGGCTTTCCAAAAAAATCCGTTTTGTGGCCAACATCATGCTGATCTGCTGAATATAGAGCGGCTGGGGCCATCTCCGGCGAATATAGGCGATGAAATCAACGCAAAAAAATGAAATTTATACCGCCAACCGCTTTCTTCCTTTAGCCCTTCTTCTGTTAATAAGCCGTCTACCCTGCTTAGTAGACATTCTTTTCAAAAATCCGTGGGTTCTTGCCCGCTTTACTCTGCTCGGCTGATATGTGCGTTTCATTTACCTCTATCCTTATTTATGACCAATTTATTATTCGTTAAAGGTGCATCACACAGGCAAGCGCGTAATCTGAGGCCCGAACATGCTTTCCGGTGCCGTCCGGCGCTCCGCCAATGAATTATTCTACAAAATATCAATAAGTTATAGTTGACTTTTCAAAAAATTCCATTTTATCTGGAAATCAATGGAAAACCAATCGAAAAATATAATCACAGTTGATCCTGTTTTGTCAAGTTCAAAAAAACAGATCCGGCTGGGAGACTGCTTTTGGCCTTTGGCCCCGGCAGCAGCATATTAAATTTGACGGCTTTACAAAAATTATGCTTCATACACTTCAATAATATTAAATTCTTCAATATGAAACCCGTCCACCGGATAAATCACAACCTGGCGCTGAAGATGTTTTTCAAGGGAAATGATGATTTCATTGGCAGTGCCAAGCAACAAATCCGCAACATCCGGATGCACCCGCAGGCTGATTTTTTCTCCCTGCACATCGTGGGAAAGCCGCAGCATTTCCCGGTAAATATTATTGCAGATGGTTTGCTTAGACAGCAGGGTACCCTCGCCGGCACAGTAAAAACAGGGTTCACACAGCATCCGGTTCAGGGATTTGACGACCCGTTTCCGGGTCATCTGCACCAGCCCCATATCTGAAATGGGCAGCACGTTTGTTTTGGCCTTGTCTTTTTTCAGCTCTTCAACCAGCAGATTATATACTTTTTCCCGGTTGGATTTTCGTTCCATATCAATGAAATCGACAATGATAATCCCTCCCAGATTTCTGAGCCGAACCTGATAAGCGATCTCCCGGACCGCCTCAAGGTTTGTTTTTAAAACCGTTTCCTCAAAATTGTGCTTGCCCACATACCGGCCGGTATTGACATCAATGGCAATCAGCGCCTCGGTAATTTCAATAATAATATAGCCGCCGCATTTGAGCCATACTTTCTTTTTCAGGGCCCGGCCAATATCCACTTCCAGATTGTACGCGTCAAAAATCGGCTCCGGGCCCTGATACCGTGTTACGCAATCACGGAGCCGGGGCATGAACTTTTCAATAAAAGTCAGCACGGATTTATGCACGGCAGGAGAATCAATGGTCACTTTATCGGCGTCATGGGTTAAAAGATCCCGGACGCTCCGCAAGGTTACGGTCAACTCCTGATGCAACAGGGCCGGGGGCGCGGCCGAAAGGAAATTTTCCTGAATATCTTCCCATAAATTACATAAAAACTGCATTTCTTTCAGGATTTTATCTTCACTCAGCCCCTCGCC
Source organism: Desulfobacteraceae bacterium (assembly GCA_011390465.1). Lineage (GTDB taxonomy): Bacteria > Desulfobacterota > Desulfobacteria > Desulfobacterales > Desulfosalsimonadaceae > SURF-3. Next base: position 140,735 of record JAABSH010000001.1, read on the forward strand.
GGCCGTTCGGACAATATAACCAACCTTTTGGGTCCGCAAAGACAGCACCAGATCCTTTAATCGCAGCCGTTCCGCTTCATCCGTGATGCGCCGGGAAATACCGATATGGTCCACCGTTGGCATGAGCACCAGAAAACGGCCGGGAATGGAAACATACGACGTCAGCCGGGCCCCTTTGCTGCCGATGGGGGAACGCGCCACCTGGACCAGTACCTGCTGACCTTCCGTGAGCAGGTCATCAATGGAAGATTTGCTTCTGGGCAAAGACACCGCTTTTCCCACGGGAGGTTCTTCAGAACTCAGATCTGATGCCTCTTCTTCTTCCTGATTGGACAGGTAAACATGCTCCAGATAGCCATTGTTGCGCTCATCAATCACATCATCCACATAAATAAACGCGGCCTGGTTCAATCCGATATCCACAAACGCGGCCTGCATTCCCGGCAGCACCCGCTGCACCCGGCCTTTATAAATATTTCCGGAAATAGTGGATTCATCGCTCCGGTCCACATACAGCTCTACAATGGTATTATCTTCCAGCAGGGCCACCCGGATTTCCGGTCCAACTGCATTAATCACTAATTCTCTGTACATAAAGGCCCACCTTTTATTTTTTGTCCGTGCGGCTGAGGATAACGGGGTCGGCGGTGTTAAGGATCTGAAACAAATTTTTCTTTTATAATTTCAGCGCGTTTAACAGCATTTTCCGACAGATTAAATACAGACTGTATCACATCCGCGGGACGCACGGAACCCCCCTCCGCTGCCTTCAGCGTCATCCTCAGCGCGGCCGGACCCGTTTTTGTCAGACGCAGCACCACTTCCTTTAAATTAATCTTTTTTTTACGGCCTTTTTTACTGATCCGTTCCACCATCCAGTCTGATGCCGCTTCAAACATCTTCAGCCTGGCATCCCCCAGTTCACCGGCCGTCCGCACCCGGTAATGAAGGATGTTGGCTTCCTGAGGACGCGCGCCAGGTGAAATTTTCCGGCATCCGGTCACTTGCAGCCCGTCCGGCAGTTCCCGGTTCAGGGCCGCCGCCAGAGCCTGGGAGGATTCGGAATTTTTCAGGGAAACATAAAAAGATTCTGATTCACTTTCCATACCCAGGGGCAGGGGATTGTGAAAAGACATTTTCGGCTTGGGATGAAATCCCCGGGTAAACAGCATATCCACCCCGATGCGCTGCAGGGCCCGGGAAAAAAGGGTCACCATTTCCAGGTGGCCGAAAAACCTGGCCAGCCCGGTTTTGGCATAAAAAATTTCATACCGTATTTCCTGCTCAGGGACCGGGTGTTTTTCAGGCTTTCCGGAAAAAATTGCGGATTTTTCATTTTCGGCAAAAAACACGGGCCGGATACGATCAAAATCGCAGACCCCGCAGCCCTGGCAATCCCCAAACCGGCAGTCATCTGTGGACTGACCGGTCAAGGCCTTTTCCAGTTCCTCCGCCAGAAAAACTTTGGATACACCGGTATCAATATGATCCCATGGCAACGGGGCCGCCGGCAAACGGGACCGGGTGGTATACCAGGCCAGATCCACCCCGGCATCCTGAAGGGCCGCTTCCCACAGACCATAATCAAACCGGTCCGACCACCCGTCAAAACAGCATCCTTTTTGCCAGGCAATTTCAAGCAGCCGGGCAAGCCGCCGGTCCCCCCGGGCCCAGAGGCCTTCCAGGATACTGAGCTCGGGTTTCTGCCATTTGACGTCCACTCCCGGCATTTTCAGCTGCCGTTTCAGGTCAAAAATAATCTGTTTGGAACTCTCCATTGACATCTGCGGGGCCCACTGAAAGGGCACATGGGGCTTGGGAATAAAAGTGCCGATGCTGACATTGATATTGGGACGATACCCGTCGGACTTCAGTTTCTGCCGGATGCGCCGCACCAGATCCACAATGGCCGCACGATCGGCATCCGTTTCCGTGGGCAGGCCGATCATAAAATACAATTTGATCAATTTCCAGCCCAGAGAGAAGGCCGCGGATACCGTGTCAAAAATTTCCTGCTCTGAAATATTCTTGTTGATCACGGCCCGGAGCCGCTCGCTGCCCGCTTCCGGGGCAATGGTAAATCCGGTCTTGCGCACTTTTTCCACCAGGGCCATGATTTCCGGGGACAAGGAACCCGCCCGGAACGAGGGAAAAGAGACGGCAACGCTATCGTCTGCATACCTGGAAAAAAGATTCTGCATAAGTTCGGTAAGGCAGCCGTAGTCACCGGTACTGAGGGACAGCAGGGAAATATCGTCATATCCGGTGGCGGCAAGGGAGGTTTCCGCAAGATTGAGCAGATTTTCCACGGTTCGTTCCCGCACCGGCCGGTAAATCATTCCAGCCTGACAGAACCGGCATCCACGGGTGCATCCACGGGCCACTTCCAGGCGCAGACGGTCATGCACCGGCCGGCCATAGGGTACCACCGGCGCATCCGGAAACGGCGCCGCATTCAGATCCGGTTCTATGGCCCGCCTTACCTGCCGGTAGTCGTCAAATTCCGAAACAATGGCCTTAATGTCAGCACCATCGTAAACAGGGGCAAAAAAACAAGGGATATACACCCCCTCTATGTTGGACCAGTCCCGCAGCAGGTTTTTTTTTTCACCGTCCCCGGCAGCTTTCCACGCCATCCAGGCCCGGCTCATTTCCAGAATTACGGTTTCTCCGTCGCCCACGACCATGGCGTCAAAAAAATCCGCCACTGGCTCCGGATTCACAGTGCAGGGTCCGCCGGCAATGATGACAGGACAAGTTGCATCCCGATCGGCGGCCCGGAAGGGAATTCCGGCCAGATCCAGCATCATCAGCACATTGGTGTAATTCATTTCATAGAGAAGTGAAAACCCAATGATGTGAAACCCGGACAGCGGGGTGCCGGTCTCCAGAGAGCATAGCGGAGTTTCTGTTGATTTTAGCTGTGCCGCCAAATCCAAACCCGGCGCAAACACGCGTTCAGCCGCAATATCCGGTTGGTTGTTCAGGACGTGATACAGAATCTGCATGCCGAAATGGGACATCCCGATTTCATATAAATCAGGAAACGCCAGGGCAAAATGAAGCGAAACCTTCTGAATATCCTTTACAACGGCATTTTTTTCACTGCCCAGATACCGGCTGGGTTTTTCAACCAGCGGCAGTATACCCGCAAGGGGGGCTTTTTGCATTATGTATATCCTATTATACTGCCGGTGATCCGGGTTATGCCATGGTGGCCTGAACAAACTCCAGGGTCTGGCGCACATCGTCGCGGAAAAAAACCTGCATGCCGTCCCGCCAGTCTTCCTGTTCCAGTTTGGTTTTAATTCGCCGGGCCGCATCCATGCGCAGCAATTGTTTCATCCGGACAAACGGCCGGTTGGGAGTATCAATCCACTGGCGGACCACCTGAACCGCCCGCTCCAGGAGCTGGTCTTCCGCCACCACGTCATCAATAAGCTGCATTTCCTTTGCTTTTTCCACGCCTACCATATCGCCGAAAAACATGATGTCCCGGAATTTGAGATTGCCGTCAAATCCGAAGCGCATGACTTCATGCTGGGCAATGGTGAGCGGCAGCCCGATTTTAATCTCGGTCATGCCGATCTTGATTTTGGGATGGTCTTTGGCGATCCGGTAATCCGCGGCCATGGAATAAATCAGGCCGGCGGCGGCACAATGGCCGTTAATGGCGGATACCACCGGTTTCTCACAGGTAAACAGGGACAAAAGCACCTCTTCTTCCATCTCAAAAAACTCAATGGCCTCGGCCTGGTCCTTGAAATTGATAAAAATCGGCAGATCAAATCCGCTGGAAAAAAACCGGCCCTCACCGGTCAAAATAATCCCCCGGGCCGCAGGGCTGGCATTCACCTCATCCACCACCTCTTTCAGGCGCAGGAGGATTTCCCGGTTCACGGGATTGGTTTTGCCGTTTTTAAGGGTGAAAATCCTTATTTCATCCTGCACGGTTACATCAAACATGGGCGTCTCCTTTTTATCTCAATATCGTTAAATTTATTAAATTTTTTATAGAATTCAGTCAGTTTATGTAATACTGAACCAATGTGTCAAGTTTTGAATTTGCGGTCAAACCAAATTTGCCCTGCATTGGTGCCGGCATTCATTGACAGGAATGGGCGCTTTTACTATAAAGACATAGTTTCTTCTGCAACACAAAATTCTGATATTTAAACTATATACCAAAAGAGGCAATACATGATCAAAATCAATGAGCATTTTTTAAAACTTCAGACATCTTACCTTTTTTCCACCATTGCCAGACGGGTCAATGAATTCCAGCAGCAGCACCCGGACACGGAAATCATTAAAATGGGCATCGGCGACGCCACCCGGGCCCTGCCGGCGGCCTGTGTGGCGGCCTTTCATGCGGCGGTGGATGAAATGGCCGCAGATGCTACCTTCCGGGGATACGGACCGGAGCAGGGATATCCGTTTTTAAGGGAAAAAATCGCGGAAAATGATTATCATGGGCGCAATGTGGACATCTCGCCGGATGAAATTTTCATCAGCGACGGGGCCAAATGCGATACCGGCAATTTCCAGGAAATTCTGGCAACCGATATTGTTTTTGCCGTGCCCGACCCGGTATATCCGGTGTATGTGGACACCAATGTCATGGCCGGGCGCACCGGTTCCTTTGAAAACGGGCGATACCAGAACATTGTTTATCTGGAATGCACAAAAAAGACCCATTTTATTCCGGATCTTCCGGAAACACCGGTGGACCTGATTTATCTGTGCTTTCCCAACAATCCCACCGGTGCCACCATTTCCAAAGCCGATCTTGCCAAATGGGTGGATTATGCGCGGGAAAACCGGGCATTGATCCTGTTCGACGCGGCCTATGAAGCCTTTATTAAGGATGAAACACTGCCCCACTCCATTTATGAAATTGACGGGGCCAGAGAAGTGGCGGTGGAATTCCGGAGTTTTTCCAAAACCGCAGGGTTTACCGGCACCCGGTGCGCGTTTACCGTGGTGCCCAAAGACTGCAACGCCTACGACAGCATGGGAAACCGGCAAAGCCTGCACGCCCTTTGGAACCGCCGGCATTCCACCAAATTCAACGGGGTATCCTATCCGGTGCAGCGGTCGGCGGAAGCGATTTACAGCCACGCGGGAAAACAGCAGGTCGCCGAAATTATCGACTATTACATGAAAAATGCGGCCCTGATCCGCAGGGAAATGGATGCCCTGGGCCGGGACTGCGTGGGCGGGGAAAACTCCCCCTATATCTGGATCGATGCCGGCGGGGATTCCTGGAGCCTGTTTGACAGTCTGCTCAACAATGCCGGGGTGGTCTGCACCCCGGGCGCAGGATTCGGCACCTGCGGCAATCAGTATATCCGGCTGTCCGCGTTCAACAGTTATGAAAATGTGCAAAACGCCATGACCCGGATCAAAACAGCGTTAAAATAGCAACCAGATTACCCCTTAAACTTCTCCCGGACAAAAAAAGCTGCGCAAAAAAGAGCCTTTGCGCAGCTAAAATTTTATTGACACCCGATACGTGCCTGGTTACACTAAATCAACATGATTCAAAAATTCAAACATAAAGGGCTTAAGCGGTTATTCGAATCTGGTGCCTCGGGCGGAGTGAGTTCACAGCATATTAATCGCATTAGGAAGATTCTTGCGCTTCTTGAAACAGCCGAAACTTTAGAAGATATGGACTTACCAGGTTTAGGATTACATCCGCTTAAAGGAAATCGTAAGGGGACATGGGCAGTGAGTGTCAGTGGAAACTGGCGCATCACGTTCAAAATTCAAGATGGCGATATCTTTGATATTAACTATGAAGATTATCATTAGGGGGTAAAATGGCTATGCATAATCCGCCTCATCCAGGTGAAATTATAAGAGAATTTTGTGTCGAACCATTAAATCTTAACGTGACGGAAGCAGCAAAGGCACTTGGTGTAACTAGAAAAACTTTATCTGCTTTATTAAATGGGCGATCAGGAATAAGCCCCGAGATGGCATTAAGGTTGTCAAAGGTTTTTGGTCGCAGTCCTGAGGGATGGTTGAGGCTCCAACTTCAATACGATCTCTGGAAAACAAGACGACAAATTGATGTTGATGATTTGAAAAGAATTGTAGCTGCTTGAATAATTTTTTTGGGTGTTGTCAATTTAGAGAGTCTTAACACATTGGATTTTTGTAACAATTTAATAATGGTTGGAATTAGAAAAACATCGGATCTTGTATGAACTTCAATTGCGGAACGTTACGTAAAGTTATCGACAATCTGCATTCTCAAAAATCTTTGCAATAGTGAAGGTTTTACCGTTGCTGCGACTTGGTTGTCTATAATCTATGAGGGTCTATCGTCTGCCTTAAATTATGATAATTTTAAAAGTGGATACCCCCTTTTAAAAATATTATGCATAAATAGTAAAATCCCTCCTTTGCCTTTTTGCAGATTTCCTTGCCATGGTTTCTACTTTTCTGATCCTTCCAGGACCACTTTTGCCAGGCAGGTTTCCATCTCCTCAATCAACGGCACTGAATTGTCGACGATTCCGATATCCGTGTTGATTTGAAAAGCAATGGTGACCCCATGGTCAGGGTAATGGCGGAGGCTGGAGCTATAACCCGGAATCCATCCGCCGTGACCGTACACCGGGCCAAAAGGGCCTTTGAGATAAATCGCGACCCCGGCGCCGTAGCGGATATCCGTCGTGTCACGGTCGATGGGAACGGCATTCAGGAGTTCTTCTAAATAGGCGCCCGGCATCGCTTTCCCCCCGAAAAGAGCAGCCCCCCAGCGCGCAAGATCAAGGGAATTGCTTACCAAACCGCCGCCGGTATATTCAAAAGCTGGATTCCAGAGCATGGTGCCGTCAGATGAAGTTGTTTTTGGGGGGAAACCAAACAGATTATCCGCTGCCATGTATCCGGAAGCAAGTCCCGGAAGAAAACGGCGGTTAGAGGGAGTCGTCAGGGTCAGACCGAGCGGCGTCAGGAAACGACTTGTGATCTCATCATAGCAAGTATTTCCGGTGACGGCTTCAATGACTAAACCGATGAGAATGTATCCTGTGTCCGAGTAGGCCCAGCCTTTGCCAGGCTCAAAAAGCGGCGGCACATCCAGAACAAATTCGACCAGGGCTTCCGGGGAAAATGGATTGCCTGTTTCCCGCCATCTTCTGGAAACCTCAGCGGCAAAGCGCTCCAGATGAACATGATCGGGCAATCCTGAGCTGTGGTTCAAAAGATGACGCAGGGTGATGGCATCATGATTGGGCAAATGGCTATACCAAGGCCGGTTGCCGAGCCAGCGCGATACCGGGGCGTCAAGTTCCAGAACACCCTCGCCTACCAGCGCCATTGCTGTTGCCCCCACGAATGTCTTGCCGATGCTTGCTGAAAGCATTCGCGATTCTTTTAACATCGGCGTTTCGGCCTCCACATCGGCAAGCCCGGTTGCGGCAACCCCGAATGTGCCGTCCGGCAACACATAGGCCGCTGTTGCACCGGGAAAGCAATACTTCTTCTGAAAGGCGTCCAAGGCTGATTGAAAATTTTCAGCTATATCAGAAGCCGTCAGTCTGTCCGGACCCATCTGAAATGTTTCAAGTGGCGAAACAAACCCGATCAGTATCAGCAGGGGCAGAAAAGCAGCCGGAATCAGCAGCCGGACACAAAACCTCCATATTCTTTCCATATTTATTTTGCCTCGCTTAGTCATTGTTTTTCCTTATTCCTTTCCAGCAGAACAAAGGGCTGCCTTTGAAACGATGATTTTTTCTGGATTATGAGAAACCATGCTACCTTCATCTTTGGGGATAACTGCTGTAAATGCGCCGGCTCTTGTGAACATGACCTTTCGGTTCAGCCAGACAACAATAACCGCGACACCGATAAGAATGTAGGTGTCATAAGGTTGTGCGTCGGGAAAAACCGGGTTCATAAGATTAAAATGGAAAAATGCTGATAGCAGGATGCTGCCACGCGATGCGTTAAATAATGCGGTTACGATGATGCTTAACGAAATGACGCCGGCAAAGAATGCGAAAAATGACCACTCGCTTTGTTGGGTCCCGCTCAACAGGAATGCCGGCAAGTGCCAGAAACCCCAGATAACCCCGAGAACCAGCCCGGCCATGATCGGCACGAATTTACGCTGTAGCAGTGGAAGGGCGAGCCCCCGCCAGCCGAATTCCTCTACCGGTCCTTTGATGGCAGCCAAGAAAAGTGCGATTAACAGTGTTTGTAATGATGAAAACGGGAAGGGGTTAGACCAGAGCGTCCCTTTCCACGCAGCCCCGGCGTAAAACACCATTGGAAGGCCGATAATCAGAAAAGCGTACCAGCCTGATGAGCAGCGCCAGCGGAATGCCCGGGAAAGATAGCGCCGCAGTCCTGAAACACCGGCCTGGTATATTATGATGATGAAAGCGGCGATGGCAGGTGCGTAAACCGCCAGAAAAAAGAGCGGATGGTTGCCGGTCAGCCGGCCAAAGATTGTGGCCATCGGATCCGGGAGAAAGATAAACAGGGCCAAAATTCCCCATGCCAGAGCGAATGTAATGAGCAGAAAGGGAATAAGGGAAAGAAAGGAAATATGATGTTGATCGGCAAGAGATGAAATTTTCTTCATGTTGTGGTCCTCCTTGAAATTATTTTTATTTTATCGCCAGGGAATTCATTCCGGTCGTTTCGATGCACTCAGTGGCTAAAACGGCACTTCCATGGAAAAGAAGAAACCGGGTTTTTTCCCCACGTCGTATTCGATTTCGTTTTTTCCTTCATGATCAAAGAGTTTGTGCTTGCGGGAAAGCGCCTGGGAGATGCCAGCGTTAAGTCCGATGCGATCCGCGATCAGGGTATTGAAGCGGAGGGAGCAGGTTGTGCCGGAAAACTCAACATATCCTTTTTCCCGGACCGGGCTGTTGTCCGCCAGGCGATAGATTCCGCCTTCAAACCCGCTGGTGTCGATGGTCAAAGAGGTGGTTTTGCAGAAACGCCAGGTCAACTCTGTTTTTGGCAGGCCGATGGTAAAAGACGGTCCGCTGTCGGTTCCTACGTTCCAAGAGATACTGGCCACGGGAATAACTTCAAGGTCGGTTTCGACCTTCTGGTGTTTTACGTAAAGTGCGCCTGCTGCAATGGTCCACTTCGGGTTGATGGTAAACATCCCGTAACCGCCGCCGTAAAAAGAAAAGGAATCCCTTATTTCCCTTTCATATGCGGAGGTCGCACCGAGCATGAGCGCATAGCTCATGCGCTCAGTTATCATGCCGCCATGGTTTGAACCGATCGACACTTCATAAAGATTGCCCCACGGATCGCGGCCGTTGGTGTCGATGACATATTCACCGGGGCGATCCCAGGAAAAACGCAGCAGCTTGAAAGCGCCTTTTATTGAACCTGTACTGAGTTCAAGAGCACTGCATCCTAAAGAGTAGGCCGCGTCTTTATCGGCCACGTCTGATCGGGCAATACCGCCGAATGTGATCTGCATAGAGATGCCGGGTGTATTTTCATCTTCTGCAAGGGCAATCACTTCCGGGGGGTTGCGGTCCAATTCCGAATTCACCTTTCCTTCAGCTGCCTGGATATTTTCGCAGGCAATCCAGGTTAAGGTTGAGACCAAAAGGATCATCATTATTTGTTTTACGGTTGCTGTCATTTCATTTGCTCCCTTGTTATCTGTTTTCGCTATTGGTTTGCTGGAAAAACATTTTTGCAGCATGACTGTTTACAGGTATAAGGGCAAAAGGCGTGCCATGCTGAAAAATTAAAGAAAATCCTATTTTATCAATGCATTAATTTGTTTGCCGGTTGGTGGTTGATACGCGCACCTTCGTACAATTACGAAATTTCGTTGCGAATCATTCGCAGTTGACCTATGGTTGACAGGGCCTTAAAAAGTCAAATTTTGCGTGAGAAATTGGTGTATGGGAAGAAACTCACACCGAAAGACCCTTGAAGAAAACCATCCGCCTTTGGAATGTCATCAAACTTGATGGGGCGTAACCTTTGGCAATACTAAACGAAATGGCTGGGGTGAGCGATGCAGGGATATGAGCAGGATGCATTGGGTGAAAAACGGAATCGACATGTAGCCACCATTCTGGTGGTGGATGACAAGCCGGCCAACATTAAGCTGCTTTTTGAAGCCTTGAAAGAGACCGGCTACAGGACCCTTGCGGCCATTGATGGAGAGAGCGCAGTCCGTCAGGCCCAATTGGGTCGGCCGGATCTGATTCTGATGGATGTGATGATGCCTGGACTAAACGGCTTCGAGGCCTGCAGAAGGCTGAAAAGCATTCCCGCAACCCGTCACATTCCGGTGATCTTTATGACGGCCCTCCATGAGACCGCTGATAAAATATTGGGATTTCAGGCAGGCGGCGTTGATTACCTTACCAAGCCACTTGTGCATGAGGAGGTGCTGGCACGGATTGACGCGCACATGAACCGTCATCGCCTTTGGGCTGATGTGACAATCCATACGGAGATTCTGCTGGAAATAGGCGCTGCAAAAACACTCGAAGCGGTGTGGAAGGCCCTTGCGCGTCTTGGCGAGGAGCAGCGGGACGTGGTTGGGCTGGCGGTCTGGTTGTCGGACGATGACGGATTGAAGCTGGAATATACCTCCGGTTTTGAAACCAGCCACCCATCAACATGGCGCCATGATGGCGGCAACTATATCAGGATTCCGATAGCAGAGCCACTGATCGGTCAGGCGTATACGTTGAAAAAACAGGTTATTGCTACCGACCCAACCGAGTGGAAACCCTATCCACCGTGGGCCAAGTCTTCGGAGTTGCAGGGGTACATCATCACCCCCATCTGCTGTCACGATACATGCTACGGCGTACTGGCGCTTTTTTTCGGTGCAATGAATATTCACGCGCCGGAAGAACGGCGACGCTGGCAACAGATGATCGCCAACAGCCTCGGCAACGCTTTCTTCCACGCTCGATCCATGGAGGCTATCCGATGTCTAAGCGATCAGCTTAAACAGGAAAACGAACTGTTGCGCGAAGAAGTGAGCGGAGCTGCGGTTTCTGAGGTTATCATCGGCACGAGCGATGCCCTGAAGCGGGTATTGGATCAAGTGAACCTGGTGGCGCCCACCGAGGCGGCCGTGCTGATAATGGGGGAGTCCGGAACCGGCAAGGAACTGTTCGCCCAGGTGATCCACGAACGCAGTCGGCGCCGCCAGGATCCCATTATACGCGTGAATTGCGCCGCCATCCCGCGCGAGCTTTTTGAAAGCGAGTTTTTCGGCCACGTCAAGGGAGCCTTCACTGGCGCGCTCAAGGACCGGGCAGGACGTTTTGAATTGGCTGACAGGGGCACGCTGTTTCTGGATGAAGTGGGGGAAATCCCTTTGGAATTGCAGGGAAAACTTCTTAGGGTGCTTCAGGAAGGTACTTTTGAGCGAATTGGGGATGAAAAAACCCGAAAAACGGATGTCCGCATTATTGCGGCGACCAATCGCGACCTTCAACAGGCTGCTGTGGACGGGCGGTTTCGCCAGGATTTGTATTACCGGTTAAGCGTTTTTCCATTGACGCTGCCGCCTTTGCGCGAAAGGCGGGAGGACATCGCGGCACTGGTCAGGCATTTTGCCGCTCACGTTGCCCGGAAAATGGGGATTGTCGTACCGGAAATAGCCGACAGCAGGCTCGCCTGCTTAATTGATTATTCTTGGCCGGGCAATATTCGCGAATTACAGAATGAAGTCGAGCGGGCCATGATTCTTTCCCGGGGAGGCCCGCCGGTCTTTGCGTCACCCGAACAGGGGGGAACGCAGATGGCTCAATCGGTATCTGAAGACGGCCCCATTATGCGTGAGGGGGACTGGCAAAAAATGCAGCGCGACAATATGCTGCGGGCATTGAAGCGGACCAAATGGCGGGTGGATGGTCCAGGAGGTGCCGCCGAACTTTTAGGGGTGCGTCCAACGACGCTCCGCTCCCGTATGAAAGCCATGGGTATTGAGCGACCCGCCTGATACTATTGATCCAGAAGACGCTGCAACGCCAGAATTTCAAAGCCTGCCGCAAGTTCATGGATGCGGGAAATAAACATGGCGTGCTCGGGAAACCGGTCTTTAAGTTTTCCGGTTTCCCGTAGTACTTCCTGGACATCACCGATGCGGGCCGCCTCCCGCAGATGATAAAAGGCCTGCGGCAAGGGAGATGGCGCGATGGGTTCTTCCGGCGACGTCGAATCAGGGACAGTGCCTGCCGGTTTCCAATCCAATTCAAGCCGTTTGTTAAGTATTAAGATCAGGGCATCGAGGTTAACGGGCTTGGGGAGAAAACCGACGCACCCGGCACACAGACTCTCGGTCTGCGTCTGGTCATAGACACTGGCGGAAACCGCCACCACGGGTATGCCGGCCAAAACCGGATCGCTTTTCAGCTTTTGCACCGCTTCAATTCCGCTCATCTCAGGCATCAGTAAATCCATCAGAATTAAATCCGGCATACAGGCGCTGGCAAGTTCCACTGCTTCCCTCCCGTTGGACGCCTCCATGACATCGAAGCCCATCGGCGTCAGCATGTCGCGTAGAATGGTTCGATTCTCCTGCCGGTCGTCGGCCACGAGCAGGCGGCATGGTGCGCTGATTGCCTTGAGTGGCGTCGCTGGCGCAGGTGGATGTATAATTTCAGATTCTGTGAGAATACAGGGAAGTTCAAGGCGAAAAACACTTCCCCGGCCGGGCGTACTTTGCACCAGCACGTCCCCGCCCATTTCCAGTGCGATATTCCGGCTGATGGCCAGGCCGAGGCCGGTTCCCTCATTTTGTGAGAATTCGATGGATGGCTGCCCCGCAATCGGCTGGGGCTTCACCTGATGGAAAGGGTCAAAGATGGTTTCAAGGGATTCCGGTGCAATGCCGATACCCGTGTCTGCAACGCAAAACACAAGTTTGTCGTTTTCCAGCCATGCGGTCAAATGGACACTCCCTTTTTCCGTAAATTTAACCGCGTTGCTGAGCAGATTCAAAAGGAGCTGGCGGAGTCTCTTTTCATCAGTTTCGATGCCATCCGGAAGGGAGTCGGATGCATCGAAATCAAAAATAAGACCCTTGCCTCGGGCACGCGGTGCGATCATGTCGGAAACGTTCTTGATTAACGGCCTCAATCGGACTTCACCGGATTGAATGTCTATCTTTCCCGCTTCAATTTTGGCTATGTCGAGAATGTCATTGATGAGCATGAGCAAGTGCTCACCGCTATTGCGAATGATCCCGGCCTGTTCTTTCCGGTCCTCGGGCAGTGTGCGGTCTCGTTGAAACAACTGCGCATATCCGAGAATGGCATTCAGAGGCGTTCGCAATTCGTGTGACATATTGGCCAGAAATTTGCTCTTGGCGATACTGGCGGCTTCTGCTGCATTCATGGCCAGCCGAAGTTCCGTTGTGCGTTCTCCGACCGTTTTTTCAAGTTTTTGCTGATGATGTTTTAAAGCATCGGTTTGTTCTCGCAATTGTAGTTGCACCTCACCGGCGGCGCGCTCCTGCACCCATGCCAAAACGATAATCAGGGCCAGTACCCCTATGGGATATAATTCTATACCCGGCGACAGGGACAGCGTATGGTTGAAAATATCGAAAATGCCTGTCGCTGAAAAAATCAGCAGGGCTGCTGCAATAACCCATTTAGCCTCTCGTTTGCGCAGCACATGCCGCAGCCCTTCCCCTGCCCCTACCAGAAGCTGGAGTGCGATGGCGCTGTTTCCCAGTAGCTGGCTTACATTGCCAAATGGTATCCATTCGAAAAAATGAGCGGGCCAAATGGTCGCGGCGACAAAGATCTGCAACTGCCAACATCGGCGAATAAGGCTCATCCAGCCGGGGCCGAGGGAAATCTCGATGAAACGCCACAAACCGATCGGAAACAGCAGAGTGGTCAGAAGCCCTGCATGGTAAATCCACTCCGCATGCTCGGAAAACATGAACATCACGTTGCTTGAAAGCAGTTGGCTGATCCCCAGACAAATGGCCATGAACCCAAACCACGGGGAAAATGAAAGGCCGTACCGGCGTCTCATCAGATAGGCAAAAATGGCGTATATCCCGACAAACAGGAACAGGTAGCCGAGCGATTGCCCGAGCCATGACCCGGAGAGTAGATGCTGCATCAATTTTGATTGCGATGCATAAAGAATCACGGGTTCGCCGAGGGGAAGGGTTTCCGGCCGGGCACTGTAAAAGAGGATATGCAGTCTTTTACCGGCCGCATGATCCGGCAAGAGAATCAAATGCAAGCGGTTGGCCGGACGCTGCTGATTCCATCGCGGCGCCAAAGAACCGCTTTGGTAAACCGGCGCGCCATCTAAAAATACGATAACGGCGTCGCATTGGATATTCGCCATTAAAAGCGATTTGTCGGGATATGGCGCATCCGGCAGGATGGTTTTCAACCAAAGACCATTGGCGCTGCTTGTGTTGATGGCGGGGTCCCTCCAATTCCATAGGCCCCACTCATCACTGCTTATTTTATTTTGAAGGAAACCGCCGGCAATATCCAAATCCGCCGTAATATCAACGTACTGATAAGTCCATCCTTGGCGCAACCCCAAGGCAACATCCGATGATTTCTCCGGTGTTGCATTGTTCCAGAGGTCAAGAACTTCCTCAGGGGGGAGACTTGCTCTGGCAGCAGTTGGCGAGCAGGGGCTTCCCGATATGACCGCAATGACCAATGCCGGCAAAAGGATTCGAATTGAACTTGATAATATTTTCACGGCACTCCCGCATGTTGCTAATAAAAATAACTATTCATTTCTTTATTACGTTTATAAAACATTGCATAAATTAAGCCAATAATTTAAAATTCTGCAAAAAGGAATAAATCGGGAATATGTACGTGTGGACATTAAAGCCGATGCAACGATTATTCGTAACGAAATATCAATTAAATGTATCATTTCGTTTCAGGAATTTATCCGCGCAAGTTTGGGCATCAAGAAGGGCGGATAAATTGTATTGCAACAGGTGAGCCTTTCAGGATCAAACACCAACGCTCTTTAAAATGTTTTTTTAATATGAGAAGTTAAGGGTCATTTGCATCCTTTCCTGCATCCTGCACGGACCCCATGCCTGCGCGATGCCGCGTGGACTATTTGACCGATTGATCGCCTTTTGGAAAATTCGCGCTTCAAACACTCTTTGACAATGGATTCAACGACATCCGGTTATCAGTTTCCCTATCGTGTATTTGGGTTGGGCCTATCTATTCTGGACCCCTGTGTTGCTCAGCGATACTTCAATCTGGGAATTTCCCTCACTGTTATGGTTCCTGATTGGTGGGGCCAGCCCGCTGATTGCCGGTATCTTATTGGCCAGCCTGGAAGGCGTCTATATTCACGATTGACAGTTTATAGGAAACGAAGAATGCAAAAATGGATTTGTTTTTTTGGGGTTATTTTTGTAGCGGTCACTACCGGCTGCAACACAATGTACGGAGAACATAACGGGGCCATCGAATCCGAATGGCATTGGAAAAAGGAGTCTCCCGAAAGCCAGGGCATCCGGTCTGAAGATTTGGCTAGAATGGTTGAGTACATCGACAGCAACAAGATATCGATTCACAGCATCATAATATATAAAAATGGAACGATCCCCTTGGAGGTGTACTTCAAACCATACAACAAAAATGTTTCACACAATATGAAATCGACTAGCAAAGGCGTTATTTCCGCGTTAATCGGTATTGCGCTACGCGAAGGATACATAGAAAGTCTTGACGAAAGCGCCTTTTCTTACTTTCCAGAGTACGATGTGAAGAGCAGCGGCCGAAAATCGGACATAACATTAAGGGATTTGCTCACGATGTCCTCTGGGTTAAAATGGGAAGAAAACAGTCTCAATAGCATGTATACTTTCTTTGTCAGCAAACGCATTGTAAAGAGAGTTCTGAACCAACCGCTCGTAAGCGAGCCTGGATCAAAGTTCAACTATAATACCGGGTTGACACATCTGTTATCGGCCATCATTTCGAAAGCCTCGGGGACGAGTACGTTGCAGTTCGCCGAACGGTATCTCTTCCAGCCACTGGATATACATAACGTTCAATGGAAACAGGACAGAGATGGTTTCCATATTGGGGGATCCGAATTGTTTCTGACACCGCGAGCCATGACTAAGTTCGCGGTGATGTATTTAGATGGTGGAAAGTACGCTGGCCGGCAAATCGTCCCCAAAGACTGGGTAACAGAATCGACGGTGACCCAGATGGAAGGGCTCTTTCACGGCGCACGAGTCAAATATGGTTATCTCTGGTGGGTCGATATCGGTAACCAGTTATTCACTTATCTGGATAATGAGAAAAATTTTCTTGCGATGGGTGTACACGGACAGAGAATTTATATTTGTAAGAATCTCGACGCGGTGGTTGTTATTACCGCGAATCAAAGTGACGAGTCGCAGTGCGACATCCTCATTCGAGACTTTATCATGCCAGCTTTTTCGAAAGAAGTTGCTCTGCCCGGCAATCCGACAGCCGAAACCAGGCTGCGTGAAGTTGTAAACAACGTTGGACAATAGCGTTAAGCGCATTGCAAGGGTCGTGTTGAAGCTTTGCGGGAACGAAAAGGTTTGTAAAGTTAACGCGTTGCACCGGACACAATTCCGCTGGGCTCCATTGCCGCCCGTGAGTTTTGCCGTTCAATATTCTTCACCGCCAAATCTTACCTCTCTTGTGCATAATACAATAGCAATTCTTTACAAAAAAAAGTTCATTTGGTCTCCAGCATTGCAGTATGGATTTTTTGGCATAAGTCCATATCCGCTTTCAGCGGTTTCCCGTCCAGGTGAAGGGCCGGCACCGCGCCGATCAGTGAATTGGTCAGGATCACCGTGTCCGCGGAAAAGAGATTCCGGGGCATTATGTTGCGTTTTTCAATCTGATATCCCTGGCCGGCAAGCTGATGAACCACCTGTTTTTCCATGACACCGGCAAGCACATGGCGGGATATGGGCAGATAAATCATGCTGCCGGAAATCAGAAAAATATTTGCGGTATTGGTTTCAGAAACAGAACCCTCGGGATTTAAAATCAGGGCCTCGTCCGCGCCGTGTTTTTGCGCCCATTTTCCGGCCAGATAGTAATAGGCATAATTGAGTGTTTTGTGCTCCGCCAGCGGGGTCTGGCGGGGATGGGGATATGACAGTAAATCCAGCCCATTTTTGCGGGTCAGGGCCGGGCGGGGGGTATATTTTTTCGCAGCCACCATCAGATTGGGACGATGAAAAAAAGAATCTGCCGGGCCGTGCGATGCCATGATTTTAACCGCTGCAATGTCGTTTTCCAGATGATTGGCCGCTACGGCCTGCCGGAGAATTTCATGCCAGGTGAGATCCGGCACCTTTAACTCAAACAGTGTTTTCCAGGCCCGGTAAAACCGGCTGATATGATCCTCCAGAAACAATGGCCGGCCCCTGTCCACCCGGATGGTTTCAAAAAATCCCAACCCGTATTGCACCCCCAGATCTGAAACCGGAAGCACCGCCTCTCCGGCAGGAACCAGCTTCCCGTTCTGCCACACCCATTCCGGTTTTTTGGGGCCAGATTTTTGGGCGTCCAGCACCTCCATCAGGGACCGGCCCTTGTGCAGGGTCTCTTCAAATTCATCTGCCGGATCTGAATCAAACACCACGCCCCCGCCCACGGAAAAAAATATCCGGTTCTGAAAAATTGTGGCCGTGCGGATGGCAATGGACAGATCCAGGCTGTTGTGAAAGCTCAAATATCCGATGGACCCGGTATAAACATGCCGCCGCACCGGCTCCAGCTCATCAATGATTTCCATGGCCCGGATCCGGGGACATCCGGTGATGGAGCCGCCGGGAAAGGCCGCTTCGAGAAGATCCACAGAATCTTTTCCATGGGCCAGCTCCCCTTCAACCACCGACACCAGGTGAAACACATTGTGATAAGCTTCCAGCCGTCTGTGTTCCGCCACCCGCACACTGCGGCCACGGCATACCCGTCCCAGATCATTTCGCATCAAATCCACAATCATGGACAGCTCGGCATCATCTTTGGGGCTGCGCGCAAGCGCTTCCCGAAATTTCTGGTCCTCGGCAGGGTCTTTTCCCCGGGGCCGGGTGCCTTTAATCGGACGGGTCTCCACATCATTTTCCCGACGGCGCAAAAACCGTTCCGGAGACGTGGAAACAATCCAGTGATCCCCGGCATGAACATAGGCATAAAAAGGGCCGGGCGCGGTCTGATAAAGGCTGCTGAAAAGGGCGAACGGGTCCCCGGAAAAATCCGTTTCAAACCGCTGGGACAAATTCACCTGATAAATATCGCCCGCGGCAAGATAGTCTTTTATTTTGCCAACAGCAGCCATATACTGTGCCCTGGTGAATGAAGACGTATATCCGGACGCACCCGCGACAAACCCGGGCGGTTTTGCTGAAGGGTTTTTCAGCAGCGATTCAATGGATTCCGGAATATCGCCCATGGGACCATTTTTTTCATCCACGCGCTGTGTCACGCACAGCCAAAATTTTTTTTCCTTTTTATCGCAGCAAACAACCGCGGACGGCGCAAACAGGCAAAGATGCGGAAGCCCCAGATCATCAATTGCAGTGCGGGGCAAGGCTTCAGTAAAATCTTTTAAATCATAGGAGAAATATCCAAACAGGCCGCAGGCCACCGGCAGAGCAGGGGGATTTACAGGCAACGCATAGGCGGCCATCACCTGCCGGAGAAAATCAAATGGATTTTCTTTTATCTCAATAGTTTTTCCGGATACGCAAACGCTCATGCGGGTGCCCCGGGCTTTTATTTCCAGCCAGGGGTTGACGGCCAGAATATGATATCGGGCACAGTCCAGGTCACCGCCGCTTAAAAGGGCCACCGTGCCGGGATTTTTTGAAAACCGGGCCGCCAGTTCTAAAAATGACATATTTAAATCCAGCGGAGTTACGACAACGTTTTTTATTTTCCCGGTCAGTTTACAGAGCGCATCCATGCCGGTCATAATACCCTCCTCTTATCTTCAGGCCGCCACCGGGCTGCGGCATTCGCGCAACGGCCCCTGGTGTAAAAAATTTTCAATGAGCTTTTCGCCATTTTCCGTCATAAAGCTTTCCGGGTGAAACTGGACACCGGTCAGCAGCTGTTTTTTATGTGAGATTCCCATGACCACACCGTCTTCGGAACGGGCGGTAACGCGCAGATCCGGGGAGTTGATCGCCACCCGAAGCGAATGATAGCGGGCCGCTGTAAACGGAGACGGCAGGCCGTTAAAAACAGCGGTATTATCATGATAAACCCGGCTGGTCTTGCCGTGCACCGGCACCGGAGCGCGCACCGTATCCCCGCCCAGGGCGGCATTGATACACTGCATGCCCAGACACACCCCCAAAACAGGAATTTTCCCGGCAAAACAGGCGATTGCGGAAACAGAAAGGCCACTGTTTGCGGGATCTCCGGGGCCGGGGCTGATGACAAGATAATCCGGCAGCAGCGATTCCATCTGCGCAAGGGTCAGTTTGTCGCTTCGGCACACTGTCACGGACAGGCTTTGATAAGCCAAAAACATCTGCACCAGGTTATGGGTAAAAGAATCATAATTATCGATCACCAGAACGCGATTCATTTGTCTTCTCCACAAAAAAAACGCCACCCCGACGAGTCTGGGTGGCGTTTGCCTGTTTCATAACTCTTTTAACTGACGTTTATCAAAAATTTGGGTATTTTTTTAACTGTTGCCGCCATAAAAAGCAAGTCTAAACTTTCCTGTCAGTGCGCGTACTGGAAATACGATTATAACATCAATAATTCCTGATTATTAAACAGTTTCGCGCTTGACAAAAGCCTTCAGTCCCTTTAAACTGAAAAAGTTTTTATTGTCATCAGATCCGGATGCCGTGCAAAAAAGCACTGCCTGCACCACACACAAACAACATCCACGGTGATTATCCGCACCCCTTACCAAAAATAATTACCGGATAAACACCGAATGAAGAACCGAATAACAGCCGGATAAACACTGGACGCTTAATGAAACTTAATTTCTTTTCAGCGGGAATCCTGTACCTGACAATGGTCTGCCTGGTACTTATCATCGGGTGCAAATCCTTTCAAACCGCCTATTTCGGCATTGAAGACGAAGCCCTTACCGCGCCGGTGGAATTTTATCAGACCCGGCTGACGGTTGAATCCGCGAAAAAATCCGCGGATTCTCTTTATGCGGAAAAAAAAATCGACCAGGCCATGGACCAGGGAGAGCAGGCCGCCATTGCCTACTGGAAATGCTTTGACCAGGCCGCCAAAAATATGCTGGCCGTGGCCCGCCAGTCCGCCTTCCGGTCCGAGCTGTTTCATCCCCAGCCCCCGCCGCCGGCTGCTGAACGGACCAGCGCCATCCCCGGCACGCCGGAGACACCGGAAAGCCTGAAGGCGGACAACATGTTTGCCGGGGTCATTGCCCTGCCGCCGCGGATGATTCTGGAAACCGTTTATTTTGATTATGATTCTTTCAAACTGTCCGCCTATGACAAAACCCTGCTCGAAAATCAGCTTCCGATATTAAAACAACACACGGATGTTGTCTTTGAAATTGCGGGCCACACCGATGCCGCAGGCTCGGATGCCTACAACCAGATTTTGTCCGGAAGACGGGCGGGCAGTGTTAAAAATTATTTATCCGCCGGCGGCATTTCCGCAGATCAGCTCTATGTAATCAGTTATGGCGAATCCGATCCGTTTTATTCCAACAAAACCCCGGAAGGGCAGGCCAGAAACCGGCGCTCTGAAATCCGGGTTACCGGCTCCCTGCTGCCGGAAATTGCCTTAAAAAATATGGACACCCTGCCGGTCGGCACGACCCTTGAGGTTGTCCACTTCAATTTTGGCGAAGTTCAGTTGCTGCCGGTTTATCAGGCCCTGCTTGAAAAAACCGCCCCCCTTTTAAACAGCAGCCCGGAGGTAAAGCTGGAGATCACCGGCCACACGGACAGCTATGGATCGGATAAAAAAAACCTGGCCCTGTCTTTAAAACGCACCAGCGCGGTCAAAGACTTCCTCATTGCCCGGGGGGTTTCCAAAAACCGTCTGACCACCGCCATTTATGCTGACAAACATCCCATCGCCTCCAACCTGACAGACATCGGTAAAAAATTAAACCGCCGGGTGGAAATAAAAATAGCGAATTAACCACTGTTTCAGTTGCCTTTTTATAATATGCTTCCCGTCGTCCTTTTCAGCATTATTTTCCCAAAAAACCCTTGTTTTTGCAGACTTTTTTTTCTGTTGACAGAAAACCCCGATCAACAATAGTATACAACGTTTGTAAACAAAAAAACAGGAGCCGGCCCCTGTTGGCGCCTGGTGTTATTCACCCATAACAAAGAGTTTTGCCCATGCATCTGGACTTGCAGAATATCCACGAAATTGATCTGTTCAAGGATCTGTCTTCCAATGAACTTGATAAAATTCTGCCGCATATTCATCCGGTTAAAATTTTCGAAGGCGAACGACTGATCCGGGAAGGGGATATCTCCCAGATTTTATACATCATTCTTTCAGGCCATTATCTTGTCTATTTTAAAGACGGCAGAGCGTTTACCCTGCACAACAAGGGGGACATGATCGGCTGGACCACCATTGCCTCTCCGTTCAGATATCATGAAAGCGCGGTGGCCCTTACAGACGGCGAAGCCATCACCATCCCCATTGAAGATTTCTTCTATCTTATGCAGTCTGATTCAGATCTGGGCAATAAAATCACCCGAAAAGCAACAGAAGCCGTCCGCCAGCGAAAAGCCTTTGTCCGGGAAACCCTAATGGAAAACCGGCCGGAAAACCCAACCGCGGAAACCGACAAACACCCCTCGCCAGCAAAAGGAGTTTAAATGTGAAAGGGTTAGAAGCCATTGCCTTTTATAATGGATGGAACATTTCAGCCACAGGGATACTGATCGTATTCACGGCCCTGTGCACCCTGTCTTTCATTATTTCCCAGCTTCACAAGGTATTGATGATCATTGAAAAAAAAGATCACTACATCACCAAAGCCAAAAAATTGCTTTCCCGTCGCCGACGAACCCGGCTGCGGCGGAAACTGCAGGTCGGCACCGGGTTTTACGCGTCCGCCCGGCAGTTCAATCTCTTGATCCGCTCTGTGAACGACCCGTTTTCACTGCCAAAACTGATTACCCTGGCAAAAAAAATTGATATTGCCCGTCCTTACGCCACGGTCAGCGAGCTGCTGACCGCGGACATCATTGTTCCGAATGAAAAAGGCTATTTTTCCTGGGATCAGGACGCCTATAAAAACATACTTGGAAAGGAGTAAAAACAATCCCATGGAACTGCTGATGGATTTTTTCGCCAATACCGGATTCGCCCTGGCGGATTACCGGAATTTTATCATGCTGGGTATTGGGGCTGTTTTTATATATCTTGGCATTGCCAAACATTACGAGCCCCTGCTCCTGGTGCCCATTGGATTTGGCATTCTCGTGGGCAATATTCCGGTGTTCAAAGGCCTGGGCCTGGGCATTTATGAAGAAAACAGCGTCCTGCATTATCTTTATTTCGGGGTAACCCAGGGCATTTATCCGCCCCTTATTTTTCTGGGCATCGGCGCCATGACGGATTTTTCCACCCTCCTTGCCCGGCCCGTGCTCATGCTGCTGGGCGCGGCGGCCCAGACCGGCATTTTTCTGACCTTTCTCGGGGCTTTGGCCCTGGGATTTGTGCCCAAAGAAGCTGCCTCCATCGGTATTATCGGGGGCGCGGACGGCCCTACCGCGATTTTTCTGACCGCCCAGCTGGCCAAGGATCTGATCGGTCCCATTGCAGTGGCGGCTTACTCCTATATGGCCCTGGTGCCGGTGATCCAGCCGCCCATTATGAAACTTTTGACCACCCGAAAAGAACGCCTGATCCGCATGGAAGAACCCAGAACCGTTTCAAAACTGGAAAAAATGATTTTCCCCATTGTTGCGCTGGTCCTCTGCTGTTTTATCGCACCGGCGGCCATTCCGCTTTTGGGCATGCTCTGTTTCGGCAACCTTTTAAAAGAAGCCGTGGTCACGGAACGGCTGGCAGTGGCGGCCCGGACCGCGATCATTGACACGGTGACCATTCTGCTGGGCCTGACAGTGGGGGCCAGCACCCAGGCGGATGTATTTCTGACCCCCAAATCCGTGGGCATTTTTGTGCTGGGTGCGGCGTCTTTTTGCGTGGCCACAGCGTGCGGACTGTTGTTTGCCAAGTTCATGAACCTGTTTTTGCGCACCAAAATCAACCCGCTGCTGGGGGCTGCCGGGGTGTCTGCGGTGCCGGATTCCGCCCGGGTGGTTCAAATCGTGGGTCAACAGGAAGATCCCACCAATTTTCTGCTGATGCACGCCATGGCCCCCAATATTTCCGGGGTAATTGGATCTGCCGTGGCCGCCGGCGTGCTGTGGAGCTTTATGATGTAATCTGATTCACCAACAGACTTATAAACGCCAACGCCAACATGTCTTCAACCACCGCAGACCAGATAAACCGGTTTTACGCGCAATTTACCGGCTTTGACCATGTCCTTATCCTGATCAATGCAGATCCGGATTCCATTGCCAGCGCCATGGCGGTAAAACGGGTGTTGTGGCGCCGGGTCATCAATGTCACCATTTCAAACATCAATACCATTACCCGGCCGGACAACATGGCCATGATCCGGCTCCTGGATGTTACCCTGATTCACATCACCAAAGTCGATCCCCGCCATTACAATAAATTTATCATCATCGACTCCCAGCCGGACCACAATGACGCCTTTGGCGATTTCACCTATACCGCCATCATCGATCATCACACGGATTCCGGCATAGATGCGCCCTACCGGGATATCCGCCCGCAATACGGTGCCACGGCGTCCATCATGACCGAATACCTGCGCGCCGCAAAGATAAAACCGTCCCAACACCTGGCCACCGGGCTTTTTTATGCCATTAAAACCGATACTGCCAATTTTGAGCGAAAGGCCATTGATGCGGACATGCGAGCCTTTCAGTATCTGTTCAAACACACCAACATTCATCTGGCCCGGAAAATTGAACAGGTGGATCTGCGGCTGGATTTTATGGATGACTTTAAAAAAGCCATCACGGATCATGTGATTTCCCGGAATAAAATTTTCGCGAACCTCGGCACGGTCACGAATCCGGATATCTGCGTGCTGATTGCGGATTTTTTCATGCGATTCAATCTAATCGCCTGGAGTGTGGTATTCGGGATCCATGAAGACAAACTGATTATTGTGGTCCGCAATGACGGAACACGCAAAAACGCCGGCGCCCTGCTGACGGCCAGATTCGGAAACATGGGATCTGCCGGCGGGCACCAGAGCATGGCCCGGGCCGAGGTGGAAATTGACAGACTTTCCGAAATAATCGACATACATGACCCTAAAAAATTAAGTACCTGGATGGTCCACCAGTTTGAAAACCAGAAAAAAACCCCAAATTCCCGGGCCACCCCTTAATTTTGGCCGCATGTTTCAGGGATGCTGTATTTGCCAGTATCCCTTGATGCTGCTTTTTGCAGCTCAGAATTCATATCCCGACAGTTTTAACCCTTAAAATGGACGGTTTAATATGTTTTATCCTGTAAACCTGGACATCAGAGGCCGGCATTGCCTGGTGGTGGGCGGCGGCGGCGTGGCCTCCCGCAAAGCACACACCCTGCTGGAATGCGAAGCCATTGTGACGGTGGTCAGCCCGGAGTTTTCCGAAGCACTGACAAAAATGGCCTCACTGCCATCCCTCGCCCATACCCTTACCCTGATCCGCCGACCGTATCAGTCATCGGATCTGGACGGCAAATTCCTGGTCATCGGCGCCACCAATGATCCGGCCTTGAACCGCCAGGTCAACGCGGACGCGGAAGCCCGCAACATGCTCTGCAACATTGCGGATGTCCCCGATATCTGCAACTTTATCCTGCCGTCAATTATCCGGCGCGGTGATCTGTGCATTGCCATCTCCACTTCCGGAAAAAGCCCGGCCTTTGCCAAATGGCTCCGGAAAAAACTTGAAAAAACATTCGGAGACGAGTATGCCCTGTTTCTTGCCTTGATGGGGGTAATCCGGAAAAAACTGCTCGAGGAACAACACGCGCCGGAAGCCCACAAACCCTTGTTTGAAAAACTCATTGAAAATGACCTGCTCGCCATGATCAAAAACAACGACCCGGAAGCCATCAACAGGCTGCTGTCATCTGTTCTGGGCAGCGGCTACCGCTATGATGAACTCCTGGCTGCGGCTGCGGCGGAAGGTGACAGGGCCGCAAAATCGGTTTGAGGACAGGGAAATGACATCGATTCTCTTTATCATTATTCTCATGTACCTGCTGGGGGCCATGGGCTATATTTTATATCTGTGCGCCCAGAAGCCGCTGTATCACCGCTGGGGCTACCGGGTCATGATGGCCGGGTTTCTGCTTCACACCCTGGCCATCGGATATGAATTTTTCCGCATCGGCCATATTCCGGCCCAGAATTTACACCAGAACCTGATCCTGACGGGCTGGTCCCTGTCCGGGGTGTTTCTGTTTATTAAATATCGGTATCGGCTCAATATTTTGGGAGTGTTTGCGGCCCCCCTGACCGCGGCGGTCATGATTGCCGCCTTTTGCGTGCCGTCTGTGGCGGTGGCGCCCACCCCTGTGTTCAAAAGCCTGTGGCTGGTCATCCATATTGTCATCATCTTTGTTGCCGAAGCCGCGCTGGCCCTGGCCGGGGGCGCCGGCGTCCTGTATCTGATTCAGGAAAACGCCATCAAAACCAAATCCCATCGTTTCTTTTTCAAGCGCCTGCCGTCTCTTGAATTTCTGGATAAAACCGGCTATGGATTCATTGTCACCGGATTTACCCTGCTCACAGTGGGCCTTATCACGGGATTTGTGTATGCCCAGCTGGTCTGGGGAAAATTCTGGAGCTGGGACAACAAGGAAATCTGGTCCGTCATCACCTGGCTGATTTATGCGGCCCTGCTGCACGGCCGGCTGGTTTCCGGCTGGCGGGGCCGACGGTCCGCCGTCATGGCCATTGCCGGCCTTGCCGCGCTGCTGTTCACCTTTTTCGGGGTCAATTTTCTGCTGGAGGGTCACCATGACGAATTCACGAAATGGTAATGGCGACCCCGTGACGGTTCCGGATCTGTCCCGTATTATGGTTATCGGCGTCAATCACCGTTCCGCACCCGTGGAACTGCGGGAAAAACTGGCGTTCAGCCCTGAAGAAGCGGAAAAAGCCCTTCACCTGCTTCAGGATTCGCCGCACATCAATGAATCCATGATCGTTTCCACCTGCAACCGGGTGGAGATACTGATGGTAACCCAGGACCAGTCCCTGGCCCTTGAAACCATTTTATCCTTTATGGCGGCCGCCAAAGCCATCTCCCGGCCCCGGCTTCAGGAATGCCTCTATGTTCACACCGGAGACCGGGCCGTGACCCACATCTTCCGGGTGGCGGCAAGCCTGGATTCCATGATGATCGGTGAACCCCAGATCCTTGGCCAGGTCAAGGACGCCTTTAAAACCGCGGTGGCCAAAAAAAGCACCGGCCTGATCCTCAACCGGCTTCTGCACAAGACCTTTTCCGTGGCAAAACGGGTGCGCCATGAAACCGGCATTGGCGGGCATGCGGTCTCTATCAGCTATGCCGCGGTGGAACTGGCCAGAAAAATCTTTGACACCCTGGACGACAAAACCGTGCTCCTGGTCGGCGCCGGAGAAATGGCGGAACTGGCGGTGGAGCACCTTATCCGGAATCATTCCGGCACAGGCCGGCTTCTGGTGGCCAACCGGACCTTTTCCGTGGGCGTGGAACTGGCCGGCCGGTACAACGGCCTTGCCATTCATCTGCAGGAAATTCCGGAAAAACTGAAAACCGTGGATATTATTATCAGTTCCACCGGATCACCGGACTATGTTATCACCAAAGACCATGTCAAACCGGTAATGCGCTCCAGAAAACACCGGCCCCTGTTTTTCATTGATATTGCCGTTCCCCGGGACATTGATCCGGCCATCAACCGGATTTCCAATGCCTATGTTTATGATATTGACGATCTTCAGGGCGTGATCAGCGAAAACATAGAAGCCCGGACCATGGAATCCGTCAAGGCCGAACGGATTATCCATGAATCCGTGATTAAATTTGCCCAGTGGTATGAAAGCCTGGAGGTGGTCCCCACTATTGTGGATTTAAGAACCAAACTGAGTGCCATTGCCCACGCCGAGCTGACCAAAACCCTGAACGGGCTGCCCCATTTTTCGCCGGCGGATCGCCAGGCCCTTGAAAAAATGACTGAATCCCTTATCAACAAAGTCCTCCATGACCCCACCCTGTTTCTGAAAAACCCCGGATCCCACCGAAATAAATCCGTTTATCTTGACTTTACCCGCAAGCTGTTCCACCTGGACCCCTGATTATCAATATGGCTGGGGCATTGTCCTTTCCATCCGCCGGAGACAGGGGCCGTTATCGGAAGTGAACTTTTTCCTTTGCATTTGTCAAAAATCATGATACTAAAATTTTCTTTATAAAAGAATCTTCTGAATTTCCATTGAAAATGCCGGCAACGCCAATTTCCTGATGCGCGAGGAAGGGATTGTACCATGAAAAAAAAAGATCTGGAATATTTTAAAGACCTTTTAACAAAACGGATGGAAGATCTCCTGAATCAGGCAGATACCACCGTGTCGGATATGAACACGCCCAAGGGCAATTTCCCGGATCCCACGGATCGGGCCACCTATGAAGCGGACCGGAATTTTGAACTCCGGATTCGCGACCGGGAGCACAAACTTTTCAAGAAAATCAAAAAAGCCCTGGACCGGATTGAAGACGGAACTTTCGGAATCTGCGAAAAATGCGGCGAAGAAATTTCCATCAAACGACTGAAAGCCCGGCCCGTCACCACCCAGTGCATTGAATGCAAAACCAAAGAAGAGGCGAGAGAAAAGGCTCTTGGATTATAAGCCCGGAATTATTGACCTTCATATTCACTCCACCGCCTCTGACGGTTCCGTTGCCCCGCTCGATATTCTGCCTTTGGTCAAAAATGCCCGGCTTGATGCGTTTGCTTTAACCGATCATGACGCTGTTCACGGCGCAAGGGAAATACTGGCGCATCCGCATCTGCTGGGGGATGTCAAATTTCTCACCGGTGTTGAAATCAGCGCCCAACCCCCTGATTTTTTTGATGTTCCGGGCAGTTTTCACATTCTTGGATACGGGTTTGACATTGACCATTCGGCTCTCAACCAGGCCCTCAAGGATCAACAGGCGGCCCGGAAAAACCGGAATCCGCAAATCATTGACCGGTTAAACCGTCTGGGATTTGATATTTCCCTTGAAGCCGTTATAGCGGCATCTGAAAAAGACGCCCAGATCGGCCGGCCCCACATTGCCCGCACCATGGTTACAAAAGGATTTGCCGCTTCCATTAATCACGCCTTTGACCGATGGCTGGGCAAAGGCAAACCCGCCTATGTTGAAAAATCCCGGATTGCCACCGCCGCCGCCATTGAGTTGATCCGCGGCGCCGGCGGGGTTGCCGTGCTGGCCCATCCCGGCCTGCTGGAGGTCGTGGATTTTAACGCTTATGAATATCTGATTTCCGAACTGGCGCCCATGGGGCTGGCGGGCCTGGAAGCCTATTATCCGGGGCACTCGCCCGAAGAAACCGACTATTTTCTGGAACTGACCGAAAAATTCGGCCTGCTGGCCACCGGGGGATCGGATTTTCACGGGACCATTAACCCGGAAATCCATATCGGCACGGGCGCGGGATCCTTTTCCGTGCCTGTGGTGGTTTATGAGCGCCTGGTGCAGGAAATCCATTGCCACCAGCGCCAGCTGGCGGATGATCTATAATGCAAACCGACCTGTCCATGCTTGAAGCCAGCCTTAGCTATGCCTTTACCAACCGGGAAGTTCTTGAAACCGCCCTGCGACACAGCTCTTTTGTAAATGAACTGCCCGATCCCAAACCCGAAAATAATGAACGGTTTGAGTTTTTAGGGGATGCCGTCCTGAGTCTGAGTATCAGCCATCTGCTTATGGAACGGTTTCCGGAGCGCAGTGAAGGGGACTTGTCCAAAATCCGGTCCCAGCTGGTCAATGAAATCCAGCTTTCCCATGTTGCCGCAACCCTTGAGCTTGGCAAGTTTCTGTGGCTGGGCAAAGGCGAGACCCAGACCGGGGGCCGCAAAAAAAATTCCATTCTGGCGGACACCATGGAGGCCCTGCTGGCGGCGGTGTATCTGGACGGGGGATTTGCCCGGGCATTTGAAGTGGTCAAAATCCATTTTTCCGGACTGTTTGACCAGGTGGCGGTTCCGGATGACAACCCGGATTATAAAAGCAGGCTCCAGGAAAAAGTCCAGGCAGAAGGCGCTGTTCAGCCGGAGTACCGGATCATCACTGAAACCGGCCCGGATCATGACAAAACCTTTGAAGCCGCCCTGGACCTGGGGGACAAAACCTTTACCGGAACCGGTAAAAGCAAAAAAACCGCTGAACAGGCAGCCGCCAGAAACGCACTGCAGCAGTTAAATGACATCCCTTCGTAATTCCCGTAATCCCCGTCGTAATCTTCATTGCAATCCCCATTGCAATCCCCATTGCAATCCCCAACACAAGCCCCAATGCAATCCACTGATCATCCCGGTATTCATTCCCCACTCCGGGTGCCCCCATCATTGCCTTTTCTGCAACCAGCAAAAAATTTCCGGGGTTTCCGCTATGCCGGATGAAACAGAAATTCAGGCAATTATCAATAAATTTCTGGGGTTTAAAAAAGACCGGCCCTGGGTGGAACTCTCTTTTTTCGGGGGCAACTTTCTGGGGCTAGCACCGGAAAAAATTCAACGCCTGCTGGCGGCAGCAGCCCCCTGGATTGCATCCGGAGAGATCAACGGCATCCGGTTCTCCACCCGGCCGGACACCATTGACAGCCAAAGATTGGCCCTGATCCGCCCGTATCCGGTAACCACGGTGGAACTGGGGGTTCAGTCCATGGACCCCTATGTGCTCCGGCGGGCCAGCCGGGGGCATTCCCCGGAAGACACGGTGCGGGCGGTTTCCCTGTTAAAGGCTGAATCCTGCCGCATCGGCCTGCAGATGATGACCGGGCTGCCCGGAGATGATGACGCCACCTGCATCGAAACCGCCCGCCGGATCATCGCCCTGAAACCGGATATGGTCCGTATTTATCCGACCCTGGTGCTCTCAGGAAGCCCGCTGGCCATGCTTTATCTAAGGGGAAAATACAAGCCCCAGCCCCTTGAAGCCTGCGTCAATCTGCTCAAAACCCTGTATCTGATGTTTCACGAAAACAAAATCGCCGTTATCCGCATGGGGCTTCAGGCATCCGAAGGCCTGGACGATCCGGCTACCGTACTGGCCGGCCCGTATCATCCGGCCCTGGGACACATGGTCTATTCACGCATCTTTCTGGATGCGGCTGCGGAAAAAATCCAGAAAATCGCCAACGTCCGGAAACCTGCCCCAATGGATGCCGTCACATTGCGCATTCATCCCAGAAATCTGTCCCGGATGCAGGGACTCAAAAAAACCAACCTCACCCGACTCAAACAGCGCTTTCATCTTCAGACACTTATCATCACCACCGACCCGGATCTTGCACAGGATCTTGAACAGGATGCCATTATTGTAACTGCGCAGTGAGCTGATTTTAAGGGTGCCGTCAATTTCAATTTTCCTGATCCGGTTCCTGGCCCGGTTTCTGGTTGGGGCTTCAAATTGATGGATTAAACGTCGAGCATCGAACATCGAATAATGTTGGACGTTCGGTGTTCGATGTTCAAGCGCCTTTTGGCACAGACCCCAAATACGAGAACAATTTTACCCTGGGTTCAGTCATACATATACTTTCTTTTCAAAAAATTAAGTGATAACGTAAAAACAATTTGCAGATCAATGTCGTTAACTTAAGCGGTTTCAATGTAGGGGAGGGGTTTACCCCTCCTGCGAAAAAGGAGACACATGCCGGGAGGGGATAAACCCCTCCCCTACGCATATGGCCTAAGTTAATGACATTGATTTGCAGATTGTTACGGGCCGATACCAACACCGGATTACCGGCCCTTTTCAGATACAGACAGCGATTATAGAAAGGAAATCTTTCATGCAGGACCTTACCAAAGCCCAAAAAGCCCGGGTGGCCATCCGGTCATTCAAAGCCATTGCCTATACCCTTGCCCTGCGGGGATTTTACCGGCCCTCCGGAAAAATGGGCCAGACCCTGGCGGATTGTCTTATCGCTCTCAGCCCGGAGATTTACGGCACCATGAATGATCCCCGGATCGTGGAACTCAATGGCCTGGAATACGTGACGGATCGCCTGCCACGGGGAGTGGAGGAATGCACGCGCATTATTCTGACAGAAGAAGAGCAGTTTGAAGACAGTCCCTTTGAAAAAATCATTCCCTTAAAACGCCGGCGCTCCTGCTACCGCATCAGTGAAAATGAATACTGCTTTGTCATTACCCGGGGCATCAGTGAAATTTATGATATTCTCACCCATATCTGCTTTCTGAATCTCGAGGCCAAAAAAATCCATTCCCGGATGACCGATGAACTTGGCCGGGTTCCCAAGGAATGGAAAGATCTGGAAAAAATCATTCCCCACATCGATACCATGACCCAAAAAGAAGTGGATGAAGCCATCTGGGATTTGTCGCTCATTGTCGGCCGTCCCTATCATGAAACCAAAGCCGCGTACGAATCCTTTGAAAAAAACAAGCAGGAATACAACAGCAACAATGGTCTGTTTAATCTGATTTACCGCCTGGGCAAGCGGGTGGAAGCTGAAGAGCAGGATTTTGAAAACTTTCTTATCGTCCACCTGACCCCGTCGTTGATGAACATTATCGCGCACCAGCGGTACGGGGATAAATGGGCTGCCGATGTAAGCCAGAAACTGGCGGAACTCAACCTTCAAAACCGGCCCCTGCATATTATCAGCGCCAATCTCCACAGTGTATCAAACCTTGTCTACGGCCACGCGGCCACGGTCTCCTGCGGCACCCAAAAAGTGGTGACCGCGGATGAGCTGTATAATTTTGTCCAGTGCCTCCGCGGCCAGCGCAGTGATATTCTGAAATTTGCCGCCGCCCATGGATTTTATGAACTTTTGGACCGGTCCGGCACCCATATTGACTGTCAGATTATCGATTCTGCCGACTTCAAGGGGATGCCCTTTCATCCGGACATTCATCTGTCTTTACCGGAAGACGACAGTGAAAAACCCGTGATCCTGGTAATGGATTATGCTTTCGGGGCCCAGGCCTTTGAAGTCATGGACCGGCTTCTGGAATACTGTTCCGGAAATCCGCCGGTGCCCATGAACATCCAATCCATCTCCATCATGGGCAAAGCCGGCATCCTTACCGGCAACAAGGGAGACATCATGCTGGCCACGGCCCATGTTATTGAAGGAACATCGGACAATTACATTTTCGACAACGACCTCTCAAAAGCGGATTTTGATCCGGATATCAATATTTATACCGGCCCCATGGTCACGGTACTGGGCACGTCTCTGCAAAACCGGGATCTGCTGGAAAGATTTCAAACCAGCTGGAACACTGTGGGCCTGGAAATGGAAGGGGGCCATTATCAGCGGGCCATCAGTGCGGCCCGCATCAAAGGCCACATTTCAGAAGACGTGAAAGTCCGCTACGCCTACTATGCTTCAGACAATCCCCTGGTGAGCGGCGAAACCCTGGCAGCCGGGGAAATGGGCGTGGAAGGCATCCGGCCCACCTATATGGTGACCAAAGTAATCCTGGAAAAAATATTTTCCCAAAAAAATAAACCGGAAAATAAACCGGAAAATAAACAAGATAACGAACCAGAAAAACAAGCCAAAAAACAAAATAAATAATATGGTTATCTGCTTCCCCGAAACTGCCGTGTTTTTACCGGGATCGGCATCAGCCTGACAACAGCAGACAGCCGGACATCGATTTTATGCAACGCAAGGAGACAAAAGCAACCATCACCGCCATTGTTCTGACCGTGGCGGTGATCATGATGGGGGGGGCCGGCTTTCTTGTTGTCCGCCACACCGGAGAATCTGGCAATGCCGCCTTTCAGGCAAATACCGGGCCGGTGTCTCCGGGCACCCGCCCGGGGACTGACGAAAATCTTTCCTGGCTGAAACAACAGTGGACCGGCGATTTTCCGGCCATGGCCGACCGCAATATTATCCGCGCCCTGGTACCTTACAGCAAAACCTATTATTTTCTGGATGGCATTGATCAGCGGGGATTTGCCTATGAAATGCTCAAAGCTTTTGAAGAATACATCAATGCGGCGGAAAACCGGGACGTAATCAAAATCCGGGTCATGGTCATTCCCACCCGGCGCAACCGCCTGATTCCGGATCTGGTAGACGGCCGGGGCGATATTGCCGCCGGCAACCTGACCATTACCCCGGAACGCTTAAAGCATGTGGATTTTTCAAATCCCGGGCTTTCCAATGTCATGGAAATTCTGGTGACCGGCCCGGGCGTCCCCATCCCTGAAGCCATAGAAGACCTTTCCGGACAACCCGTTTATGTGCGGGCCTCATCCAGCTACTATGAAAGCCTGATGCAGACAAACCGCCGGTTTAAAAAGGAAAAAATCAAACCCATCCGTATTCAAGCACTTGATGAACTGCTGGAAGACGAAGATGTGCTTGAAATGATGAATGCCGGCATCATCCCCAGAACCGTTATCGACAACCACAAGGCCGGGTGCTGGTCGGATATTTTCAGTGATCTCACCTTCTGCCACCATATCCGGCTGCGGGAAAACGGAGAAGTGGCCTGGGCCATCCGGAAAAACAGCCCAACGCTCAAACAAAAAATCAACGCCTTTGCAAAAACCCATAAAAGGGGAACGTTGATGGGCAACATTTTGTTCAACCGGTATCTGGGATCCTGCTGCTGGATGAGCAATCCCATGGAAAAAGACGCGTTTGACCGGTTTGAAAATTCAGTGTCCCTGTTTAAAAAATACGGCCGGAAATATGATTTCGACTGGGTGATGCTCGCGGCCCTGGCGTATCAGGAATCCCGCATCAACCAGGATCGCATGAACCCTTCCGGCGCTGTTGGCGTGATGCAGGTGCTGCCGTCCACAGCCGCAGACCCCAACGTGGGCATCACAGACATTCATACCCTTGAAGGCAACATCCACGCAGGAGTCAAATATCTGGCGTTTTTAAAAAACCGGTATTTCGCGGGTCAGCCCATGGACCGCCTGAACAAAATGTTTTTTACCCTGGCAAGCTACAATGCCGGGCCGGCAAAAATCGCCCGGATGCGGCAGAAAACCGCTGAAATGAATCTGAACCCGAACCGCTGGTTTGAAAATGTGGAAATGGCAGTGGCCCGGGAAATCGGCCGGGAAACCGTGCAGTATGTGAGCAATATTTATAAATATTACATTGCCTACCGCATGATCGTGGATGCGGGCCAGGAAAAAGACCGGCTCAAAAAGCAATTTTCCGCCGGATAAAGCAGGATATAATGGATAAAAAAGCCGGGAAGGGGCAACCCCCTTCCCGGCTTTTTGTCTTTAACTTTATCTAAAAATTACTTCAGCCATTGTTTGACAATTTCCGGATTGTTTTTCACCCATTTTTTCGCGTTTTCCCCGGCTTTGCCGTTTTCCATGTTCATGGCCATGACTTCACCGATTTCCGCGGGCCCCCACTGGAAGTTGTCCAGTATTTTGTAAACTTCAGGCATATCTTCTTTCAGGCCTTTTCTAACAATCGTATTAATGGTTTCAGATTCACCAAATACTTTTTTGGGATCTTCGAGAAATTTAAGATCAAATTTGGCAAATTTCCAGTGCGGTACCCAGCCGGTCACCACCACCCATTTCTTGTCGTCGTATCTGTCTTTCAACTCCGCGGTCATCATGGGGCCGGTGGAAGACACCAGTTCCATATTGTTAAGGTTGTATTCTTCCAGCGCAAGCTCTGATTTGCTCATGATGCCGGCACCCGGATCAATACCGATAATTCGCCCGTCAAACTTCTTGGCGTGGCTGTTCAGTTCTTCGATAGAATCAATGGTCACATAGGTGGGAACCACAAGACCGATTCTCGCGCCTGCCATGCTGGGGCCGAGGTCCACAATATCCTCTTTATACTTTTTAACATACTGGCCATGGGTCACCGGCAGCCAGGCGGTTGTCATGGCATCCTGGTCTCCTGTTGCCAGGGACGCATACATGGCCGCTGCCGCCACAGAGGTAAGTTCCACTTTGTAATCAGTTTCCTGTTCAATCACCGCCTTTACAACATTTGAGCTTGCAGTGGCGCAGGCCCATTCCACATAAACGATTTTGACCTTTTCTGCGGCAATGGCAGTGGTGGTAAAAACACATACCATGCAAAGACTGAGCAAAAGTGCGGTAAAAAATTTAAAATGTTTCATTTTTGACTCCTTTTTTTGTTGAATTTTTAATTAATGGTCCTTGCTAACTTCTTCATGTCTCTGTCTGCCGACCTGCTGTAAAATTCTGTCCAGCAGAATGGCAATGATAACGATACCCAACCCGGCTTCAAACCCGGCACCGCTTTGAAGCCGTTGAATCGCTTTCCATACTTCACCCCCCAGTCCTTTGGCGCCGATCATCGCCGCGATCACCACCATGGAAAGGGCCAGCATCACTGTCTGGTTGATGCCTGCCATAATGGTCGGCGTTGCCATGGGAAGCTGAAGTTTAAAAAGTTTTTGCCGCGGATTGGACCCGAACGCGTCTGCCGCTTCAACCAGCTCGCTGGGCACCTGGCGGATGCCAAGACAGGTGAGCCGGATCACCGGCGGCACGGAAAAAATCACGGTTGAAAAAATCGCCGCCACCTTTCCAAGACCGAAAAACGGGATTGCCGGAATCAGATACACAAAGGCCGGCATGGTCTGCATAAAATCCAGAACCGGCATGGTGATTTTATACGATGTTTGGTTCAGGGCCGCAAAAATCCCCAAGGGAAGACCGATGATCATTGAAAAAAGCGTGGCAATCAGCACAAGGGCAAGGGTGTCAAGGGTCGGATACCACAGCCCCAGATTTAAAATCAGAAACAGTCCCACAAAAGAAAGCACCGCAACCCCTTTTTTCCGGGTCAGATACCAGGAAAGGGCGGTCACAATAAGGATGAATAAAACCGGCGGGACAAATGTCATTCCGGCAATGATCACATCAATTGCCGCCTCAATGCCCTTGGACATTGCTTTGGTAATGAAAGAAAAATTGGAGTCAAGAAACTCAATGCCCCTTTCAACTCCCTCGCCAATGGGTATCTTTGGAATATTAACATCCATATCAGCTTCCTCCTTCAGCAAGGGCCGCCAGCAGCGTGCCTCTTATGATAACGCCCTTGAGTTTTTTATTTTCATCAATAACGCCAAGGGGGTAGGGAAGATTGTGAAGAATTTCAAACAGCTCGGAAGCCGGTGCATCCGGCGTCACGGTAATGATATCCTCCTCAATGATTTTTGTGAGATCCTTGTCGCCCCTCTTCTGTGCTTCAGATGCTTTTTCAGCAGTGATCATTCCCACCAGGGTGTTATCCTGACGGGTAATAAACAGTTTGGAAAAATTGTTGTTTCGCATTTTTCTCAAGGCAGACATCGGCCCGTCATTTCTGATGTGACCGGTGGCTTTTACCTTGTTCATCACATGCCGTGCGGTAAGAATTTTGGTTAAATTCACATCTTCAACAAATTTTTCCACATACCTTGTGGCCGGATTCATGAGAATATCTTCCGGTGTTCCGATCTGAACCACCTTGCCATCTTTCATCAAAACAATCCGGTCGCCCAGTTTAAGGGCTTCGTCAAGGTCATGGCTGATAAAAACAATGGTTTTTTTCACCTTGTCCTGAAGATCAATGAGCTCATCCTGCATATCGCTTCGGATCAGCGGATCCAGGGCGGAAAAGGCTTCATCCATCAAAAGAATATCCGGATCCAGGGCAAGGGCCCGGGCGAGTCCCACCCGCTGCTGCATGCCCCCGCTCATCTGGGACGGGTAGCTGTCTTCATGGCCTTGCAGTCCCACCTGTGCCAGAACATCAATGGCGATTTTTCTTCTTTCCTGAGGGTCCATTCCTTTTATTTCAAGACCGTATTCCGCGTTTTCCGCAATGGTTCTGTGGGGAAACAACGCGAAATGCTGAAACACCATTCCGAATTTTTTCTGCCGCAGCTTTCTGAGTTCCGCCTCATTCAGACTGCCGATATCAACACCATCAATGTTGATCTGTCCGGCTGAAGGCTCAATCAGCCGGTTAAGGCATCTGACAAGGGTTGATTTCCCGCTTCCCGAAAGACCCATGATAACAAGAATTTCACCTTCTTTAACATCAAAAGTGACACCGCCAACACCAACCGCATGTTTGGTTTTGTTGAGGAGTTCATCCTTTGTCATTCCATCCTTTAAAAGCTGGACAGCTTTTTTCGGATCGGGTCCAAAAATTTTGTATACTTCTTTAATCTGTATTTTGGACATGGTTTTTTCCTGTAAAAAGTTATTATTTTAATTGCCTATGAACTATGAAGTAAACGGCAGGTCCCTGGCCGGCTTTTCCGCCTCGCCGGTTTCAATGGGGGATGCAGACAGAAACGGCTCTGCTTTTAATGCCTTTGCATCCAGGATGGTGACAAGCCGCTGCAGGGCGGACAGGATCATGGTTTTTTCCCAATCCTGAAGGGTATTGAATTTTTCAAGAAAATTTTCCTGCATCACCGGCGGGGCTTTCCGCAGCAGTTTCTCCCCGATATCTGTGATGGCGACCATCACCTTCCGCTTATCGCGAAGGCCTTTGTGCCGGGCAACCAGCCCCCGCTTTTCCATCCGCTCCAGGATTCCGGTGAGGGTTCCCTGGCTTAAACTCACGTTTTTTGCCACCTGACCGACCGAAATCTCATCAACGGATTGAATATACCGCAACACAACCAGCTGCGGCCCGGTCAGCCCCACGCGCTTGACCAGCTGTTTGGAATTCAAATCAACGGCCTGTATGATTTTCCTCAATGAAATCAAAACATTGTCACTCAATTCCCGGTTAACAGCATTTTCGCTTTGCATAACCCCAAACACACCTGAACAGTTGTCGAGACTGACCTGCTTTTAAATTTCCTTTGTATTAAAAATATTAGCATAACAAATAAATTCATTTGATGTCAAATTAAAAATTTGATAACAAATGAATTTATGATAAAGAATCCAACATTATAACGCCGGCATGACTGCTTCTATAGCATCAAAATCAGCATCAAAACCGGTTTTTTTTGTTTGCACAACAACCATCTTAAGAAAAAATTACCTAAATTTTACCGCATATGTTTGACTTTTTTTTATAAATTTGCTTTGTATACAATATATTTGAGAATTTTATAATTTACCTTTCGGCCTGTCTGCGTAAACATTGTCTGTTTTTGGCTGACAAAAGCCGGAAACCCTAAATTTTTAACTTAAGAGCAAAGGAGTCAGAATCATGAAAACCGTAAGGACTGTTTTTTATTTTTTAATCAGCTTTCTATTGTTATTGCCGGTAACCAGCAGCTTCGCGGCCGTGGACATCGGCCCGCTTTCCATTGGCGGCGCCATCCGGGCCAATTACGTGATTGGCGACTACACACCAGAACTGAACCGGGCATCCCGGGCCCAGGACGACGGCGGCACATTCACCCTGGACACGT
This sequence comes from Desulfobacteraceae bacterium, assembly GCA_011390465.1. Lineage (GTDB taxonomy): Bacteria > Desulfobacterota > Desulfobacteria > Desulfobacterales > Desulfosalsimonadaceae > SURF-3. The sequence continues at coordinate 179,465 of JAABSH010000001.1, forward strand.
TCCGGTTTAACGTGGGGTTTGAACAGGGATCCTTTATCGGCAAAGCCGAATACCGCTTCTACCCGGGATATGGGGACAACAACCATGACGGCTACCATTTCCTGCACACCGGCTGGCTCGGGTACAATTTTGAAGACGAAAGCCAGATTCAGGTAGGTGTCAACCGGGTGCCTTTCGGACCCGGCCCCTATGGGGTTTCCCAGAGCTTTTTCTTTGACCAGCACTATTATGTCGGTCTTGCCGATGACATGGATCTGGGTGTCAAATATTCCAAAACCTACGACAACCTGGCCATTGATGTGGCTTATTACGCCTCGGACGAAGGCACTTACAACGGCGGCAATTTTTCCAATGACAGTGTCCGTTATTCCTACGACGTGGTAGATGAAACCGGCGACGGATACGAAGAACGCAACCAGGTCAATCTCCGGGCCATCTATACGCTTAAAGGCGACAACGGCAGTACGGCCCTGGGGGGGTCTCTTCAATACGGCGAGCTGGAAAGCAACGGGCCCCAGGATGACGGAGATCATTATGCGGCTTCCGGTCATGCGGTATTCAAATATTTCAATGTGACCCTGGCCACCCAGTTGACCTATTATGACTATGATGTGGAAGCGGATCAGCCCCTGGGAACCGACCGGCTGGTGCAGATGGGCGCATTTGATTTTCCCACAGTGATTGCGGAAGAAGCCTGGATTCCGGCGGTTTCCCTGAGTTATTTTCTGGAAACCCCTCAGGTGGATTGGCTGTCTTACGTGATCCCCTATGTTGAATACAGTAATATTGTCAAAGAAACCGGCAACTGCAATGACAGCGAAATGGTGGATATCGGCGCGGCCTGGGGCAATGGGGGATGGTATATTTATACCGACCTTGTCTTTTCCAACGGCAATGATTTTATCGGCAACGCTGCCGGCTATGGTGATTATGCAGGCGATTCTGTCTGGTCCAGCAACCGGGTGGGCGAAAATCCCACGGACAAATGGGAATACCGGTTTAACATCAACTTTGGCTATTATTTCTAATCCATATTCACAAAACACATTATAAAAAATCCAGCCCGGCGGATGCAAATAGGCGTATTTGCGGAACCCGGGCTGTTTTTTTGGGTTGAAAAAATCACCGCCCGTGCCCATACTTTACAAATTAAACTTTTCCTATATCGCACTTTTTTTCAGGAACCACGCCAATGACCATTCAAAACAAAATTCATGTCATCACCTATCCCGACAGCCTGGGAAAAAACCTCCAGGAACTTCACTATGTGCTGAACCGGTATTTCAGAGCCGCGGTAAGCGGCATCCACATCCTGCCCTTTTATCCGTCTTCCGCGGACCGGGGATTTGCACCGCTCACCTACTATGAAGTGGCCCCTGGGTTCGGCACATGGAAAGACCTTGAAATCATCAACCACGACTATGACCTGATGTTCGACTTCATGGTCAACCACCTGTCCCGGCAGTCCAAATATTTTGTTGATTTTCTGGAAAACGGCAATCAGTCCGAATTTGCGGATCTTTTTCTGTCTTTTTCCAAACTGGATCCGGAAAACAAGATCACCCAGGCGGATCTGGACAAGGTCTACACCCGCAAACCCCGGCCCCCGTTTCAGGAAATCCAGCGGCCGGACGGGTCCATGGAAACCATCTGGAGCACCTTTGATTTCGAGCAGATTGATGTGGATATTGATTCGCCGAAAACCAAAGAACTGTTCCGGGATTTTCTGATTTTTCTGTCCCGAAAAAAACCCACCTTCATCCGGATGGACGCCATTGCCTACACCACGGTGGAGATCGGCACCAACTGCTTTTTTCTGGAGCCCCAGATCTGGGATATTCTTGAAATGCTGAAAGGGTTTGTGTCGCCATTCGGCGTCCACATTCTTCCGGAAGTTCACGCCCATTATACCTATCAGCTGAAAATGGCGGAAAAAGGCTATTGGGTGTATGATTTTTCCCTGCCCATGCTGGTGCTGCACACCCTGTATCACCATACCAACCAGCGGCTGCTTGAATGGCTGAAAATCTGCCCCCGCCGGCAGATCACCACCCTGGATACCCATGACGGCATCGGCGTGGTGGATGTGGAAGATCTGATGGCGCCGGAAGAGATCGAAAAAACCGTTAACGGGCTTTACGCCAAAGGCTCCAATGTCAAACCCATCTATTCCAGTGCGGAATACCAGAATCTCGACATTTATCAGGTCAACTGCACCTTTTATTCCGCGCTGGAAGAAAATGACGATTCCTATATCGCGGCCCGCACCATCCAGTTTTTCACGCCGGGCATTCCCCAGGTCTATTATGTGGGGCTTCTGGCCGGCAAAAATGATATCCGCCTGGTGGAAGAAACCCGAAACGGCCGGGACATCAACCGGCACAGTTATCATCTGGATGAAATTCATGAAGAAGTGAACCGGCCCGTGGTGCAGCGGCTTACCCGGCTCATGGAATTCCGAAACACCTATCCGGCCTTTGACGGGGACCTGACCATTGAAGAGTCTCCTGAAAGTCAGGTAAAATTGACTTACACTCACGGCAACTGCACCTGCACCGCACACATTGACCTTTTTGACTATTCCACCCAAATAACGTATTATGATGAAAAAACGGGTACCATGAAAACCTTTTCAGCATAAGCAAGACGGCTTCCAAATAAGTGCATTTTAAAAAAATCTTATCTCGCGCAGAGCCGCAGAGCTCGCAGAGAAAAAATCTCAGCGCCTCTGCGTCCCTGCGGGAGAAAAAATATTATGGACAGGAATTTCTTATTGGTCCATACAGCGGCGAAAATACCGTCAAAGGTTTTTTATGAAACAGTCAAAAGCACAGACTCCTTTTAAAACACCCTTGGTCGTGGTTGTCGGTGAAATTCTCTTTGACATTATCCGCGGGGAAAAACACCTGGGCGGGGCCCCGTTTAATTTTGCTTTTCACATGCAGCACCTGGGCTTTGGGGTGCGGTTTGTGTCCCGTATCGGCAGGGATGAAAACGGCCGGGAAATGATGGAACAGCTCAAAACCCTTGATTTTCCCGTGGCAGACATTCAGATGGATCCGGAATATCCCACCGGCACGGTGACCGTGACGTTGGATCCGGACGGCACGCCGCAATTTGACATCGCCGCGCCAGTGGCGTATGATCATATTGAATTTATGGAAAATATTCACGCGCCCCGTTTAAATGCGGCAGACTGCCTGTATTACGGCACCCTTTCCCAGCGCAGATCCCATGGACACGCGCAGATCCAACAATTTCTCGCGCACATGCCGGCCTCCAGAATCTGCTTCTATGATATCAATCTGCGGCCAAATGGCTATACCAAACCCGCAATCCTGGAATCGCTCGCCCGCACCACCATTTTAAAGCTCAATGAAGACGAACTGGGCGTGTGCGGACAAATGCTCGCGCTCGCCATGGAAGGCGACGATCTGGTGCGGCAGCTCATGGCGCAATTTGATATTTCCCAGGTGATTTTAACCCGGGGCGCTGACGGCAGCGTGTTATACACCAAAGATCAGCAGATAAAATCGCCCCCTGCGAAGGTGCGTCACATGGCCGATTCCGTGGGCGCGGGAGACGCGTTTGCCGCCATGTTCTCGGCATGCACCTTAACCGGCCGGCCCCCGGAACAGGCCATTGGCGCAGCATCGGCTTTTAGCGCCCGCATCTGTGAAATTGCGGGCGCGATTCCGGAATCTGCTGACGTTTATATACCCTTCAGAAAAATGCTTTATGCGCAAACCGACTGACACACTGCCACAAGGACACTCCATGAAAAACTCAAAACTCTATATCCAATTGTTCAGCATTCACGGACTGGTCCGAAGCGAAAACATGGAACTGGGCCATGACGCGGACACCGGCGGCCAGATCAAATATGTGGTGGAACTGGCCCGGGCCCTCAGCCGGAACCACGCGGTGGCGCGGGTGGATCTTTTCACCCGCCTGATTTCGGACAAATCCGTGTCCGTGGATTATGCAAAACCCGTTGAAAAGGTGAATGATAAATTCAGTATTGTGCGTATTCAGTGCGGGGGCCGCAAATACATGCGCAAGGAACTGCTGTGGCCGTATCTGGACGAGTTTGTGGACAAAACCATCAAGCACATGAAACGGCAAAACCGCATCCCGGACATTGTGCACGGCCATTATCCGGATGCCGGGTACGTGGCCTTGAATCTTGCGGAGATTTTCGGCATTCCCTTTGTCTATACCGGCCATTCCCTGGGCCGGTCCAAACTGGCCCGGCTGCTCAATGACGGCATGAAAAAAAAGGATATCATCAGCAAATACAAAATCGACCACCGCATCGAAATGGAAGAAAAAATTCTGAAAAACGCGGATTTTGTGGTGGCGTCCACCAACCAGGAAGTCAACGAACAGTACGGGCTTTATGAAAACCGCAACGTGCCCAAATACAGCGTGATCCCGCCGGGTTTGGATGTGGACCGGTTTTATCCGTTTTATCATGACATGCTGCCGGAGATCACCAAAGAGGAGGCCGAAGTCTATGCCGAGGCCTCGGTTCTGGAAGAGCTGAACCGGTTTTTCATGCACCCGGACCGGCCGCTTATTCTGTCGCTGTGCCGGCCGGACAAGCGCAAAAACATTACCGGCCTGATCAAAGCCTATGGCGAGGACAAAAGCCTTCAGTCCATGGCCAATCTGGCGGTTTTCGCGGGCATCCGCAAAGACATCACGGAAAAAGAAGACAACGAACGGGACGTGCTCACCCGGATTCTCCTGCTCATGGACAAATACGATCTTTACGGCAAAATCGCCATTCCCAAAAAACATGATTTTGAGTATGAAGTACCGGCCCTGTACCGCATTGCCGCGGATAAAAAAGGGGTGTTTGTCAATTCCGCGCTCACCGAACCCTTCGGCATCACCCTGCTCGAAGCCGCTGCCACCGGGCTTCCCCTTGTGGCGCCCAATGACGGCGGTCCCCAGGACATCATTAAAAACTGCGATTGCGGCTTTCTTGTGGACACCACCAATACAAAAGAACTGGCGGAGGCCATCAAAACCCTGATCATTGATGAAGAAAAATGGAAGACCTTTTCCAAAAACGGCATCATGAATGTCCGAAAATATTATACCTGGGACAGCCACAGCAGCACCTATATTAAAAACATCAACAGCGTGCTCAAGAAATTCCACCCCAACGACATGAGCAAAGCCCGGCCCACGGACGCCATCGGCCGCCGCATTGCCGGGCTCAATTATTTTCTGGTCACAGACATCGACAACACCCTTATTGGCGATGACAATTCCCATCTTTCGGAACTTTGCGAGTTGCTTGCAAAACACAAAAACCATATCGGCTTTGCCGTGGCCACCGGCCGCACCGTGGAATCCGCCATTGAGCATCTGAAAAAATTCAAGGTTCCCATGCCGGATATTATTATCTCCTCTGTGGGAACGGAAATCTATTACGGACCGGAGCGCCATTACAGCCGGGGGTGGGACACCCATATTTCCGCAAAATGGAACCGGAAAAAAATCGTTGCCCTGCTTGCGGATTTTTCATTTCTCACCTATCAGGAGGAAGCCACCCAGCGGAAATTCAAAATCAGCTATGACATGAAACCGAGAAAAGACCGGCTGGCCAAAATTCACAGCCGGCTCCTGGAAAATAAATGCAGCTACAATCTGATCTATTCCCATGATAAATACCTGGATATTCTGCCGTACCGGGCGTCAAAAGGAAAAGCCGTGCGGTATCTGAGCTATAAATGGGATATTCCCCTTAAAAATTTTCTGGTCTGCGGGGATTCGGGCAATGACGAGGAAATGCTGCGGGGCGAGCCCATGGCCGCAGTCATGGGAAATTACAGCCCGGAACTGGAACCCCTCAAAGGCCAGCGCAAACTGTTTTTTGCCGAAAGTCCCTGTGCCGGCGGCATTCTGGAGGCTGTCCGGCATTATCGGTTCGTTGAAAAAGCCAGGGGATGACGGCTTCGCAAAAAGTCCAAATTCTTTGTTGCGCTGCATTCTCAGCTGCTTCAGCGTAAACTAACTACGCATCATTGCTGAGGATTTGCGCGCCTCAAATTTGGAGCTTTTTTCTTTGCCGTCGAAATCTGACTTTTTACGGTTTTATCAGGAGATAAGCGGGTTGCAGGTTACAGGTTGTCAGGCTGAAAAAAAGGAGAAAAATTATGGATTTTGAATGTATCCTGTTTGAAAAAGACGGGCCCTTTGCCATTATCACCCTGAACCGGCCCCAGGTATTGAATGCCATGAACAAGCAGATGTGGCTGGAAATTCAGGCGGCCATGGCGGACGCAAAATCGGATGACGCCATCCGGGTGCTCATTTTTACCAGTCATGGCCGGGCTTTTTCCACGGGCGCGGATTTAAAGGAATCCAAAACCCGCAGCCCGGAAGCGTACCGGGATTATCTGGAATATCTGCAAACCGTTTCCAGGGAAATCATTGGGTTTGAAAAACCCACCATTGCGGCGGTAAACGGTTATGCCCTGGGGTCCGGATATGAGCTGGCCCTGGCCTGCGACATCCGGATCGCAGCAGAGGATGCCCTGATCGGCTCCCCGGAAGCCCGGGTGTCATCGTCTGCCACCGGCGGCGCGTTCCGGCTGCTGCACGATCTCATCGGCCCGGCCAAAGCCCGGGAACTGCTGTTTACCGCGGAAAACATTGACGGCCGGGAGGCTGAACGCATCGGCCTGGTGAACCGGGCCGTACCGGGCGACCAGCTCATGGATGCGGTCCGGGACATGGCCGAAAAAATCGCGGCGAATGCGGCCTTTTCCATTCAAGTGCTCAAACAGGGTCTGATCCGGGCAGCCAGCGGCGAATCCATGGCATCGCTCATGAAATTTGAGGTTGACGCCTGTCTGGCCTGCGTGGCGTCCAAAGACCGGGCCGGGGCATTGTCTGATTTTGAGAATCGCAAAAAATTGGATTAAAAAACAAATGGTTATAAAAACTTGTTCCCCAAAACCCTGTCCATAATATTTTTTATCCCGCAGAGGCGCTGAGGCGCTGAGATTTTTTCCTCTGCGATCTCCGCGCCTCTGCGGGAGATAATGGTTTTTTACAATTCACTTATCTGGAAGGAAACCCCATGACCCTTGACGCCATTTTAAACGCGGAATCCGTTGCCATTATCGGCGCATCCAAAGACCCCACCAAACGCGGGCTCCAGACCATCCGGTCCCTGGTAAATGAAAAATACGAGGGCCGGATTTATCCAGTCAACCCGAAAGAAAAAAAAATCATGGGCTTTGACTGCTACAAAAACGTCTCTCACATCAAGGGCGATGTGGATATCGCGCTTATCGCGACACCCGCCCGCACCGTGCCCGCGGTGCTGGAAGACTGCGGCAAAAAAGGCGTCAAAGGCGCGGTGATCCTGGCAGTGGGATTCGGGGAAACCAATGCCGATGGCAAGGCCCTTGAGCAAAAAATCATTGAAATTGCCAACAAAAACAATATCCGGCTCATCGGACCGAACACCTCCGGCATGATGAATGTAGCCTCCGGTCTCAACCTGGTGGGCCTTCAGGATACCCCCAAAGGCAGCATCGGCCTGCTCAGCCAGAGCGGCAACATGGCGCTCACCCTGATTACGGAAGCCCGGTTAAAAAGCCTGAAAGGGTTTTCCTATTACATCGGCGTGGGCAACGAGGCGGACATCAAATTTCATGAATATCTGAACTTTTTTAAAAATGACCCCAAAACCAATGTGATTCTCATGTATGTGGAAGGGCTGCGGGAAGGGCGGAATTTTCTGCAGCAGGCGTATCAGACCAGCGTCAAAAAACCCATTGTGCTGTTGAAAAGCGGTCGCTCCGCCACGGGCCAGCGGTCGGCAGGCTCCCACACCGGGGCATTGGCCGGGATTTCCGAAGTCGCCAATACCGCGTTCAGGCGGGCCGGCATCATTGTAATTGATAAATCCGATCAACTGTTTCCCGTGGCCGAAACCCTGGCCTGCCTGCCGCCCCTGAAAAAAAACAAAGTGGCGATCCTGGCCGACGGGGGCGGACACGCCACCATTGCCGCGGACATTCTCACGGATCTGTCCATTGAAGTGCCGGAACTAGCTGCGGCCACCCGCAATAAACTGGCAAAATTCCTGCCCCAGGCCGCCTCTATGCGAAATCCCGTGGATATTGCCGGGGGCGCGGACGCGGACCCCACCATTTTTGCGGATTGCGCAGACATTCTGCTGAAAGATAAAAACATCCACGGCCTGCTGATAGTGGGCCTTTTCGGGGGCTACGGCATCCGGTTTTCCGAAAGTCTGGGGCTCATGGAAGAAGACGCGGCCCACCGGCTGGGAAAACTGGTGGCAAAAACCAAAAAACCCATTATTGTGCACAGCCTGTATGGTTCTGAAAAATCCCACCCCCTGCATCTGCTCCGGTATTATAATATCCCGGTGTATGATTCTCTGGATGTGGCATCCAAATGCATGGGCGCGCTGGGCGAATACGAAACCTATCTCTCCAGCTATCACGCCAAAACCAATTTTATATTAAATCGCGGGGCCAAGCGAAATCCAAAAGGCGTTCGAATCATTGAAAAAGCAAAAAAAGAAGGCAGAACCGCCCTGCTGGAGCATGAAGCCAAAGCGCTTTTGGCCCTGCACGGCGCACCCGTGTCCAAGGATCATCTGGCAACAACCGCTAAAGAAGCGGTGGGCTTTGCCAAAAAAAGCCCAAACGGCGTGGCGCTTAAAATCGTGTCTCCGGACATTCTGCATAAAAGCGATGCCAAAGGCGTGCAGGTAAACCTGAAAACCGAAAAAGAAATCCGCAAAGCCTACAGCGAAATCATGGCAAATGCAAAAGCCTACAAACCGGACGCCGACATCCGGGGGGTGCTGGTTTCTCCCATGGCAGAAAACGGCACGGAAGTGATCATCGGCACCAAAATGGATGATCAGTTCGGCCCGGTGATCATGTTCGGCGTGGGCGGCATCATGGTGGAGGTGTTAAAGGATGTGGCCTTCCGGGTGCTGCCCATTTCCTACAACTCGGCCAAAAAAATGATCCGGGAAATTCATTCCTACCCGATTTTAAGAGGCATCCGGGGAAATCCGGCCTGCGATGAACCGGCCCTGCGCCGGCTTTTGCAAACCTGCTCGGAAGTTATTGAATCCTATGAAGAAATCCAGGAAATGGATTTAAACCCGGTGGTTGCCCATGAAAAAGGCGCCAGCGTGGTAGACGCTCGGATTTTATTGTAATCCTTTTGGTAAAAAATAATCTTTTTTTGCAGCATGGTCTATTAAAGGTGCACAGACGGCCGTAATTTGACACCGCGCCATAGCTATTGTATGTTTCACCGGTGAGGAGGATTTTAGCAGTACACACTTCTCTTTTATCCTCATCAAATTTTTTCTTCTTGTCATAATCAGAAAATAACTATTCTCAAAAACTTTCTCCTAAATCTTTTTCTGTAAGGGATTGAAACATATAAATTGTGTCATCAACACCTACCCGGCCGTCACCGGTAAAATCTGCTGGTCGGGGAGAATTTGCAGCTGATCCTTCTCCAACCATCAATTTCATGTGATTGATAATATCTGGCAAGGCAACAGGAATGTCATAATAAGGTTTCAAGCGACTCACATTTATTGGCTGATTCTGCATGTCAAGCAGCAAAGATGGTATGAGGTCATATTCTCGACAGATATAAACATAGTCAACCAGACAGGCACCGCAATTCCACAAGAATGCGCTAACGGTCATTTCCGATCCTGCCTGACCAGATGGGGCTTTAAGGGTGGCGACTGCCGTATCAGTGATAAAATTTAAATCTGTACTTGCATAAGTATCGCCAGAAAATGATCCGCGGTTTGTTCTGTATTCAAAGCCAATACCTGTCCATCCGCATCCATAGCCTCCAGTCACTTCACCGCTTCCACTGGTAGTTGCGGTCAGCATAATCTCTTCGTTGGCAGCCATAGAAGCAGGAGGGCTGTCAAAATCAGCAACAAAATTTGCATCATAACAAAGACTACCCCAATCCATATGATGATTGTGGTACTTGATGCTTCCGTCTTCCACCGTAATCGATAAAAACTTTCCATCATAACGGGGGTCAGAAAACCAACCGGGTGTCTCAACGGCTTCAAAATAGGTCGGCTCGTTAAACGGATTAGGTCTGACCTCGGTTAATGTCCATCTCGTGAGCATATCTTCCAGCTTATTGCCTGTCGATTCGGCAAACGCCTTGATTAAATCTTCTAATTTGGCAGACCAATCCGCCTGCGTGGACTTACATTCAGCTACCTCGGTGTTGATTTCTTCCGCAGACAGCCCCAGTTCCTGTAACCTGGAAGGAAGTTCAGTTTCACAATTGTTTTGGGAATAAACCAAAGAGCGACATGCTGCTACCCAAACTTCACATAATTTTCGCGAGGATGCATATGTCATTTCTGGAGTGTTCGATGCAATTTTAGTATAGTAATTTTCAAGATAGTTTCCTCTTATATTATCACAATAATCAAGTTGGGGCGCATAACCGGTAGCGCCGACATTAGCTGCCATTCCTCCTATCAGCACTTCGTCATGATAATAATTTTCATACGTTTCATCAAAAAAATTCAGAACCGAATAATCACCGGTTGAGCTTAAATAGGATCCCGCAAGGATCATGAGCAAGTCAGTCATTGCGGCGGCGTATCAACAGCTCTCCGGCACAAGTGACATCCGCCATATACTCATGATATTTGTCTGCCTGGTACTCGGGAAACTTAAAATTAACATAATTCAAAATAACGGATGGATCTTTTTTTTTCATCCGCAAGAGAGATAACACGAACATCCGGCGATGGCGCGAACAGGCAATCGTAAAAATCCCCTGATTTTTCCGCCACATGATTAAAGCGAACCTGAATATCTGCGCAAGGTGGTGGTACAATGAGTGGGTCATCACGAGGGATGGCTTGCATTGCTATGCAATCATCCATTGTGTAGGCTTGTCCTTTATCGATGTTTAAAAGAAATATTACAAAAATGCTTAAGGTTACAATAAAATTATGATTGAGCAAAAAATAAATTCGATGAATAGAACATAATTGCTCCTTTCTTTGTCTATGATTTAGATAAACTTAAAAATTCAGCATTAAGATATACCGGTTTAGTCCTTCTTATTTTAATGCGATTCTTTCTTGGTTTATTACGGTACTGTAACCAAAAATAAAAAAAGTTTTCTTATTTTGAGATAGCATGTTGTAAAATAAATAAAGCCTCTACCATCCCAATCAGACCATCTCCATTGACGTCAGCTGCTAAATTCATGGCGTGACTGCTTTCTAAACCTGCACATGCCTGCAATGCAAGGACAAGGTCATTAAGATTAACAACATAATCTCCTGAAATATCTCCTAATAAATTTGAAATGGCATCACAGGCATCCCCCATACCATCCCCATCACTATCTGTTTGGGCTGGATTGAAAATAGCTGGACAATTGTCCTCCTCGTCATTTATTCCATCACCATCTGTGTCAATATTTGATCCATTGGTTCTATATTCATATGCCCCTCTATCGGTACCATTGCCATTAGGACGTATAATTTTTTCCAGATCTTGGGCCGGTATCAATCCATTCAGACTACCAACCGACAATCCACTATCAATAGCAGGACTGGCTGCTTGCAAACGACCGCCAAAAGCATCAATGTCAGAATTTAAAAACAAGGGATTTTGGACCAAATCGTGATCCGTAAGGGCTACATTTCCTATCTTGGCATCATAGACCACATTGTAATTGCTGTTTACAGAAGCAAAAACGCTTGGCTCAAACCAAATGTAGCAAGCTATGTCCGAAGGATCTAAAAATTCGGGATTTCCCATGAAAATATTATTGTAAACAATAAGCGTCTCTGTTCCATCACAATCTCCGCTGTCGCATTCCACAAGGCAAAGGCAGTCCCCTTCACCGACAATCGTAGAATTGACTACGGACATTTTAGCGCCTCTTCTGGCATTCAGGGCCAATGCGCTGCCACCGGCGCGACAGTTGTCTACATGATAAGTAAATGCTTTTCCATCGAAAAAACCACAATTGCTTGCAATTAATGTGTTTTCGATTTGAGTCGGCCCGTTAACTTTAATTTGATCTCCCGCATTTCCATACGCTTGGGTTCTCTTGATCGTTATATTTGAAGGAGACTGTCTGACATAAAGCATATCCAATCCATCCGATGTGTTATAGCGGAAAATACTATCTTCAATTAACCAATTTCCACCAGTCTCGGCAAGGCCGACACCATCACCATAACCACCGGCGCTCTGCCCCCAACAAGCACACGGCGTTTTTTCAGGATATCTTTCTGCGCATCCATTCCATTCAACAATAAGGTTTTTGAACGTCAGATCACCAGTATTTGCGCTATCCCCGATGTCGCCATCCCATCCAACCCATCCATTACCTGCAATCCTTACATTTTCTAATGTCCAGCCTGAAAGACGACCGGCATGCACACCGGCACAAGCCAATCCATGAATATTGATATCAGTCAAAATAATATTGGTAGAATCCGCCGCATAAATTCCAACAGGCGCCCAATCACCAAATGGGGGAGTATCCCTTTCACAAGAGACTGAAGAATCTTGATGAAACTCAACACATCCTGAATGATCCGTAATTTCAAGACATCTGATGATTGCATTGGATGTCCCATTGAGGTTCAAAATCTGCCAGGGTCTTTCTGCTCCCCAAAGTTCCGGTGGATTATCGCACCCCTGATCTCCACAAACTCCAAAAATCTGAGTAGGATGTTCAGGGTCAGGGCCTGATGGCAATGGAGGCAAACAGCAATCAAAAGCACAATCAGCATCACACCAGTCTGTGTTGGGTGCGCCGAAACCCATGCGGTAGCTTCCTGAATGAATAATCAGGGTATCGCCTCCCTGAATTTTCCATTGTCCCGATGCATCCAGAGCATAAAAAGGGTGGGACCATGCACAGTTCTGTTTCTCGCCGGAGCCAGGATATGGCAGATCTTTTAAGCCATTGCATTCAACACAAGTGCCTCCTTCCGGGCGGACATAGTATTCAGCGGCGGTGGTGAAAGAGGAGAAATAAAAAAGAAGAAAAAGCAGGTTAATTATTAATTTGCATTTCATTTGTCTCCCTCCTTCTTTTATTCAGAAAATAGGGACAAACTTAAATGTTTTTAACTGTGAATTTTTTAATAACAGTGTTCATTAAAAAAAACAAGATTTATATACCTTTCACAACCGGCACTACAATTATAGAGGAAAGGAAACTCAAATTAACAAAATTTTTGTCTTGCCTTGGCTGGAGCCAATCGATCGATTGCATCAAGCAATCTATTCAAAAACAACGACACTAAACCGCTGAGAAAGTCCTTGATTTGCATTTGAGAGGCACCGACTTGGTTATTTTATCGGCCCGTGATACCGGACTTGACGTGGTAAAAACTCAGTGCGGGACCGGACGTAATTATGGACAAACGCATTATGCCGGAGATTGAGGTGTTGATGAATTTTTCAGATGACGTGCAAAAGGCGTGGCCTTTGCCAACACCCAAGCGTTCCGGATCAGCCTGTGACCGCTTACCACCAGTCTCCACCTGCGATCCGTTACTTTAATACTTTTTTAATCAGCCCCAGGTGGTTGTAAAACGGGGGATACCGGAACGGAAAATCCATCTTGTCCGTGTTGTGGAGGATGCTCTTGTAGTGGGTAAACGCGTCAAACCCGAATTTTCCGTGGTAAGCGCCCATGCCGGATGTTCCTACTCCGCCGAAGGGCATGTAAGGCGTGGCAATATGAATCAGAGTGTCGTTCACGCACCCGCCGCCAAAGGAGACAGCAGCAAGAACCCGGTCCGCCGTGGTCTCGCTGCCGGTAAACAGGTAAAGGGCCAGGGGTTTAGGCTGGCTGTTGACGGTTTCGATCACCTCGGACAAATCATCATAGACCAGCACCGGCAGAACCGGACCAAAGATCTCCTCTTTCATCACCGGATGGGACCAGTCCACGTCACCGATGATGGTGGGCGCGATTTTCCGCTGTTTCGAATCGCCGGCCCCGCCATAAAGAAGGGTGGCATTTTCCATAAGTCCGATAAGCCGGTCATAATGCCGCTGATTGATAACTTTGGGATAATCCGGGTGGTCTATGGGATTGCTGCTGTAAAACTGCCGGATGGTTTCCGTCATATACTCGATGAGCGGTTCCTTGACAGAGCGATGCACCAGAAGATAGTCCGGTGCAATACAGGTTTGGCCGGCATTGATGAATTTTCCGGACACGATCCTTTTGGCCGCCAGCTTCAGGTTGGCGTCATTTTCCACAATACAGGGGCTTTTGCCGCCCAGCTCCAGGGTAACCGGGGTCAAATGTCTGGCCGCAGCTTCCATGACGATCCTGCCGACCCCCGGACTGCCGGTGAAAAAAATGGTATCAAACGCTTCCGCCAGCAGGGCCTGACTGACGGAAACATCCCCCTGAACCACCGTTATATAGCCGGGATCGAAATATTGTGCCACCAGGTCGGCCAGGACCTGAGACGTGGCAATGGAAAATTCCGAAGGCTTGAGCACTGCGCAGTTGCCGGCCGCTATTGCCGCCACCAGAGGCGCCACCGTAAGCTGAAACGGATAATTCCAGGGAGCAATAATCAGGGCCACGCCGTAAGGCTCGGGATAAATGCGGCTGGCTCCCGGAAAATGATAAAACGGGGTGCGGACGCGCCTGGACCGGGACCACCGCCCCACATGACGAAGGGCAAACCGGATCTCTTCCCGGGCAATGCCCACCTCAGTGAGGTATGCCTCGTATTCACATTTGTTCAAATCCGCGTGCAGCGCTTCCAGAATTCTGGCTTCCTGCTGCTCAACGGCATGATAGAGCATGCGCAGTTGTTTTTTTCGAAATGCCACAGGCCGGGTCTGGCCGGCGGCGAAAAACGCCTGTTGGGCTTTGACAATGTGGGAAATATCCGTCATTTGGGGCGGCTCCTTTTGTTACGGGATAAGTGGGGCAATGGGGTTTTGCCAACAAATCAGGGCAATTTTTTCAGAAACACAAGCTTGATGCAACCGTAAAAAGTCGGATTTCGACGGCAAAGAAAAAAGCTCCAAATTCGAGGCGCGCAAATCCCGAGCAATGATGGGTACTTAGCGTACGCTGAAGCAGCGAGGGATGCAGCGCAACAAAGAATTTGGACTTTTTACGAAACCGTCAAGCTTACTACATCCGGCACTTTATGAAGCGTTGCAAAGCTGTTTATACATGACCAGGGCATCCACAAATCCGCGCTCTTTGTGGAAAAACGCCTCGGGTAAGACGCCGATCACCGCAAATCCGTGTTTTTTCCACAACCGGATGGCGCCTTTGTTGGTGGAAACCACCAGATTGAATTGCATGGCCCTGAAGCCCGACTGAACCGCTGTTTCCTGGGAGTGCCGGCACATGGCCGATGCCGCGCCCCGTCCCCGGGCATTTTCATCAACCCCGTATCCGCAATTGCAAACATGGGCGCCAAGGCCGGGCTGATTGGGTTTTATATAATAAGTGCCGATAACCTTATTTGCTTCATCCTCACAAACAAAAGTCGCTTTGGGCGCGTCAATCCACACTTTTCTGGTTTCCGCCGCTGTTATATCCGGCGAATACGCATATGTGACCCCGGCCCGGAACACCGGCTCCATGATTTCCCATACCATTGCCCAGTCTTTTTCCTCATATTTTCGAATGGTAAACATGAACTTTTTTTAGCGCATACTCTTATCTTAACTTTCCGGCAGAACAAACGGCTTTTCCAGATACTTTTCCGCTTTTTTGCCTGTTTCCCGGTCCCGCAGATGGTCTTTTGCCGCGAGCACTTTCTGATACGCCGCTGTTGCCTGTTTTCTGTTTTTCCGAAGATCCGCAATCTGTCCCTGAACCAGAAAAATTCGGGCAGTCAGGGTATTGCCCTGGTACGCGGGATTATTTTTTATTTTTGTTAAAATCTGCTCCGCCTGCCGAAGATTCTGCCGGCCCAGTTCCGATTCCGCCGCGATCAGCCACGCCCCCAGTTCCGCCACCTGGTCATAATTTCGAACGCCCGCGGACGCTTTGCCGTAAATATTGATGGCATGGTGATATGCAGCCTCGTATTGACCGGCTTTCAGCAGAATCCTGGCATGTTCCAGATCCAGATACGGATTATCCGGAAACTCCTGAACAAGCTCCCGGGACAGTGCCAGGGCATCCGGCAGGCGATGGGGTTCAAACCGCGCATAAATATTCATCAAAAGACTTTGAGTGCCCAGCCGGTGCAGGCATGCATTGTCCCGGGCCCTTGCCAGCAACTCAAGCCCCTGCTCCGCAGACCCTTTGGGAAGAAACCAGAGAAAATTCATAAACCGCAGCAGCCTGGGCAGTTTGCCGGCAAAATAGGTATAGGCCCCATAGGGAAAATACAGGTCTTCACACACATCACAGCTGTTTTTGGGATTCAATGCCGAACCCTTTTCCGGCGTTTGACTGCACAGAAGAATGGCTTTTTCCAGGTATTTCCGGCCGGCTTCGCCCTGCAGGCCTCCTTCGTAAAAATTCCCCCGGTGGGCCGCCATCCGCCCCAGATACGTGCAGGACAGCCCGGCATAATGAAGGGCTTCAATGTCATTTTCATTTTTTTCAAGCCGGTTTTGGGCCTTTTCCAGGGATCGGTGCAGATAGGCCTGAATCTTTATGTCATACCGGGGATTGTTGTGATCTATGTTGTTTTTCCAGAAAAAAACCAGGGCCTGATAATATTCCCGGGACGGATGGTTGGGATCCATTTGATGCACCTGGTTAAAAATATCCCAGGCCCGGTCATAGTCGCCCGCAAAACAGGCATGAATTCCCGAAAGCAGCTGTTTGTTCAAGGCGGCCGGGTCAACGGTTTCCGGGTCAGCACCGGCTGCGGAGAACGCAAATAAAACCAGACAGCCAATCAAAACCCAATAAAATTTTAATATCCTCATTTCCATACAATTTTTCGACCTGTGCGGACCCCAATAATATGCCGCGTTCCCACGGGAGACCGTGGGAACCAGAAAAAAAATGAAGTATTCAGCTTAACGCCTTATCGCGTCACGACGAGCCAGAGTACCTGAGCTTAAGAGAGACTCCGGTAAAATGAACCAGACAAGGGTAAATCAAAGTTCTGGCACCCTTAACGGCTGTTCTGTTAAATCTAAGGATAGAGCTGAAGCAGGGTTTGAGCGTTGATATACTGCCCGACATCAGCAATGTTTGAAATTTTTCCTTTCATTGTCACCCGTATTTCCGGTTCTTCCGCAAAGATAGAAGCATCGCAAAAAAGGAAAATTTGCGCAAACACCACCACAAACACGAAAACGGTTTTTTTTAACATTTTTTGCCTTTCTGTTTTTTCTTTTTATTTTCAAAAGGATGTTGTTTTTTGACCTTTTTATCTTTTCCGCTGGAAAACATGTGTTTCTGCCGTTCTTTTCCCCGAACGGTTTTTTCCACAAAACAGGGCCTGCCGGTAAACGGATCTTTTTCCGTCCAGTACATGAGCGCTGACCAGGTGGACGGGGTGGGCGTGAACACCTGAACCTGTTCCGGCAGCAGCGCTAATTTTTTCAGCGAAAAAGTTCTTAAGGCGGCCATATCCTTTTCCGTGCACCCGGGATGGGCCGCGATCAAATAATAAGTTAAAAACTGGTTCAGGCCATGTTTTTTTGTGAGCCGATCAAACAACCGCTTAAATTCCAGAACCGTTTGCGCAGCCGGTTTTCCCATTTGTTCCAGCACATGGGTTTCACTGTGTTCCGGGGCAAGTTTCAGCTGGCCGGACACATGATAGCGGACCACTTCCTCAAGATATTGCATCCCGTTTTCCCGGTCCGCCAGCACCATATCATGCCGGATACCGGAAGCGATCACCACTTTCCGAATGCCCGGCAGGCGCCGCAGGTCCCGCAGCAGCGAAATCTGCGGGGAATGGTCAATGGAAAGGGTTTTGCAGGGTAAAGGAAACAGGCACCGTTTGTCCGGGCACGGCCCCCGGGTCTTTTTGCGGGCACATTCAATGGCATACATATTGGCCGTGGGGCCGCCCACATCTGATATGATTCCCTTGAATTGGGGATGGGCGGAAATTTCCCGGGCTTCCGCAAGAATGGCGGCCCTGCTGCGCCAGGACACCTGCCGGCCCTGGTGAACGGCAATGGCGCAAAAATTACACTCACCATAACATCCCCGGTGGGTGGTGATGGAAAAAGCAATGGTATCCAGGGCCCGGACCGTTCCATGGATTGCGTAAAACGGGTGCAGGGCCCGTTCATAGTCTATTGCGTACACCGCATCCAGCTCTTTCTGGGACAGGCAATATGGCGGGGGATTCTGGATCAGATACCGGGTGTCCTGTTTCTGGGCCAAAGGAACCGCTGTTACCGGATCATTGTTGCGGTAAAACGCGTGAAACATTTTTTCAAAGCTTGCTTTGTCCGCTGCGCAATCCTTGTATGACGGCAGCTCCCGGCAGCCTGGCGCAAGGGTGGCGGATATGCGGCAAAGGCCCCGGATGCCGGCGGGATCACTGCCCGTCTCTATGCAGCGGGCCAGCTCAAGCACGGTGTTTTCCGCCATGCCGTAGGCCAGATAATCGGCCTTGGCATCAAATAAAACCGAGCGCCGGATTTTGTTGGACCAGAAATCATAATGGGCCATCCGCCGGAGACTGGCTTCAATGCCTCCCAGCACTATGGGAGCCGTGTTTTTAAAATATTTCCGGATCAGGTTGGCGTACACAATCACGGCCCGGTCCGGCCGGCGGTTGTTGATACCGCCGGGGGTATAATCATCCTTTTGGCGCTTTTTTCCGGTGGCGGTCCAGTTGGCCACCATGGAATCCACGCACCCGCCGGTTACCCCCCAGAACAAGGCCGGCTCACCCAGGCGCCGGATATCCTGATCGGTTTCCGTATCCGGCTGGGCAATAATCCCCACCCGAAATCCGGCATTGACCAGCACCTTTCCAATGACGGCCACGCCGATAAACGGGGAGTCGATATAGCTGTCCCCGGTGATCAGGATCACATCCAGACGATCCCAGCCGAGCTGGCGCATTTCTGTTGAAGTTGTGGGAAGAAACATTAAAGTTAACCGGATTGGCTATGCCGATAAGGCAGGGTTGTTTTTCGGTATTGAACCTGGAATCGGATTCGATTTCGACGCCTGAGTTAATCAAACCGGATAATGCTTAAAGTTAATTTTCCGACCATATGCTTAATCCACATGCAATGCCTGAAGAACTGCCGAAGGATTTTTGGATGCAACGCGCAACAAAGCCTTTGCCGGTCCCTCAGGCTGCCTTCGGCCCTGTTCCCAGTTTTGCAATGTGCGAACACTTACCCCAATCATGAGGGCAAATTCATTCTGAGAAACATTTAATTTTTCGCGCACTGATTTAATTTCCGGGGGATTGATTTCATAAATCCTCCCGGGCTTTCTGCGCCCTGATTTAATTTCACCGGCTTCTTTGACACTTGCCACCAGTTTTTCAAAATCTTCATTTTTCATGATAAAAATTCCTTTACCAGCCCCTTTAACACCTTTAATTGCTCTGACGTCAAATTTTCCTTATCGTTTTTCCGGTATGGAAAAAGCATAAAAAGCGTATCCGGAGGACTCCAGTATAGATAATTCTTAACCCACCTCTTTTGCCGGAACCTGGAAGGTTCCACCGGATCTTCCGCAATCCTCCGCTTCCACGAATCAGACTGCCGGCATCCGGACGAAGCATTAATGATGTCTGAAGTCGGCGATACTGATCATCCGAAAGCAAATTTTGAATTTCTTTGGTAAAGATAGCGGTTTCAATAAACAGCATGATTTATTTATACGCCATTGACGGATAACATCAAAAATAATTCCATCAAATATATTTTACCGGTTCTTACCGCTGTGATCTTCCGACTCTTCCGTCAGCACCGGCTTTCCTTTTTCCAGAATCACCGGCTTTTTCTGATCAAATCCGGAACGAATGTGAATATCCTGCTGGGGAAAGGATATTTCAATTTTTCTTTCTCTGAACAGGCGGTTGATTTCAAACCGGACATCGGTTTCCACCGTGTAAAAATACTCCACCCGGGTCCAGAACCGGACCACAAAGATGAGCGCGCTGTCCCCGAAATCCTTAAACACCACATCCGGTTTGGGCAGCTTGAGAATTCTGGGGGTATTTTCCACCACTTCCAGCAGGGTCTTCCGCACCAGTTCCACATCCGACCCATAGGCCACCCCCACGGTCACATTCCGCCGCAGCCGCTTGTCCTTGAAACTCCAGTTGGTTACCTGGGTGCTGATCAAATCCGCGTTCGGAATAATCAAAGACGCATTATCATAGGTCTGCACCACGGTGGAGCGGACATTGATTTTACGGACCTGCCCCCACAGGCCGTTGACCTCGATGTCGTCTCCCACCTGAATGGGCCGTTCAAACAACAGAATAATACCGCTGATAAAATTATTGAAAATATTCTGAAGCCCGAATCCGAGACCAATGCCCAGGGCACCAAGCACCACGGTTAACGAGGTGGCGTTAAACCCAAAAGCGGTCAGCGCAATCAGAATGCCGATGGACCACAGCACGTACACGGAAATGGTGGTGATGGAATCCTGAAGCCCTTCTTCCATACCGCTCTGATTTAAAATGTTTTCCCGGAAAACATGCCGCCAGATCCGGACCACAGCCTGGGTGACGAGTAAAATCAGCACCGCCACAATTAACCCCATGAGGCTGAACTGCATGGTGCCCACCTGATAGGTGTGCCCGAGAAAGGTATATATTTTAAAAAGCACGGTCTGCTTGCCGCCCCAGGCCAGCACCAGCAGAATAATGCCGGCTGCGCCCC
The DNA here is from genome assembly GCA_011390465.1 of Desulfobacteraceae bacterium. Classification (GTDB taxonomy): domain Bacteria; phylum Desulfobacterota; class Desulfobacteria; order Desulfobacterales; family Desulfosalsimonadaceae; genus SURF-3. The sequence continues at coordinate 200,347 of JAABSH010000001.1, forward strand.
AGACCAGCATCAAAAACTGAACCATCACCCATTGAAGGGATCTCTGGGGAACGATCCCGGCATCTGAAGGGGTTTCAGCTGGCGTTGCTCTTTTGGGGTGCCATTCCAGCAAAATCTTTAACAGCAGCAGACTGCCCAGCACCACCACCAGGGTCCGGCTCCAGGAGGCGAGCCAGTAAAGGGCCAGCAGCCCGTATCCGGACAGTTCCAGGCCCAGGGCCAGCAACCCAATGGAAAAGGATAAAAGTTTTATCCCGTTGACCACCATGGCCTTTTTTGACGACCATTCCTGGATTGGATCTTCCCGGGCCTTTTCCTGCTGTTTCTGCAGCGCGCTCCAGAAAAAAAGATTCCACCCGTAAAAAGAGAGCTCAAACATCAGCCGCCAGATGGTCTGCACGGTTGCGTTGCTCGCCGCCACCCATACAATAAAAATATACCCCATACCGGCCCACCGGATGAGGAAAATAAGCACCCGGAAATAAAACGCGGGTTTTTGGGGCAGCCGGGTTGCGGCCTCACCACAATACAGCCGCAGGGCGATGATGCACAACTCTGAAAACAATATCAGGCTGAGCATCTTGAGCCCCGCCGACACAATGGACGGCAATGCCTGAAACTGTCCGGCCCGGGCATAAATATAAATAAAAATCGTCGATCCCAGCAAAAAAATGGATTTCCGGATAATCCGAAGCCCCAGAAGACTCCAGAACCGCTCTGCCAGTTCAGGATGATCCATAATCCGGGTCAGGTGCCGGCGCACCCGGAAAAGCAACACCTGGACAATCAGAAACAGCAGGGCAAAAGAAACCGCATATATCCCATTAGACGTCCAGACAAAATCCAGTTTCTTCGCCCAGAAGGAAAGGGTGAAAACCGCGGCGCTCTCGGTCACAAACAATGCAATGTCTCTGGAAATCTGCCCCATGCCGATGCTTACCAGCGATGTTTTCCGCTCCAGCAATTCCTGCTTTTTGCGGATGTTGATATATTCATCAAATTTCAGCAGCAGATCGTCAAAAAAAGGCTTGGTTTCCTGAAGCGCGGCGGTTGTTTCCTGATAAATCAGGCGAATGGACGACAGCAGGGTCTGTTTTTCCTGATACTGTTTGAGCAGAACCTGATATTGATCATAAATCCGGGAAATATCCACTTCTGTTTCATTGTTTGTCTTGTCCGCTGGGTCTGTCTTATCCCCCTCGTTCGGTGTATCCGTTTTATTCGGGGTATCTGTCACTGTGTCCGGTCCGGTGGCGGATACGGCCGCCTCAGCCGGCGTTGTTTTTGGTATAATTTCCAGGGTCTGTTGTTCGGTAAAGGTCAGTTGTTCCTGATTCTGCTGAATTTGCCCGGCAATGTCATTCTGGCGGGTGGAAAAGGCTGCCATCTGCTCATGGATTTGCTGAGTGGCGGCCTGAATTTTCTGCCGGGCCGCTTCAAGTTCCGATACCGGTATTTCCGATTGATTCAAAAGGTTGTTGAATATCGGCAGTTGAATTTTAAGGGCATTGATTTTTTCCAGGGCGGACTTTTTCGCCTGTTCGGCCTGAACCAGCTGGTCCTTTAATTTCTGGATTTTTTGGGCTTCGGCTTTTAGGGTTTCTTCCACCGAGGCCTGGAGGGTATCATAGGGCTGGGGAGCCGTCTCCGCCCGGGCCTGTCGCTGCGGGGTTCCCACCAGAAAAAGGAACCCCGCCAGAAAAACGGCCAACACCCATACCGGATAATTTTTAGAAATTTTAAAATCAGTTTTTCTCATTGGATTTTTTCCACATCTTTAGTTTTTTCCCGCCAAAAAATTGGATCTCCTGTTGTGTTGATCACAGCCATTTTTTCTTTTTAAACCACCCGAACATTGCCAGAAAAACAACAAGGACAACGCCCCAGAAGACTGGATAGGCATACCGCCAGTCGAGTTCCGGCATATAGGTAAAATTCATACCGTAAATACCCGCCAGAAAGGTAAGGGGAATAAACATGGTGGCCATGATGGTCAGCACCTTCATGACTTCATTCATTTTATTGCTCACGGACGACATATAGGTATCCAGGGTGCCGGCCAGCAGATCCCGAAAAGTTTCCACCGTGTCAATCACCTGAATCACATGATCATACACATCCCGGAGATAAACCATTACCCCTTCCCGGATCAAAGCGGACTCTCCCCGCAGCAGGCCGGCCACCAGTTCCCGCATGGGCCAGATGGTTTTGCGCAATAACACCAGCTGATGCCGGGTGCTGTGAATGGCGCTGAATGTTTCCGCGGACGGATTTTCCAGGGCCTCCTCCTGGATAATATCAATTTCCTCGCCCATCTGCTCCAGAATGCCATAATACTGATCCACAATCATATCCATCAGTGCGTATCCCAGGTAATCCGCCCCGGATTTCCGGATGCGGCCTTTTGCCATGCGCAGCCGGTCCCGGACCGGCCCGAACACATCGCCTTCCCGTTCCTGAAACGAAATCAGAAAATCCGGCCCCACCACCAGGCAGACATGTTCATACTGCAGGGCCTTTTGGTCCGGTTCCTGAAATACCATTTTAAGAACAAGAAACAGGTAGTTGTCATAGGCATCCATTTTTGCCCGGTGCCGGGGGTTGACCAGATCTTCCAGCACCAGAGGATGCAGATCAAAAATTTTCCCGATTTTTTCCACGATTTCCATATCATGAATTCCGGAAACATTAATCCATGTAATGGAATCATGGGCCAGGCAGGCACGGATATGGTCGAGGGAGGCGTCGGAAAATTCATCCACCCGGTCCGGCGTGTAATCCATAACAGAAATTTTCACTGGTTCGGTGGTGCGCTCTCCCGTATAAATCAGCGACCCCGGCGACATGCCAATTTTCGATTTCCGGCGCTGACGCGTCATTTTTCCCCCCTGTCAGAGAATTTTTAATGGATTTTTTGAACAACCCCATATTCCGAGATCATTTTCTATTATATTCTTTTACAGGAAAATCCGGCAATAAAAAACCCTAATAACCCATGGCTGAATTTTTGCGTAAAAATTTTGCATGCCCCTTGACACGGGTTTCCCCGTGATTATTTTTTTATTCATAAAGATATCAACACTTTGATATTAAAGAAAATAACCCCTGTTTAATTCATTATCAAAAAAAAGGAGGGATGCGTTATGTTGATCAGAAGATTCTTTGAAAATCCCGCGGCATACCGGAATCCGTTTGCCGAGCTGGATCGCATGCGCAAAGAAATGGATTTTTTAAACAGCAGTCTTTTTAATACCGATCCGCGGCATGCATTCTCAGCAGGCGTTTTTCCCGCCGTCAACCTGACCGAAGACAAGGATAATTTTTATATCCGGGCGGAACTTCCAGGGGTGAAGGCGGATGAACTGGACATCCAGACAACCGGCAAAAGCATTACCATTTCCGGTGAGCGGAAAATCAGTGATGAAGACGCCAATGCCCGTTATCACCGGCGGGAGCGCGAAGCAGGCCGTTTCTCCAGAATTCTGGAACTTCCCGGCGACATTAATACTGACAAAGTGGAAGCCGGCCTGGCAGACGGAATTCTGACCATTACGGTGGCCAAGGCGGAAGTGGCCAAACCCAGACAAATCACCATTAAATAACCATCATGAAGGGAGGGATACCCATGGCTGATTCCAAAGAACTGAAATTAAAAGAAAAGCAGGAAGTATCAATTCCTGCCGAACACACCCGGCCGGGACCTGTCTTCACGCCGGCGGTGGATATTTTTGAAACAGACAAGGAAATCACCTTGCTGGCGGATATGCCCGGGGTTGCCGGCAAAAACCTGAACATTGACCTTCGAGACGATACCCTGACCCTGACCGGAGATATTGAGCCTTTTGAAGGACCGGATGAAAATGATATTCTTGTTGAATACGAAGTGGGCAAATATTTCCGGCAGTTCACCCTTTCCGAAGTCATTGATCAGGAAAAAATTGAAGCTGATTTAAAAAATGGTGTTCTGCGGCTCACCCTGCCCAAAGTGGAAAAGGCAAAACCCCGGAAAATCACGGTGAATGCGGCATAGGCCCGTCATCCCACAGGATCGGAACCGCCGGGGGCGCGACCATCGTGCCCCCGGCGATTTTTTTCTCTTCACAGGCGGCTTTAAGGCATCCGCGTTTGGTATTTTTTCAACAATCCATCCCAAAAACGATCATTTTTCAAGAGATTCACAAGCCTGTTGCAATTTACCGGCAAAAACAGTAAACTGCTGTTCAAGCGTTTCCAAAACCATTGCCCGTATCAGCATGCATCTCTCATATAATCAAATGGAAAGGAATATATTGAATGGGTGAACTGTACTACTACATGTGGGAATTTGTCACCAGCGTCACGATCATTATCCTGGTAGCGGCGTATATTATTCACGACCGTCTGAAACTGCGGTATGAAAAAATCGAAAATGAGGCCGAGCAAACCGCAAAGCTGGAAAAACTTGCCATGATGACCCGGATCATTCTGGGGGGTCTGGCGTTTTTCGGCGGACTTGCCTGGATCGTTTACATGCAGACCCACACCATTTATATCAGCCCTGAACTTGAAGGCTTTCATAACCTGGTGCCGGCCATTATTATGAGCGGGATTGGTTTGATTGTGTTTGGCGGCGGGTTTAAAAAATACATCCGATCCGGAAAATAATTTTTTCAAGGGTTCTTTTATCTCCACCCAGGCAGTATGTCATTTTAATCACCGTTTTATCACAAAAGGAGAAAAAAAATGAAAGTAACCATTACCTCGAATTGCATGGGAGACCGAAACTGCAACAATCTTTGTCCGGAAGTATTTGAATATGATGAGGACCAGCTCAAATCAACCGTCAAATTCGATGAGATACCGGATCAGTACAAGGACGTCGTGCGCCGGGCAGCAGCGGAATGCGGGGCCGATGCCATTGAAATCACAGAAGACTGATTAAGGATTCGTTATCATGACAAAATTCAGGGAAAGCCAGACCGCGAAAAATCTGCTGCTGTCTTTTAGCGGCGAGTCCCAGGCCCGGAACCGGTACACCTATTTTTCCCGAAAAGCCGCCGAAGACGGATATATCCAGATTGCCGATATTTTTGAAGAAACCGCCAACCAGGAATGTGAGCATGCCCTCAGGTTTTTCAAATTTTTCAATGGCGGGGAACTGGAAATTACCGGCAGTTTCCCGTCCGGGGTTATCAAAACCACTTATGAAAACCTGATTGCCGCGGCAGACGGAGAAAAATTCGAGCATTCGGAACTGTATCCGGGGTTTGCCAACATCGCCCGGGAAGAAGGATTTGAGCGGGCCGCGGACACCTGGGATGCCATTTCCGTATCCGAACGGCAGCACGAAAAACGCTACCGGGAACTGGCAGGCAATCTGGCCGCGGACCGGGTGTTTAAACGAGCGGAAGAACGCACCTGGCGGTGTATGAATTGCGGGTATGTTCATGTGGGAGAAGAAGCCCCGGAAAAATGCCCGGCCTGTGTGCATCCCAGGGAATTTTTTGAACTCTTGTGCGAAAACTGGTAATTTTTTTTGCAAAGCAGCAGCTGAAGGACAGTTCAGCCGCTGCTTTGCTTTTTCCGTTGAAAAAACACCAGACATAAAAATGCAGCTTGTTGCGGACAACCTTCATGTGATCAATCCGGTGGTGGCGTTGGCACTGGATCAATATGATCCCGGCCCGATTCAGGATCTGGTGAAAAAATGCGAAGCGGCCGGGGCCCAAGCCATTGACATCAATTCCGGGCCGTTAACCAGAGCGCCGGAGAGGAAAATGGCCTTTCTGGTGGAAACGGTACAAGAGGTCAGCCGGCTGCCTTTGCTGCTGGATACCTCCAATGCCATCGCCATGAAAGCCGGATTGGAAGCTGCCAAAAACAGCCAAAATCCCCCCATCATCAACGGATTTTCCCTGGAACCCAAAAAGCTGGGGATGATTCTGCCGTTGGCAAAAGAATACCAATCTCCCATTATCGGCTATCTATTAACCCCCAACAGCCAGGTACCGGTAGATGAGGCAGACCTTATTTCCGTGGCCCTGGAACTGTACGAAAAATTACAGGCCGCCGGCCTTACCGACGATCAGTTGATCATTGATCCGGTGGTGGCGCCGGTCATCTGGGAAAACGGCGTCCGCCACAATCAAAGCGTTCTCTCCTTGATCCGAAACTTGCCGGATATTTTAGGGTTTCCCGTTACAACCATTGCTGGCATCTCCAATCTCACCACCGGAAATATTCCAATGGAAAAAAAACAGTTGCTTGAAGAGGCTTTTCTGCCGGTGCTGGCCGGCGCCGGGCTGTCCATGGCCCTGGTAAATGTGTTTCACACCCGGACCCTGCAGATTGCCCGGGCCTGCGATGCCCTGATTCAGCCGGGTATTTTTTCCTGGGCAACGCTTTAAAGGGATTTTACTTCATCGTATAACCACTGCACCCACTCATCAATGCCCTCGCCGGTGCGGCAGGAAACTTCAAAAATTTTGATGTCCGGGTTGAGTTTCAATACATGGTCTTTGCATTTCTGAATGTCAAAATCCGATAATGTCAGGTAATCAATCTTGTTAATCACCATGGCCTGGCAGACCGTAAACATCAGGGGATATTTCAGGGGTTTGTCATCTCCTTCCGGAACGCTCAAAATCATGGCGTTTTTAATGGCCCCGGTTTCAAACTCCGCCGGGCAGACCAGGTTGCCCACATTTTCCAGAATCACCAGATCCAGATTTTGGGTATCCATGGCATCCAGCCCGGTTTTCACCATGGTGGCATCCATGTGGCAGAAACCGCCGGTGCGGATCTGGATCGCTGTCACGCCCTCTTTGGCCACTTTTTCCGCGTCCACCATAGAGTCGATATCGGCTTCCATCACCGCGATGGCCAGTTTTTCTTTGAGTTTCCGGATGGTCTGAACGACCAGGCTGGTTTTTCCGGCGCCCGGGGATGCCATGAGGTTCAACAAAAAGGTTTTCTCCCTGCGAAGTTTTTCCTGAAGTTCTTTTGCCAGCAGGGTGTTATCCGCCAGAATATCTTCCTTCACCTCAATTAATCGTATTTCATCGGTCATATGGCCTCCAGATTTTTTATAAAATATTCCCGCCCGGAAATCAGGGTGTTTTTTTCGCTCGCGCATTCCGGACATTTGAGTTTTTCATTGTTTTTTAAATCCGCCACATAGGTGTGGCCGCAGTCCGTGCATTTCATCACCACCGGGGTTCTTTCGATAACCAGTCTGGCCCCTTCGGCAATACCGCCTTTGGAAAGGTGATCAAAATACTGCTGCATCCATTTATCCTCAAGGTCGCTCAGCTCCCCCACCTGGAGGTGCACCGCCACCACCTGTTTGACGTTATGATCATTGGCATGTTTCAGCACTATTTTCAAAATACTGCTGATCACCGGAAGTTCATGCATATTAAAATTTCCTTATCTTCCCCCTTTAATCTTCAGCCTTCAGTCTTCAGTCTTCAGCCTTTTCTCTACCCTCTTCCCCTATGCATATCGGCTGAAATCCCGGCCGCGCATTCTGCCTCTCTGCCGGAACCAGTCATCTTCATCTACCGGGGGCAACACAATTTCATCCGGTGTTTTACGAATCAGGGTAATGGCCTCTGACGGGCAGGTAGACACGCACAGCCCGCAGCCAATGCATTTTTCTTTTACCACAAAATATGCATCGTCTTTTTCAATGATGGCGTCCACCTGGCACCGTTCATCCGCGCACACACCGCAGGCAACGCATTCTTCGGCATTGATCTCGGCGTAATAATTGGAATTTACCGCGGACGCCCCGCCATATTCTTTCACCCCTCTTAACACGCCGCAGCAGCAGCCGCAACAATTGCAGATATAATAATGGCCTTTTTCAATATTGCTGGTCATGTGCACCAGCCCGGCTTCTTCGCTCATTTTCAGAATGTCATAGGCTTCCTGTTTGGTGATGGGCCGGCCTGCCAGAGGATGATCATTGAAAAAATCCGGAATCGGCGCAATGGCCAGACAGACTTCCATGGGTTTATCACAGCGCTGGCCCAGCAGTTCGTGTTCTTTTTTGCAGATGCAATCGTTTACCGCAAAGGACTGGCCGCGTTCTATAATGGCAGACACCTGATCAAAGGGCAGGGTGGTTTCACCGCTGGAAACCTGTTCTTCCACCGGCACCACACTCATGAGGGGTATTTTGTTTTCAAAAAACTGGGGGGCA
>JAABSH010000020.1 GCA_011390465.1 Desulfobacteraceae bacterium
ATTTCATTATTATTTTTCCCGGCCCATCCGCCTGAAGGGCGGGGTTGAAGGGGTTGCGGACAAGGCCTTGGTCAGGCGGAATCATCAGCGGGTCTGGAATATTGCAAAAGGCATGCTGGACACCGGGCTGAAACAGCGGAAGAGTGTGTGGTGGGGGTAGGGGGGGGTGGAGCTGAAAGCTGAAAGGGAGAAAATTGTGTCGTGGCATATTGTCCGCCGCCGGCTATTTGACTGAATGCGTAAACGAATCAATTAGTCTGACATCGCCTGCCACTGCTTTGGTTTTGATGGTATATTCTCCCGGCGTCGAGAGGTCGATATCGGCTCCGTGTCCGCTGCTCATGCTCATGGCCATGGCTTGTTGCTTCTTGCCGTCAGGGCCTTTAATCAAAAATCCGGCCTGGTCCGCAACCACCGGTTCGCCCTGCGCATTTTTGATAAAAAGCATGAGATGATGGGTGGCGGTCATGTTTTCCATGGAATGGCCCATCTCCTTCATGTCTTTCATTTTTTCCCTTATATCAACGAATTCATATTCCAGCTGATAACCGTCCACTGTGCTTTTGTGATCGATCCGGGCGGTGGTTTCGGACGGGCAGCAGTCGTCAGCCATGGCTGCCGGGATAAACATACTGATTGTGATGAATGCAATGATGAGTATGGATAATGCTTGTTTTTTCATGATATTTTTCCTTTTGCGCGTTTAACGGTGAAATACAATCGTAGGTCGGGATTCTTTCCCGACAAATGGACTATCTTTGCTTCAACTCCCTTCTTTTCCATATATCGTACACCACCGGGATGATGATCAGGGTCAGAATGGCCGAAGACACCAGCCCCCCCACCATGGGAGCGGCAATCCGTTTCATGATCTGGGACCCGGTTTCCGAGCCGATCATCACCGGCAGCAGGCCGATGAGGGTGGTGGCCACGGTCATCAGTTTCGGCCGCACACGCTCCACCGCACCTTCCACAATGCCCGCCCGAAGGTCATCCGGGGTATTCATTTCGTTGTTCTTTATTTTGCGGTGATACACTTCATCCAGGTAAACCAGCATAACCACGCCGGTTTCCGCGGCCAGGCCGGCAAGGGCGATAAACCCCACAAAAACCGCCACGGACAGGTTGTAGTCCAGCAGATACAGCAGCCAGATGCCGCCCACCATGGCAAAGGGCAGGCTGGCCATGACAAGCACGGATTCGCCGATGCTTTTAAAATGCATGTACAAAAGCAGAAAAATCAGAAGAATGGTGACCGGAACAATAACATTTAAGGTTTTTCTGGCTTTTTCCATGTATTCATACTGGCCCGACCAGATCATGGAATATCCGGTGGGAAGGGTTATTTCCCGGTCCACAATCTGTTTGGCGTTCTTTACATAGGACCCCACATCAATTCCTTTGAGATCCACAAAGATCCATGCGGTTTTGCGGGCGTTTTCCGTTTTGATGCCGGCCGGTCCCTTGTGAATGCTGATATCCGCCAGCTGCACCAGCGGCACCTGTGCGCCGGTGGGCGTAGGCACCAGAACCCGTTTGAGCTGGTCGATATTGTCCCGCAGTTCCCGGTTATATCTTAAATTCACCGGATACCGCTCCAGGCCCTCCACGGTTTCGGTGACATTCATTCCGCCCACTGCGGTCATGATTACATGCTGAACATCATCCACGGTCAGGCCGTATCGGGCGATATCGCCGCGGCGGATGTCAAAATCCAGATAATTGCCGCCCGTGACCCGTTCGGAATAGACCGACTGGGTGCCGGGGATCGGAGGGACCACGGCTTCGATTTGGGCGCCGATCCGGCTCAAGGTCTCCAGATCCGTACCCATGATCTTGATCCCCACCGGGGTTTTGATGCCGGTGGACAACATGTCGATGCGGGTTTTGATGGGCATGGTCCAGGCATTGGTGAGCCCCGGAAACTGGATGGCCTGGTCCATATCCTGGGCCAGGTCGTCCATATTGATATAGGTTTCTTCCGGCCATACCCATACCAGCGGTGCCTTCAGCCATCCGGGCCAATCCGAGAAAAACCGGTGCACCGGCTTTTTGCGCCACTCATAGACGATTTCCCCTTTTATTGTTTCCGGCCAGATCGTCGATAGCATCGGGGTCAAAGGTCCTTTTGCCCAGTCGGGCCAGCCGGAAAAAAAACGGTCCTTCTGAACCATTTCATATTCGACTTTGGGCCGCAGCATGATGGTGGTTTCGATCATGGACAGCGGCGCCGGGTCGGTGGCAGTTTCCGCGCGCCCGATTTTGCCGTGAACCGTAGCCACTTCCGGGAAACTTTTGATGATTTTATCCGTCTGCTGGAGCAGTTCCCTCGCCTTTGTGATGGAGATGCCGGGCAGGGTGGTGGGCATGTACAACAGATCCCCTTCATTCAACGGCGGCATGAATTCGCTGCCCAGTTGTGATGCCGGATACCACGTCCCGGCGAGGATGAGAATGGCGATCAGCACGGTGGTTTTGCGCCATTTGAGTACCTGGTTGATCAGGGGGCGGTAAAAGCGGATGAAAAAACGGCTGATGGGATTCCGGGTTTCGGAAATGATTTTTTGCGGAATCAGGCAGATTACGGCAAACACCGAAAGCGCCAGGGTCGCCCCAAGGCTCCAGTCCGGCATGGCAACTCCGGCCAATCCGCCGATTACCACAAAAAGTGTGGGGCCACATATCGCCGCCGCCCAGATCCATCGTTTTCGTCTTTTTGACATTTCCGGAGGCAGGGGTTTTTCCACTACAAAAAAGGTCATCAGGATAGGGATAATGGTAATGGCCAGAATCGATGAAGCGGCCATGGCAAAGGTTTTGGTATAGGCAAGGGGCTTGAACATCCGGCCCGACTGTTCCTGAAGCGAAAAAACCGGCAGAAAGGAGACGGTGATGATCAGCAGGCTGTAAAAAAGGGCCGGCCCCACTTCTTTTGATGCCTCCAGGATAATTTGGGCATGGGGTTTTTTGCCCCGGTCTCTTTCCAGGTGCTTGTGGGCATTTTCCACCAGCACAATGGAGGCATCCACCATGACCCCGATGGCAATGGCAATGCCGCCCAGACTCATGATATTGGCGTTGATGCCCAGCGGATAAATAATGATAAATGCCATCAGTACCCCCACCGGCAGGGTGAAAAGGGCCACAAAGGCCGACCTCAGGTGCAGCAGAAAAATCATGCAGATAATGGCCACCACCGCCATCTCTTCCATCAGCTTGGTTTTTAAGGTGTGGATGGCGCGGTCGATGAGCCCGCTGCGGTCATATCCGCTTTCGATCCGGACCCCTTCGGGCAGCCCTTTTTCCAGTTCCTGAATCCGTTTTTTGACATTTGCGATCACTTCCCTGGCGTTTTCACCGTAGCGCATCACCACAATGCCCCCGGCGGTTTCCCCTTCCCCGTTCCAGTCCAGGATGCCCCGGCGCAGTTCCGGGCCCAGATGGATGTCCGCGATATTTTTCAGCAGAATCGGGGTCCCTTTCATATCAACACCCACGGCAATTTTTTCCAGATCGGAGATTTCCCGGATGTAGCCCAGGCCCCGCACCATAAATTCGGCTTCCCCCATTTCCACCAGTTTGCCGCCCACATCCTGGTTGGATTTTTCAATGGCGGTTTTGACTTTCAGGATGGACAGATCGTAGGCCATGAGTTTGTTGGGGTCGACTTCCACCTGGTATTGTTTGACAAACCCGCCGATGCTGGCCACTTCAGCCACGCCGGGCACGGCGGTCAGCTCATACCGGAGATACCAGTCCTGGATGCTGCGCAATTCGGCCAGATCATGATTGCCGGAGGTGTCGGTCAACACATATTCATATACCCAGCCAACGCCGGTGGCATCCGGTCCCAGCCGGGGGTTAACCCCAGCCGGCAGGCGGCCGGACACAAAATTAAGATATTCCAGGACCCGGGATCTGGCCCAGTAGAGGTCGGTGCCTTCTTCAAAGATGATATATACGAAGGAGAGCCCGAAAAAGGAGTAGCCCCGCACCACTTTGGCGTATGGGACGCTGAGCATGGCCGTGGTCAGGGGATAGGTGACCTGATCTTCCACCACCTGGGGCGCCTGGCCGGGATAATCGGTATAGATAATAACTTGAACATCCGACAGATCCGGGATGGCGTCTACGGGAATGGATTTCAGCGACAGAACGCCGGCGGCGATGACCGCAATCGTGGCCAGTATCACGATAAATTTATTGTTAAGCGACCATTCGATAATTTTTTCAATCATGGTTATCCTTCCAAGTCGTCAAAAAAATCATCCGTCGGTTCCGTAGGTTCGGTGGGCACGGTGGCCTCAGGGATGGATTCCGGCTCCATCATTTTCTGCGTCGCCGCTTTCAGCCTGGATTCCGAATCCAGCAGAAACTGGCCGGAGGTTACAACGGTTTCGCCGGGTGCCACGCCTTTTAGTACCCGGACATTGTCATTGTCCAGGGGCATGCCGAGGGTGACCTCCCGCGGTGAAAATTTTCCATCCCCCCGGGTCACAAATACGATGTTGCGCGTACCGGTCCGGATCACGGATTCGGACGGAATGATAATGCCTTCTTCTCCTGCAGTGGTTTTGATGAATACATTGGCATACATGTCCGGTTTGAGTTCTAAGTCCGGGTTGTCAAATTCAATGCGGATCACCACATCCCGGGTCTTGCGCTGAAGATAGGGGTAGACATAGCTCACTTTGCCAAAGTAGCGTTTGCCGGGAATATACGGCAGGGTCATCTCGGCTTCCAGTCCGGCGGCCACGGTGCTCAGCTCGTATTCATAAATATGGGCTTCCACCCAGACCCGTGACAGGTCGGCAATCTCATATACCGTGGCACCCGTTTGAATGTAGGCCCCTTCCACTGCGTTTGATTTCTGCGTGACGACTCCCCTGAAAGGCGACCGGATGCTCAGGGCGTGGATAGGGGCACCGTTTTTTTCGATTTTTTTGATTTCTTCATCCCGGATGTCAAAGAATTGGAGTCGGTTCATCACGGAATCCCGAATCCGTTTGTTTGCCGGAGATGGATTTTTGTTGTAATTTTGATAAGCTTCCAGGTAATCATCCTGGGCCGTGATCAGGTCCGGGGAGTATATATCAAACAGGGGATCGCCTTTTTCGACCATCTGGCCGGTAAAATCCACATATACTTTTTCCAGCCACCCGGAGAATTTCGGGTTGATCTGCGATTTTCGGGTTTCATCATAGGTGATATGTCCGTAGGTCCGGATGGTGTAGGTGAGGGGGCCTTTTTCAGCCGTGGCCACCCGGATGCCCATATTCTGCTGAGTGACCGGATCGATTCTGATCTCCACCCCGCCGCTTAATTCATTTTCATATACCGGCACCAGGTCCATGCCCATGGCACTTTTGCCGGGTTTGTCATAAATTTCCATCGGGTTCATAGGCGCTCGCCAGTAGGCGATTTTATTTTCGCCGATATCCGCGGCATCGTCCTTGTGATCCCTTTTCGGGGTCAGATCCATGCCGCAAATGGGGCAGGTGCCGGGCTCTTCGGACACGATCCACGGGTGCATGCCGCAGGAATAGAGCTGGGTTTCGGAATTGGTTGTCGCCGCTTCCTCATGACGGTGGGAGTCTGCTTTCATCGGTGAGACTATAAGATAGCCGCCCAAATAAGCGGCCGCGGCAAATACGGATATGGAAATAACTGCCGTGATCAGGATCACCCGAACCGGCAGTGCGCCTTTATTGTTTTTTAAATTTTTGTTCATTTTTTACCTCTATATATAGAAGATTTTTGATACCGGCGTATGCGCCCTGAAGGGGCGCGACATCATTTTTGGATGATAAGTCCATAATTACCGTTCATAATATTAAGTCCTTTTAACTCCTTTCAGAGCTGGAATGAGGTTGTTGTGAGTTATCCCTGAGGCGGTGACCGAAAACGCTAAGTTAACGCATAGCATTACCCCTGCAATCCTCCTCCCTGTCATTCCGGCAATCTTTTAGCCGGAATCCAGTTAAATGACCGCATGATAAGAATCCTCCCTATCGGAATTCATTCTCTCAATTAAACATACTTTTCACTTTCGTTCCCCGTCTTTCAATCGTTTCTTCCTCTAAACAGCAGACTCTATTCTTCCATGAAGTTCCTACCAAACCGGATTATGGATTCCGGCTAACAGATTGCCGGAATGACGGAGGATGTTTCACTATCTTTTCTCCTCTGTGATCTCTTTGTTCTCCATGGTTCATTTTCTTTTTCAGGTTATTTACTTCGGTCGAGTAGGGTGCATTCTATGCACCATCTTAAAAAATATCGATAGATAGCGGTGCATAAAATGCACCCTACATTGGAACAACTTACAACTTCTCGTTTCAACTCAAGCAAAGCGGATAACCCGGTTTTTTAAAAGCCTCTATGGTAATTTCTTCCCGATCAATGCTTCCAGTTCCGCCCGTTTTTTATAGGTATCAAACAGATATTTTTCCGCCTGGAGTTCAAACATCAGCAGGCGCATCCGGGCGTTGATCATGGTGTCGAACTCCACTTCTCCGACTTCATACGCATCCATTGCCGAACGCGACCAGCTTTCCGCCTGGGGCAGCAGGGTTTGACGGTACAGAAAATAATTGTCCTGAAGGCTGCCAATCTCAGTGGCCAGACCGTCTAACTGATGGGTGATGCTCTCCGCCAGATTCTCAAAGGATTGTTCGGCGGAATGCCGCATGGCGGTGGCTGCCGACAATTGCCGGTCCTGTTTGCGATCCTGCCACACGGGCAGGCTGACCGATACGGTGGTCGAAAAAAAATCCGCCCGGTCCTGCCCGGCCCGGTTTTCGTCCCGCTGGCCGTATGCCGCCATAATATCAACATCCGGCCAGAAGTCTTTTTTTGCCAAATGGATGCGTGTTTCTGACTGACTGATTTCGTGTTTCCGGATTTTTAATTCCGGGTTGTGCAACAGTGCTGTGGATTCCAGGTTCGTTAGCGAGAATTTCATGCCAGGTGCCGGTAAAGTGTCCGAATAGACCACCGGTTGAAAGCGTTTCCGGTTCAACAGTGCATTGATCCGGTCTTCAAGGGTCCGGTACCGGGATTTCAATGATATCCGCTCATTGTAGAGTTTGCTGAGTTCCACCTGGGCCTGAAAAATATTCTGCTGCAATCCTTTGCCGGAGACGTAGCGGTTTTCCGCAGCATTATAGATCCGGTCGAGCAGTTCGATCATCCGGTCATTAATTTGCCGGCTTTTGGCGATAAACCCCAGATCGTACCAGGCCGCGGCAATTTCTTTTGAAAGATCCAGACGCCGGGCATCCAGCATCGCTTCTTTTTGCCTGACCGACCATTTCACTTCTTCGGACCTCAACGCCCGCTTACCGGCCCATGGAATTTTCTGGGCGATAAAAATCTGTTTCTGGGTCATGGGTTCCTGGTCAAGGTCGAAAGTGTCCGTCGGCAGGTTCAGCATCCCGATGCCCAATCGGGGATCCGGAAGCGCGCCGGCTGCCGGAACCTGTTCTTCCAATGCGTTGACCTGGTATTGAAGGCTTTTTAAAGACTGGTTGTTTGTCAGCCCTTCGTCTATTAAATTTTCCAGAGGAGCGGGCGCCCATATCGGACTTTCCGCATATACCGGCAGCGCCAGCCAGAATATAATCATGGGCAGCAAGGTAAGTCTGGCAAATTGATATACAGGAGAGGTATTCATTGTTTTTCCTTTAAAAACTCAAAAATATCGGTTGGCGCCAAAAGGCCTCTGCAATTTTATACAATGTGCGTGTTCCCACGGAGACCGGGGGAACGCGGCATGAGGCAAATTATCGTTTTCAGGTTATTGGTCCGGAAAATATCCCACCGGTATCAGATACAATGGCTGTGCTTTTGGGGAGAGTTGTATAAGTTCAGAAATTTTTTGACTGCTGAATGCGCCGATGGGAACGGCCCCCATGTCCAGAGATTCAGCCTGGAGCAACAGGTTCTGGGCGGCATGTCCCGCCTCCATGAGTACATAGGGAAGCCCGCGCTGTCCGTATTTTTTCGTGGTGCGGTCAAAAACAGCGGTGATCAGAAACGTAACCGGCGCATTTTCAACTGCGGCCTGGGACAGTGCCGCCTCTGACAATTTTTTTCTAAAATCCCCTGAGGCCGTTTTCTGCAGAGAATGCTCTTTTTTGGTTAGAAAAACAGAAATGGCAACCGCGGATAAAATTATCACAATACTGGCCAGCACCGGACGTTTTAAAAAAACAGGTTTCATAAAATGCCTCGCTAATTAAAATTAAAATTCATTAATTCCAAAATTTAAAACGATCAACTTAGGATCCTGTTTTTTTGTTATCTGGTTATCCATTTGGCTCAAGTTACTCATGCTGCCTTGCCTCAAGGCCGTTTGCGGTGTGCCCCAGAGGGCATATAATGTAACGCCTTACGGCGTCACTACGAACCAGAGTACCCGAGATTGAGCCAAGTGGATAACCAGATTTTGTTATTCAAAGGGCGGTTTCCATTTTTCAAGGGCTACGGGATAGCCCAGGGCGGCCAGGGCGCACAGGGTTTTTGCCAGATCCAGGATGCCGGAATGCCGGCCTGAAGCGGCATCCACTGCCAGAATATGCGCGGGCTGATTTTTTAAAATGGTTTTGATCAGTCCGGTCAGTACGGTCCGGGGGCCGGTTTCCACAAACGTGCGGATGCCGTTTTCATACATGTTTTGAATTTCGCTCACAAAATTCACCGGATGCGTGAGGTGGGTGGCAAGCACTTTTTTGGCATCTTCTGACGTGTCAGGATAGGGCAGGGCCGTGGTGTTGGAATATACCGGGACAGCGCACGGCACAGTGCCGGATGAAAACGCGGCCTGGTGGATTTTTTTTTCAAAGGGCACGGCCGCCGCCGCCACCAGCCGGCTGTGAAACGCCGCCGCCACAGGCAGAATGATGGCGCGGATTTTGGTTTCCCGGCACAGGGCCGCCATTTTTTCGATGGCGTCTGTGGGACCGGACAAGACGCCCTGATCCGGGCTGTTTTGGTTGGCCAGAATCAGGTCAAGCCCGCTTTTTTTGATCAGCGCATGAATGGCCTCCAGGGGTGCTTTGACCGCCAGCATGCCGCCTTTATCCCCGTCCCCGCCGGCCGCCGCCATGTATTTTCCCCGGGCCGCGGACAGGGAAAAAAATGTGGATTCATCAAACCGGCCCCCTGCATACAGGGCGGAAAGCTCGCCGTAACTGTGGCCGCAGGCTGCATCCGGCACAATGCTGAATTTTTTCAAAATACTGACCATGCCGGCGCTCACCGCTCCAATGGCGGGCTGGGCAACATCCGTGGACCGCAGTTTTTCCTCCAGCACCGGTTTTTCATTTTCCGCGCCTGACAGCACGGGATACACATAATCGGCTAATTTTTGCGGGCCGTTAAAATGGCGGTCCGCAGCGGCAAGGGATTGGCCCATTTCCGGAAAACACCGGGCCAGATCCCGGCCCATGAACAGGTACTGACTGCCCTGGCCGGGAAACGCAAAGGCAATCGCTCCCGGGCAGTCCCCTTCGCCATAAGCTGTCTGTTTTAAGTTCCAGCAGGATTGGGGATGGACGTCAAGGGCTTCTGCGGCAGACTGAATGATATCACCGGGATTTTTTAAATCTTCAACAATGGTGAGCATTCGGCAGTTGTGGCGGGGTGAAAATGCTGCCCGGCTGATTTCCGCCCGCCGGCTGAATGCAGATGTGTCAATTCCGGCAGTTTCACGATACAGGGCTGTGAGCTGATCTTTCAACTCATCCCGGCTGGCAGCAGACAATGCCATAATTTCAGGGGCTGTGGCTCTTTTTTCCCCATAATCCTGATTTTGCATTTATATTTTTCTCCATATATTCAATAATTTAATTATTAAAAAATAAAGTTATGGTTTAAAGTTGCGCGGGTGATAAAATGATTTGAATTTCCGCCATGGACAGGGGGGTAAATCTGCCCGCATGGGGCGGCAGGCACATGTCTGCCGCGGCAAGATCGGTTGCCAGCCGATGCCGGCGCAGTTCCGCGCAGGCCCCGGTCAGAAGGTTCATGGCAATGGTTTTAAACTTCCGGTTTTCCGGTATTTCCAGAAACGATCCCTGGGCCCATTCGTTAAACGCGCCCATGGAGGGGCCGCACCAGATCTGATAATCCTTTACCCGGTCCGGATCACCGCAGATAGCCCATTTAGCGGACTTTCCAAGATAGGACCGGAACAGCAGGGCCATTTTTCGTTTGGGATTTGATTTTGCGGCGTCCAGCTGAGCCGGATCATAAGCGTTAAAAAAAGAGCAGCATCCCTGCCATTCTTTTTCCAGAGAATTTTGAAAAATCATGGTTTCAAGTTCATTTTTCATGGATTCCGGAATCTGGTCAAGCCCGTCAAAGCGCTGATAAATGTCAAACAGCCGGGCGGCCCGCCGGGCAAACAGGGTGCCTTTTTTCAGCACCTGCACTTTGATGCCCCGTTCAAACAGGTTTGCGGAAGGCGCCATGGTCACGTCCGTTTGCGAGGCGTCAGCAAGCATTTCCCGGACGGCCCGGGACGTGCCGGATTCCGTGCAGGCCTGATTTACCGATCCGGTGAGCACATAATCCGCGCCCAGAGCAAAGGCTGCGGCGGCGGATAGCGGCGTGGCAACGCCCCCGCCCAGACCAATGCAGGGAAGGGCCCCATAGTGATATTTTTCAAACAGCCGGTTGCGCAGATCGATAATGGACGGCAGCAGGGCCAGGGCCGCCCGGTTGTCTGTGTGGCCGCCGGAATCTGCTTCCGCGCTCAGATCTTCGGCTACCGGCACATGCCGGGCCAGGGCTGCTTCTTCCGCCGTAATCAGGTGCTGATCCCTGAGCCGGGCCACCAGTTTTTCCGGAGGAGGCGACAAAAACCAGGAAGCGATTTCAAGCCGGGAAGTTTTGGCGATAATTTTGTTGGGACAGACCACCTTTCCGTCCGGGGTGCGGTAAATGCCGTGCAGGCGAAACCGGAGCAGGGACGGGGTCAGTTTCAGGTATCCGGCCGCGCTCACGGTCCGGACCTTGTGGGTTAAATACAAATTCACCATGGCGGCTTCCAGATCCGCATTTCCCCCGTACACCAGGTTAAAGCCATATGGCTGGTCCGGCCCGGCATGGGATTGCACCTGGTGGATGGCGGCTTCCAGATTTGCCGGGGACAGTCCGGCTGCCCCAAAAAAGCCGATCATGCCGGCGTCTGCCGCGGCCCGGACCAGTCTGGCGGATGCAATGCCGTGGGCCATGGCCCCGGCCACGCAGGCGTATCTGAGGTGATATTTTTTTTTAAAGATCGGGTTTCCCAGCTGTTCCGGCACCAGGGCCGGCATCACGGACAGCAGGGGAAGCCGGCCGCCAGGGTCATCCGCCTCCGGTGGAGTTGTTTCTGGTTGATTCGCCTTCGGTTGATTTGTCTCCGGTTGAGTTGTCTCCGGTTGATTTATTTTTGGCTGTTCCGCCGGCCCGGACGTATTATAGCCGGACGTAATGCAGCCGGACGTAATACAGCCGGACATGATACAGCCGGCTCGGCACACACCGGGTATCCCGCCGGCATCCACTGCGGCCAGGGGGTTTCCGATATGAATCAGGGCCTGATGAATGGCTGCCGGGTCGGTTTCCACGGAATCGGCGGGTTTAAAAAATTGTTTTATCGGTAAATTCAATATCCTGCTCCTGATTCTGCATCTGATCCATTTGCATCAAGGATAAATTTTTGTATAATTTCAAAATAGTTTCTGCCGGCCACCAGCATCAGGGTGTTGTGGTCCGCGCCGGAAATGATGTGCAGCTGTTTTTGCCGGGCCGGAGCCCGGTCATGGAGATCCCGGGCATGAAAAACCGGAATAATCTGATCCTGTTCACCATGGAGGATCAATGTGGGGCCGGGATACCGGGCAATCTGTTCCGCGTTTGAAAACAGGGCCGCCTCCCGGATCCCGGAGTGTTCCGTCCGGATGCCCAGTCGTTTAAAAAGATCCGCGGTATGGGCAAACCCGCTTTCAACTATCAGCCCCCGGACCTGTTTTGGATAGGCAGCGGCCAGCGCAATGGCGGACGCGCTGCCCAGAGATCGTCCCATGATCCACAGAGGCCCGGTTCTGTGGTTTTGTTTCATCCAGTTTGTAAAATGATGAAATACGGTATGGGCGTCGCTGAACATGGCGCTGATGGTGGGATTTCCCGTGCTTCTGCCGTATCCCCGGAAGTCCGCCACCATGAAATTGAGCCCGAAATTCATATACACCGGGCCGATGTCGTCATAATCTTCGGCGATTTCACCGTTGCCGTGAAAAAACAGAAGATGGGGGGCTTGAGAATTGCTCAGATACAGCCGCGCGCCGATGCGGTGGCCATCTTCCGTGTCAATGTTCATGGTTTCGGCATATGCCGGCACTGGCCGGCCGGACTCGGTGCGGGGATGAAAAATAAACTGCAGAATCTCCGGCCGGTCCAGGGCGGAAACGTCAGGCTGCTGCTGATGCATGGATTCACCTCCTGTGTGTGCAACAAAAAAGCTTGAAATTTAAAGGGCGTTTGGGTAAAGCACAGGTTATTTAGTGTTTATCATTTCTTGGGTCATATTTCCACCTTTTCAAATCATCAAGGTGTCATAAAATGCGGAAAAACAGTTATTCTTTCCTTTACGCGCAACGGGGTTTTACCCTGATTGAGCTCATGGTCGTGATTGTGATTCTGAGCGTGCTGGCGGTCTGGGTGGCCCCAAAGATCATGGGCCGGCCGGATCAGGCGAAACAGGTAAAAGCCCAGGTGGACATTCAGAGCCTGGAAACCGCGCTCAAGCTTTACAAGCTGGATAACGGCCATTATCCCACCACCGACCAGGGCCTTGAAGCATTGGTTACCAAACCGGATACCGGTAAAACCGCCAAAAACTGGCGCACCGGCGGCTATCTGGAAAAAGGTCAGGTGCCCAAAGACCCGTGGGGCAATGAGTTTATTTATCTGTCTCCCGGGACCCACAGTGATTTTGACCTTATCTCCTATGGGGCGGACGGTGAGCCGGGCGGTGAAGAGTACAACAAGGATATCAATAACTGGGAAATCGAATAAGCCCGCTTGAAATTTTTCCGGTACATAACACCCCCCCGCGATCAGGGATTCACCCTTATCGAACTGATTGTGGTGATCTCCATTATCAGCGTGCTGCTGGCGTTTTCCCTGCCCCGGCTGGATGCCTCTTTTTTTTCGGACAAAGACCGTAAAATTTCCACCTGGATTTTGCTGAAAGTCAAATTATTAAAAGAGCAGGCGGTTCAGGAGCAGACCCTTTTTGTGCTGAATGTTGACCTGGACGAAGGCACCATGTGGACTTCCGCCGGTCCCATGACCGATGAAACCCCGAAAACAGACGAATTTAAGGTGCCGTCGGGATTTGAGATCATGGATGTGGCGGTGCCGGGCGATGACCCGAATGATGATAAAAAAGTTTCCCGGGGCGTGGCGGAAATCAATTTTTACCGCCAGGGATATTCTGATAAAGCCATTATCCACCTTCGGGACCGGGACAATAATCAATTTTCTTATCTGATTGAACCGTTTCTTCCCCATGTCAAAATTGTTGAGGAATATGTTGGATTTTAATTCCCGCCGGGATTTCAGATATCCAGCGAAAAATACCGCCGGGTTCACCCTGCTGGAAGTCATGGTGTCGGTTGCCGTGATCGCGGTGGTGCTGGTGAGTATCATCCGTCTCCAGGGACAGACCATTGGCATGAACGAAACCATCCGGTTTTACACTCTGGCCCCCATGCTGGCGGAATCCCGGCTGGCGGAAATCGTCCTGAACCCGGAAGCTGCTGAGATGTCCGATGCCGGGGATTTTGGAGAAGACTATCCCGGTTATGCCTGGAAAGTGGATGTTACGGACGTGGATCTGGATGTTTTTGAAAGCCCGCTTGTCAAAATGAAACAAATCGATGTGGCCATTGATTTTAACAGCGGGCAGCTGAAATTTTCCCTGCGCCATTTTCTCTGCGATGATACCGGAGCAGATGATGCGTAAGCCGGTGATGCGTGACGACAGGGCTGCCAGAGCCGTAAAAAGGTCAACTGCCGGGTTTACCCTCATGGAAATTCTGATTGCGACCTTTATTTTCTCGGTTGTCATGTCTCTGATTTTCAGCACTTTCAACGGCGTGATATCCCGCACGGACGCCATTAAAAGCGGCATGAACGGGTATGAAATGGCCCGCACCTGCCTGGACCGGATCTGCGCGGATTTAAACGCCATTTATGTGGAGCAGAAACCCCTGTATCAGCCCCCGGATTTTGATGATCCCCCGGACCCTTACGGTGTTTTCGGAAAAGTGAGCTTCAGCGGAAATAAAAGTTTTTCACAGCTCCGGTTTGCTTCTTTTGCGCACCTGCCCATGACCCGGAACCCGGAAAAAGGGATTGCCGAGATTGTTTATTATGTCAAGGAACGGGGGTATCCGGAGACGGAACGGGTGCTGAAACGCTCGGATGTTATTTATCCCTATGATGAAGATTACGAGTTTGAAGAAAAAGACAGTGATCCGGTGCTCTGCGAAAATGTTGAAACATTTACCCTCACTTTTTATGATGAGGACGCAAATGAACGGGAAACCTGGGATTCGGACGCGGATATGCTGAAATATGCCACACCTTCCGCACTGGACATTGAACTCACCATCAACAGCGGTCAGGGAGAGGGCACTTATTCCTTTTTCAGAAAAATTGCCCTGCCCGTGGTCCGGGAAAAAACGGAGTGAGTTATGACCCTCTGGCCCCCTGACAATCAGAAAGGGGTGGTGCTGATTCTCACCCTGACCATTGTTACCATTCTGGTAACCGTGACCTTTGAACTCAACCGCCAGATGCAGTCCTCGGTATTGAGCGCGGCCGTGGTAAGGGACCGGGTGCTGCTGGATCATATGATCGATTCCGCTGTTGAAGTGGCCAAAGGTATTCTGATCGCGGACAAAAATGATTCTGAAATTGATTCTGTTCAGGAAGACTGGGCGGTTCCGGAAAAAATTGACGCGTATCTGGCGGGCATGCCCTTTGAGCAGGGGGAAGTGGGGCTGATGATTACCGATGAGCTGAGCCGGGTGCAGGTGAACGCCCTGGTGCAATTTCCGGATGGAAAGGATTACAATACGGCCCAGCGGGATCTGTGGCTCCGGTTCATCTCGCTGATGCTCGCCCAGCAGGAGGACGCCAGACAGGAGACAGCGGAGCTGTTTACGGATGAACTTCCTGAGCCCGGGGCCGTGATCAACCCCATCAAAGACTGGCTGGATGACAATGACAATGATGCCATTACCGGCCTGGACGGCGCTGAAAATGAATATTACGAGGACCTTGATCCGCCGTATAAAACCCGGAACGGGCCGATCCGGTATGTGGAGGAGCTGGTGCGGACCAAAGGCATTACGCCGGAACTTTTTTATACCCTTAATGAAGAAGTCATGGGAATTTCCAATTTTGTGACCGTGCACGGGCTTGCCGCTTCCGGAGATAAATTTACCTATACCGGAAAAATAAACATCAATACTGCGGAAATGCCGGTGCTGGCCGGGCTGCTGCCACTGGGTCATGAATTTCTGGCCCCGGAAATCTACAATTACCGGATTGAAAAGGCGGAGGAACGGTTTTTGTATGATTTAACCGGCGCAGCCTGGTATAAACAGGTGCCCGGGTGCAGTGAAGTGGATATCCCGGAGGAGCTGATCACCACCCAGAGCGATCTTTTCCGGATTGAATGTTTTGCAACAGTAAACGACGTTCAGAAAATCGCCACCGTGATCGTGGAGCGGCAAAAAGACGCGGAATCCGGGAAGTGGTATTGTAAACTCCTGCGCCGTCAATATGAATAAACCCAAATGAATAAAACCGGTAATTATTTCTTTACTTTGCCGGCCATCCAAACTATAGACGGTGGTTAACCGGATTTTGGCATTGCCCTGGTGGTGTTGATTTTTTTCCGTTAAAAACGCTGAAACGCTGGGGTCTCGCTGAAAACCTGCAATCTGATTTTATGGTGTTATGAGCAGAAAAATTTTTTCATTGGATATCCGGAGCAGGGGCATATTTGCACTGCTCGTTGAAAACAGCCTCAAGGAAACCCGGATTGACGGGCGGATGCATGTGCCTTTTGCGGACGTGCCGGAACCGTCTGAGGAGGTGGATGCCGCTGAAGGCCTCCGCTCCCGGCTATCCGCGGCCCTTGGGGGTGTTGCGGAAGCAATGGACCTTTCCGGTGCGGAAACCATTGTTACCATTCCCGCGGCCTGGGTGTCTTTTCGCAATTTCCAGGTGCCGTTCAAAGACCGGCGGAAAATCCGGCAGGTGCTTCCCTTTGAACTGGAGCCCCTGCTGCCGTATCCGGTGGATGAAATGGCCATTGATTTTCAGATTGTTCAGCCGGCGGAAAAAACCGATATCCTTGTGAGTGTGGCCCGGACCGAAGCGATTGCCGTCATTCGCGACGTGCTTCAGGCTGCTGGCCTTGATCCGTATCTGCTGACCCCGCCCGGCCTTCCCGGGGCTGCGTATCTTGCCACCCTGCCGGAGTATGATCAGGACGTTGTGGTCGCGGATGTGGATGATGAATATGCCACTGTGGTCGCGGTGGCCGGGGCCAAGGCGCATGTTGCCCGGTGTTTTTTTCTGAAGGCGGCAGACCCGGCCCGAACGGCTGAACGGCTGGGGGACAGTATCTTTCAGGTGATTACCGCGTTTGAATCTTTATTTTACAGAGACTTTACCCCGTCAAAAATTCTGATTACCCAAAACCGTGCCGCTGATCCGGAAAATGACGAAGACCCCATTGACATGGCGGTTTTTCGCCGGAAAATTGAAACCACCCTGGGCATCAGTGTTGAACCGATAAACATGGCCGCGATATTGCGGGAAAAAATGGACCTGACCGAAGCCGGCGAACCCTCTCCGGTCCTCATGAACACGGCACTGTCCCTGGCTGCCATGGAAATCCTGGGCATCCGCACCATTAATTTTTTCGGCGAGCATTCCCTGATCCGGAAATACTGGGAAGAATATAAGCATAATTTTATCAAAACCGGTCTCATTGCCGCGTTTGTGTTTGTGCTGATCATGTTTAACGTGCTGTTTGAAGCCCGTTTTCTTCAGGATCAGGCCAACCGGCTCAATCGCCGCATCGCGTTTATTTTTCAGTCCACATTTCCGGAAGTGGAAAAAATCATTGATCCGGTGCAGCAGATGCAGACCCTGGTGCGGCAGGAACAGGAAAAAACCACCTTTTCCGGCATCATTGAGCAGGAAGTGCTGAATATTGATATTTTAAAGGAAATCAGCGCACGGATACCCCAGGACCTGGATGTGGAACTGACCAATTTTGTCCGTGGCGAGGACAATGTGGTGATTTCCGGGCATACGGCTTCCTTTAATAATGTGGATGATCTGAAAAACCGGCTGGAACAGGCGGACATTCTGAAAAATATTACCATCAGTTCGGCCAATATGGAAAAATCCACCAGCCGGATTCAGTTTAAATTGAAAATTGATTTGTAACCCATTATTGTCGGGTTTATGGCCCATGCTGCTGAACCTGCTGAACCACTGAGGACAGGATGAAAAGCATTTCATCGCTTGCGTTAAACTTGAATAAACGTGAAAAAATTGCCGTATCCGGGGCAGTGCTTTTTCTGCTGGTGTTTGTTATCTCCCGGTTTATTGTAACGCCGGTGTTTGAAAAACGCAGGGCCCTGCAAAATCTGGTATCGGAAAAAGAAGATGTCCTTCTGGATATGCAGCTTCTGCGGGCTGATTATCTTGCGGTGCAGGAACAGATGACCCTTTCCCGGCAGGGTATCGGCCGGCGGGCCCCGGATTTCACCCTTTTTTCTTTTCTGGATCATCTTGCCGGAAATACCGGGCTGAAAGATCATATTGCCTATATGAAACCCTCGGCCAGTGTAAAAGAAGATTCCGGCCTGAAAATTTCACGGGTGGAGCTGAAGCTGCAGGATATTACCATGAAAGATCTGAGCGACTATCTGTTTCAGGTGGAGACATCAGACAACATGGTGATTGTCCGGCGGCTGTCCATTACCAAAACCGGAAAAGACAGCGGCCTTGTCACCTGCGTGCTTCAGGTGGAAACATTTGCGTCTTAAGCGTTATGCGGGCTTAAAAAGACACTGCGGAATTAAGCGGATATGAAAAAAAAAATCATCTATGCGGGATATATTTTTAGCATCACCTTGTTTTTTTTGTACTACCTGTTTCCCGGAGATGCGGTAACCTCTTATGTGAACCATAACATCAGCCGGATGATGAGCCCGGATGTGGTGGTGAAAATCAAGCAGTTGAAACCGGATTTTCCGCCTGGGGTGAAACTCCTGTCCCCGGAAGTGAGCTACCAGAATCAGCTGATGGGCGGCGCGGACACGATGACCGTCACCCCTGCTTACGGGTCTTTGTTTAAAGAAACAAAAGCGTTTTTTATCCACGGGGATCTGTATGGGGGCGTTCTGGATGCGGAAGTGCGTGCCGCCGGATTCCGGCCGGATGCGGATGTTGATCTGGAAGCGGTTTTTGAGGGGATTCAGATTTCCGGTATCCCGGCAGTGCAGATGTTTCCATCGTATCGCATTTCCGGCAACGCCGGCGGCGAGATCAAAATGTCCCGCAACGGATCATCAGGACAGGGAACAGCGGATCTTCTGCTTAAAGAGCCTGCTGTTATGTTCACCCCGGCCCTGTTTGGTCTGGAACAGCTCAATTTTTCCGCTGTCCGCGCGGAAGCGGAACTGAGAGGGCCGCGGATGGTATTAAAAAAAATTACCATTGACGGCCGGGACATCACCGGCACTGCCACGGGAAATATCCTGCTGCGGTCACCGCTTACGGCCAGCACCCTTGACATCAGAGGGGAAATCAAACCCCATCCCGGATTTATGAAAAAACTGGGCAGTGTTTTTCCCGTTGACCTGTTTTCCCGCAATCAGACCAAAACCGGGGGACTGCCGTTTCGGATCACCGGATCCCTGGAACGGCCGAATTTTGCACTCAGGTAGGAGCCTGTTTGTTTTCCTGAGAGAATAACCTGAGATAATAATTATGATTAAAAATATCTTTGCCATATTTAACATTGCCCTGGTCACTGCCCTGATTTTTCTGGGTGTGAAACTGGGGTATCATCTCCTTTCCGCCAAACTTACGGAGATTTCCGAGCCGGATCTGGCCGCGTTTT
Organism: Desulfobacteraceae bacterium; assembly: GCA_011390465.1. Lineage (GTDB taxonomy): Bacteria > Desulfobacterota > Desulfobacteria > Desulfobacterales > Desulfosalsimonadaceae > SURF-3. The sequence continues at coordinate 19,217 of JAABSH010000020.1, forward strand.
TAGACACCGGTCCCGGGGCTGATCGGGACCGGACTTCCCGGCCGCCGGCCGCGGTTTATAAAAAAATTGCCTACAAGGCCATCACGGACCGGGATCTTTTTAAAACCGGTGAAGCTGCAAAACCGGAAAACACGGCCGATGCCATTGAACTGGACAACCTTGAAGAGACCCGCCTGCAACTGAAGCTTTTCGGTACCATCACCGGCAGCGATGAACAGGACTATGCGGTCATTGAAGATACCCAGAAGCGCAAGCAGGGGCTGTACCGCAACGGAGACGCCATTCAAAATGCCGAGGTCAAAATGATTCTCAGAAAAAAAGTGGTGCTCACGGTGAACGGTAAAGATGAGATTCTGCTTATGGAAGATGAAAAAGAAGGGGCGGCCCGCCGCCCGTCTCCGTCAAACGCCCCCTTTGATGAGCCGGAGATGGAGGATCGGTTTGGTGATGGGGAAACCGTCAGCATTGACCGGGATGAGATCAATGATTCCCTGCGAAATATCAACCAGCTGATGAGTCAGGTAAAGGTCCGGCCGCATTTCAGGGACGGTAAACCCGACGGTCTGCTGCTGAGCCATGTGCAGCAGAATTCCATTTTCAAGGAAATGGGGCTTCAGAACGGCGATATTGTCAAAGGGGTGAATGGAAAAGAAATACAGTCCGTGGACGATGCGCTGAAGTTCTACGACAACCTGAAATCTTCTTCTTCAGTGGAGCTTCAGATCGAACGCCAGGGACAGCAGCAGTCGATTAATTATCAAATTGAATAATCAAAAAATAAAGATGCGGATGATCACTATGTACTGTTTTCAGAAATGCGCCATGGTTTTAGGTCTGGCGGTCCTTTGGGGAGCGGTTTTTGCAGGACCTGTTTTCGGCCAGACGCCGGCATCAGGCACACCGGAATCAGCTCAGGAGAGTTATATCTCCATTGATTTTAATGATGTGGATATTGAGGTTTTCATAAAATTCATCAGTGAGCTGACCGGCCGGAATTTTATCATTGACCGTCGGGTCAAAGGCAATATTTCCGTGATTTCCCCCACCAAAATATCTGTTGATGAAGCCTATGCCGTGTTTGAATCTGTGCTGGAAGTGCATGGATTTGCCACTGTGGATGCCGGGGAGGTCACCAAGATTATTCCCTCCCCCTATGCGCGCACCATGAACATTGAGACCCGGCTGAAAAAAGAAGCCGATGCGCCCAATGATAAAATTGTCACCCAGCTTATTCATTTGAATTATGCGGACCCCAACGAGGTCAAGCAGCTGTGCGCGCCCCTGGTGTCCAAAAGCAGCGTGGTGCTGGCATATGCCCCCACCAACATGCTGATTATTACGGATGTTTATTCCAATATCAAACGGCTGATTCAGATTATTGACGCCATTGACGTGACCGGCATTGGCCAGACCATATCCGTTATCCCCATTGAGTTTGCGGATTCCGAGGAAATGGTGAAAATTATTGATTCGGTGTTTAACGCGGCCCCGGCGGCGGGCCAGCAACCCCGGCGCGGGGGCCAGAAGGATGTGACCCTGGTATCGGACAGGCGCACCAACACCATTATCGTGGTGGCCAGCGAAACCAGTACGGACCGGGTCCGGACGCTGGTGGGAATGCTGGACAAGGAAATGCCCAAAGGCAGCGAAAAAATTCATGTGTATTATCTTGAAAACGCCAAGGCCGAGGAGCTGGCCACCGTGCTTCAGGAATTTCCCACCAAAAACAGCGGCTCCGCTGATCCCACCAAGGGAAAACAGCTGGCGCCGGTGATTTCGGAAGATGTTAAAATTACCGCGGACAAGGCCACCAACAGTTTGATCATTGTGGCGGAAAAAGATGATTATGAGGTGCTCCGGGAAATTATCCGGAAACTGGATATCCGCCGGTCCATGCTCTACATTGAATGCCTGGTGATGGAAATCAATAAAAACCGGTCCCTGAACCTTGGCACGGAATGGCAGACCGGGGGCGAAGGCAGTTATGACAAGTATGACGGGGTCTGGGGCGGGGGATTTTCCGGCGGGGCCCTGGGCGGGGATTCCGGCTATATTTCGTCTGCGCTTTCCGCCGGCACTGGCGCGCCGTCCATGCTGCCGCCGGGATTTTCACTGGGGGTTTTCGGCGAAACCATTACCCTTGGCGGTATTACCTTTCCCACCATTGCCGCGGTGATCAATGCCTATAAAAAAGACACCGACGCCCATATTCTGTCCACGCCCCAGATACTTACCACCGACAATGAAACCGCCAAAATCACGGTGGGGAAAAATGTGCCGTATCTGACCAAGGCCAGCAGCGGGGATACCAATTACAGCAACTACGAATACAAGGATGTGGGGATCAGTCTGGAAGTCACTCCCCAGATCAGCAAAGACCGGCAGATCCGCCTGGAAATCGTCCTGGAAACCACCAAGCTGGAATCCACCACAGACCAGTTTCAGCCCACCACCTTAAAACGCACTGTGGATACCACGGTGGTGGTGAACGATAAAAACACCGTGGTCATCGGCGGCCTGATTGACGATGCCCTGTCTTCCACAGATTACCGGGTGCCCTGCCTGGGCAGCATTCCGGTGGTGGGCTGGCTGTTCCGGTCCGCGGGCAAGGGTATGGAAGAAACCAATCTCTATGTTTTCATGACCCCCCATGTACTGGAAGACGCTGTGGAAGGAAATGAAATTTATACAGATAAAATGGAACAGATGAACAAACTGGAGGAAGGACAGATCAAACTGTTTGATGAAGATTCTTTTTTCTCTGTTCCCAGCATGCTTTTAAATGAATAACCAACTCTACCGGCATAAAAAATAATGCAGCACCATTTATCAGAAATTCTTGAGCAGGAATTTGATGTTTCCGAAGAAGTGTTCAATGACACCCGCAAGCTCTGCCTTGAGCAGAATGCGCTGTTGTCGGAAATGCTCGTGAAAAAAAAAATTCTGAGTGAGCATCAGCTTCTGGAAGCCTTCAGCCGGCTGTATAACCTCCCGCTGCTGCCGTCCATTACGTTTGAGACCCTGGATACGGAATTTACCCGCAAGGTTTCCATTCAATTCCTGAAAAAATTTGCCATGGTGCCGGTCCGGCACCTGTCTTATCTGACCGGTCTGCCGCCGGATTTTTCCGACCGGACCCCTTCAGACCCGCCGGTGATCATCATGAATGATCCTTCCCTTTTCCAGGCCCTGGATGACATTGTCCGGCTGCTGGGATGGGAAGATCCCGTGCTGGCCCTTTCCACCCGGGAAGCCATTTTCTCCCTGATCAATACCGCCTATGACAGCAGCCGGGATACGGCCGAGCAGCTGGTGGCGGACATGGAAGAAAGCGGGTCGGATATTTTGAGTGAAATCGAAGAAACCGCCGACCTGCTGGACGACACCAGCGACGCGCCCATTATCAAACTGGTGAATCATATTATTTCCCAGTCGGTTAAAAGCGGGGCCAGCGATATTCACCTGGAGCCGTACCAGCACACCTTTAAAGTGCGCAACCGGGTGGACGGGGTGCTCTATGACCTGCTGTCCCCGCCCAAATGGATGCAGTCCGCCCTGATTTCCCGGATCAAGGTCATGGCCAAAATGAATATCGCGGAAAAACGCCTGCCCCAGGACGGCCGGTTTGAGGTGAAAATCGGGGACCAGAGCATTGATATCCGCGTCTCCACCATTCCCATTACCCATGGGGAACGGCTGGTACTGCGGCTGCTCAATAAATCCGGCACCTTGTTTGAATTGCCGGAACTGGGATTCAAGGATGACAAACTGGACACGGTAGAGCGCCTGATCCGGTATTCCCATGGCATTATCCTGGTGACCGGGCCTACCGGCAGCGGCAAAACCACGACCCTTTACGCGATTTTGTCCAAGATCAATTCACCGGATATCAACATTATCACCATTGAAGATCCAGTGGAATATCAGCTCAAAGGCATTGGCCAGATCCAGGTGAATTCCAAAATCGATCTCACCTTTGCCCGGGGGCTGCGCTCGATTGTGCGGCAGGACCCGGACGTGATCCTGATCGGTGAAATGCGGGACCAGGAAACCGCGGATATCGGTGTTCAATCCGCCCTGACCGGTCATCTGGTGTTTTCCACCCTGCATACCAATGATTCCGCCTCCGCCATTACCCGGCTCAAGGATATCGGTGTTGAGCCGTTTTTGATTTCTTCTTCCGTTATTGCCGTGATTGCCCAGCGCCTGGTGCGGGTGCTGTGCGAAGAGTGCAAGGAAGCCTATCACCCGGACGAAGAAACCCTGGCGCAGCTGCGCCAGCTTAAAGTCCGGGAAGGGCTTGGCCATACGGAGATTCCAATAGATGACAGTCTCACCATTTACCGGTCCGTGGGATGCCCCAGATGCATGCACAGCGGATACCGGGGCAGAATCGGTATTTATGAAATCATGGTAATGAACGACACTCTGCAGAACATGATTCTGAAAACCCATGATTCCCATCAGATCAAAAAAGAAGCAGTCCGGCTGGGAATGACCACGTTGTATGATGACGGCATTCAGCGGGTTCTGGAAGGCACCACCACCATAGAGGAGGTGCTGCGGGTAACCCAGACGTGACGTTTCTGAAGATTCCGGTGAAAGCGTCTTGTGTTGCCGGCAAAAAAAAATTTTTGCGCCGGTGGTGGTTTCGTTTTGCCGGGGTTTGTTGTCTGCTGTTTGTTTTTTCTCCGGACATCCTGTCCGCCCGGAATTTTTCCGGTGATTCTGCTTCTGTCATGCCGGCCCACGCCATGCTGGAATATGCGGATTTCTGTTTTGAAAACCAGGATTTTGGCGCGGCCGCCATGGAATACAAGCGGTTTATCTTTTTTTTTCCGGATGATCCCCGGGCCGTTCACGCGGATTTTCAAACTGGTATGTGCCGGTTTTATGAACATGATTTCGGGGCGGCCCTTGAAATTTTTTCCCGGATTTTCAGCCATGACATTGCATCAGATCCGGTATCAGATCCGGCATCCGCCTGGGGCCTGCCGGCTGGTCTGATGATCAGCCGGTGCTATGAAAAACTTCAGAAATACCGGGCTGCTACAGAACATCTGCTGTTTATGGAAAAACAGGTGCAGGCGCCGCAGGATCGGGACCGGGTGTATTACCGGCTGGGCTGGGTGTTTCTGGCAGCCGGAGAAAGTCAACGGGCCGTGCAGGCGTTTTCGAAAATAACCACCCGCGACCCCGCTTCAGATTTCACTGCTCCAACCGGTTTAACCGGCCAGGCCGGCGCTGCCCGGCTGCCCGGTCAAAACCGGATGATCACCGGCCTTCAGAAAGATCTGGAACAATGGGACCGGATTCCGCGAAAAAATCCGGTGTTTGCCGGAATGTTTTCGATTGTTCCGGGCGGGGGATATCTTTATTGCGGCCGATGGCGGGACGCGCTCACCGCGTTTGTGCTCAATTTTGCCCTGGCATACGGGGCGGTTGAGTGCTTTGACCGGGATCTTTATGCCGCCGGGGGGATTTTCAGCGTGATCGGTGCGGGATTTTACGCGGGCAGCATTTATGGCGGTATTTCCAGCGCCCACAAATTCAATCAGGCCGGACAGGACGGATTTGTGCGGGAACTGAAAAAGAAATATCCGCCAGCGCTGAAACCGGATTTAACACCAGACTTAACGCCGGCGCTTTCGTTTCGCTTTGCGCCCCGGGCGGTTGTGCTGGGATTTTGCCTGAATTTTTAACGGCAGCACAGCAGGGACAAGCGGACAAGCGCAACAGGCTTTAACAGCCTGTCAGCGGATCAACTGGTTCATTTCAAAAATCGGCAGCAGGATGGAGAGCACAATAAACAGCACAATTACCCCCATGAACAAAATAATCAGCGGCTCCAGGAGCGTGCTTAAGCCCACCACCGTGTTTTCCACATCGTTTTCATAAATATCCGCCACCTTGCCGAGCAGCGGTTCCAGTTCCCCGCTCTGTTCGCCAACCTGGATCATTTGAATGGATATGTGGGGAAACAGGTGGGTGGCTTCAAGGGATTTTCCCAGCCCCCCGCCTTTTTCCACATCTTCTGCCGCCTTTTCAATGGATTCCGCAATCAGCCGGTTGCCCACAATGTTTTTGACAATTCTCAGGGCCTGAAGCATGGAAACCCCGTTTTCCAGCAGGGTGCCTAATGTTCTGGCAAACCGGGCCACGGACAGCTTGGTGATGAGATTGCCGAACCCCGGCAGGGACAGCTTGAGTTTATCATAGAGATAGCCGCCTTTTTCCGTTTTTTTGATGCGTGAGATTACCGCAGCCGCCAGCACAATTATCAGCAGGATAATCCACCACCCGGATTTGAAAAGCTCGCTGGTGGCGATCAGGAAGCGGGTGGGGGCGGGCAGGGCCTGGCCCATGTCACTGAAAATGGAAGTAATGCGGGGCACCACATAGGCCAGCAGGAAATAGAGCACCCCCAGGCCGAGAACAAACATGAGCACCGGATAGGTGAGGGCGGAGCGGATGCGGTTGTTTAAGGCCTGCTGCTTTTCACTGATTTCCGCCAGCCGTTCCAGTACCAGTTCCAGAGTGCCGGAGGATTCACCGGAGCGCACCATGTTGATGTACATGTCTGAAAACGTATCCGGATACAGGGCCAGGGCCTCTGCAAAGCTGCTGCCTTCTTCAATGGCATCTTTGATCTGGGACAGAATGCGTTTGAACAGGCCGGATTCCGCCTGGGGCACCAGGGTGCTGATGGCAGACACCAGGGGAAACCCCGCCGCCAGCAGGGTGGCGAGCTGGCGGGTCATCATGGCAATTTCCGACTGTTTCACCTTTTTGGAAAACAAACGGGAAACATAGGGGATGCCGGGTTTTTTTCGCGCATCGGTTTCATGGACTTCTTTGATGGCGGTGGGGTAGATGCCGGCGGCCCTTAATTTTTGCCGGGCCGATGCCATGCTGTCGGAGTCAATGATATCGTGAACGGTTTTTCCTTTGAGATTTAATGCGGTGTATTCGTAAATCGGCATGGGTGCGAATTCCTGGTGTGTGCATGTTACCGTCCGGTTTGCGGCTGCCTGCCGGAAAAGGACAGTTTGGTTTTAAAGAAGACGTGGCAAAGACGCGGTTCAGGATGTTGTTATTGACAAATAAATAGAAATATTTATAGATTACAGCAAGCAGAAAAACATAAAACAGTGAATACCCGGCACGGGTATGTTTGGGTTATGGTTTTTATAAAAATAATTATTTTGTATTGAATTTAATATAAAATCAAGAAATTTGAAAGGAGTTTGAAATGTTGAAGGTCGGATTTATCGGCTGGCGAGGCATGGTGGGGTCTGTTCTGATGGACCGGATGAAAGCGGAAAATGATTTTAACGGCTTTGACGCCCTGTTTGCGTCCACTTCCCAGGTCGGCCAGGCCGCCCCGGATGTAGGCCTTGAAACGCCGCCCCTGCAGGATGCTTTTGACATTAAAATTCTTTCAGATATGGATATTATTGTCACCTGTCAGGGCGGCGGTTATACCAAAAAAGTGTATCCGGATCTCCGGGCGGCCGGATGGAAGGGGTACTGGCTGGATGCGGCGTCTGCCCTGCGCATGGACCCGGACAGCATTATCGTACTGGACCCCGTAAACCGGGATGTCATTGACCAGGGCCTGGCAGATGGCGTTAAAAATTATATCGGCGGCAACTGCACCGTGAGTCTGATGCTCATGGCCATTGGATCTCTGTTTAAAAAAGGATATATTGAATGGCTGACCTCCATGACCTATCAGGCCTCTTCCGGGGCCGGGGCCAACAACATGCGGGAACTCATTCGCCAGATGACCGCTCTTGGCGCTGCCGGAAAAGACCTTCTGGCCGATCCGGCATCTTCCATTCTTGATCTGGACCGAAATGTCACCCACGCCATGCGTGCGGAAGATTTCCCCAGGGAAAATTTCGGCGCGGCCCTGGCCGGCAGTCTGATCCCGTGGATTGATTCGCCTCTGGAATCCGGTCAGACCCGGGAAGAATGGAAAGGGTTTGCGGAAACCAATAAAATCCTTGGAAACGCCACTCCCATCCCCATTGACGGTATCTGCGTGCGCATCGGCACCATGCGCTGCCACAGCCAGGCATTGACCATCAAGCTGACCCGGGACGTGCCCATCCATGAAATTGAATCGGTTATTGCAGATGCCAACGACTGGGTGAAGCTGGTTCCCAACACCAAAGAAGATACCCTGAAATATCTTTCCCCGGCCGCGGTTTCCGGCGGGCTGGAAATTCCCGTGGGCCGGATTCGCAAATTAAATACCGGTCCGGAATTTCTTTCCCTTTTTACGGTGGGAGACCAGCTCCTGTGGGGAGCGGCGGAACCCATCCGCAGAATTTTGAAAATCGTTATTGGGCATCTTACCGCAGGATGATGTTTCTTATAATATGATGACAACATTGCTGTCCATAATGGCCGCAGCCCTGGTTTTTTCCATGGCCGCGGCCGGTTTTCTGTTTTTCAGCAACCGGCGGCTCCGGCAAAAAAATGCCGTGGTATCTGAAAAAGCCGAAGATGTGGCCAATCAGTACCAGACAATCTGTCATGCCGCGGATGCCGCCATTGTGTTTTGTGATCCGGAAACTGATAAAATCGTTGATTTTAACCCGGCCCTTGGCAGGCTTTTCGGATACCAGGCCGAAGAGATTTATTATTTAACCCTTGATTTTATCTTTTCCGGAGACCCGCCCTGCACCTTTGAAAACGCAAAACCCATCATTGCCGATGCCCTGGACGGAACCCCCCTGACCGTCAACTGGGTGGCCCGGCACGCGTCCGGCAGGAAATTGAACCTCTCCATCCGGCTTCAGAAAGTGGCTGTTGCCGGAAAAACCCGGCTGCTTCTTTTTATCCGGGATATTTCAGACCGCGTCAAAACCGAATCCCGGCTGACCCGGTTTATGAATATTGTGGACCAGATCGGAGAAGGCGTGGCCACCGCGGACTTAAACGGCACCATCACCTATGTAAACCAGGCCTGGGCCGACATGCACGGCTACCCTGTCGGCAAACTGGTGGGCCAGCACCTGCGGATTTTTCACAGTGATGAACAAAACGCCGGTGAAGTGACGTCCATCAATAAAAAAGTGCTGCAAAAAGGCTATTACCGGGGAGAAGTCGGACATCAGCGGGCAGATAAAACCCTGTTTATCACCCAGATGACCTCTACCCTTCAGAAAGATGAAAAGGGCCGGGTGGTGGGATTTATCGCCGTGGCAACGGATTTGTCTGAACAGAAAAAAGTTGAGGCAGCCCTTCGGGAAAATGAAATCAAATTCCGGCATCTTTTTAATCTCTCGCCCCAGCCCATTTATCTCACGGACCTGAACGGCGGGATCCTGGATGTGAACCAGAAATTCTGCGAAAAAATGCGCTATTCCCGTCACGAAGTGATTGGAAAAAACATTCTGGATATCGGCTTTCCCGCGGAACACCGGCAGACGTTCACGGACCTGCTGATTCAGAACGGGGAAGTGTCCGGGTATGAAATTGCCTATGAAATTAAATCCCAGGAAATCATTCAGGCCCAGTTGTATGCCAAGCTGATTCAGATAAAAGGCCAGTTTGTCAATCTCACGGTGCTCTATGATGTCACAGCCCGGCGAAAACTGGAAGCCCAGCTGGTGCAGTCCCAGAAACTGGAGGCCATCGGGACTCTGGCCGGCGGCATTGCCCATGATTTCAATAATATTCTTTCCGGTATTCTTGGCTATGTTGAACTTGCCAGAATTTATGTGGAGCCGGACACCAAGGTCTTCAACTATCTGGATGAAGTATTCAAGGCTGGCAACCGGGCCAAAGAGCTGGTGCGGCAGATTCTTTCCATCAGCCGGCAGGCGGAACAGAAGCGAAAACCCGTAGACATCACCACCGTTGCCCGGGAGGCCCTGCACATGCTGGAACCGACATTTTCCACCGCCATCGACATCCAGGAAAATTTAGGTGACGTGCCGCTTTTTATCGAAGCCGATCCGGTACAGATGCATCAGGTGATTATGAACCTTGTGACCAACGCCGGCCAGTCCATGAAAAGAACCGGGGGGCAGCTCATGGTATCGGCTGAAATCGTGGACCTGCAGACCGCTGTTCGGAAAATGGGCCAGGAAATCGCTCCTGGAAAATATGTGTGCCTCACCATTAGCGACACCGGGCACGGGATTTCCCGGGAAGACCAGAAACGCATATTTGATCCCTATTACACCACCCGGGCCCAGGGAGTGGGTACGGGACTGGGCCTTGCCGTGGCCCAGAGCATTGTAAAAAAACACGGGGGCAACATTTTGTTTTCCACCCGCCGGGGCAAAGGAACGGATTTTTATATTTATCTGCCCATGCTTCAGGAGCTTCCGGCGGATTCAGGTGACGAGACCGCGGGGGCGGGCGATCTGCTGCCCGGCGGGGATGAGACCGTCATGCTGGTGGATGATGAAGCCGCCATCATTGAAACCGGCCGGGAAATGCTGGAATACCTGGGCTATTCCGTGGCAGCCTTTGATAAAAGCACGCTGGCGCTTCAGGCCTTTGAAGCATCGCCGGACGCCTTTGATCTGGTGATATCGGATATGACCATGCCGGATATGAACGGAGATGAACTGGTTCGTAAAATGATGCGGGTGCGCTCGGATATTCCGGTGATTATTTGCACCGGCTACAATCCCGGCATTGATGAAACCGCTGCCCGGAAAATGGGGCTGAAAGGATTTATCTTTAAACCCCTGACCTTTCAGAAACTGGCCGTTTCCGTGCGAAAGGTGCTGGACGGTTCCGGGTGCTGATGGCATGGCAGCCCTCAGAAAAAGGCAAGGGTGAACAACGCCAGATTCCCGGCGCTGTGAATCATCATCGGCGTGACAAGGGATTTTTCAATTTCATAGGCAATGCAGAAAACGATGCCGCCGGCCGTCTGGGGAATGGGGATGCCGCCGGTTTGATGGGCCGCCGCAAAAAGGCCGGTGGTGAGCACGATTGCCGCCGGAACCGCCCATCTGCCGGCAAGTTTTCCAATTTGATGGCGGAAATATCCGTAAATGACCCCCCGGAACACCATTTCTTCCGCCACCGGCGCAATGATGCCGCCGATGAGGTAATAAAGCACAATATCTGAAAATTTTTCCGGCATCCTTCCGCCGAGCAGATCCAGGGGATTGATGCCGAAGAGCAGCAGCACCCCGCCGGCTACACCGCTTGCCACGCCGCATCCCGCGGACCAGAGCAGGCCTTTTTTAACCCCATGGGCCAGCCGCTCTCTGTCCAGCCCGATGGCGGCAAGCCCCTTTGCAGCATCTGAGAGCCAAAACCAGACCAGTACCAGCAGGATTTCAACCATTCGGGCGGCTCCTGTCTGCAAAAGCCCGGGTCCCGGTATTTTTGGCGCCAGCACTTCCACGACTGCAATCAGCAGAAGCACAGCCATAAACTGCTTTGTGGTTATTCTGCCAATGGTTTCTGTGTCCATCCCAGCCTCTTTAATGCCTTGTAGGCATACCATTGCACATACCAGTGACCGGAGGTGCTGATCCGGCGGATAATCGTCTCTATTACGGCATTTTTGCCGTCGCTGCCGGAATTTCGGCCCAGGCTGTGATACGCCATGCAGGCCACGTTGGGGTGGGGATCATCCAGCAGGCGCAGAATCAAAGACCGGGTTTCAGATCCCGGATCGTTTCCAAGGGTTTTTGCCAGCCAGTAGCGTTCCGCAATCCACGGGCTTTGGGCCGGAATTTCAGGATCAATGAACCGGTTGATCCGGCGGTCCTGATTGTCGATTGCCCGGAGTGCCAGGACGCGTTTTTCCGGTTCCGGAGCGCGAAGCAGCTGGTGAATGCCCGCTTTGTTCAGCGCTTCAATGGGCGCATGATAAAACAGCATGGCCGGCAGGGAAAAAAACAATACACAGCCCGCGGTTGCCGCTGCAAGATGTGCGGCAGGATTGCCAATGAAAAAAAACAGGCAGAGAAAAACCGTGTGCATAAATACATAACAGAGCAGGGGGGATGCCGCAACAAGGCTTAAAAAGGTGATGGTCCGTAAAAATGCTGCATTATCGGTTTTTTCAGACACGATTGTCAGCGCAGATTTTGGATCATTTATAAATTTTGCTATTTCGCAGGTGTGCACGCGCTTATTTTTGTGGTGAAAATTCAGGGCGCCCCCCTGGACATGGACGGCCAGGTCCGTGGATTGGGGCGCAAATTCAGAAGACACTGCCAGATAATCATGTTCGGCAAGAAGTTGTTTCAGCTTCGGATAAATGACCGGATGGCTGTCCGGGGATGTTTCAGAAGCCGTGTTTCCGATGATGATGCGGCAGGATTTTAAAAGTTTTTGGTCCAGGGGTTTAAAAACTTCTGCGGGATACAGGGTGTAGCGATAGTAAAAATCATTGATCATCCGGCCGGCCGGGTGGGTCAGCAGGACCCGGTCCCGGAAGGAGACAAAAAGATCCATGTTCATTACCGGCATCCAGGCCGCAACGATGATTGCCAGGCCGGCCAGATGCAGACCCGCAATAACAGGCCATCCCGGGCGGTTGGTGCGGGCAGCCCGTGGCCGCCATCTGGCATAGAGCGCAAATACCACGGCCAGGGGCACCATGCACGCCAGGGTAAAACCCGGGTTGAAATGAAACCGAAACCCCAGAAAAACCGCCATGACGGCCAGGGCCAGCAAAAGTTTCACGCCCAGCACGGGACGGAATCGCTTAAAACAGCAGTCCAGCAATGCCGCGGCGGCAAGCCCTGTCATGGAAAGGCCGGCCCCGACCGTCAGGGCGAAAAACAAAGCCCCCCACATGGCGGGCCATGGTTGTTTCAGGGTGGGCATGATCAGGGCATTGGGCACCATCACATACCCGGACGGACTGAGCGTGGAAAGGGTTTTGTAAAGTGAGTGGTTGGACGCCCCCACAAGCCCGGTAAAAGCGATTTCCGCGGAAATCACCCCAAGAAAAATCATCAGGGCCGGATACAGGCAGAATTTCATGGGCCAGGGTTTCATGGGCTGAGATTTTGTGAAAATTCGGGACGGGTTAATGGGAAAGCAGATTTTTCACCGCATCCAGGGCCATGATGTACCCGAACGCCCCGAACCCGGCAATCTGGCCGGCCACCACATCCGCGAGCAGGGAGTTATGGCGGAAACCCTCTCTTTTGTAAATATTGGAAAGATGAATTTCCACCACCGGCACTTCCAGCAGAAGAATGGCGTCCCGGATGGCCACGCTGGTATGGGTGTAGGCTGCGGGATTAATGATCAGGGCGTCACAGCCGTCCCGGGCCTGCTGAATTTTTTCAACGATTTCCCCTTCGTGGTTGGACTGAAATGTTTGAACAGTTAAGCCCGTCCGGGCACCGTGATCGGCCAGGCCCTGGTTGACGGCTTCAAGGGTCTGGCTTCCATAGGTTTCCGGCTCCCGTTTTCCGAGCATGTTCAGGTTCGGTCCATGGATTACAAGGATTTCGGGTGTCATGACGTTATTCCCTTTTCAACTGGTCTTTCAGGGTTTGAATGGTTTTTTGGTAATCATCCGTGCCAAAGATGGCCGAGCCTGCTACAAAAACATCCGCGCCGGCCTCGGAAATGGTGTAAATGGTTTTTTCATTGACCCCGCCGTCTACCTGAATCAGGGCTGCAGGGTTTTTTTCCGTGATCATGCCTTTGAGCTGCCGGGTTTTTTCAATGCTGCTGGAAATAAAAGACTGTCCCCCGAATCCGGGGTTTACACTCATGAGCAGCACAAAATCAATGTCTGCCAGCACCCATTCAATGGTGGAAAGGGCAGTGGCCGGATTCAGCACCACCCCGGGACGGCATCCCGAGGATTTGATCAGGTCAATGGTCCGGTGGAGATGGGGGCAGGTTTCCACATGCACGGAAATCAGGTCTGCGCCGGCTTTGGCAAATTCCGGAATATACCGGTCCGGCTGCTGGATCATCAAATGCACGTCCAGGGGAAGCTGCGTGACTTTTTTAACCGCTTCCACAATAAACGGGCCCATGGTGATATTGGGAACAAAATGACCGTCCATAACATCAATGTGAATCCAGTCCGCGCCGGCGGCCGCAACATCGCGTATTTCCTGGCCCAGCATGGTAAAATCCGCAGACAGGATGGAGGGGGCTATCAATTTCATCAGTTATTCTCCTGTAAAAAATTTCTTCAGTCAAAAATCTCACTTTTAATCAATTCATCATTTTTGTAAACAAATATTACCGCCACTGTGTGCGGGGGCACCACGGCCCAGAGAATGGTGTCCGGTGCCGTGAGGGCATCATGGAGGACCAGTGTTGCGTGAAAGGCCTTGAGCTCAATCCGGATATGGTGTTTTAAGAATCCCGGATCGCTCTGGTATTGGAAAAGGGTTTTTCCGGCCGTGAGAAAAGCGGCGCCGGAGACTTCCCGGCGGTTCACCTCCAGGGTAAGACTTTGATTTTCCGCATAATGGGAACCCGGGGCCGGGTGCTGAGCCAGCACGGAATTGGCGGGCGGGCCGGTTTCATGCCGTGTTTTGATGGTATCCGCCAAAAGATGATTTTTCCTGGCAGTCAACACGGCTTCATCCAGATAAAGGCCGTAAAAATCCGGCATCACAAATTCTCCGGGCCGGGGTCCCCGGCTGAGCAGGAGATCGATTTTGGTGTTTCGTTCAATTTGTCTGCCGGCGGGCGGATACTGGGAGACAACATATTCGCGGGGCACGGCGGAATGAAAGGTTTTGGAAACCGTGCCCATGTCCAGCCCGTTTTCCTGGATGATAAAACCGGCCTGGTGTTGGGTGATGCCTTTTAAATCCGGCATGGACAGAATTTTTGTGCCCCTTGATACCACAATCCGCACATCCCTGCCTTTTTTTACAACTTCGCCGGGCGCCGGATCCTGAAATAGAATTTGGTTTTCAGGCACTTCCATGCTGTATTGCGTCCCTTTCAGGCGGAAGTTAAGCTCCAGTCGGGTGAGGGTTTCCAGAACGGACAGCAGATCCTGACCTGTAAAATCCGGCACCGTTACCGGCGGCGAGGCTTTGATCAGATAACTGACCGTGAAATAGGCGGTAACACCGGTAATAAGGAAAAATATCCCCATCAGGGCAAGCAGTCTGGGAATGAAGCGGATCACGGGACTCTTTCCAGGCGGGCGGCAAAAAATCCGTCCATGTCATGAAGATGGGGCAATGTGCGGAAATATCCGTCCCTGCCGGTAAACGAACAAGGATCAAAAGGCAGAGATCCGGGCAGGGGCGCAGAGCGAAATTCCGGATGGGTATTTAAAAAACAATCAATGATCTGTTCGGTTTCCTCCGGTTCAATACTGCATACCACATACACCAGGATGCCGCCGGGTTTTAAGAGGCGGCCTGCGTTTTCAAGAATCCGGCCCTGGATGGCGGCACAGTGTTCCAGCCGGGAAAGGCTGGTGTTCCATTTGATATCCGGATTTCTTCGGATAACGCCAGTGCCGGAACACGGGGCATCCAGAAGTATCCGGTCAAATTGAAGGGGGGCCGGTTCCGGTGCCGGCTGTTCAAAATCCCGGGGTTGAAGGCAGACATTTGTGATGCCGAGCCGGTTCATGGCGGTTTGCAGCTGCGCCAGTTTTTTGGCGTCCCGGTCTGCGGCCACAAGTTGTCCGGTGTTCGCCATGAGCTGGGCCAGATGACCGGTTTTTCCGCCCAGCCCGGCGCAGGCATCCAGGATGTATTCACCGGGCCGCGGATCGAGCAGGCAGGTCACCAGCTGGGCTGCTTCGTCCTGAACCTGAAAATATCCCTGTTTAAATGCCTCCAGTTCCTGCACCGGTTTTTCCGGCCCGTTGAACCGGATGCCGTCCGGCGCAAAAGCAGTCAGGTCAAGGTCCCGGACATGGGGTGTCAGTATGGAAGCCAGATCGCCTCGCGCTGTTTTAAGGGTATTGCACCGCACCGTGATGGGCGGAATCGTGTTTAACGCCGCCAGGAGCCGGCGGCAGGCGTCCGTGCCGAATCTGGCCGTCCACCGGTTTACCAGCCACAGGGGAAAGGATTGGGATATGGACAGGGCGGCTGCCGGATCAGACGCCATTTTCCCTGATGCCAGAATATCCGGCTGCCGGGCCGCGTTTCGCAGTACCCCGTTTACAAATTTTACCACATAGGGGGGCGCGGTTTTTTTGGCCAGACCCACAGCGGTATTTACGGCAGCGGAATCCGGCACCCGGTCCAGAAAAAAAATCTGATACAGCCCGACCCGCAGAATATTCAGAATGTCGGGATCAATTTTTTTCAGCCGGGTTTTGGAAAATTGGCGGATGATCCAGTCCAGGGTTTCCCTGTGCCGCAGCACGCCGAAAATCAGAACATTAACAAATTTTCGGTCCCGGTCAGACAGATCAGGGCCGGAATCATCCAGTACATGGCTGATGATTTGATCCAGATGGGAGTGGGGTTTCTGGGAAACCGCATTCAGCACCTGAAGCGCGGTTTGCCGGGGAATATCTTTCATGGTCAATGCAGGCCGAAACTTGGTAAATGATTGAAGGAAACCGGTTGTTTTGTGAACCGGTTGTTATGAACCAGTTGCTGTTTTGCAACGGATATTAAGAAAACACCGCACCGGCGGCAATGGGGAAGCCTCTTAAAAAATCCGTGATTTGCAGGCGCTTTCCCGATGACCCCTGAATCTCCCTGATGGAGACGGTGCCATCCCCGGTGCTGACCCTTAGCCGGCCCATCGGGCTGGCCACTACCGTGCCCGGCGCCTCACCACCAGATTCGGAAAGCACGGCCGCTTTAAAAATTTTCAGGCGTTTGTCATTGTAAAAAGTAAACGCCCCGGGCCAGGGGCACATGCCCCGGATGAACCGCTCAATTTCCGGGGCCGGCCGGGACCAGTCAATGCGGCCTTCTTTTTTTGAAAGCATGGGCGCATAGGTGGCATCTGCGTGATTCTGGGGCACGGGCCGCAGAGTTTGGTTTTCAAATCCCTGAAGGGTTTTTTTCAGCACGGCCGCCCCCAGGTCTGCCAGCCGGTCGTGCAGGGTTTCAGCCGTGTCATCGGTCAGAATGGCACATTTTTCCGCCAGCAGAATTTCACCGGTATCCAGTCCTTTGTCCATGAGCATGGTGGTGATGCCGGTTTCGGTCTCACCGCTGATAATGGCCCGGTGAATGGGCGCAGGCCCCCGGTATCGGGGCAGCAGGGACGCATGCACATTGACGGCGCCGAACCGGGGAATATCCAGAACCGTTTTCGGCAGCACATGCCCGAAAGCCACCACCACCAGCAGATCCGGAGCGATGTCGCCAATTTTCTGGCGGAAGCGGTCGGTTTTGGTGCTGTCCGGCTGGCAGACCGGATACCCGAATTTCAGGGCCGCGGTTTTTACCGGCGGCGGGGCCAGTTTCCGGCCCCGGCCTTTGGGACGGTCCGGCCGGGTTACCACCAGGGGCACGTCACATCCGTATTCATGCACGGCATCCAGGCAGGGCACGGCAAAATCCGGGGTGCCCATGAATATCACCCGCAGCGGTTTATTCATCTTTAAGGGCTTTCAGCCGTTTTTTGCGGTAGATTTGGCGTTTCAGGGCACTGATCCGGTCGATAAACAAAATGCCGTTTAAATGATCGATTTCATGCTGCAAAATGATGGACAGCAGGTCTTCCCCATGGATTTGAAGCGGGTTGCCGTCAATATCCAGGCCTTCGGCCGTAACCCGGGCATAGCGTTTTACATTGGAACGAAAATCCGGAACACTCAGGCATCCCTCATTTTCCGATGTCATGGTGCCTTCCTGAAACGTAATTTTTGGATTGATCAGGGTGCTGAAGTTCCGTTTTTCTTTGTCAGCTTCCGGGTCAAAGATAATAATGCTTTTGTCAATGCCTGCCTGAATCGCGGCAAGGCCCACGCCCGGTGCTTCATACATGGTATCGGCCATGTCCGCTACAATCTGTCGGATTTCATCATTAATTTCGTTTACCCGGGCCGTGGGGTTTTTCAATCTCGGGTCCGGGTAGGTGACGATGTCAAGAATAGCCATAATATTATTGTCCCGTATGGGTTTAGAAATTTGTCAAAATCGCCCGGCCGGTCTTGATATCTTTTTGGATCTGCCGGGCAAGCTCATCAACATTGGAAAATTTTTTCTCATCCCGGATGCGCTGGATGAAATTGACGCGGATATCCTGCCCGTAAATATCAGCATTAAAATCCAGAAGATGAACTTCAATGGTAAATAAAAAATCATCAAAAGTGGGGCTGTAGCCGATATTGGCCACGCCTTTGTAATGGGTGCCGCCGCATTCCACGGTCACCGCGTAAACACCGGTTTTGGGGCAGAGTTCATCCACGATTTTCAGGTTGGCAGTGGGAAATCCCAGCAGCCGTCCCCCGCGGTTCCGGCCGGCCAGCACCGTCCCCCGGATCTGGTAATACCGGCCCAGCAGGGCAGGGGCGTCCGCCACATTTCCGGCCATAACGATTTCCCGGACCCGGGTGCTGCTGATCCGGCCTTCACCATTATAGGACACCGGAATCCAGTCCATGACAATGACTTCATATCCGAACCGGGGCGCATTTTCTTTGAGATAACTGATGTTGCCTTTCCGGTTTTTGCCAAAAGCATAATCTTTGCCGATGACAATGGCCCGGAGGCCGATTTTATCCACCAGAATCCCTTCAAGAAACTGATCCGCGGTCAATGCGGCGAATTCCCTGTTAAATGGTATTGTTACGAGTACATCGATTCCGGTTTTGGCAATCAGCTCCACTTTTTGTTCATACAGGGTGATCAGCGGCGGCGGGTCATCGGCTTTCAGCACTTTGACCGGATGAGGTTCAAAGGTAATGGCCACGGACGTGCCGCCAAGGGCCTCGGCCTTTTCAATGACCTGATGAAAAATGGCCTGGTGTCCCTTATGCACGCCATCAAAATTGCCAATGGTGACCACTGAATTTATAAATGGTTGTTTTATTTCGTTTAAATTTTTGTATACATCCATAATAAAAATTACCACATTTTTTATATTGCGCTTGACAGAAGTTTTTTTAGCATATATATAAAAACTTCTTTTAAATCAATGGTTCTTTTGGTTTTTAAAGTTGTGCCGAAGTGGCGGAATTGGTAGACGCGCTAGGTTCAGGGTCTAGTGGGCGTACGCTCGTGGAAGTTCGAGTCTTCTCTTCGGCACCACCTTTTTTTAAAGCCGCACCTTTTATTTCTTTGCCAGACAATGTAAATAAAAGGTGCGGCTTTTTTTATTTTATGGCCCTGACGTTAAAAATTAAAGGAAACCCCTATGCAGCTTCAAAAAGAACGGGAACAGGTGGCCCGGTATTGCCGGAAACTTTCAACCAGCAGGCTGACCACCGGCACCAGCGGCAATATCAGCATTTTCAACCGGGAGTCCGGCCTTTTTGCCATCAGTCCGGGATCTCTGGATTATGACAAAATGACCCCGGAAGACATTGTGGTGCTGAACCTTGAGGCCCGGGTGGTGGACGGCTGCCGCCGGCCGTCGTCAGAGGTGCTGCTGCACCAGATGTGCTATCTGGCGAGAAAAGACATCAACGCCGTTGTTCACACCCATTCCCCCAAAGCCACCACCCTGGCGGTGCTGGGATGGGATTTGCCGGCAGTGCATTACGTCATTGCTTTTGGCGGCGGCGCCACGATTCCCTGCGCGCCGTATCGTCTGTTCGGTACGCCTGAACTGGCGGAAACCGCGGTTCAATATCTGGACGGAAAATACGGGTGTCTGCTTGCCAGTCACGGGGTCCTGGCCGCCGGCCCGGACATCGGCCATGCCTATACCCTGGCTGAACAGATTGAGTTTTGCGCAGATGTTTATCTTCGGGCCAGAATGGTGGGAACGCCCAATATCCTGAGTGATGAACAGATGGCCGACGCCATTGCACAGTTTAAGGTCTATGCAAAACAGGAAGAAGCAGATAACCATTTTGTGCCGCCGGTTTAAATTCCATTGACGTTTACCCCTCCTTTTTTTAGGATTATGACCAAAACTTTTTTTAATCTAAACCTTAATGAAAGGATCCCAATATGTATTTTAAACAGATTACGGTTCCCGGCCTTGGCTGCAATTCTTATGTCATCGGCTGTCCCGGCGCCCGGCAGGCGGTGGTCGTGGATCCCAAGCGGGACGTGCAGGAGTACATGGACATCTCCCGGGACGAGGGCATGAAAATCACCCATATCATTGAAACCCACGTGCACGCGGATCATGTGTCCGGCAACCAGGAACTCAAATCCCGCACCGGCGCGCCCATCTACTATGGCGCGGGCACACCGGTCACCTTTGACCACAAGGAACTGAAAGAAGGCGAAATTATTGAATTCGGCATGGTCAAACTGGAAATC
Source organism: Desulfobacteraceae bacterium (assembly GCA_011390465.1). Taxonomy (GTDB): domain Bacteria; phylum Desulfobacterota; class Desulfobacteria; order Desulfobacterales; family Desulfosalsimonadaceae; genus SURF-3. The sequence continues at coordinate 39,568 of JAABSH010000020.1, forward strand.
ATCAACACCCCGGGCCATACCCCGAACTCCATTTCTCTTCTGGTGACGGACAAAGCCCGTTCTGATCAGCCTGAGTTGATTCTTACCGGGGATCTTTTGTTTGTGGGCTCCATTGGCCGGCCGGATCTGGCCGGACAGGAAGTTCTCGAAGAGCAGGTGAAAAATCTCTACACGTCTCTTTATGAAAAACTGGGCCGGCTGCCGGATTATCTGGAAGTATTTCCCGCGCACGGCCAGGGCTCTCTCTGCGGCAAAGGCTTAAGCGCAAAAGATAGTTCCACCCTGGGATATGAACGCCGCACCCAGCCGGTGTTGCAGTTTTCCGGATTTGATGAATTTCACGCGGACATTGCCGGGGTTTTTCCGGTGCGGCCCAAAAGCTTTACCCATATTATCAGCACCAATGCCAATGGCGTGCCGCTGTTGGAGCGCTGCCCCATGGAACAGACCCTGAATCCGGATCAGTTTGACAAAATCCGGGCCCAGGGCGCCACCCTTATTGATACTCGGGATACGGCCGCGTTTGGGGGATTTCACATTCCCGGGGCCATTAATATCGGGTTTGAAAAACAAATGGCGAACTGGATCGGCATGGTGATTGATCCCGCGGACAACCTTCTGCTGGTGGTGGATGACCGGGAACGCTACGACCAGATGACCACCGAGCTCCATCGCATCGGGTATGACAATATTTACGGCTATCTTTCCGGCGGCATGGCCGGCTGGATTTCCAGCGGCATGCCCATTGAAAGCCTGTCCCCCATTTCCGCCCATGACCTGAAAGCCCAGATTGACGAAAAACAGGCTGAAAACATTGTGGACGTGCGGACCCCGGAAGAGCGGGCCCAGGGTTTTATTCCGGCTTCACAGCATGTGCCCATGACGGAAATTCTGGCGGGCAGCCTGGATTTGCCCAAAGACAAGGAAGTGATTCTGGTGTGCGGCACCGGGTACCGGGCCAATATTGTGGCAAGCCACCTGAAGCAGCAGGGATTTTCCCATGTGCACGGTCTGGCCGGCGGGCTCACAGCCTGGCAGAACGCGGGATTCAGCCTGTCGGACTGATGAGACGCAACAGGTGCAGATTCAGATGGCCGCGCAAAAAATTGCCGCGGCCATCTGAAATTAAAACCGGGTCCTGTGGATCAGCATTTTTACGAAAGGGCGGCTTTGACCGTATCAAATCCCAGACGCTCGATCATTTTTCCCAGACGCTCGCCTTTTTTGGCGTTTTCCTTGTAATACGCAATAACCTGGCTGATTTTTTCGAGAACCTGTTCATCAGACAATTCCGCGGCCAGTTCCCGGGCAATCCGTGGCGCGGCGCCCACATTGCCGCCGATCAGCAGGGTCCAGCCCTTGGGTTTCCCGAACAGCCCGATATCCCGGACCCAGGATTCCGCGCAATTGATCTGGCAACCGGAAACCGCCATTTTTAATTTTCCCGGCAGTTCCATGGCATGATACATTTTATCCAGCTTCATGCCCATGCCCAGGGCATCCTGCTGGCCCATTTTGCAGAACGTGGTGCCCGGGCAGGCCCGGACGCTGCGGACGCACAATCCCACGGCGGCGCCCGGGGTGAGGTCCAGGTCTTTCCACACATTGTCAATGTCTTCTTCTTTGAGCCCTACCATGGCAATGCGCATGGCACTGGTGATTTTCAAGGCCTGGGCCTCGTATTTTTCTGCCACATCCGCGATTTTTCGCAACAGATCCGGGGTGACCACACCGCAGGGGATGTGCGGGGCAATGGCATAGGTTTCTTTGTCTCTTTGAAGAATGGTTCCTTTCTCTCCAAGTTTCAGCATGGCAACTCCTGTGTATTTTTGGGTTAAAAAATTGTCTGAGCCAGAAAGAATTTTATAGCGTACACCTGCTCAAAAATAAAGCGTTAAAAATGGCTGTCCAGGGGAATTTTGTTGTGTTGTGAAAGCCATTTTTAGTTTTTTTTCAATACCATCAGGGAGGAAGTGCTGCGGGAAATAATTTTTCCGGCATCATCGCTCACAATGCAATCCGCGATAATGATCCGCCGGCCCCGTTTAAACAGGGTGGCTTCAGCTGTGAGCCGTCCGCCGCTGACCTGGGAAAGAAAATTGTTCTTCAGCTCAATGGTGGTGATGCCTTCATCCGGCCCCAAAGTGGTCATGACTGCATGGGCCACGGTTTCACTGGAAAGGGCGACAGATATGCCGCCCTGCATGACGCCGGCCCCTTGCAGATATTCCGGCCGCACCGGCATGCTGAACCGGGCATAGCCATCCCGGAGTTCTTCCAGGGTCATGTCCATAAAGGTTAAAAACGGATTGGCAACGGGTTCGCCGGCGGCCAGTTTTTTCAGATAGGCTGGATAATTCATAATGTTTTGTCGATTGAATGCCTTTTAAAAAGGGTTGGTGTTAAGAAGCCAGGTTGTTTTTTGGAAATGGTGCCAAACACCAGTTTATCTGTCAAATAATCTTCAGAAGAACAAGGCCGTCGTGAAAAAGAAACAGGGAAAAACCGCACAGCACCAGTCCAAAACCTTGCAGCGCATAGCGGTATGCCTTGCCCCGCAAAAAAGCTTTTGATTTTCCGGTCATAATGGCAATGGAAATTTTAGCGCCCACCAGCATAGTATAAAATCCCAGAATAAATGCCGGCAAGGCCCCGGTTCCGGCCTGATGTGCCTGAATCATGATGGGGCCGCCCACGCTGAACCAGAACAGATACGGATGCGGGCTCAGCACATTGGCCAGAATGCCTTTGGCCATGGACGCCGGGGGTTTCAGTTCCGCATCAAGAGCGATCCCTTTGGACCGCAGCCCCTGAATGCCCATAAACAGAATAACGCACCCTCCGGCAAGGGAAATAATCCCCAGAATCGCATGAAACGCGGCCAGTTTAGATAAAATAAAAAACGTAACAAGCAGCAGCGGCAGATCCGTAAGCAGCGGTGCCATGGCCACTTTTATGCCGGCTGCGATATCATGCCGAAGGGTTTCAGAAATCACCAGGGCCAGCAGCGGTCCGGGGGCCAATCCTGATGGCAGGCCAAGGAGAATGCCGGTTGCGAGAAAATGGAATCCTACTCCCACAGGGGAAGTCCGGTTTGCGCGTCATCACCGCGGTTGAAATCAGGGCCTGCAAATTCCTCAATAATGCATTCGCAGGCAAATATCCGGGTGCCCGGGGCCAGGTGCCCGCCAAAGCACCGGCCGCGGCTGTCTGCAAGGGTGATGTGGGCGTGCACCATGGGATTACCGTCTTTTAAGGAAATATTGCCGGAAAGTTTCAGAATTTCAAGGCCGCCCTCCAGCGTGTTGAACTGATATTTTTGGCCCGCCTGATCATAATATCCGATGCAGGCGTTTTGCACCGCGCCAATGGCCTCAATCCGGCCGCATTTAAGGCCGTGATCCACGCAGAATTGCGTGAGTGCTTCCAGAAGATCGCCCCCATGGGGCAGCCGTCCCATATAGGTTTTTTGCTTTTTGATTTCCACGAGTCCCATGCGCAGCCTCCTTTTTAAAATCAACAGCTTCGTAAAATTAAACCCTTCCGTTGCTCTGCCCGAGTGCCATGGCCCCGGCAATCAGATGCGCGGTGCGAAGGGGCTCCGGAATATGACTGTAAATGGCAAACTGGTCCAGCACGGCGGCTGCCTGTTCCCGGGTAATGCCCACCCGCTGCACAAACACCTGGTTCACCGGCTCCATGGGCCCCAGCCGTTCCAGCACGGCCCATTTTGCCTTTCCCTCTGGAATGTGGGATAAAAGCGCTTCCTGAACCGCTGCCATATCCGGCGCTTTTCTGGCAACCACCAGCACCGGCAGGCCGGTTTTCTCATGCAGGGCAAAAACATCCACCACATTAAATCCCGCGCAGGTAATGCCCTGAAGCAGGATCAGCCGGATATGCCCGCAAAACTTTGACGTGCGGACAAGGGCTGCCAGCCGGTCTGCTGCATCTGATCCGTCTTTTTCCACCGCCCCGATCAGCACCCCGTCAAACCGGGGGCCGGCGTAAACCGTTCCCACAACCGCAACATTTCCCCGGTGGTCCCGGGAAAAAGGCGCATCATCAAACCCCACCACATTGGAAAACCGTTTTTCCGCCATGCCGGCTTATCCTTTGTCTCCATCTTTATCCTTTTTTATCCTTTTTTATCCTTCGGGCCTGCTACTCAAGAAAGGAACAATCGTATTTTTTCCATATTTTCAAGGCAATGCGAAGGGGTTTCATCATGGGCACCGTATAGGTGTGCAGTTTTCGGCTCACCATATAGGCCCGGCACCGGTCCACATACGCGGAAAAGCCTCTGGGAGAAATGATCAGCGGCTTTGTTATTTCTTCCTTGAGCTCCACCAGCCGTTCGGGCAGGTATTCGGAAAGCAGGGGCACCTGCATGTAGATGGCCGCAATAATCACATCCGTGTTCGGGTCTTTGTCCACAATCCGGATGGATTCCAGCAGCCGGTCATCATCACAGTCTCCGAACAGATCAATGGGATTGGAACCCACATTCTGCAAAATTTTGTCCGCAATTTTCAGCTGCGCCGGCTTCAGATCTTTTTTGATCAGGGCCTGCATGCGCTGTTTGGTTTCCGGCGCAAATTCCGCCAGGGCCATGCCTTCTTCAGTCACCTGGTCTGCCAGCAGAATCCCGGCCCCGCCCCCCACGCTGACCACGGCAATTCGGCTGCCGTCGGTTTTCGGCTGGCTGGTGAGAATGGACAGCACGTTTACCAGAATCTTGGGATCTTCAGTGAGCTCCTCCACCAGGTAAAATCCGGCCTGGTCGCAGCAGGCCTTGAACGCCTCGTGCGAGCCGGCAAGGGATGCGGTATGGGAGAGGGCGGCTTTTGCACCGCCGCCGGTGCCGCCTTTGATAATCAGGACGGGTTTTCTTTTGGCCACTTCCCGGCCCACTTTCATCAGCTTGAGCCCGTCTGCCACACCTTCCAGATAAATGGCAATAAGCTTGATTTTCGGGTCATTGCCCATATGGTCCAGAATCTCCGGCACCCCCACACTGGCCGCATTGCCGATGGACACCCATTTGCCGAGATTCTGATTGTCCGCGCTGAACATTTCCAACAGCTCCAGGCCGATGCCGCCGCTCTGGGAAATCACCCCCACGCAATTGGGCTTCGGAACCGGTACGGACCGCAGAGCCGGGATATAATTGGTATTCAGCCCGGAAAAATTGTCAATCACGCCCATGCAGTTGGGACCGATAAACGCCACTTTGTATTGTTCGCTCAGTTCAATGAGTCGGGTTTCAAGATCTTTTCGCCCCCTTTCCGCGAATCCGTCGCTGAACACAATGGCGCCTTTGCCGCCAAGTTTGCAGAAATCTTCAAAAATGGCCACGGTCCGTTCCGGGTTTACGGCAAAAACGCACACCTCCGGCACTTCCGGCAGATCCCCAAGAGACGGATAGCACTTCAGACCGTGAATTTCTTTGAGTTTGGGATGGATGGGATAGAGCTTTTGAATGCCCATGCAGTTTTTCAGGATCACGCCGCCCTGGGTTCCGGGCCGGGAAGCCCCGATGACCGCCACGGACCGGGCATTGAAAATGGCGTTGATGCTGTCGCGTTTCCAGCCCCGCACATCCTTGGCCTTAGGGCTTCGGGCTTCAGAATCCCGGATCAGGCGGGTGTCTACAATGGCACTGCCTTTTTCATAAACAATCACGGGATTTAAATCGAGTTCGCAGATATCCGGATTTTCCGCCATAAGCCGGGAAACATTGACTGCCAGATCCACAATGGCGGTTTTATCATAGTGCTGGCCCCGGAATCCGTCCAGCACCTTGCCGGCCCGGGTGTTTTTGAGCATGTTTTCCACATCCTGCCGGGACAGAAACCCAACTCCCATGGCCACATCCGCGTACAATTCCACAAAAATGCCGCCAATGCCCACCATGGTCACCGGCCCGAATCCTGGGTCCTGCCGGGCACCCACGAGCAGCTCAAATCCCGTGACCGCCATTTTCTGAACCAGCAGGCCTTCTTTTTCAGATGGATCAAATCCCCCGATTTTCTGTTCAAGGGTGCGGCAGGCGGCTTCGAGCTGGTCTTTGGTTCTTATGTCCAGAAATACCGCGCCCTGATCGGATTTATGAATAATTTTCCTGGACACCGGCTTTACCACCACGGGATATCCTGTCTCATCTGCAACCGCCAGTGCGTCATGGATGGCATAAACCTGTTTTCCAGCCGCGGATATGCCATATTTCCGCAGCAGGGCAGAACTTTCTTCAAAGTCGATCTGTTGTTTTGGCATGAAAAATTCTCCTAATCCAAAAATCAAAACCAGAAATCAACCCATCACAAATTTACGTAAACGTCAACCTGTAGCGGATTTGATCATTTTTTATTGCTTCCCTTCAACCTTCAACCTCACCTTTGGCCTTCAGTCTTCAGTCTTCAGCCTTCAGTCTTTTTTTTCTTTCAATCTGAGACCTCAGCATCAGCACAAAGGGAATGGCCAGAAGGGACAGCCCGGCCGATATCTTAAAAGTATTCACCAACCCCACCCAGTCCCCCATGACGCCGATCAACAGCCCGGTCACGGAATCCGAGATAAATGTGATGGTCATGTAAATACTGGTCATAAAAGTCTGATACCGGGTTTTCTGGTCCATGATTATGGCCAGGGTTACGGGTCCGGCGGACAGCATGATAAAGCCCAGGGCCAGCAGAACGGGAAACACCCAGAACCCTTTTGAAAAAATGAAAACCATCATGAACAGAGGACTGAGCAGGGTGATCCACAGCAAAGTGGCCTCCCGGCCCAGCCGGTCGGACAAAGTGCCCGCCAGAAAAGTGCCCCCGGCCCCGGCCAGCTCAAACACGGAAAGCGACAGCCCGGCAAACCACAGGCTTTCGCCTTGGACATTCAGATAAGTGGGCAGGAAATTGACCACCGCGGATTTCATAAACGCCCGGAACAGAATAATGCCGGCAATGCACAAAAACAGCTTCAGGTGCCGTCGAAATACCTCGCCGAACACGGAAAGCCTTTTTTTTTCCTTGATGTCCTGATGAATGGGAATGCGGCGGAACCGGACGAACAGCCAGGCAGACGCGGCCATGCCAAAAGGGATCAGCCGGTACGTGCCTTCCAGCCCCCACAGGGACACGGCCCCGAGAATAACCACCGGGCCGATGGTTCTGGCGATTTCACCGCCCACCATGTAAAAGGCCATGCCCCGGCCGATTTTGTCCCCGGAAAATCGTTTGATCATCACCGGGGCGGGCACATGAAAAAAAGACGCGCTGGTGCCCATGATGACCAGCAGAATGAGGACCATGGCGTAATGGGGAGAGAGTCCCAGCAGACTCATGCAGGTGGCGGTAATGGCCGGGGTGAATATCACAAAATACCGGATTTTAAGGCGGTTTAAATGAATGCCGATAACCACATTAAACAGCGACGGCAGCCGCTGGCAGAAAACAAACAGTCCGGCAAAAGAATAGGAAATGGACAGTTTCTGGATCAAAAGCGGCAGGAGCGGCGCCAGAAACGAAGAATACACATCATGAATAAAATGGGCCACGGACACGGCCGTTACATGCCGGGTGTAAAATTTTTCTTCTGGGGCTGGCGGGTGCTGATTATATCGGGTCATGGGTGAAAGCTCGGTAATGTATATTTTTATGATGTTCTTTTTTATGGCATATTATCATGGATTCTCCCAGTACAAAAAAAGGTTTTCATTAAATAAAAACCATTGACGAGGTATCAATTGATACTATAATTATGACAAAGCGACAGTCAAAAAGAGAACTGTTCAACAAGATCCGGATATACTTAAAATTTGCCCTCGCCGGCGGGAAGTTATGGCTGGTTTCGCTCCATAAAGACCGACCGTTTAAAAAGGGAGAATAAAAATGACAACCAAGGCATGTCCCATGGGGCACGGCCCGATGGAACAAAAACTGCGAAAAAAAACAACCCTGTTCAGGGATGTTGAACTGAGCGTGGATGTAGCCGAGCACGTATGTCCTGTGTGCGGCATGACAGCCAGTAATATTGAAGCCGCCGGGCAGGTTCAGCGGCAGCTTGCCGATGCATACCGGGCAAAAAAGAACCGGCTGACGGGCGATGAAATCCGTTCCTTGCGCCAGGCAAAAAACCTGACACAGCTTGCATTAGCAGAAAAAATGGGCGTGGGGATTGCCAGCATCAAACGATGGGAGCTTGGAAATATTCAAAGCAGTTCCATGGACAACCTTTTGAGATCATATCTTGAGAATAATTGTGACTGCTCAACGAATGCCTATACGGGAAACCGCACTTTTTCCATGCCCAGGATCAAACGGGTGGCAAGACAATTTGAAACAATTTTGGGAAAGCGGCTGTTTAAAAAAGACGACAAGTTCCTGTTTTTTGCAAAGTACCTGTGGTACGCGGATATGATCGCATTTCGCAAAACAGGTAAAAGCATGACCGGTTCGACATACGCCGCCCTCACATATGGCCCGCAACTCAATAATTACCGGGACCTGGTCAGTGAAATCAAGCATTCCGTTGAATCCGATTCAGAGCCGCTACACGAGACGGAAATAGGAATTATCCAGACCATTGCGGATCAATTTCCGGATGAACGACAAATATATGCCGCGGCCCACAGGGAGAATGTCTGGAAACAGGCCCCTACCGGCACCTTGATCTCCTATGCGCAGGCTGCCAAATTGACTGAGATATAAATCAGGAAACATCATACTTTTATCTTTTTCGAAATGCCCGAAGGTATAAGTGTCAGCTCTTGAATTGTAAATTATTGCGTTGGAGCTGACGGAAGCAATTCACAATGCCGCAGCTGATTACAGAAAGTGACATTGCTTCAGATGAAGCCTGTTGATTTTCTTAAAATATAAAGGATTCACCCATGACTGCGGAAAGCCCCCCTGCAATGCCGCTGATGCCGGTAATTTTTGTTTCTCACGGTCCGCCGTCAATTTTACTGATGGAGACACCGGTTCGGTCTTTTTTAGAACAACTGGGCAGGCAAATCCCCCGTCCCGATTCAATCCTGTGCATATCCGCCCACTGGGAAGCCACCCGGCCGACAGTCAGCGCCGGGGCGCAGCCCGGCATCCTCTATGATTTTGGCGGGCCGCCCCGGTTGTTTGAGCAGACATATCCGGCACCGGGATCTCCTGAACTGGCAGATAAAGCCATTGAACTTCTGGATGCCGCCGGCATCGCTGCGGGGAAAAATCCGGACCGGGGCCTGGATCATGGGGCCTGGGTACCGCTTAAACTGATGTTTCCGGATGCTGACATTCCTGTTGTTCAGCTTTCCATTCAGACCGGAAAAGACACAGCCCACCACGTTGAACTTGGGAAAGCACTGCAGCCCCTGCGTCAAAACGGCGTGCTGATTCTTGGCAGCGGAGGCGCGGCCCATAACCTGTATGACATTCAGGGCCATGGGATCGATGATGCCCCGGTCGATTATACCGCCGCATTTGATCAATGGCTTTTTGAGCGGCTGACATCCGGCCAGACCCGAAAGGTGATCGATTATCAGCAATGGGCGCCGGAGCCGGAACAGAGCCACCCCTTTCCTGCCGAACATTTTTTGCCGTTGCTGGTTTGCCTGGGTGCAGGCCCTGAAACTGAAAAAGCAGCGCTTATCCACCGGGGATTTATGTATGGAACCCTTTCCATGGCCGCTTATCAATGGGGCAAAGCCAAATTGGAAGAGTGAAATCCAATCGGGGGGGACACCCGTTTAATCAAATAACAACAGTCAAAATATTCAGAAAGCGAATGCGGTAGAAATATAAAATCTTTCTGAAAAATGTAAAGATGTGTAAAGTGGTATTGCAGTCACTGTTTTGTGATTTCGTATGCTGGCAGCAAGTAAAATTTACTATAAAACAAGGACACAGCCTGCCGATGAGTAACCAGCAATCCGCAGACCCTTTGCACGGCATCACCCTGGAACAGATCGTCAGTAAATTGGATAACCATAAAAGAGAAATACCGGTATGGTGAAAAAGAAAAAAACCGGGCTGCCGGTCATCGGATGGCGGGAATGGGTCGGACTCCCGGACTTCGGGATCAGAAACATTAAGGCAAAGGTCGATACCGGTGCCCGTTCTTCGTCCCTGCAGGCCTTTAACCTTCATGAATTTGACCGCGAGGGTATAAAATGGGTGCGATTCAAAGTCCATCCCATCCAGCGCAACAGCGAGAAGACGGTTGAAATAGAGGCCAGGGTTTTCGAATTTCGGTCTGTAAAAAGTTCAAATGGCGTGTCCGCGATGCGTCCGGTTATCGTCACCCCTGTCGAGCTGCTCGGTCAGATCTTCCCGGTGGAGCTGACACTCGCAAGCCGCGATAAAATGGGCTTCCGGATGCTGCTCGGCCGAGAGGCGTTCCGCCGTCGGTTTCTTGTAGATGCCGGCAGGTCTTATTATGGGGGTAGACCCCGGATAAAAACGAAATCCCTGAAAAAAGCAGCCGCTGCCGGACTTCGGCAGGGCCGGAGGAAATAATAATTATGAAAATGGCCATTCTTTCCTGTAATCCAAAATGTTACAGCACCCGGCGGCTGCGTGAAGCTGCAACGCAGCGCGGCCATAGTGTCAAAGTGTTGAATACGTTGAAGTTTGCCATTGACCTTGAACAGGGGAATCCGGATCTTTATTATCGCCAGAAACAACTTTCTCCCTATGATGCGGTGCTGCCGAGAATCGGTGCATCGATTACGTATTACGGCACGGCGGTGGTCCGGCAATTTGAGCAAATGGATGTCTTTTGTGCCAATTCATCCGCAAGTATTACCATCTCGCGTGACAAGCTTCGCAGTCTGCAGGTTCTCAGCCGCCACCAGATCGGTATTCCGAAGACCACCTTTGTGCGGGACAAGAAGGATGTCCTTCCGGCCATTGAAAGAGTGGGGGGCGCACCGGTTGTCATTAAACTGCTGGAAGGGACCCAGGGAATCGGGGTTCTTTTGGCAGAATCGGTAGAATCCGCTTCGGCAATCATAGAAATGCTGCAAAGCCAGAAGCAAAGCGTGTTGATTCAGAAATTCGTTGCAGAAAGCAAAGGCCGCGATATCCGGGCATTTGTCGTGGGAAATCATGTGGTCGGCGCCATGCGTCGAATTGCCCAGGGCCAGGAATTCCGGAGCAATGTTCACCGGGGCGGCCACACGGAACCGGTGGTCCTCGATGAATCCTACAGCGAAACGGCGGTCCGGGCTGCCCAGATCATGGGGTTGCGCGTCGCCGGCGTTGATTTGCTCGAAGGCAGTGCCGGTCCGCAGGTGATGGAAGTAAATTCATCCCCGGGGCTGGAAGGTATTGAAGGAACCACGCAACTCGATATCGCCGGTGCCATTATCGACTATATGGCTGCTCAGGTCAATTTCCCGGAAATTGACCTTCGCCAGCGATTGACGGTGAGTCGCGGGTATGATGTGGCGGAGATTTATATACCGGAAGGCTCGGAGTATAATAATATCTCAATCAGGGAATCCGGATTGCGGGATAAAGACATCATTGTGCTGACGCTGTATCGCGGCACCACGGTTATTCCAAATCCCCGGCCGCAACGGCAGCTTCAGGCCGGTGACCGGCTGCTTTGCTTCGGCAAACGGGAACTCATGCGTGAGCTGATCCCCGACAAGGTCCGCCGCAAGCGACGTCCAAAGGTAAAAGTGCTTCCCGAACTGACCGTTGCCAGGGAAGTTCATCAGGATTCCGCTCATATTGAAACAGTCCCCATGCCGCCAGAAGAAGGAGACGGACTTGAGTAATCCCATGGACCCTAAACCCGCTGATGAATGGTTTGGACAAAAGATTCCCGCTGGTGCGTCACGTGATGTGAACCTTGCCGTCAGCGAAAGTTACAGCAGCATGACGGTAAACATTCAAATTCATATTCGCCGGGCAAAAGAAGACGGCCCGGTGGTTTTTGTCACTGCCGCCCTGCACGGCAATGAAATTAACGGAACCGGTGCCATCCGGCGGCTGATCATGGACGAGGATTTTCATCCGCTTCGGGGAACGCTCGTCCTTATTCCTGTCCTGAACCTGCTGGCGTTTGATCGTCACACCCGGTATCTGCCGGACCGGCGTGATTTGAACCGGCACTTTCCCGGATCTGCCGGCGGAAGCCTTGCCAGTCGAATGGCGGCTACCATTTTCAATGAAATCATATCGCGCTGTGATTACGGGATTGACCTGCATACGGCATCGGTAAGACGTACGAATTATCCGACCATCCGGGCGGACCTGAGTGACCCGGGGGTCTGTCGTATTGCAAAATCGTTCGGATCCGAGATCATTATCAACAAGAACGGACCGAAAGGGTCCCTTCGCCGGGAAGCCACCCGTTCCGGATGTCCGACATTCATTATGGAAGGAGGGGAAGTCTGGAAAGTCGAGCCGGGCATTGTTGAAACCACCGTTCGGGGGATTAAGAATGTGCTGCGGGAACTGGACATGCTTGACGGTGAGCCTGAACGTCCTATATATCAATTGGTTATTAATAAATCAAAATGGATAAGGGCTGACCGAGGCGGTTTTCTGAATTTCCACGTCAAGCCGGGAGACATTATTGAAAAGGGGCAGCCGTTAGCGACAAACTCGACGCTTTTAGGCAGGGAGCACGATATGCTTTGTGCCCCTTTTAACGCAGTGGTCATCGGCATGACCAGTCTGCCGGCGATTAGTCCCGGGGAACCGATCTGCAATCTCGGCAAGCTGCCCAGAGGCTCTAAACCGTCTGAACTCATGCGGAAAAGGCTTGAAGAAGATGGTCTTGAGCAACGGGTATCGGAAGAGCTTGCATCCAATATTTTTATTGTCGAACCATCTGAAAAATAAATTCCCTTGAGTGATAATTTAAAACTGACAGTCATCAAAATTTTTAGCCCATGATTTCCCTTACAACATTGTCTGATTTTTTAAAAACCTATGAGCCGAGAAAAATAGCCGGCAGGAGATTTTTCATACGCTCAGGTGTCGCTATTATTTTTGCCAACAGTCATTCCGGGGATAATGCAAAAATATTGATGATCAGGAGAGCCAAAAAAAAGGGTGATCCATGGTCCGGCGACATGGCCTTTCCCGGTGGCCGTTTCAGCACAGCAACGGATAAAAATATTTATGAAACTGCCATCCGGGAATTATATGAAGAAACAGGCGTGGAGGTAAAACACGGGCTTGAAAACATAGGACGTCTCTCGGAGCTCTTAACCAGGGCTCATGAGAAAGCGGCCCCCATGATCATTACGCCATTTGTCTTCAGAGTGGATAAAATGCCGGATTTTAAAAAAAATAGTGAGGTGGAAGAACTGGTATGGATACCTTTGTCATATTTTTTCAACCAGCGGAATAGAAATACCATGGAGCTGCGGCGGGGAAAATTTAAATGGGGGTTTCCAAGTTATATTTATGATAAAAAATGTATCTGGGGCTTAAGTCTCTCAATGATTGACGAACTCGGCAATATCCATGCCCATATCCTAAACGGAACAAATATCAGACGCAAGCTGTTCGTTCTTCCCAGGTTTAAAGGCCTTTGATGAACCGTATATTAATTTTTTAAATACCGGAGGGAAAAATTGTGAAAAAAAGCGCATTGTTTTTATCCATTATTCTTAGTTTGTTTATTGTTTTCGGATGTGCTGACAAAGCCGAAGAAAAATATGAAACCGCCCAATTCGAAGAATTACAGACAAACTTTACTCATGCCAAAAAATTATACACGACTATAATCGAAAACTATCCCGAAAGTGAGTATGCCGATAAAGCCAGGGAGAGACTGGAAATAATTAAAGATAAGAAATAGATAATCGGAAATCCGCCGGAAATCCAGTCGGACCAAATCAACTTTGTACATTCATCGTGTACAAATAGAAAAAAAGAATTCATTGCCGGCAATGCCGATACGGTGACTCATAACACAGGCCCTGATACGGAAATGAATTAATTCAAATCCAATTTTTACCTTTTATTATGACGGTCCCGAATGCGTGCGGTAAAGGAAATTGATGGCTGTGGTAATTTTAATTTAAAAGGGTGATGCGTGATTGGTGACGCGATGAAAGTAAAAAACACGAAAGATAACAAGATGGCCGGCACTCTGGGAACTTTTGCAGGCGTTTTCACGCCGAGCATATTGACCATCCTGGGCATTATTCTCTTCCTGCGAACCGGCTAGGTGGTGGGCAGCGCCGGCCTGGCCCGTGCACTGATCATGATCGGCATTGCCAATCTCATTTCCCTGCTGACCAGTGTATCGCTGTCGGCCATTGCCACCAATTTGAAGGTCAAAGGCGGGGGAGATTACTACCTGATTTCGCGGACCCTCGGCCTGGAATTCGGGGGTGCCATCGGTATTGTCCTGTTTCTCGCCCAGGCCGTGTCCATCGCTTTTTATTGCATCGGTTTCGGTGAGGCGCTGGTCGCATCGCCGCTTCTATCGGCCCAGACAGTCTCGCCGCGGCTTATCGCCGCATCTGCCGTTGCCTTTCTCTTTATTTTCGCCTGGAAGGGTGCCGTCTGAATTCGGTCGGACCGAATTAACTCCCTAATATAAAAAGAAATATGCTTAAAACTTGCCCATTAAAACCGCTTAAACCCCGCTTCTTGGTGCCAAAAAGCAGGGTTTAAGGAAAAACGAATCTGCTTATCCAGGTGGCTCGAGCGATCTGTTTTTTCTGGATTCCGGCTAAAAGATTGCCGGAATGACGGAGTGGGACTGCCGGAATGACGGAGGGAGAGAGGATGCTCACTCGGACCAACGTAGGGGAGGGGTTTATCCCCTCCCGCAAAAATACGGGCAATGCGGGGTTTGGGTTTATTCCTGATTGTTAATGGCAACCTGAAGGTTGCCGCTACATGCAGCATTATTTGTTGATACAGAGGTGATTCGTCACCGTAAGAAGCTTTTTACGGGTTTGGCATAATCGGACCCAAAACCATACAACGTTCTGAATCCTTCTGAAGCCTTATGATCAACACTGAAAAAGAAATCTCACCCTTTGCCATTCCGAATATCCGGTTGTTCCTTGCATTTAGAGTGTTATTCAACTCCCGGTTTTATTATCCGGTCTTCACGATTCTGTTTTTGGATTTTGGTTTAACCGTCGCCCAATTTTCCATTCTGAATGCCGTATGGGCGGCCACGATTGTGGTGGCAGAAGTCCCGTCAGGCGCATTGGCGGACATCATCGGGCGGAAAAAGTTATTGGTGTTTGCCTCTTTGACCATGATTGTCGAAGTGGGCATTATTTGTTTTATTCCAAAAACCAACCCGACGGTTGTATTTTTTGCTTTTCTGGTAAACAGGATATTAAGCGGACTTGCAGAAGCGGCGGCCAGCGGTGCTGATGAGGCGATTGCCTATGACTCCCTGGCTGAAAAAGGAATCCGGGATCAATGGGGAAATGTTTTAGAAGTTCTGGTAAGATTGCAATCCATTGGTTTTATTCTGGCGATGAGTGTCGGCGCTGCTGTTTACGACCCCAATCTGATGAATAAATTTTTTCACTTTTTCGGGGCAGATATTAATTTTACACAGGATATTACCATGCGGTATCCGTTGTACCTGACGCTGGTTCTCGGGATTTTAGCCACTGTAACCACACTGCAGCTGGAAGATCCGAATGATAGCCAGGGCACTCCTGTAAAAAAGACGCCCGTAAAAGAAGCATTCGGACTCACATTAAAAGCCGGGTTGTGGATATTTAAAACAAAATTTGTCTTTGCCGTTATGCTTTTCGGGATGATGTTTGACGGCATTATCCGAACCGTTATAACACTTTCAAGTCAATATTACCGGATGATTGAACTGCCGGAATCAACCTTTGGCCTGATTGGATCCCTTGTTGCCATGCTGGGATTCATTGTGCCGAAATTTGCCAATAAAATTGCACAGAATAAAGGGCCGGCCCATGCCATTGCCGTTACGGCAGCCTTATCCTTAACCGGGCTTTCCGGCATGAGTCTGTTCTGGCCCTATGCTGGTTTAATACCGGCCCTGATCACATTCAGTGCCATGTACTTTGCGGGTTTTTTCGTCAGTTTTTATATCAACAGGGAAACGCCGTCTGACCGGCGCGCCACGGTTTTAAGCTTTAAAGGGCTTGCCTGTAACATCTCCTATGGCTTTCTCGGGGTGTTGTATGCCTTGCTGTTAACGACTGAAAAAGCCGGCATCGCTTCTCCGGACGTTGAGAATATTGTTTTTGTTAACACTTTTTTCTGGTTTCCGGTCACGCTGTTGCTCTGGCTTTGCGCGCTGTTGGTGATTTATTTCATTTTCCTGAAGGAAAAGCCGGAATAGTTACCGGCCGATTGCTCGCTGAAAACCGGATCAAATCAACAGAGTTCGGGAGATCAATGAACTTAACCTGCCGTCGGATAATCGACTGGAACGTCTGAAACCAATTCCCGGAGATCAGTACTCTTTTGCCTGAGAGCGAAAAAGGGGAGAGGCCATGAGGGATGGTCCCTTTTTAAAAACATGGAATTTGAGTAAGATGAGCAATTTTTCCAAATCCTATCATCATCGCTCAGCGATAATAATCCGGATATGTCCCCGGATGTGCCATGGATAATAATTACAGCCATATGGTCTCGGATCTGTTCGGCCAAAGATGGTTCTGGTTTGTGCTGGTCGGCTCTTTCCTGTTTTTTGGATACGGGGTGTGGATATTTTCCACCCCGAAGTATGAAATCATGTATACTCACCGAACCCTTCCCGAGGTTCGTTTCGAAAAGTCATTCATGCACTGCCATATTGTTGAAATCGGGAACACCGGCAGAGAACCGCAGAAATCCGTAAATGTAATCTTTTCCACCGACGCGATGAAGGCCGCGGCGCTCAAACCGAAGGCAACAAACTTCGGAAAAGTCAACCGCAAGACGGAAAACCGGGAAACGGGTGACACCACGATGATCTGCCTGGGTTCGATTAAACCGGAAATGCGTGTGGAAATTCAGCTATTGTATATCTACCAAACAGGTGAAATTCCCCTAAGGTGGGATGAAATTTTCAAAGGGGTTAAAACTGCTGAAGGCGCTGCGGTGGAAGGGGATCCCGGCTGGACCATCCTGGGCAGGATGCTCTATGCGGTGTTCGGGTAAAGGCATAAAGTAACCGCCGAGGTCAGCCGGCCGGCCCTGGGCCGCTGAAGGATCGTCATTGACTCTGGCTTCATTTCGGGCGAGTTTTTCCGAAAGGGTCGCAAAGCGCGCTTTCATGTCGAGGTTGTCATTTTGTGCGGCCACCTGCTTCAATCGATTCCGGATGATCGCAGCGAAACGCTCCTGCATCTCCTGGCAAAACCGGATTTTGTTGCTCTTTTTGCTTTTTTCTGGATAATATTCAGGGAAATAAATCTCGAAAGTCAGGCTTGATTTAAACTTTCCGGGATTTCAATACGGCATGACGCTGCCCATAGGGTTTAAGTGGCGCCATGACCCAACTTTTTATTTTCAGAAACAGACAGATGATGAGATTCGTTTATGGAAACAAATTTTAAAACACTGATGGTGGATGCCGCATCCTCCTTTTACCGGGTGGAGCGCTTCACCATGGGCGAGTTCTGGGGTCCGGTGGATCTCGGTCTTTTTTTGAGCCGAAAACACAACAGCCTGAACATCGGCACCGGACTGTGGGCCGGGTCGATTATTCCCGGCGCCAATCGGCTTATCTTCACGGGCTTCTCTCCGTGCTGGGGCGGCTTTTTCATTTCGTCCATGGGCGGGGCGGGCCTGGTTTTTGACAATCTCGGCATCAATATGCTGTCTGTGGTCGGCAAAGCGCCATCGCCATCGATCCTGTATCTCAACCGGGTCCACGGCGAGGATATTCATGCGGAAATTCATCCGGTGAATATCGCGGAAATCTGGAAAACCGGTCGGCGCGGCGTATACTCACTAATGGACGTTGCCCTTGACCGGTTCGGCGACCGGTATGAACGGGATCCGAGAATTCTTGCCGTCGGCCCGGCCGCCGCATCCACGGATTTCGGCGCCATCTGTTCAGTCCCGATCAATAAGGGTGAAATCAGCATCATCGACACCTGGGCCGGTCGCGGGGGATTTGGGACAAAACTGTTCAAGGACCACGGCATTGCCGCCGTTATTTACGGCGGCACCTTCATCGACGAGGATTTTCGGGACCGGAAAGTCGCCGACAAGTGGTTTATCAATAAATACCAGATGAAGCTGGCGGCAAAAGATCTTGAAGCCACCACCAAATACCGGTTTGACCCCAAATTCGATACCGGCGGCACGTTCGGCGTCAATTTCGCAAGTATCGGCGGGAGCATGCTGTCGTTTAATTATAAAAGCATATACCTGAGCGAATCAGAACGGCTTGAAATTCATCAAAAATATATCATCGATCATTATCTGAAACAGTTCAACGAGGAAACCATCCGTCCCAAAAAGCAGAAGACCTGCGGCGAACCCTGCGCGGCGGTGTGCAAAAAATATCACGGAAAATTCAAGAAAGATTATGAACCCTACCAGGCATTAGGCCCGCTTTCC
>JAABSH010000021.1 GCA_011390465.1 Desulfobacteraceae bacterium
AATGGATATGGGGGGCGATCCCGGTACTGGTACTGGTGGTGATTCTGGTGCTCCTTTCCAGTGCCATTAAATCCAAAACCGATAAACTGACAGCGATTAAATCCGGTCTTCATGCGCTCCAGGCCCGTCGGCTGGCTATGGACCGGATTGATGAAGTGATTGCCATTGTCAGCCAGGCAAAAGATGACGGGGCGGCCGTGGAACGGATTGCCGCGGCCCTGAACCTGACCGATGACCAGGCCAAAGCCGTTGTGCACCAGCCCATCAGCGCGCTGGCAC
This sequence comes from Desulfobacteraceae bacterium, assembly GCA_011390465.1. Lineage (GTDB taxonomy): Bacteria > Desulfobacterota > Desulfobacteria > Desulfobacterales > Desulfosalsimonadaceae > SURF-3. The sequence goes on from JAABSH010000021.1 coordinate 280, forward strand.
AGTCCGGCCGCAAAAAACTGGATCGTCAGATCGCCTTTATTGAACAGCAGATCGCGGAAAACAACCTCGATTTTTCCGAACCGCCGCCGGAAGTGAATGTGGTGGCCTTAAACCTGAGCAAGCGGCCCATCCGGGACCGGATCAACCTGCCGGGGATTGTGGAGCCCTGGGTGAAATTCAATATTGTGGCCGAAGTCCGGGGCGAAGTGATGGAAAAGCGCATTGAAAAAGGAACCCCGGTGAATGCCGGCGATATCCTTGCGGTTCTGGACACTGAAGATTATGAAATCGCCCTGCAGGCGGCAAAAGCCTCCTATGATACAGCCCTGGCCTCACAAAAACGCCTGGAAAAACTTTACAAGGAACAGCTGGCCTCCCGGTCCCAATTGGACGATATCACAGCCCAGGTGGAGCAGTTCAGGGCCCAGATGGACAGCGCGGCCTTAAGTCTTAAGCGATGCACCATCCAGAGTCCCATTTCAGGCGTGATCAACAATGTTTATATTGATCAGGGCCAGTATGTGAAGGTTTCCGATCCCGTGGCTGAAGTGCTTCAGATGGATAAGGTCAAAGTGATCGTGGGAATTCCGGAATCAGATGTCCGGGCCGTGGGAACCGTGGAAGAATTTGAAGTCATGTTCGATGCCCTGGACGGCCGGACGTTTACGGCGCAAAAATATTTTCTGTCCCGGGCAAGCGACCCCAAGGCCCGGCTTTACAATCTGGAACTTCAGATTGACAATCCAGAAGGCGAAATCCTGCCGGACATGTTTGCCCGGGTGGATATTGTGAAACAGAAAAAGGCCAACGCCCTGGCCGTTCCCCTGTATGCCATTATTACGCTCAACAATGAACAGACAGTGTATGTGGTGGAGGAAAATACGGTAAAAAGCCGGATTGTGAAAACCGGCATCCAGGAAGGGTGGCGCATGGAAGTTACCGAAGGCCTTGCACCCGACGAACAGGTGGTGGTGGTCGGCCACCGAAGCCTGAGTGAGGGACAGACGGTCAACGTGGTCAAAAGCATCTCAGGCATGGAGGAACTGGCAAATTGATCGTTTCCGATACTGCTGTCAAAAACCGGATCAGCGTCATGGTGCTTTCGCTGATCATTCTTATCATGGGGGTTTACTGCTATCTGGAAATCCCCAGAGAAGACGAACCGGATGTGACCATTCCCCATGTGTTTGTTTCCACCCCTTACAAGGGCGTGGCCGCGGCAGACATTGAAACCGCCATCACCACCCAGATTGAGAAGAAATTAAAAGGCCTGGAACGGGTCAAGAACATCAAATCCGTCAGTTCCGAAGGATTGTCCAGCATTGATATTGAGTTTATTCCCGGAACCGACATTGACGATGTGCTCCAGAAGGTCAGAGACAAGGTGGATGAGGCCAAGCGGGAGCTGCCCACGGACCTGGAAGATGATCCCATGGTGTTTGAGGTGAACCTGTCCGAGCTGCCCATTGTGGTGTATTCCCTGTCCGGCACCTGCGGCATGGTGGCCTTAAAAGAAATCGCCGATGACTTGGAAGAAGATATCGAATCCATTGCCGGTGTGCTGGAGGTGGACATCACCGGCGGCCGGGAGCGGGAAATCCTCATTGAAGTGGACCCGGACAAACTGGCCTATTACCGGATTCCCATTACCGCGTTTCAGCAGGTGGTGGCCCGGGAAAACACCAATACATCCGGCGGGGCCATTACCCTGGGCGACGGGCGGTTTCAGGTGCGGGTGCCCGGGGAATTTATCACGCCCGAGGAAATTTACGGACTGGTGGTCACCAGCTTTAACGGCCGGCCGGTGTATTTAAAAGATCTGGCCACGGTGGTGGACGGGTTCAAGGAAGAAGAAAGCCGGACCCGCCTGGACGGCCGGGACGCGGTGAACATTGCCGTGAAAAAACGGGCCGGGGAAAATATTATTGAAATTGTTGAAGCAGTGGACCGGCTGATCGAAGAACAAAAAACAGAATGGCCGGCAGGCACCGAGATCATGAAACTCATGAACAAGGCCAAGGGCATCCGGCTGATGCTGACAGATCTGGAAAACAATATTTTGTCCGGTCTGCTTTTGGTGGTGGTGGTGCTGCTGTTTGCCCTGGGATTTCGCAATGCCACCCTGGTGGCCATGGCCATTCCCTTTTCCATGCTGCTGTCGTTTATGGTGATTTACGCCCTGGGCATAACCCTCAATGTGGTGGTGCTGTTTTCTCTTACCCTGGCGCTGGGCATGCTGGTGGATAATGCCATTGTGATTGTGGAAAACATCTACCGGTACATGGAGCAGGGCGTGCCCCGCATTGACGCGGCCATGCGGGCCACATCAGAAGTGGCGTATCCGGTGATCGGCTCCACCCTGACCACGCTCGCCGCATTTTTTCCCATGATTTTCTGGCCCGGCATTATGGGCGAATTTATGAGCTATCTGCCCATAACACTCATCATTACCCTGACCTCCAGCCTGTTTGTGGCCATGGTGATCAACCCGGCCCTGGCCGCGTTTTTTATGAAAGTTAAAAACGCGCCTGTTGCAGCAGAAATCAGCCCGGAAAACGGGGAACAGCCCATTGCCATCCAGGGCAGGATTCTTGAAAACTATCACCGGGTGCTGGATTACTGTCTGGATCACCGGCTGAGCGTGGTGATATCGTCTTTTCTGTTTCTGATTATTCTGATGCAGGTCTGGAAGCTGGTGGTCGGGCTGGAAAAGCCGGTGGAATTTTTCCCCTCAACAGACCCGGGCAGCGCATACGTGAATGTGGAGCCCCCTGAAGGCGCGGACCTGGATTATCTGGACCGGGTGATCCAGCAGATCGAACTGGCGGTAAGCGATTACGACATTGCGGCCCATGCGGACCCGGCCCTGTCCTATGCGGATCATTACCACCGGGCGTATGCTTTTCAGGATCACGAAAAAAGAAACGGCGAGATTTTTCAGGGACCTACGGATATAGACAACATCGAGCACATTTATGCCACGGCCAAGCAGAATGCCAGCAGTTCATTGTTTACCCAATACTCGGACAACCGCCTTGGCATCCAGTTCGTAGATTATGAAGACCGCAAAACCCCGTCCGCAAAGGATGTGGACCGGATTCGGGAGCGAATTAAGGACATTCCCGGTGCCCGGATCACCGTGGCCGAGGAAGCCGGCGGACCGCCAACCGGCGCGCCCATCAATATTGAGATTTCAGGAGATGACCTGCGTGTGCTGGGCGAGATCGCCCGGCAGGTCAGAAACATGGTTGCCAGAATTCCGTATGTGGAGGATGTAACCGATGATTACATGGACGCCCTGCCGTCTGTCCGCATTGACATTGACCGGCAGAAAGCCGCCATGTTTGATCTGTCCACCAATGCCATCGGGTTTGCGCTGAAAACCGCGTATAACGGTCTGAATGTGTCCACGTACCGGGAGGACGGGGAGGATTATGATATTACGGTAAAATTTACCGAAGCGGACCGGAACGTCACGGATGTGCTGCACAAGATCATGATTCCGTCGCCCGTGGGTCAGCTGGTGCCGCTGACCACCCTGGCCACCATCCGGTATGCCGGCAGCATCGGGGACATCAACCGGATCAACCATGAACGGGTGGTGACGGTGAAAGCGGAAGTGGATGAAGAAAAAGTGCCCGGGTCTGTTGCCAAGATGCAGGCGGAGCAGTTGCTACGGGATTTTGACCTGCCGCCCGGGATCGGGATGAAATTCACCGGCCAGCACGAGCATGAAAAAGAATCCAAGGATTTTTTGTCCAAAGCCTTTGTTATCGCCATTTTCCTGATTTTTCTGATTCTCGTGACCATTTTCAACTCCGTGGCCCAGCCCCTGATTATTCTCACCTCTGTGGTGCTTTCCCTGGGCGGGGTTTATCTGGGCCTCACCGTGATGCGGTATCCCTTTGGTATTATCATGTCCGGAGTGGGGGTGATATCCCTTGCCGGCGTGGTGGTAAACAATGCCATTGTGTTGATTGATTATATTAATAAATTGCGGGAGCGGGGAATGGACCTGCGGCCGGCGGTTATTTCCGCCGGCGCCACCCGCCTGCGGCCCGTGATGCTCACCGCCATTACCACGGTGCTGGGCCTGATTCCCATGGCCACGGGCATTTCCATTAATTTCAGGGAAATGGCCGTATCCCTGGTCAGTGAGACGTCCCAGTACTGGAAGTCCATGTCCATTGTGGTGATTTTCGGGCTCCTGCTGGCCACCGTGCTGACGCTTGTGGTGGTGCCCACTCTGTATTCCCTGTTTGCCGAGGCCCCGGAGATGATCAAATCCAGATACGCCAGCATCAGAAAGTGGTACTGGCGGCCCTTCCAAAAAAGCGAGGGATGACATTTTACAAATATGGGGGTTGTCATCAGAGTAAATTTGTTCTACCCCCAAAGCCTATAACCATAGGTCTTTTGTCATATTGCAGGACGGCACGGTGGCCGCCCCTACTCTGTATTCCCTGTTTGCCGAGGCCCCGGAGATGATCAAAACCAGATACGCCAGCATCAGAAAGTGGTACTGGCGGCCCTTCCAAAAAAGCGAGGGATGACATTTTACAAATATGGGGGTTGTCATTTCATTATTTGCAAATATTTTGTAAAGTGATATAATTTATTATTTTGGTGAAGGTGGTCAGTTATTTGTTAATTTTTCATTAAACAAAAAATTAACATTGATTTGAACGATTTCCGGGTGATTGTGGGTGTGGTTTTTCAATTCTCGTGGAAAAATCATATACATCCCCGGAATTTTTATTTTGCATCAGTTTTGAAGGATAAGTATGAAATTTATATTCTCATGGATAAAATATGGCATTGGAATGCTTTTTTTTAAGATGATTGGCTGGAAATGCGAAATCATTCCCAAAGTGATTGGGCATAAGTATATATTGATCGGATTTCCGCATAACACCAACATGGACGCGCCCTTTGGCATCGGATTTTCATTTATAAATCGTATTCAAGCCAGCCCGATGATTAAAAAAGAATGGATGTTCTGGCCCATGTCCATTATATTTAAGTGGCTTAACGTCATGCCGGTGGACAGAAATGCGGCCAGTGATATCGTGGATCAGGTAGCACAGGAATTTTTGCTAAGAGACACCTTTATACCGGTTATTTTTCCGGAAGGCACCCGGAAAGAAGTTAAAATGATAAAAACCGGGTTCTGGCATATTGCCGATAAAGCCGATGTTCCCATTGTTCTGCTTTACAAAGATGCTTCCCAAAAACGATTGCGAATTTTAGGGCACCTGTTTGCCGGAGAATTCAAACATGACGATTTGGTCAAAATCAGGGACATTTTTCGGGCGGCCGGGTATGAGATACCCATGGGAGATGTCGAAAACGAAATATCATTGGCTGCCTGATCGGGGATAGGTAAAATTTTTTTGGAGGGTTCCGGATGGCATCGGATAAAAGCCAAACAGATAAAAGCCAAACAGATAAAGACCGGATGAATGAACTGCTGGACCAGGCAAGGCGCCGCCGGGAGGAAAAGGAGCGGTCCTACCGGGGCCGGGCACTCAAGCTGTTTCCCTGGGTCTGCGCCCGGTGCGGCCGGGAATTTGAGGGAAAACGGCTGCGGGAGCTCACTGTTCATCACAAGGACCACAATCATGACAACAATCCCCCGGACGGCAGCAACTGGGAGCTTTTGTGCATTTACTGTCATGAGAATGAACATTCCCGGGAGGAAGTGGCCCGCTGGTATGACAAGCCGTCGGCCGGAGACCGGCAGGAAGATGGAACCGGCCTGACCCACCGGCCCTTTGAAGGCCTGGGGGATTTGCTGGACAAGATGAAAAAGAAACCATAAATTTGTATATGCGTTCAGGTAGACCTGTCGGCACGAAGGCCGGCCCTGCGCATCCCGAGGCTTCCACCGGCGCATCGGGCAGGCGCCGTGCCTGCCGGTAATTTGCAGGAGAAAAGCGATTGCGGCCCTTTGCTTATAAAACCGCCAGATACGCCATCAAAGCCCTGTCTGATCTGACCCGCGCAAACATTCGTATCTTTGGGGAAAAAGAGATTCCCAAAGGATCTGTCCTGTTTGCGGTGAACCATTTCACCCGCATGGAAACCCTTTTAATCCCTTATTATATCCACCGCCTGACCGGCCAGACCCTCTGGGCCCTGGCAGATGACAATCTGTTTAACAGCGGGCTTAAGAATTTTCTGGATTACCTGGGCGCAATTTCCACAAAACATCCGGACCGGGATCGGCTCATCGTCAAAAGTCTGCTGACCGGAGAAGCCTCCTGGGTGATTTTTCCCGAAGGCCGGATGGTGAAAACCAAAAAAGTGTATGACGCGGACGGAACGCCAAAGGGCCGGTTTCTGATTGCCGCGCCGGATGGGGCCCATCCCCCTCACAGCGGCACGGCAGCCCTGGCCCTGCGGACTCAGTTTTACCGGGAGCGGTATCGCCGGATGCGCGAAACCCATCCGGAAGAAGCGGCCCGAATGCTGCGCATGTTTGAAATTGAGGATCCTGCCCCTGTGCTGAACCATGAAACCTGGATCGTGCCCGTGAATCTCACGTATTATCCCATCCGTGCCCGGGAGAATCTGTTTAGCCGCATGGCCGGCCGGTTTGTGGAAGATCTGTCCGAACGAATGATTGAAGAAATCATGACCGAAGGCACCATGCTGCTGGCCGGGGTGGATGTGGACATGCGGTTCGGCACTCCCATCCGGGTGGCACCGTATCTCAAAAGCCGGGCGGTTCAGGCGGATATCCTTTCTTCTGATCCCATCAATTTTGATGATATCATTCCTTCCATTTCCATGATACGGAAAACCGCTGTAAAGATCATGGAACGCTACATGTCGGCCATTTATGCGCTGACCACCGTCAATCATGACCATATTTTCGCTTCCATGCTCAAGTTTCTGCCCCGGGGAAAAATCTCTCAACAGGAATTCCGGCAGCGGATTTTTCTGGCCGCCAATCTGTGCTTTGAATGTATGGATTTTTATCGCCATGATTCCCTGATGCGAAATCAGATTCATCTTTTGACGGATGACCGGTTTCATAAAGTCCGGAATTTTATTGAACTGGCCGTTGAAAAAGGGGCTATTCGGAAGGAAAACGATTATTTTATCACGGATCCGGCGTTTTGCGACATTTCGGATTTTCATTGCGCCCGCAAAGATTCCCTCCTTGGGATGATTGCTAATGAAATTGAGCCGCTTTTGAAGCTTCAGGAACACCTTCGGCAGATTGCCAGAGAACATCCCCTGCGCATCAAATACCAGATCAAGCGGGATCTCATCCACAAAGCCCGGTTTGATTTTGAAAAAGCCTATGCCCGGTTTGCCGTGGAAGGCCAGTCTAAACCGAAAGCGGTGGGGGCCCCGTTTTTTGTCCGCTTAAACAAAGGGGCAAAAGAAAAAGAAACCGGCGTGGTGCTGATTCACGGATACATGGCCGCGCCTCTGGAAGTCCGGGCCCTGGCGGAATATCTCGGCAGCCGGGGATTCCGCACCTACGCGCCCCGCTTAAAAGGCCACGGCACCGCGCCGGAAGATTTGGCGGTGAGCGGATATATGGAATGGGTGGAGTCCGTGGAAGAAGCCTTTGTGATCATGGAGGGAATTTGCCGGAAAGTGGTGGTGGGCGGGTTTTCCACGGGCGCGGGACTGGCCCTGGATCTCGCCGCCCGGGTGGACCCTCTGGCCGGGGTGTTTGCCATTTCCCCGCCGTTCAAGCTTCAGGATTTTTCCGCCCGGTTTGTGCCGGCGGTGAATTTCTGGAACAAATTGATGAACAGATTCAACATGGAAACTGCCAAAAAGGAGTTTGTGGAAAACCATCCGGAAAATCCCCATATCAATTATACGCGCAATCCGATTTCCGGGATCATTGAACTGGACCGGCTCATGGACCAGATTGAGCCCAGACTGCCGGATATAAAAGTGCCCGCGTTGATCATTCAGTCTCTGGGCGACCCGGTGGTCAATCCGGCCGGGTCATTTAAAATTTTCGAGCATTTGGGGGCCAAAGACAAGGAATACCTGATGGTGAATTATGAGCGCCACGGCATTATTAACGGCGAGCGGTCGGACCGGATATTCCGGATGGTGGAAGATTTTCTGGGGCGGCTGAAAGACGATCAAAGTGAAGAAAATGCGTAACATCAACAGGAGTGTACGGGTGGCAGAATCACGGGTTCTTGAAATATTTTCCGATTATATCTGACCCTGGTGCTATTTCAGTACCGGGCGTATTGAGCAGTTGAAACAGGAAGTTGATATCCGGGTCCGCTGGCGGGGGTTTCCCCTTCACCCGAAAGTGCCCGCGGAAGGGATGCGGCTGGAAGATTATTTTGCAGGGAAAATTGATAATATTGAAAAAATGATCGCATCCATGAAGCAGACCGCCACCGGGCTGGGGCTGCCGTTTGGGGATATGCGCTGGATATACAACACCCGGCTGGCCCAGGAACTGGCAGTGTGGGCGGATGGCCAGGAGCGGGGTGATGGCTTCCATCAGGCGGTTTTCAAAGCCTATTTTGTTGAAAACAGCAATATCGGCGATCCGGATGTGCTGGCGGATCTTGCGGCAGCGGTCGGACTGGACAGCCAGGCCGCCCGCGGCGTGATGGCGGACAGGCGATTTGCGCAGCAGGTGGATGAAGACTGGACAGCAGCGGCGGAAAAATCCGTTCAGGCGGTACCCACCTTTTTTGCGGGCAGCCGTCGACTGGTCGGTGCCCAGTCTTATGAAAAATTGGCCCGGCTCGTAAATGGCAAAGGGGGCATTATCGGCTGATATGGGTTTTTATCGGGCGGCTGTCCGCCGGTATACCGGTTTGGGTAAAAAATTGTTTTGATTTGTTGCCCTGAACGTCACCGGGGAGTTCCGGCATTCTCAATGCCTGCTTCTTCAAAAGTTTTGATGTCCGCGAGAATCCGGGTTGCCGCATTCAGCAGTTCCATGGCAACCGCCGCACCCGCCGCGCCGGTGCCGATCATATCCGGCCGGTTCTCCGGCCGGTTTTCCGCCACCAGTTCATCCACGATGGAGATGCCGGCCTCTATGCTGCTTACTGCCTCGTCAAGGGACATGGCCGGGCCGGCAGCTAAATTGTCCGTGCCGCTGCGCACTTTTTTGTGAAATATGGGCAGCTCCGGTTCAAATTCAAAATTCACGTCAATGTCCGCCACCCGGACCTCTGCCCCGGCATGCCGTGCCAGTATGCTCACGGATGCCCCGCCGGTTTTCACTGGTGGGTTTTAAAAGCACCGGGTTCATGTGCACGCTGGGAAGCAGGCCCGCGGCTTCCGCTTGGGCCACCTGGGCCCGGCCGATTTCGCCGCCCTCAATGGTGACATAGGAATTATTCGACATGTTCTGGGCTTTAAACGGGGCCACGCGGATGCCCCGGTTTTTTAAAATCCGGCAAAAAGCCGTCACCGTAATGCTTTTTCCCACATCTGAGCCGGTGCCCAGAAACATGATATTTGCGTGATTTCTTTTTTCCATTTTAAGTGAAGACAAACCCTTCTTTTTTTTGCTATACAATCTCTATGAAACTGATTGCGTCGTTTAAAGCCAAAGCCTTCCGGACCATATCCGTTCCGGATGATCTGTCCGGCATAACCACCCGTCATGCTGCCGGGGAAACGGAACCGGAACAGGTGCAATTAACCCGCGAGGGGGTCAATGCCATCTGGTCGTGCGTTGAAGCCCTTTACCGGACCGGCATTTATCCGGGCATTGCCCTGACCCTGCGCAGAAAAGGGCAGGTGGTGATCCACCGGGCCATCGGGCACAGTCACGGCAATGGACCCCCCGCCAAAAAGACGGACCCGCTGGATGCTGAAAAAATTCTCATGACCCCGGACACCCCGGTATGCCAGTATTCCGCTTCCAAGGCAGTGACCGCCATGATGATTCACTGGCTGGCGGAACACCGGATGCTTTCCCTCAATGATCCGGTGAAAAAATTCATCCCGGAATTTGCCGCTGAACAAAAGCATGAAATCACCCTTCATCACCTGATATCCCATCACGGCGGCATCCCCGTCCCGCCGGCCGGGGAGGACCCGGAAATTCTCTATGATCATGACGCTTTTGTAAAATTGATTTGCCGCCTGAAACCCACCGCTTTAAATGGCGGCAGCATGGCTTATCACGCCATTACCGGCGGCACCATTCTGGGGGAAATTGTCCGCCGGGTAACCGGGGCCGATATCCGGGAGCTGCTCCGGCAGACCGTTCAGGAACCCATGGGATTTCGGTATTTTAATTACGGGGCAGAAGATGCGGATATCAAAAAGGTGGCGGTCAATTATGACACCGGCCCCCCCCTGATGTTTCCGTTTTCCACCCTTGCCAGACGCGCATTGAGCGTGTCATGGGGGGACGTGGTGCGGATTTCAAATGAACCGCGGTTTATGCAGGTGATCCTTCCGGCAGCCAACCTGGTGGCCACGGCAGATGAAATGTCCCGGTTTTTTCAGATGCTTCTGGACGGCGGTGAAGTTAATGGACAACGGATTTTTGCACGGTCCACCATCAGGCGGGCGGTTTTGCCGGCAGCAAATATGGCTTTTGACGGTACCCTTGTCGTTCCCATGCGCTACAGTGCCGGCATGATGCTCGGGGCGTCCCCGGTGGGCATGTGGGGGCCTTATTGTTCATCCGCTTACGGGCATGTCGGTTTTATCAATATTTTCTGCTGGGCGGACCCGGCCCGGGAAATTGCGGTTTCGCTTCAGACCACCGGCAAATCGCTGATCGGCCCCCACATTACCGCCCTGGTTCGGTTTTTGTTTACGGTGGGGCGCCATTGCCGGCTCGTCCATGATCCGGACCGTGACATGGGCACTTTTGGGGCATTTAAAAGGCCGTTTCAGAAAATGCTGCAAAAAATAGTGCTGGGCTGATGATGCTGTAATTTACCACCAGACGGCTTCTATCCGAAGTCCGCCATGGCCGCGTCTTTCTGGTGCGCCAGTTCCACAATCATGTCCCGGGCTTTGTCCGGGTCCACCCGGCCCAGGTTCAGGGCCAGATCATAGAGGTCCACCTGATCATAATCAGATTTGCCGATTTTTTTGAAAAGGCTTTCCCGGCGTTTGTCTTCACTGCTCACCATCTGGGCGGCTTTTTTGTGGGTCAGCTCATGACGGTCCATAATGTTCCGGACCCGGTTTTCCTTTGAATTGACCAGCAGGATATGAACGGCGTCCGGATGGTCCTGGAGAATATACTGACTGCCCCGGCCCATGATGACCACATTGCCTTCTTCGGCAAACTGGGCGATGAGCACCACCAGGTAATCCAGATAAATGGTTTCGTCAATATAGCCCCGTTCATCTTTAAGAATTTTTTCCACCAGGCCTTTGGAAACCATCTGGGAAATGATCCACAGAAATTTTCCCCCGGCCTCTTTTTCCACATGTTCCACCCAGGTTTCGGAAACATTTGCCGCTTCCGCAATCCTGGAAATAATCTCGCTGTCCGCAAACACATATCCAAGGGCGTCAGCCACTTTTTTCCCAAGTATTTTTCCGCCGCACCCGAATTGCCGGGAAATTGTAATAACCGCCATTTAATCCTCCTAACTATATAAAAATACTTTGTATTATACAAAAAATGCCATCATCGCGACGTAACACCCGATTGGCGAAGGAGCCATCGCAGTATCCCGCAAAAATGCAAAAACCAGAAATAAGAAATTTTGTATTTGATCCTATTGTATTTGATCCTATTGTATTTGATCTGAGTCTTCTTTTGCCTGGGGAATGATCAGGGCCGGATACGGCGATTTTTCAACAATGGTTCGCGGGGTGCTGCCGATCCACCGCTCATGCCATACAGAGGTTCCGGAAGATCCCATCACAATCATGGATGCGTTGAATTCCTGGGCGGCCCTCAGAATTTCCGCCACCGGCTCCCCCACATACAGATGGGGCCGGCAGTTGATGCCTTCAGCTTCCAGTTCATCGCAGATTTTTGCAAGCCGACCCCTTTTTTCTTTGCGAAGCTTCTGGATGTCCAGACTGGAGGTGCCTTTGAGCTCCTTGGGGGACGCCACATGAATGAGGCTTATGTCCTGCACCACGTTTTTCATGGTTTTCAGATATTCCACCGCCAGCAGACTGGCCGGAGACCAGTCCATGGCCAGCAGGGTCCGGCAAAAGGGATTGTCCGCAAGGCAGGCATCCGTGCAGGAGTTGCTGTCCAGCTCCTTGTAAATCAGCACCGGCCGGGGAGACCGCCGGAGAAGCTCAATGATATCATCCCCGGAATAGAAAAATTCAACCATTTTTCGTTTCCGCTGGCCGATAACAATGAGATCGGCGTTTTCCTCCGCCACCGCCTCCAGGGTCTGGGAGACCACGTTTCCCACCACGATGTAGTCGCCCACTTCCAGGCCTTTTTCAAAGAGGCTTTCCGCCCAGTCGATAAACCGGATATTGGCCTGCTCTTTGAGGCGCCGCTCTTCATCTTTGTCGTATCCCAGGCCCCGGTGCATGGCCACCCGGTCCCGCTCAATGACGTTCATCAGAATGACATGTTCCAGCCCCGCGCCTCTCAGCACCAGCAGCGACTGCAGCGCGCCAAAGCCCAGTTTTTCAAACTGGGTGACAAACATCATTTTTTGTAAAACCGGCTTTTTGTTGGTTTTGTTGTTCACCGTCACCTCTTTTTTTGCGTTACCCGAGAATTTTTTTGATGGTATTTGCCAGTTCCTCTCCGTCCACGGGTTTTTCCAGATACGCCTCGGGATCCGGCACCGGATCACCGCCAAATTCAGTCAGCACTTTCTGGGACCGGAGAAAGGATTTTTCCGCAATGCCGCTGAGAATAATGATGGGAATGTTTTTATATTTTTTATGGGTTTTCATGTTCCGGTACAGCCGGATGCCGCTTTCCCGGGGCATCAGCACATCGAGAAGGATCATGTCCGGGGCTTCTTGCCGGATGAGCGCCTCGCCTTCTTCACCGTTTTTTGCCACAACAGGCGTATACCCGTTTTCTTCCAGAACGGCCTGGGAGAACAGGCGGACATCCGGATCATCATCTACAATCAGTATTTTTTTTCCCATAACAAATGCTCCTTAAGTGACTTGATAAAAGAATAAAAGACTAACTTTACCTGTCCCGGCGCGTCAACCCGCCACCGTCAGGCGCGTGCTTCATTTTTTATGTCTTCATATGGCAGATCAATGATAAATGTGGTTCCTTTTCCAGCTTCAGAAAAAACATCAATACTGCCGTCGTGATCTTCGATCAGTTTCCGGGTGACCAGAAGCCCCAGCCCGGTGCCTTTGTGCCCTTTGGTGCTGAAAAAAGACGTGAACATTTTATCCCGCAATTTTTTATCCATGCCCGTTCCGTTGTCAGCCACTTCAAACTGGATGACATGGTTTTCCGCAAGGGTTGTTTTTACTTTCACCTCATAGGATTTTCCCGGTATATCGTCAAAAATGCAGGCGTCTATGGCATTGGATACCAGATTCATCAAAATGGTGTGGATGCTTGTTTTATCCATGGCCACTGTTTTGATGGCAGGGTCCAGCTTCGCCGTTACCCGGATGTTGTGCTCTGTCGCGGTACCGGTAAAGGTTTCGCAGACTTCCGCGGCAATATCATTGGGGTCGCAGGGAACATACGCCACATCCCGGTCTTTGGAGTAGGTCAGCAGGTCCATCACCAGTTCGGATGTATGGTTGATGTTTTTCTGGATCATCTGCCACCCGGATTTTAATTTTTCCGTGTCATTGTTTTTAAACCCCACTTCCATGAGATAGCTGCCGCCTTTAAACCCGTGCAGGATGTTTTTCACCCCGTGGGCCATGCCGGCGACGGTCTGCCCCACAGTGGCCAGGCGTTCGGACATAAGTACTTCTTTTTCCAGGCGTTTAATTTCGCTCAAATCCTGGATAAACGCCACGCTGCCCATGATCCTTCCCTCTTCATAGAGAAAAACACCGGTAAACCGCACCGGCACCAGGTCACCGTCTTTGTTTCTCACATGGGTTTCAAAATGTTCCAGCTTTTTCCGTCGCTGATAATCATGGCGCTTGGCCTGGTATTTGCGCATGAGATCCAGAGAAAACAGATCTTTGGCTTTTTTCCGGTACAATACCGCATCGGCCGTATATCCCAGAATATGCTCGGCCGCGGGATTGTAAATGATCACGGTAAATACCCGGTCCGTGGCCACAATGCCTTCTTCTGAGGTTTTGATCAGTTTTTCCAGGAAGTTGGACTGCATGCGCAGCTCATGGGTGACGGTTTCCACCTCCTGTTCCAGATTTTTGGTATATGTATCCAGCTTGGCCTGGAGATCAAGCTTATTTTTTGCCCGCTCAAGGGCCACGGACAGGGTTTCGGCCCGGACGGGTTTGTTGATAAAATCCGATGCCCCGTATTTAAGGGAATCAATGGCATTGTCAATATCCCCGTGGCCGGTGACAATGATCACCTCGGCGGTGTGGGCGCGTTTTTTGATTTCTTTTAAGACTTCAATACCGTCCATGCCGGGCATCCGGATGTCGGTAATCACAATGTCCGGCAGTTCCCGGTCAAAAATTTCCAGGCCCTGCCGACCATTTTCAGCAGTCAGCACTTCATATCCGTCGCTTTTCAGGGACAGGGCCAGCAGGGACGTGCTGGTCTGTTCATCATCAATGAGCAGCAGTTTAGTTGGCATCACGGTTTTCCTTTACCGGCGTCCCGGCGGCGGGGAAGGTGATTTTGAAGGTGGTGCCGGCGTCGATTTTGCTGTTGACTTCGATTTCGCCGTCATAATCCTTGATAATACCATAGCTGATGCTGACCCCCAGGCCGGTGCCCTTGCCGGTTTCCTTGGTAGTGAAAAAGGGCTCAAAAATTTTTTCCTGCACTTCGTCGCTCATGCCGACCCCCATGTCCGACACCGTGACCACCACATCGCCTTTTTCAAAAACTGAAGTGATGGTGATGATTTTTTTTATCGGTGTGTCCGGGTGCTTTTCCGCCTTTTCTTCAATGGCGTCAATAGCGTTGGTGATCAGATTGATAAACACCTGTTCCAGCCGGTTGTGATCCGCCATAATGGGCGGCAGGTTGTCCGCCAGTTCCAGCTTAAGCGCAACATCATGGGTTTTGAGCTGATGATTCAGCACCTTGATACTGTCTCTCACGGGCGCGTTGATGTGGATACGGTTGCGGGTGACATCCGTCTGCCGGGCAAAGTCCCGCACCCGCCGGATGACTTTGGAAGCCCGGTCCACATTTTCAATGATGTTGGTGGTCATGGCTTTTAAATCCGCCGGCGGAATTGTCTCTCCTTTGTTGTGCATTTTCAGGAAATAATCCGCGCAGATCTGGATGACATTCAGGGGCTGGTTGATTTCGTGGGCCATGCCCGCGGCCATCACCCCCAGGGTGGTCATTTTGCCCGCCTGAACCAGCTGGGCTTCTTTTTCCACAATTTCGGAAATATCCGTGGTGTTGACGATAAGGATGTCCCGACCCCCGTACTCAGCGGTGCTGACCACAATGGTGACGTAAAAAGGCGCGCCCCCTTTTCGGTAATGGCGTTTTTTGGACAGGAGCACGGAATGCCGGGTCGCGACCTGGGTGAGGGCATTTTCAATTTCATCGTCCCCCAGATCGCCCATTGCCGCGAACGGGGTTCCGGCCAATTCTTCCAGTTCATACCCGTAGGTGTCTTTTGCCCGCTGGTTCATGTCGATGATCCGGCGGGTATCCTTTTCAAGAATAAAAATCGGGGTGGGGTCGTTGTTGAACAGGGTGCGGTATTTTTCTTCGGATTTAACATACTGCTCCTGAAGCAGGGCGTTTTCCACGGCCACGCCGATGCGGTTGGCGATGAGCTCCAGAATATCTTTTTCCTGGTGCATGAGTTCGGCCGAATGTCTGCTGGTGAGATAAATCACCCCCATGGGGGTATTTTCCTTGTCGCTGATGGGAACATAAATCAGGGACCGGACCTGTTCATCAGCAAAAGGGCACGCCATTTCCGGGTGGGTGCGGCGTTCATAAACCGCAAGCTGCCCGTTTTCCGCTATTTCCCGGAGCAATTGGTTTCTTGAGGTGATTTCTTTTCTGGAGCAGGTATAATCACAGATTCCGGATTTATATGCCAGACAAAATCCTTTGTTTTCATTCAGCAGAAAAATACACACATTGCCGGCATGGATAAAATCACGGACCACGGTAAGGGCATTGTCCAGGCGTTTTTCAAATTTTCCCGGGGCATTCAGGGCCGTATAAATTTCCACCAGGGTAGACAGGTGCCGGTTGTGGCGTTCCTGCTCATGGGCCGCGTGTTTGCTTTCCGTAATGTCCCAGAAGGTTTCAATGGCCCCGGTTATTTCACCGTCCCGGGCTTTGATGGGGGCGGCGGTAAAAATCAGCCATTTTCCCGTGGGCCCGATGTGTCTGAAAAAGCCTTCTGCCTGGAACGCTCCCCGGATCAAAGGCGACCGGCTCCAGTGTTCACTGTAAAATTGTCCGATTTCCGCCTCATCGGTCTGGTCAACAATAAAATCCGCCATGGTGGGGCGTTTGTGGGCGTAAAAAGGCGACCATTGCTGGTCCGTACCCACCACATCCGCGGACGAAAGGCCGGTGAGCCGCTCCAGGGCCGTGTTCCAGTGGGTGATCTGGTGATTTTGGTCAATGACAAAAGTGGGGATGGTATTGCCCTGAATGATCTGGGAAACGGTTTCCTGCTGTTCCCAGAGATTTTTAACAATCTGGCGGGACCGGGTGGTGCGTTGTTCAAGTATCTGGGAAAATTGCTGCATGAGCTCGTCTATGAGGGGCTGGATATCTTCCGGGCTCAGGGGCTTCTCCCGGGTGCCGCTGAGGGCATGGTCCCGGAAATCCTTGAGCATCAGCAGATCCCACAGGGCCCGGGCATGATAATGGTCAATGACCCGGACATTTTCCGGCATCACCCGGCGCACCGCATCTGCCAGGGACGGATCATTGCTCATTTCAATAACCGTTTCAATCTCTTTGATTTCGGCAAAATCCCGGTAATCCGTGGTGGTGGGAATCCCCAGTTCCCGGGCCAGCGCAATGCCTTTGGCATGGCGGTTTTTGTCCGCCACCCCGATGACCAGGGGTTTTTCTCCCTGAAAATCCGGCTGGAAAAAATAGGACAGGAACCGGGTGCAGAAATTGCCCGCGCCGACAATGGCGGTTTTGTGATTAAAAAAAAGTTTCAGCATAAATAACGGCTCTGTAACCTTCCCGAACCCGCTGACACGGCGGGCGGCGTTGGGTTGCGGCTTTTCGTGTTTCAGAAAAAAATCAGCTGCATGATGATAAATATGGGCACCAGAAAAATCAGGCTGTATTTCAGGACATACCCGAAAAAACTTGGCATGGGCGTACCGGCTTCCTCGGCAATGGACCGCACCATAAAATTGGGTGCGTTTCCGATATAGGTGAGGGCTCCGAAAAATACCGCCCCGGTGGAAATCGCTTTCAGGAAAATGGCATTTTCACTCATCAGTAAATCCACGGCCGGTTTTTCCGCCATCCCCGGATAAAAGCTGCCCAGAGCGGTGTTGAAAAAAGTCAGGTAGGTGGGCGCGTTGTCCAGAAGCCCCGAAAGAATGCCGGTAACGTAGAAGTAATGGTACGGCTCTTTGACCGCGTTGATCAAAACAGCCAGTTCCCCCTTGGCCCCGGCCTTGAGAATCAAAAGACACGGCACCATGGTGATGAAAATGCCGACAAACAGCACTGCCACCTCCACAATGGGAAACCAGGTAAAATCATTGTCGTCCCGGATTTTAAAGGACGTGGTGACCAGGGACAGCACCCCCATCAGAATCAGAAAACCGTCTCTGGCCCAGTCCTGAAGGGCCCGGTGCACGCCCAGGGTGTGAACATCCGGCCAGTCCAGAATCCCGCTGGCCAGCACCGCCCCCACAATACCGAGGAGAAACAGAAAATTATGAATCCCGGTAAGGCGAAGCGGTTCCTTGACCCCGTCATCCGGTGGTCCGTCCGGCACTTCCTTGCGGTAAAACCAGGAATCCATGATGAAATAGACAACCAGTAAAATGACAGCGACAAACAGCATGTGGGGCAGAATGTTGAAGGTCCAGAAAAAGCTGACCCCGTGCAGAAATCCCAGAAACAGGGGGGGGTCGCCCAGGGGGGTGAGGGAGCCGCCGATGTTGGCCACCAGGAAGATAAAAAAGACCACCATAAAGGTGCGGCTTTTGCGGTAATTGTTGGCCCGGAGAAAGGGCCGGATGAGCAGCATGGCGGCACCCGTGGTGCCCATCCAGGAAGCCAGCACCGTGCCGATGATCAGCAGCGTGGTGTTGACCAGCGGCGTGCCCCGGAGCGTGCCCTTCAGCAGAATGCCGCCGGATACGGTGTACAGGGACCAGAGCAGCACAATAAACGGCACATAATCCGCCAGCAGAATATGAAAAATTTCATACAGGGCAATTCCTTTGTAAACCATTAAAAACGGAATCGCCAGGGTGGCGGCCCAGAAAGCGGAGACTTTGCCGAAATGATGATGCCAGAAGTCTGGCGCCAGAAGCGGCATCAGCGCAATGGAAAGCAGCATGCAGGCAAATGGAATAACGCTCCACAGCGGCAGGATTTCCCCGAGATTCGGCGGATGGCCGGTTGTGTGGCCATCTGCGTTGTTGAGCGATGAATGGCCGGTGGCGGCCAATTCCGGAGAATGAACATTCTCTGCGGTTTCGGCCAAAGATTGGGCCGGAGACTGGCCCGGTGATTGGGCATAAACAGATTGTATCGGCGTAAACAGCAGCCATCCGAATATCAGAGCAGCCATCACCAGGATGGCAATGCCAGGGGCAACCCGGCATCCGGGAGGGTTTTTAAAGAACTTCAGATTCATCAGGGCTAAAAATCCTTTAATTCATGCCGCATCAGTTTTCCCACCGGGCTTTTGGGCAGGAGATCTCTAAAGTCTATAATTTTCGGTATTTTATAGGTGGCCAGATGCTGTTTGCAGAAATCCTTGATATCCTGTTCAGTGATTTTTCCGATGTAATCCACCTTAAGGGAAATAACCGCTTTAACGGTTTCCCCCCGGTACGGGTCCGGATGACTGACAACAGCGACTTCTTCCACTGCCGGATGCAGGTAAAGGACATTTTCAATTTCCATGGGCGAGATATTATATCCGGATGCCACGATCAGGTCTTTGATGCGGTCTACAAAATGAACAAAATCGTTTTTATCAATAAATCCCCGGTCCCCGGTGCGAAGCCATCCGTCCGGCATAAATGCGGCTTCGGTTTCCTTGGCTTTATTATAATATCCGGCCGCCACCTGCAGGCCCCGGTAGCAGATTTCGCCTTCCATGTCCCGGGCGACAATATCGCCTTCCGGGTCCGTGATTTTGACTTCCGAATAAACCGGAATGCCGATGGCGTCATCTTTTTCCTTGATGCCGGGGATGGAGATAATGCCGCCGCTGTTGGTTTCCGTCATTCCCCAGCCGTTGATCAGGGGGATGCCGGTGAGGTCTTTCCATTGTTTCTGAACCTCTTCGGGCACGGGTGCGGCACATCCCACGCTGGCCCGGATGCTGCTTAAGTCGTAAAGGTCAATCATGTCCGGCCGGGACATGAGGGCGATAAAAAAGGTCGGGGGGGCAAAAATGACGTTCACGCCGTATGTTTTGATAATGCGGAAAGCGTCTTCCAGGTCGAAAATGGGGATGGGAATGACAGTGCCCCCCTGATAAAGGGCCGGAAGCTGATGCAGCAGATAGCCGGATGTATGAAACATGGGCATAATGGAAAAATTGATTTCCCGGCCTTCCCATGACCGGAAGGCGTGGGCATGGGTCAGGGAGTTGAACACCAGATTAAAATGGGTTTCAATAACGCCAAGGGGCTTGCCGGTGGTGGCCATGGTGTAAAGCAGCAGGGCCATATCTTTGCGCGGATCGACTGTTTCCGGCTGTTTCAGGGGCGCGGTCTTTTCAATTGCCGTAAAAAAATCAATGGTTCCGGGGATTTTTTCCTTGGGTGTGTCCCAGAAATACTTAAGGGAGTCCGGAATGATCATGTCCGGATTGGCCCAGTCCCGGACATTGGTGACGATCATATGGTCCACCAGCCCTGTGCTTCTTAATTTTTCAACCTTGTCATACAGAATATCCAGAATAAAAATCGTACGGGCCCCGGAATCCCGCACCTGATAGGCCGCTTCATCCGGCTGGAACATAACGTCAACCGGGGTATGCACCGCCCCGATCATGGTTACGGCATAAAATGACACCAGATGTTGCAGGGAATTGGGCAGCATGGTGGCCACCATGTCTCCTTTGCCGATGCCGAGATCCCGGAGCACGGCGGCATACCGGCGGATCAGGTCATCCAGATCCCGGTAGGAGATTTTTTTATCAAGGAAAATAACCGCGGTTTGATCGGCATGGCGCTGGGCCGTCCGATGGAACAGTTCATAAATTGAAATGTCGGGAATCGGTGGCAACGGTTCCATAAACCAGGTCGGATGACTGATGACATAGGCGTTTTCCGGTGTATAACCGCGGCTTTCCGCCATCCATTTTTCAGGATAGGCCAGCTTTTGATAGCTTTCGATCAGGGTATTGTCGTAAAAGTCGGCCCCCATCTGAAACCGCGGTGGCATAATATTTTTCATTCACTGTCTCCTTGCTGGGGTGAAGAAGCTACAGATACTATAATTACCTGTAAATGGACGGCATGTCAATCTGGTTTGGGGAATTTTCCGGCTGGTTTGGGGAATTTTCCGGAAGGGTGTAGCTTTGACACCCGCAAATCCGGCGGCCCACTATAGGCTTCCGGTCCCGACAGGGGGATTTTTTCTGATCCTTGACATTTTGATCAGAAAGGTCAAAGGTTAACCATCAGATAGGTTTCGGCATTTACTTTTCATCAGAAGGAGGCATTATGATAACCAGCCGGCGCATGTTATGCTTCGTCATGACAGGTTTGTTTGTTCTTGTAACAGGTTTGTGCGGGTGCACGGACAGCAAAAAAGCAGAAGAACAGGGGCGCGTGAGCGTCACGGATACCCATTACCGTATCCGGCAGACCCATGAAAATTCTTATGTTCTGGATGTCAGCGGAAAAGTAAAAAATGTTGGCCTGGTGGATGTGAAAAATGTTGTGGTCACCGGGTACTGCCGTTCCTGTATTCTTGAATTTACCAGCCAGCACTGGTTTACATCGGATTGCGACAAAACGGAAAACCAGAAAGACATTATCAGTTACCTGCCCGCGGGCGTGGAAGAGGAATTCAGTTTTGAGGAAGTGGCGTTTTATTTTACCCACGTAAAGGCCCCGCCGGAAAACCAGCCGGAAAAAATCGAAGTGGTGATTGAATCCTTTGATGTTGTAGAATAAATCATGTCCTGCCGGCAAAGACTTTAGATGAAACAGCGGATCATATTGGATTTTGGTGAATTTTTGCTGGATGCGGTATTGTTTGATACGCCTGTCGCGGAAAAGTTTGCCCGTCATTTGCCCTATCAGGTAAGACTGACCCAATGGGGCAATGAGCTTTATGGTTCTATCGGCAAGGATCTGGGAGCGGAAAACCCGGTGCCGTATATTCCGGCCGGCGGTATTGCCTATACCCGCCAGGGAAATCTGGTGTGTATTTTCTTTGGTCAGCGGCCGGCCTGGGCTGTGGAACATATCGGCCAGATTATGGAAAACGGGTGGGAGAAGCTCACCGCCGGGCCTGCCCGGGAAGCTTTGGAAATTCGGTTAAAATGATTATAAAGGGCGCAGGGGCGAATGGCATTCGCCCGTCCAGGCATGACCGCGAGCGGGAGTCTTCCATACGCCCATACGATGACGGTGGGCGAAACGATGATCAAAGCCCAAAATCATAATGTCTTCCGAATGGCCGCCACGGCCCCGTACGCTGTGGCAATGGCCAGTCCGGCCCCGCATTTCTGGCGCATCCAGTCCTGATGGGCCAGGATGGAGCCCGCGGCAACCAAATTTTTGTATACCGGTTTTCCGTCAGCATCAACCGGTCGGAATGCATCATCGATTTCTAATCCCGCCTGGTTGATCCGGTGGCCACGGGCCGCGAAAAAGTCGTCTTCATGCCAGAGCGCCCGGTCTTCAGGCTGAAATACCGGCAGGCCAAACAGCGGTTCCCGAATTTTTTTGCGTCCGGCCCGAAGCCCCATTCCCAGAAATCGTCCCCCGGCCAGGATAACGCCCCGGGTTTCAATGATCTGGTCAACGCTTGTGCTTCCATGCTCGCCCACTCCCAAAAGGAAATGGTCGTTTTGCTGTATTTCGGCGGAAAGAACCCTTTTTTGCGGAATCAGATGTATATTTTGCGCAAAAAGTGCTTTTTCCATGGTTTCTTTGAACCGCATGCCCGGTACGGACGGGGCAATGGTGGGAATTTCAAAGATCTTTACCCCCAGCAAGGCTTCCAGATGCTGCCGGACCGCGCTGGGGGTGTAAAGGCCGAGAATGGCCGGCAGCCCCAAGGCTTTTGCCTCGCCGATATGGGGTTTTATGGCATTTGCCAGCCGGATGCGGTTTTCTTCTGTTTCCAGCGATCGCGCCATTTGCTCGGGATAAAGATCAACAGAAGCGCCGGCGGACGGAAAATTTAAGCGCAACGGGCGGATTCTGGGCCACCGGGGCATGAGCATGTCCGCAATTTGCTTGGCGCTGAAGGCTTTCAGCCCCACGAAATCCACTACCAGGCAGGGCTGTCTTTCTTTTAAGGCGACTGCGCCGGCCCACATGGATCGGGGCACCGCATAGGTCTGTTTCACCGTGCCGACGGGAGTGAGGACTTCCGTATTTTTATTTTCACTAAACACGTACGGGTGTTCTGTGGTGTTCATAAAATCCAGAAACTGATGCATAGCGGTTTTGATTTCGGTTTTGCGCAAGCGCGCATAGGGGTGGTCCGGGTTGTCTGTGGTCAGCTGATCAATGGCCTGCCACGGATTGTTCCAGCTGAGCCGGGTGCCCATGGGATGGATGCCCATAAGATCAAGATACCCGCTGGAATAAATCAGCCCGCTGTTCACACCGATCTGGATGGTGTCAATGCGGTGCCGGGCGGCAAAGCAGGCCGCGGCCATGCCGGCCATGCCGGTTCCGATAATGGTGAGGTCCGAGCTGATTTTTTTTATGCTGGTCATTACGATTCTTTCCTGTTTTCAGGGATTAATTCCAGTCCGAAGAACCCGCAATGCATGGCCTCCTGGAGTTCCGCCTGCACAACCGGGGTCTCCCACAGCAGGCACCGCTGGCCTTTCCAGCGTTCATTAATAAAAGATCGGATTTCGCCGGCCCCCTGGTCAGCGGCGAGAAGATCCCGGTCATACAAAAAACTGGCAATCCTCAGGCTGCAGAAATTGCCCTGGCAGGACCCTTTGCCGATACGGCTGCGTTTGCCGATGCCCCTCATGTCCGGCTGCTGGTCGAAAATATCAAAATAATCAACAATTTCCTGGACCGCACTCTGGGGAACCATCTCACATTCGCATAACAAGAGATCATTTTTGTCATGTTCCTTGAACCAGTATTTCGGGGAAAATCCCGGCACGGCCCACCGGGTTTCATGGGCGGATATCACCGGGATTTTTCGCGTCTGGCAGGGAGCGGATACATTGATCCGGCGGCAGACCAGGTCCGCGGTTTTTTCCGCCATGAGCCGGAAAGTGGTCAGCTTGCCACCGGTAATGGTGATCAGGTTTTCAATGCCGTCTCTGGCGTGATCCACCAGGTCAAATCCCCGGGTCACAGACCGGTCGTCGTTTTTGCCGCCCCCGCCCAGCAGCGGACGGACCCCGGAATAGGCACGGATATAGCGGGTGGTTTCCAGGCACGGCATCATGGCGGCCCCTTCATCCACAATCCGGTCCACCTCGGAAACCGTGGGCCGGATCTGATCTAAAGATTCCATGCGAAGGGAGGTGGTGCCGATAATGGAGACCGTGCCGCCGGGAACCAGGATATCCGCATCCCCGGGCGGGCGGAGCCGGTTGACCACGTGATGCGAGATCCGGTTGTGGGTAATCAAAAGGGTACCTTTGGAGTAAAGAACATCAATGTGAGCCCCTGCCATGGCGGCGATCTGACCGGCCCAGGCTCCGCTGGCATTAACAATGATGTCTGCTTCAATGGAAAATGCCGCGCCGGTGTTGTTGTTGATCAGATCAACAGATTTGATTTTTTCGCCTTGTCTGTTGAATTTAACCACCTCTGAATGCCGCAGAAATTTGCATCCCAGTTTCTGGGCATCCGTGATATTTTCCAGCACCAGTTTAAACGGGTCAATGGATGCATCGTCCACTGCATACACCGCGATGGTTTTATCGGAAAGCGCGGGTTCCGCATCTTTTGCGTCGCGGATATCCATGGGCCGGCAGGGAAGGCCCGCTTTTTCGCAATGGCCCTGAAAGTCCGCGATGAACTGTTCATCATCGCCTTCCACCGCCACAAACATGCCCCCGGTTTCTTCAATACAGTCCGGGGCCAGTTGCTTTAACAGCCGGTTTTCATCCCGGCATTCCCGGGCGGATTCCGGATCATTGGATACATATCGCGCGCCGCTGTGAAGCAGGCCGTGGTTGGCGCCGGATGCGCCGGCATTAATGTCTTTTTTTTCAACCAGAATGCATTTGACGCCCCGGAGGGCCAGATCTCTGGCAACCCCGGCGCCGGTGGCGCCGCCGCCGATGACCAGTACCTGTGTTTGTAATGTTTTTTTCAAAGGGGCTCCTGTGTTTATCCTTATTTTATGGCATTTGGTTTTATGTTTTATGATATTTGGTTTTATGGCATTTGGTGTTGTCGGTAAAACAGGAAAGTGAGGGCTTCTGTTTTGGGCCGGAAAATACGATAATTTTTTTCACTTATCAGAAAATCGCCAATTTTTAAATTGTTATTTACCGTTTTGAAGGGATGCCGTTGCCGCTTTCCTTGCACGAATTTTTACAAGAACAGTTATCCAGAAAATCCGTGAAATCCGTGAAATCCGTGTCAAAAAAAGTGTCCATGTGCTTCTTAACTCATGCTTTTTCATTTTTCCGGTCTGTTGCTGAATTCGGTTTTTCTGGCCAGCGGCGGCAGGGCCGGCCGAAAAATCAAAACCAGCGGCGGCAGAACGAAAAAATCGCCGATCATGGCGAACATCATTGAAAACGCGGTGAGCAGGCCGAACATCCGGGTGGGAACAATGCTGCCCAGGGTCAGCACCATAAATCCGGAAAAAAGCAGAAATGTCGTAATCACAATGGGCTTTCCCACATCAATGAATGTCTGGACAATGGCGGTTTTTCGGTCCTTGTGGATGGCGGCGTTTCTTCTGAGCCAGCTCACAAAGTGAATGGTGTCGTCAACAGCAATGCCGATGGTGACGCTGGCGATCATGGTGGTGGCCACATCCAGGGGGATGCCGGCCCAGCCCATGACCCCCAGGGTGAGAAAAATGGGAAACAGATTCGGGATCATGGAGAGCACCGCCAGCCAGAAACTGCGGCAGACAAGGATCATCATCAGGAAAATTATGAAAAACGCGATAAAAAAACTTTTGATCTGGCTTTCCTGAAGATGCTTGTTCATGGTCAGGTAGAGAGAAGACAGACCGGTGATGTGAAAGGAAAAATCCGGACGGAAATGGTTGCTCAGATAGTCGGTCACGTCCGCGTGCAGCCGGTAGCCGGATTCATCGGAATCCCAGATGGTATTGAAGATCACGCAGGTTTCTTTCCGGTCCATGGACAGCAGTCGTTCCAGCACCTCGGGATCACCCAGTTCATAGGCGTCCGCAATGTCTTCTGCCGCCTCCGGAATCCGGTAAAAGGCCGGGTTGTTTTCATTGAAGGCCTTGTTGAATTCTTTGACATATTCCACAACCGAGAACGCGCTGGTGATGCCTTCATTCTCCGCTAAAAACATTTCCTGAAATTGTTCAATGCGCCTTACCGCGGCAGGATCCGTAAAATCGCCGGTTTTCGATTGAATCACCACCACAAAGGGAATGGTGCCGCCGAACTGCTTTTCAATGACCAGAAAGTCGGATTTGATCTGGTTGGCGTCGGGGAGATAATGAAAGGTGTTGGTTTCAAATTTGATCCGCAGAATGCCGGCAATAGAGATGATCAGGATTAAAACAAAAAAAATAAAAAGCAATAGGTTATGGCTGGTGGCGATGCGGCCGCTGACCATCAGGCCCCGGGTGAAAACATGGGGCGGGTGAGCAATGGTTTTTTTTCCTCTGAAATGCGTGATGGCCGTTGACAGAAATTTTTGCATCAGCACCATCAAGGCGGGCAGGGCGGTGACGGAAAGAAAAAACGCAAACACCACGCTGATGGCCGTAAACAGCCCGAGCATGGCCACGGGCCGGATGTCGCTGGCGTAAAAGGAGATAAACCCGGCCCCGGTGGTCAGGCTGGTGAAAAGACAGGGAAACCAGACCTGGCGGATGGTGTGCCGGATGGCCGGAAGAACCTCAAGATCGGTTTTTCGCGCGGTTTCCTTCAAATGAGAAAGGATGTGCACGGAATCGGCAATGGCAATGGCAAGGAGAATGGCGCCCATGGCATTGGTGATGATGTTGAATTTTTCACCGCAAAACACGAAAAACCCGACCCCCCACAGGAGAATCACCAGCAGGTTGACCTGGCACAGAATCGCAAGGGTCAGGTGCCGGAAGATAATCAGGATAAACACCATGATGAGAACGATGATGATGGGCACAAACAGGTTAAAGTCCCTTTCTGAAAGCCGGTTCATTTCAACTTCCACCAGGGATGAACCTGAGGCGTAAACCGTGAAATGGTCCCCGGCAATGGCCCGGGCGGTTTCAGTCATGGAACGTACGGTTCTGCGCTTTTCCTTTTCCCCCATTTTTTCCAGTTCCACATGCAGAGCGGTCATGGTGCCGGCGGCAGCCACCAGATGCTTTCGAACGAACGCATTTGCAAAGGCCCGCTGTCTGACCCGGACAATTTCCGCCGGCAAGAGCGCACCGGAAGGGACAACGGGCCGGAGTTCCACGTAATCTTCCGCGCCAAAAAATTCTTCCACATTGGTAAGGCTGACCACCCGGTCGATTCCGGGAATATTTTCTAAAGATGCGGTGAGGTTTCGGATCACCGCAAAACTTTCATTTGAAAAGAGAGTGTCCCCTTCCAGGGCAATTATGCCGTATTCCTCGTTGCCGTATATTGCCTGAAATTTTTCATAGGCCTGGTACAGGGGGTCGTCACGGTCAAAAAAAATACTGATGTGATTGTTGTGGGTCTGCTGAAAATATTGATACGTGCAGAAAAGCGTTACCATAAAAATCACCGCCAGGGTGATTTTATGGTGGCGGATAATGGTTTGGATCAACCGGTCAACAACAGTCATTGACAAATCCGTGGCAAATATTCGGGATAAAAAACCGTTTCCGGCAGGAGATGCAAAAAATCATCTCATCCGCTTATCATAGAATCCGGGAATCCGGTGTTTTTCGAATTTCCGGGAAACATAGCATTATTGATTGTCAATGTCATTTTTATTTTGTCAAGGAAGCCCGTTTGCCCGAAATGGCTCGAAATGTCCACCTAAGGAAACTGTATTGACAAAGGCACCATTATGACGTACTTTTTGAGCAAATAATAGATCATTCGTAAAATAAAGGACGTTTATTTTGAAAGTACCGGCGCAAACCAGCAAAGAAAGAATCAATATTCGATTAGAAAGTAACGTAAAAAGTCTGTTAGAGCGTGCTGCTGGACTGGAAGGAAAGAGTGTGAGCAAGTTTGTTTTACATAGTGCTTTGGAGCAGGCAAAAAAGACCGTTCAAGATCATGAGTTCATGACATTGAATGCGGAGTACTCCAGAATTTTTTTGGATGCACTGGAATCTGGGGGTCGCTTCAATCGTAATCTTAATAATGCGCTTACCGAACATTCCCGACGTGTAACCAGCAAATGATTGATTTTTATGATTTAATCATTGAACCACTCAACGCGACCCATGACCGTCCAGGCTTTCATTCTGGAGTTGAACTGCTGGATCGGTACCTGCGGAAACAGGCAAAGCAAGATATTAATCGCCACATCAGCCGTGTTTTTGTTGCTGTGGAAAAAAGCCGCCCACAAAAGGTGGTGGGCTATTATACGCTGAGCAGTTTATCGATTGAGTTGAACCAATTACCTGAAAACCAGTCCCGAAAATTACCCAGGCATCCTATTCCCGCTGTCTTGATCGGTAGATTGGCAGTCAGTCAATCCAGTCAGGGCAAAGGCGTTGGTAAAATGATGCTTGCGGATGCGGTAAAGCGCGTTTTATCTGTTAGCGACGAAATCGCAATTTACGCTTTGGTTGTCGATGCCATAAACACTGAAGCCAAAGCGTTTTATGAACATTTCGGGTTTGTTCCATTAAGTGATGCCGGCCTCAGGCTGTTTCTGGCTTTGAAAACCATAAGACGTTAAAGGGTCATCCCCTGAATATGGTTTTTATTAACATGATGTACCGGCTTTTCCCGGTAGCGGAAATGTATTTGCGCTCAAACAGAGAATGAATAATGATAACCGCTTGAAATAAAATTAGATTAAGCTTAAATTACAAATCAAGAGGCGCCCCCTATTACCATGCCAGCAACACCCAAATCATATCATGAAATTACCAGCTATGACCGACATGCCATGGAACCCCATGCCCTGGACTGGGCCGGACAGCCCATGCCGTATAAAATATATTCCAAAGATGAAACCAGCGTCATGGACACTGTGGTATTGCCTGATATTGAAATGCTGCCGGAAATTTCCCTTGAAGACACATACCGCTTAAGCCTGAAAGGCAGGGGAAAAGAAAAAGCCGCGCCTTCTTTTGAAACCCTTTCCAAAATCTGCCTCTTGGCAGGCGGCCTTACCGCACGGTCCCGCCAGGGAAACGGGTATTTTTATTTCCGGAGCGCGCCGTCTGCCGGTGCCCTGTATCCCAATGAACTCTATTTTGCGGCTTTTGACATCGACACTCTTGATCCCGGCATTTACCACTATGGCCCGCACAACCGATCTTTGACCCGCATCCGAAACGGCAATTTCAAAGCGTTTTTGATGTCTGCAATTCCGCAACTGGTGCCGGACAGCGCCGGGGTGTTTTTTATTACGGGTATTTTTTTCCGCAGCGCGTGGAAATACCGGAAGCGGGCATACCGGTATCTGCTGCTGGACGGGGGGCATCTGGCGGAAAACCTGCGGCTTGCGGTTTGCGCGGCGGGATACGCTTGCCGCCTGCATCACGAATTTAATGATGAACAGGTTGACGCCCTGCTTGGAGTGGATGCTTCCCGGGAAGGCACCCTCTGCTGCGTCGGCATTTTCGGTGGTGAAAATCCGCCATCGGGTGTTCAGCCCGCAGTTGATCCTCTGCCGCCGAGGGTTCCCTCTGCCAGTCGGGTGTCAGATTCGGAGATGGTTTATCCGGAAATTACGGCCATCCACGAGGCGGCAAAATTGGTTGCCAATGATGAGGCAAAATCCGTATCCGTGGCAGATAAACTGGGAATAAACCCAACCCGCGACGCTTTTTCGATGAGCTCTCAACCTGAAGACGGTGCAATGCTGGATTATGCGCAAACCATTATGCAGCGACGCTCCAAAAGAAATTTTATTTCCGCATCCATGGGACAGCAGGCCCTGGATCGCCTGCTGTGGATGTTGTGCCGGGCCTCTGGTGAGGAAGCCCATGAAATCCCAGAAGTTTCCGCCTGCGTATCCGTTGGATTTCTGGTGGGCAATGTCCAGGATCGTGATCCGGGCTTTTATCTTTTGAACCCACAGGCGGAAACCGCGGGCCGGGTGTTCAGCGGCAACGTGATGGAAAAAATGGCGTCTGTCTGTCTGGATCAGGCATGGCTCAAAAACGCGGCCGTGCATTTTGTGTTTATGACCAACCTGGAAATGGTGAATGAAAAATGGGGGGCCCGGGGATACCGGTATGCCGTGCTTACCGCCGGCCGACTGGGCCATGCCGTGTACCTGGGCGCCACGGCCCTGGGATTGGGTTGTTGCGGGATCGGTGCGTTTTATGATAAAGAGGCCCGTAAGGTGTTGAGAATGAATGAGGCGTCTGCCATGCTGTATCTGGTGGGCGTGGGGAAGGTCAGGGGGTAGGTGGAAGATAGGAAGGTAGAAGGTAGAAGGTAGAAGGTGGAAGGTGGAAGGTGGAAGGTGGAAGGTAGAAGGTGGAAGGTGGAAGCGATGATTGAGATAGAGCAGCAGCTCAGGCAGTTAAAACAGGACGGCAGAAAGGTGCTCGGGTGTTTCCCTCTGTATCCGCCCCTGGAACTTTTTTATGCCATGGATATTACACCGGTGGTGCTGTGGGGACTTCGCGGGGCGATCAAAGATACCGCGGAAAGCGACCGGCACTTGCAGCCCTATGCATGTGCCATCTCCCGGCATTTAACGGAATTTATTCTGTCCGGCCACAGCAGCCTTTTTGACGGTCTGTTTATGTATAATGCCTGCGATACCCTTCGGAATCTGCCGGAAATTATTAAAGCCGGGCTGGCGGAAAACAACCTTTCCCTGCCCCTTATTCAGGTGCATGTTCCCATGGTCCTGCCGGACCGGACGGACGCGGCCGGGTATTTTAAAAATGAGATACAGCATTTGATTGCAGAACTGGAACGTCTTTTTGATGTGCGCTTTAGCAAGGATAAATTTGTCCGGGCCGTGGAAACGGTCCGGCATCTCAGAAATCTGATCCATCAGGCGGAAACATTCGTGACCCAGGGGAATCTGAGTTTTCTGGATTTTTCAAATGCGCTTCATTATTGTGGCTTTTCCTCCCTCGAGGCTCAGATCCGGATTCTGGAGCAATTAATGGCCGGTATTCCCGATGGTGCGGTGCCTTTGCCTGGAAAGAATACACGGCCCGGGGTTATTCTGAGCGGGATTTTATCGCCTCCGGCATCTGTCATTTCTGCTATCGAAGCGGCCGGCATGCGGGTGGTGGGAAACGATATTGCGTCCCTGGGGCGTTCGTATGCCAGCATGCCGGAAATTAAAGATGACCCCGGGGCCTATTTTCTGGATTTTTATTATCAACATTTTCCCTGTCCCACGTTGTTGTATACCGGGGATCGGCGAATGGTTTCCCTGATGGATTTGGTGGGAAAAACCAATGCCGAAGGCGTGATTTTTGCGGGAGAAAAGTTCTGTGAATATGAATATTTTGAGTTTCCGTTTCTTTCTGAAAAATTAAAAGAAAAGGGCATAAAGACCCTGGAGATCGAAATTTCCGCGGAAGATGATGAACTGACATCTGCCCATGACGCGCGGATTGGGGCATTTGCGGAGTTGTTAAAAGACGGGGGGTAAACGACCATCCGGATTTTAAAACGATCCACTTAGGTTAAAGGATGTTGAATGTCGCAAAAAGAAAAAACCAGTGCCGCCAAAAACCTGAGCCGGGTGGTGGGGGATGCCTATATGAATCTCCATGCCCGGGCCGCGGAAGGTGCCTTTGTGGTATGGATCGCCATCAATGTGCCGGCGGAGCTTTTTCTGGGGTTTGACAATGTGGTGTACGGCGTACCGGAAAGCCATGCGGCCCTGAACGCGGCCAAAGGCGTGGGGGTGCGTCAGTGTGAAAAAGCCGAGCGCATGGGATATTCTGCGGATCTGTGCTCCTATGCCCGCATCGATATCGGCAGTGTATATGACGGCGGAAAAGATTCTCCCACATTCGGTCTGCCAGCGCCGGATCTGCTGGTGTCCAACACCAACAATTGTTCCCTTCTGGTCAAGTGGTTTGACGTGCATCATCGCAGAATGGGAGTGCCCCATTTTGTCATTGACGTGCCTTTTTGCTATGAGCCCCAGCAGAGCAAGGACCGGCGCTATATTGTGCGGCAGTTTCAGGATCTGATCCGCACCATTGAAGCCCTGTCCGGCCAGAAATTTGATTATGATAAAGCGCTTTGCGCGATAGAACACACCAATGACGGTATCCGGCACTGGAAGCGGTTTTTAAGCTTTGCCGAACACCGGCCCTCCGGCATCACGGCCTTTGATTCCTTTGTGCAGATGGCCCCGTTTCTGGTGGCCCGGGGAACCCCCCAGTTTGCAGGTCATTACAAACTGCTGGCCGAAGAAACCGAAAACCGCGTTGCAAAAGGCAATTTTCCCGTGCCGGATGAACGCTACCGCCTGTTCTGGGATAATATTGCGCCCTGGCATCAGCTCCGGGATATGTCCTGCAGTCTGGCCGGGCTTGGTGCCAATATTGTGGGTGCCACCTACACCTCATGCATCGGTACTGTGGAGGGCAGTTTTGATCTTTTTGCCTGGGACGGCGGTGATCCCTTGGCATACTGCGCCCGGACTCAGAATTGTTATATATGCCCTCACGGCATGAAGCTGCGGGGGGCGTCCATGCAGGGGGTGGTGAAAAAATTGGGAATTGACGGAATTGTGTTTGCCAGCAACCGGAGCT
This sequence comes from Desulfobacteraceae bacterium, assembly GCA_011390465.1. GTDB lineage: Bacteria > Desulfobacterota > Desulfobacteria > Desulfobacterales > Desulfosalsimonadaceae > SURF-3. The sequence goes on from JAABSH010000021.1 coordinate 32,750, forward strand.
GCAAACCGTATTCCATCACCCAAATGGACCAGCAGCGGCGCATGGCGGAAGATTTTGGTGTGCCGTGCGTGATGATTGATGTGGATCATGCGGACGCCCGTAAGTACAGCAAATCGTCGACATTTACCCGGCTGGAGGCTTTGCTGGAGCAGATTGAGGCCCGGCGGGCCGCATTACAGGCTGTTTAGTCATAGTTTTTGTGCATCAGGAATATAAAACAAAGGACAGGTCATGAGCAAACTTATCAAATTGTTTTTGTTGCTTTTAATGGCATTTCTGCTAAGCGGGTGCGTTTTGACAAAATTGATTACCGTTCCCATGCGGGTGGGAGGGGCTGTGGTTTCCATTGTGCCGGTAGTGGGCAACCCGGCCCACGATTCCATTGACGCGGCTGCGGAAACCGTGGATAAAGTTCCCATTTAAACCTCTGCTTATCAGGTTCGTTCCCGGCTCAGGCTTCGAAATCGAAATCGAAATCGGGATCGGGATCGGGATCGAAATCGATTCTGGCCTTGCCCCTAAACATACAACAGCTTAAGATCAGCAGAAAACCTGAAAAAAATGGTTTGCGATGAATCAAAATGAGATGAATCAAAATAAAGAAGCCACGGCCACGAAGGTATTTATCCGGGAATCCCCGGTGGAACTGTACAAAATTCTGAAAATGGAAAATTTGGCCGCCAGCGGGGGTGAAGCGAAATTTCTGATTAGCGACGGTCAGGTAAAGGTCAACAACGAGGTTGAAACCCGGAAACGGAAAAAAATTTTCCCCGGTGATGTGATTGAATTTGCCGGAAACCGGCTGCGGGTTTTTTTAATGAAATTTTAATACAGTTCATATTTCACCAGCCGTCCGTCCAGGCCGCCGGCCTGGACCGGCTTTTTCCATGATGCCTTGAGTCCCATTTTTTTAATGTAATTCGGATCTCCAAAGTAAACATAGGCCACTGATCCCCTGCATTTTTGCTTGAGAAAATCCCCGAATTTTTTGTGAAATGCGGTAAGATCCTTGTTTCTCCCCATGCGGATGCCATAGGGCGGATTTGCCACAATCACCTGGTTTTCTTTGGGCGGCAGCAATGAAAAATCAGTTTGCGTCACGTGTACCTGATTGCCGAAATGCATGCCCAGCAGATTGGTTCGGGTAATGGCCACGGCCGCATCGGAAATGTCGGAGCCGCCGATCAGGTTTTCCGGCAATTCCCGGATTTTGGCATCTGCCGCCTGTTTTTCCTGATTCCAGGCGTCCGGATCAAAATCCGGCAGCGCGGCAAATCCGAATTTTTTTCGGAAAATACCGGACGGGATCCGGCAATAATGCATGAGCGCTTCGCACAGCAGGGTGCCGGACCCGCACATGGGATCGTACAGAGGGACCGCGCCATCCCATCGGGAGATGCGGATAATGGCGGCGGCAACGGTTTCCTGCATGGGCGCGGACACGGTTTCCTCCCGGTAGCCCCGCCGGTGAAGGGCCCCGCCGGACGTATCCACGCTGATCACTGCCTGATTATTGTTAATATATAGATTCAGGGACACGTCCGGGTCCGCCACGGACACATCCGGCCGCAACCCGGCTTTGTAGATCAGGGAATCCGCCACCGCGTCTTTTACGCGCAGGGCCGCGAATTTGGAATGGGTGATGTGGCTGTTGGCCACGTTGCTGAAAACGGCAAATGTGCTGCCGGCGTTAAAAAAATCCTTCCACCGGATTTGCTTGGCCGTTTCATAGAGGGTGTCCGTGTCCGGGCAGTCAAAAGTCACCAGGGGCGCCAGAACCCGGGAAACCAGCCGGGATGAATAGTTGATCCGGTACAGGGTATTTTTGTCCGCGGTAAAATAAATGCCGCGAAACCCGGGGCTGATATTTCCGGCACCAAGCCCGGCCAGTTCTTCCGCCCCCAAATCCTTGACGCCTTCTTCAATCTGGGCAAAATACCGTGAATTTTTCAGGTATTCATAATCCGTGATCAGGGGTTTGCCTTTTTTTCGTATAACCTGCATGCCAGTGTTTCATAATCGCAAACGCCGCAAGATGAAAGCAATATTTTAACCTGCAGAAAATTTTTTTTCAGATTCTTTTTATTAGGGCATAAATTCGGTGCATTATTGAGTTTAATGTCAATGTGCGGCCCGCCGCCGGGCCTGCTTTCGCTGTCCGCGTTTTCCCGAAAACCCAAAACCTGCATGACCGGCTGATATTAATCCACATTCCGGTTTTACAGCTGTGATTAATCCCTTGACTTTTAAAAAATCTTGGCTATTCTAAAATAAATCCACGAGGCGCATGAAAAAATATGCGCTGGTTGCTGTTCGGGTTCTTGCTTTAACGACGACACCCGAAAGTGTGCAACAAAGAGAATTTTTTATTTAAAGGAGGGTGTTATTGTGGCAACAGGTACAGTAAAATGGTTTAATGAAAAAAAAGGGTATGGGTTTATTGAAACAGAAGATGGAACCGATGTGTTTGTGCATTTTTCAGGCATTAATTCCAGCGGATTTAAAACACTGAATGACGGTGACAAAGTAACGTTTACCATTGAGGAGGGACAGAAAGGGCCGGCAGCGGTCGACGTAACAGTCATTTAAATATATAGCATCATTATAATTATTTCAGAATCAACGGCACTTTTTTTTATAACCGGCACAACGCCCGGTTATAAAGAAGTGCCGTTTTTTTTGGAGAGCAAAACTCAGACTATCGATTAATTCAGCATACCAAAAAATTCGAGATCAAAATAAATCAACCTCCCCGCAGCGGATATTTTTTAAAAGATTTAGGCAGTGATGGGTGGATTGTGTATCGATATGGCCGCTTTGAAAATTTTTTGCAATAGTGAAGGTTTGAATTCCCATTTTAAAATTTATGGGCAAAGAAAAAGCATCATCATTTTAACTCTGTCTTGTTGAACGGGGGAAGTGAATTTCAATTTTAAGACTTGGGAAAATTACGGATTTGGGGACGTGCTTGTCGGATCAACTGGTTTAAAATTTATTTCAAGTTTAAAGCCTGCGACTTTAGCATATTCTTCGATGGTTGACAGCTTCGGAGAACTTTTCGAATTTACATTTTCAAGCCTGGATATATTGCTTTTTTTCGTGTTTAAACGATCAGCAATTTCTTCTTGCGTCAACCCGGCTTCCTTCCGGATTCTGATTAATTGTTTTCTCAAATCATAACCAGAAGATAGCAGCTCATATTTTTTCTTTACTTCCGGACGCTGTAATGCTTTTTTTTTGAATTCTTTAAATGACGGTCTCATGGCTTTATCTCTTTTAATCTTTTTTGGGCGGTATTAATTTCTTTTTTGAGGATTTTTTGGGATTTTTTCACAAATGAATGTAAAATAATCACCTCTTTTCCTTTGACCGTACAGAAAAATGATCGGCCAATTCCTTCTTTTCCTTTTGCCCTGATTTCAAATAATCCGTCTTTTAATGCTTTAGTGTATGGACTTCCAAGTGCAGGGCCGAACTCCTCTATCATTTCCGCAATATGTAAAAAGTTCGCTAAAATACCAGGCGGAAATGACATTGTTTCTGCCTCTACCTTATTATTGAAAATGTTATCTTCCATTTCATGTCTTATGGTTATCATTTTTGATAACTTTGTCAACCATAAAATATCAACCCATCTTGTGTCTCTCAACGAAGCAGAATGTTACGTAAAGTTATTGATATGGCTGCTTTGAAAAATTTCAGCAATACTGTCGTTTTTGCCACATTTTGATGTTTGGTTTTGAATAAAAAAGATGGGTAAAAAAAATCGAGACAACCGCAGGTTATAATCAAAAACCAAGGCCAACGACCCCAGCTTCCTTTCTTTCGACTTAACCGGCCGTTCTCACAAAAATTCCAAGTCCTTTCTCTACAACATAAAGTGTTTGTTAAAACTTGACATACAAGACGATTTTTGAGATATATTATGTCGTGAAAAGCAATAACTTATTTCTTTATTCCTCACATTAGACTATTTGTCGATGATGCGGGAAAAATCGCGGATATTAAGGATAAAGCCATTCTTAAACGACTGATAGATATTGAGACCACAGAAGCAGAGACAAAAAACCGTTGTGCAGATTAACTGACAGCCTGTTAAGGGATGCCAAGATCAGAAAAACATACGCTGCACAAGAATTATTTTTTCATTCAAGAGAATGCTATGCAACAAAACCTGACCCCAACCAATGACCGGGAAAAAACCCTTATCGAAAAAATCCGCACGCTTTCACCGGATAAAGTAACCGCAGTAGTCGATTTTGTGGATTTTTTGAGTCATAAGGACAGTGAGCGACGACTGGTTAAATCTGCCAGTAAACTGGCCGAACCCTCGTTTAAAAAAGCTTGGGACAATCCCGAGGATGACGTATATGACAACTTATAGCTTTGGGGATATTGTCCTGGTCCCTTTTCCATTTACCGATCAAAGCACCATAAAAAAACGCCCGGCAGTCGTTGCCAGTTCAGATGCCTACAATCGCTATCGGCCGGATCTTGTGATCATGGCCGTTACCAGCCAGTTACGTTCCGCCGATTACTTTGGCGATGTGGCTGTCAATGACTGGCAGCAGGCCGGGCTTTTAAAGCCTTCGATTGTAAAACCAATCCTTACGACCATTGAAAAAGGCCTGGTGATCAGACAGCTCGGTCGGATCAGCAACGATGATCGTTCTGAACTTATGACAACCCTGCACAATATTCTTGGTGAATAAAAGTGGAAGGTCTGCGTGCTTGGGCTCCAGCCCTGAGCGATTACACAGCCTGCGCGCAGCAGCCCGCCTATATATGCCCGCCCGACCACCGGCCAAAAAGAAAAGGCGATTAAAAATAATAATCATTAAACGATGTTCTTCCCGTAAATCGGAGTTTTCTCTTAAAGTGCCCTTTTTGGCACAAAAAATATCAATATAGGGGCAAAAAAGGGCCTCGTTTTTTGTCTAAAACCTTGGTACGCATAAATCCAGCTTGGTCCGACCCGAGGTCAGATATTTTTTAAAAGATTTAGGCAGTGATGGGATTGTTATCGATATGTTGCATTTTGAAAATTTTTGCAATAGTATCGTTTTGAACCACTCGGGCATTAATGGTTTATTAAATAAATGTAATGGAATAGGTGTGGCGTCTCCTGATTTCCAAAAAGTTATTGATAAATATGGTGGTATTAGAATAGGAGCCCCCCCCCCCTGTGGGAACGGAAAAACATAGGAGAAGACATGAAGGTAAATAATCCGCTAAGCATTGCAATACTAACTATTGTCCTCATCTTAGCTCTAAATGGCTGCTATTGGCCTGTTCAGGGTCCAGTTGGTATACCTTTAACAGAAGATGATATAGAAAATATTAATAATATTGAAGGAGCATCATACGTATTTTATCTTTTTGGTATTTTTCCATTTGGCGATGCCTCGATAATAGATGCGATTAAAGACGCAAGAATGGAATTATCTGATCAGGAAAAATTAGAATTTACACTAATGACTATCGAATATGGGATAGAATTCGCACTTATTGGGTATGTTCGGTGTATTCGTGTAAGAGGACTCGCACATTCCAGATAAAAATATTATTTATTCCCACAGGGGAGCCGGTACCGGGTCATGGATTATGAATTATATGAAACAAGATAAATATATCAACTTGATTTATGTTTTAATTCAAACAAATTCAGCGAACCATTTTTTTATAATAAAAAAAAGGAAATCTTTTTATGAAAACTTTTATGATTCTTTTATTTTTTCTCCTTTATCCCTTCCTCTCCCCCGCACTCGCTCAGGACAATGCTACTTCAACAGAAATTACAGGATCTGTTCTGTATTTTGATCCAGACCAAGATAACTTTGGTTCTGGAGTCGGAGCAGATGTTCAATTTCGTTTTTGGCTTAAAAAAAATTTTGGTTTAGCGTTTGCACTTGGGTATCAAAAATGGAAATTAGATGAAAACGCCTCCTGGAAGGAACCTCCCCCTTATAATGAGTCGGTAAGGTTTCACGGTGATGCGCAAATATTTCCCGTTGGTGGATCCTTTTTATTTCGACCAGCTCTTAACAACCAATTATGCCTTACGTTTGAAGGCGGGGTTCGTTATGTGATCGTAGATGACGATATTGATAGAACTTTGCAAATTGATAATGGTGCTATTGTTCTCCTTGCAACGACTCTTGAGGCAAAAATTATTGAAAAAGTATGTTTTCTCGGGGGCATTGGTTACCAATTTGATATTTTAAAAGGGGATGTCCAAGTCTATGGACGAACGGTAGAAGAAAATGAATTAAACGCCTTTTTTCTTCATACTGGCATAGCAGTAAAATTTTAAAACGTGTGCAGGTTATTACCAAGGTCCGTGTAAAAATGTACGATAAAAAAACTTTATGCTTTATGAAAAGCACGATAGTAAAGAGTGTTAAAATTGTCGTTTAAAATTGGCATAACCCACTGAAATTACATAACCTGAAAATTTTATTTTCCGTCAATTTTATTTCAATGAACTTTGATATGTGCTTGTGATCATTTAAAATAGCATAAAAGCCACTTCAATTTACTGCCTTTTTTATAGATAACACTAAGTAATTACAGGAGAAAATCAATACCTCTTTAACACGCTTTAGCACAAAGAATTACTGAAGAGCTCTAATATAAGCACGGCAAATTGATATAGTGCTCACTTAAAAATGTAGCCCCCCACTGAAGCTTACAATAGCCAAGGTTGATCGAAAATCGCTAAAGGTATGATATGAATTCTTGTTTTCGGGGATTCTTGTTTTTAAGCAGGAATTTTCAGATGATAATTTTTTTCCCGACTTTTACGTCCACATAGGCGTCACCAAATGCCTTTCGGAATTGATCAATGGCCCAGTCGGAACTGTCGTGGGGAGAAAGGGCCACAATTTTTGGCGATACTTTTTTGATGGCGTTGATGGCGCTGTCCACATCCGATTCCTGAAGCCCGTTCCAGGGCGGCCTGTCCGATCCCACAATGCGCTGAATGTTTATCGGGCCAAGCATGATCCGGCCCCCGCGCACCGGATAGTGAAGACCGCCGATGATCCCGTAAATGGGTTCATCAAACAGGGCGAGGGTGCGGTCGATAATCCGCTCAATGGTCTGATGACCGCAGCCGATAATAATCACAATGCCTTTGCCCGCCACATTGACGGCCAGCGCATTTTCCAGGGTGTAGCCCATGAGAAACAGATATCTTGGAATGACGCCGATGCTGGCGATGCCGGGCGTTAAAATAATGGGCCCGGTTATGGCCTGCGGACGGGGACCCGGATTCCAGGAAGAAGGGGAAAGCGGCTCCGGCGCGTACACCGGAATGTCCGGCAGGGTCACCGGCCCGTGGGACAGGCTGAAGGTTTTATGTTTTTGCTCGCGCATTCCTCCCAGATGATCCAGGTGAAGGTGGGAGAAAAAAATCATGTCCAGATCCGAAACCCGGATACCCAGATTCTCCATATTGTGCAGCAACGGCGACGGATGTTCTTTTTTTTTGTTAAACCCCACATCCAGCAGGATGCGGGTATCATCCGCATCGATCAGATAGGAAACCCCGGGCTCGGTTTTGAACTGCGGCCCGTCGGCATAATATTCTACCAGCGGCAGAAGGGTCAGGGTCTGGACCTCACCGGGATCTGAGAGCTTTTCAATTTTCATGGCAGTGCGCTGGGTTTCCGCCCGCTGTCTGCCTTTTTGCAGCTCAAGGGTTTTTTTAGCGATAATTAATACGATGCAGGCGGCGAGTATACACAGGATATAAATGATAATCATGGGCTTCCTCCCTGTTCCCGAGGCCGGAAAAGAAAACAACTGATTTGGCGGGGTGTTTTTTTCGGCGGTTTATGAGAATATGCTTATATCAAAATTAAATGTTTCCAGGGCCGTTGTCAAGGAAAGATACAAGCAAGAGATAAGCAAAAAAACCAACGGGATATCAGGCGTGCCTGAAAAAGCGATAATGCTTATGCCGGGCGGGCCGGCGGAAGCTCCGATCCGTCAGTCCGTGTTTTTTTCGTCTGATCCGGGCTGCCAGTCCATGAGCAGGTGGGATTTTTTTTCGGTGTTGCAGGTTTTACAGCAGGGAACCACGTTGCTTTTGGTGCTTTTGCCGCCTTTGGCAATGGGGACAATGTGATCCATGGTCAGCTCTTTGGCCGGGACCGCTTTATTGCAGTAATAGCAACGGCCTTTGGCGCATTTGCGTTTCCACCACTGGCTGGCCCGCAGGGCCCGGGCGTTGTTTTTTTCCCGTTTGACCTCATCCTCATCCGGAATATATGAAAATCCGCTCATAACCACCTGTTTTGGTTTTTATAATTTTATCTGTTCCAGCCATTTTGCCGTTTCTGATGCCAGCATCTGATAAAATTTTTCAGATCCGCCAAGGCCGGTTCTGCCAAAAAAATAATTGATTTCCAGCAGCAGCGGGGCGGGTTTTTCAATTGTTTTTGGAAATATCAGATCCACGCCCGCCAGATTGATGCCGGTTTTTTCGCACAGTTGGTCAACAGCGGCAATGCCTGCGGCCTGAAGGTCCGGATCGCTTTGCGTATCAATTCTGGCGCCTTTTGAAAGTGCCGTGCCGAATGCACCGGAGTCCGAAGGCACTCGCCAGTAGGAGTGCCGTTGGGTACCGATGACCGCCACCCGCAGAGACCGGCCATCTGTTGGAATCAGTTCCTGAAGCAGAAATCCCTTCTGCCCGGTACGTTCCAAGCCCGCTGCTTTTTCGAGGGTTTTTTCAAATGCTGCCTGTGTATCAACGCGAATTACCGTATCCCCTTCACCGCCCCAGTCGAATTTAAATATAAATGGAATGTCAAAACCCGGTTTTTTGCCTGGAAACCCGGTCTGGTGGTAGAATTCATCCATGCTGGCAAAGCTCTGAGTGCGGGGGTGGGGCAGGTCAAAACGGGAAAACAGTCTGATCTGGCCGGTTTTTCCGGGGAACCGGAACCTGGCGTGATAATCCGGAAACACATACCTGCAATGGCAAGCCGCCATCTCATAGAGGGGCTGCTGGCATCCCTGGGGCAGAATCACGGCATCTGCTGCTTTAATGGCGGCTTCGTCTTTTGGGCCGGGATCACGGCCGGCACACAGGATGTTTTTATCTGCTGTGATAACAGGATGAAACGATACAATCATCTTAAGCGATCAATATCCCAGCTTTCTGAGGGCCCGCGCATTCGTGCTCCAGTTTTTTTCCACCCGCACAAACAGTTTCAGAAACACCCGGGTGCCCACCATCCGTTCAATGTCCGCCCGGGCCGCCTCGCCGATTTGCCGGAGCATGGCCCCATGTTTCCCGATAATAATGCCTTTCTGGGAGTTTCGCTCCACATGAATGGCGGCGTGGATGCGCACCAGGTTTTTCCGGGTCAGTTCTTCAAAGGCTTCTATGGTAACTGCGGTGGAAAACGGGATTTCCTGGGCCGTGAGTTCAAAAATTTTTTCCCGGATCATTTCCGCCGCAATAAACCGTTCCGGCATATCCGTGATCATGTCTTCCGGGAAATAGGGCGGACCCGGAGGCAGCAGTTTTTCCATGGCGGCCATCAGCTCCGGGACCTGAATACCCTGGGTGGCGGAAACCGGGACCATGGCTTCACACGCAATGGTTTTAATCCATTTATCCATTAATCCCAAGAGTTTTGGTTTTTTTACCAGGTCAATTTTGTTGAGCGCGCAGATCACCGGCGGATGCTGGCCGTTTTTCAGCCTGTCAATGATGAGCTGCTCTGAGGCCGGTTCCGGGTTGGCCGCGTCAATCACCAGAAGCACAAAATCCACATCACGGACCGCGGACAGGGCCACTTCCACCATTTTGGCGTTCAGGGCTTTTTTGCTTCGGTGAATGCCCGGGGTGTCCAGAAACACAATCTGAAAACCCGGCTGGTGGCAGACGCCGGCGATCCGGTTGCGGGTGGTCTGGGGTTTGCTGGAGGTGATGGAGATTTTTTCTCCGATCAGGGTATTCAGCAGCGTGGACTTTCCCACGTTGGGCGCACCGATAATGGCGGCAAATCCGGACCGGAAATTTTCTGTTTCATCGCCGCACGTCATGACAAATCTCCATTTTTTTCGGGCAGTCCATTTTTTTCGGGCAGTTCAAGGCAATAAGAGACGGCCTGCCAGACCGCATCTAAACCCTGGCGGGTTTTGGCGGAAAAACAGATCATCTGGTCCGGATGCAGGCCAAGCGCGTTTTCAATGGCCTGCACCTGCTTTTTTTGATTTGTTTTGGAAAGTTTGTCCGCTTTGGTCAGTACCACGACGGCCGGGATTCCCCTGGTGTTGAGCCAGGCAAGGAAATTGTGCTCTTCCGCCTGGGGCGTGCGGCGGATGTCTAAAATCAGCACCACGCCCTTGAGGGTGGACCGGGTGGAAAGATAGGTTTCAATCATTTTGCCCCAGTCTTTTTTCACCCGTTCCGGCACTTTGGCATATCCGTAGCCCGGCAGATCCACAAACAAGAAGGCGTCGTTGATATTGAAAAAATTCAGCAACTGGGTCCGGCCCGGCGTGGAACTGGTCTTGACCAGGTGTTTCCGGTTGACCAGTTTGTTGATCAGGGTGGATTTTCCCACGTTGGAACGGCCGGCAAAGGCAATTTCCGGGAGATCCTCCGGCGGATAGTTTGACGGCTGGGTGGCGCTGATGGTAAAAGTTGCTGATTTTATAATCATATGTGGTTAAATTACCTTGTTCAGGGGATACTCGACAATGCCTTCAGCCCCGTGCTTCATCAGTTCCGGAATCAGATTCCGGACCGTATCCGCGCTTACCACGGTTTCCACGGAAAACCAGTCTGACTGATACAGTGACGCCACTGTGGGGGCATGGAGGCTGGGCAGGATGGAAACAATTTTTTCAAGGCTGCCGTTCGGTACATTCATTTTCAGGCCCACCATGTTTTCCGCCAGCAGGGCGCCTTTAAGGAGCAGGGCGATTTGTTCAATTTTTTCGCGTTTTTCCGGAATTTTCCAGGCATCATGATTGGCAATGAGCTGGGTATTGGTCTGCATCATTTCATGGATCACCCGCAGTCCATGGGCCTTGATGGTGCTCTCGGTTTCCGTGATTTCCACAATGGCGTCCGCCAGGCCGGAGACCACCTTGGCTTCAGTGGCGCCCCAGGAAAATTTGACTTTTACGTTGATGCCTTTGTCCGCAAAATATCGGCGGGTGTAATTGAGCATTTCAGTTGAAATGGTTTTGCCTTCCAGGTCTTCAAGGGTTTTCACCGGCGAATCATGGGCCACGGCCACTACCCACCGGGCGGGCCGGGTGCTGACTTTGGAATAGACCAGGTCCGTGACCACATGGATGTCGGAATTATTTTCCGCAATCCAGTCCAGGCCGGTCAGGCCGGCATCCATGATGCCGCTTTCCACGTTAATGGACATTTCCTGTGCCCGGCACAGGGCGCAGGTGAGGGTGCTGTCGTTGATATCCGGAAAATAGCTTCTGCCGTTGACATTGATTTTCCAGCCCGAGCGCCGGAACAGCTCAATGGTGGCATTCTGCAGGCTGCCTTTGGGAATGCCGAGTTTTAATGGGGTTGTCATGATGTATTCCTTTGCAGATTGGTTCAATTTTTTTTATTTGTATACCGCTTTGGGATCAAACACCAGCGCATGGGTTACCACAAGTTCGCCGTTTTCCACTTTTCGGTAGAAACAGCTTTTATAACCTTTGTGGCAGGCGGCCCCGCCGATCTGTTCCACTTTGAGCAGCACGGTATCATTGTCGCAATCCACCCGGATTTCCTTGACCAGCTGCACATGGCCCGAGGTTTCGCCCTTGATCCATAACTGGTTCCGGGACCGGCTGTAATAGGTGGCTTTGCCGGTTTCGAGAGTGGCGGCCCAGGCTTCGGGATTCATATACGCCAGCATGAGCACTTCGCCGGTGTCATTGTCCTGTACGATGGCGGGCATCAGGCCGCCGGTTTTTTTAAAATCAAGTTCAATCATTTTGTTTTCCTTGTCAGGCGGCAGTGGGACGCCGCAGATTCAGGGGTTAAGCACCATTGTAAATAATAACCCTTAAAATTACTGATTTTTAAAATAAGAGTCAATGTTTTTATAAAATAATTACCGCGCGAGAACCACCGGCGGTGTATTGCCGGGCGGCAGCGGGATTGTCCCCGCCTTTCCAATGGTCTTGCTTGACAATGGGGCAGGTGATCATTATAGTGCTTTCATATTGTGCCGGTCTGATGGAAATGCATCTGGTGACCGGTTTTTTATGTGAAAGGCGTGTATCCGCATGCCGTGAAAAATGATGAAAGGATGAAGAAATGGCGGAAAATATTTCAGAAGTCAGTGACAACACATTTGAAAACGATGTTTTAAAATCAGAGCTGCCGGTGCTGGTGGATTTCTGGGCCCCCTGGTGCGGCCCCTGCAAGGCCATTGGTCCGGTAATTGAAGAAATCAGCAAAGAGTACGACGGCAAGGTCAAGTTTTTCAAATGCAACGTGGATGACAATCCGGCGACTCCGGGCAATTACGGCATCCGTGCCATCCCCACCCTGCTGCTGTTCAAAGACGGCGAAAAAAAAGAGCAGATTGTGGGCATGGTAGACAAATCCAAAATCGCCGACGCGCTGAGCAAGGTTCTTTAGCGACGGGCGGACCCAGATTCCCCAGAGCCGGACACAGGATGCCGGGCTTTAAGGGATTGGGTATCATGATCAATTTCAGAGGCTGAAAATAAAAAATGACAAACACGGATTATGATCTGGTAATTATCGGCGGCGGCCCCGCCGGTTTGACAGCTTCCATCTACGCGGCCCGGGCCCGGCTGAATGTCCTGGTGCTGGAGAAATCCGCCACAGGGGGTCAGATTCTGGTGACGGACTGGATTGAAAATTATCCTGGATTTCCGGAAGGGCTGTCCGGGGCTGATCTGGTGATGAAAATGGCGGAACAGGCCAGGCGGTTTGGGGTTGAGGTAGAAACCAGCCCGGTGCTGTCCCTGGACGTGGGGGGTAAAGCGAAAAAACTTGTTCTGGATGACCGGACAATCACGTCCAAAGCCGTTATTATCGCCACCGGCGCATCCCCGGTGAAGCTGGGAGTGCCGGGAGAAGCAAAATATTACGGCCAGGGCATTTCCACCTGCGCCACCTGTGATGCCCCGTTTTTCAAAAACAGTGTGGTGGCGGCCGTGGGCGGCGGCGACACAGCGGTGCAGGAAAGTATTTTCCTGACCCGGTTTGTGGAAAAGCTTTACCTGGTTCACCGGCGGGATAAGTTGCGGGCCACCATGATTCTTCAGGAACGGGCCCTGGAAAATCCAAAAATAGAAATGGTGTGGGATTCCGTGCTGACGGCTGTCAACGGATCAGATGCCGGTGTGGAAAGCATTACGGTTAAAAATGTCAAGACCGGCGAAACCCGGGATCTGCCAGTGGAAGGCTGCTTTATCTGGGTGGGCACGGCCCCGAATACCGATTTTATCGCGGATGCGGTGGAAGTGGATGATCGCAGTTTTGTGGTGGTGAATGCCAGGATGGAAACATCCGTGACCGGTGTGTATGCCGCCGGAGATGTCCGGAACACGCCCCTGCGTCAGGTGGCCACTGCCGTGGGCGATGCGGCCATTGCGGCATCTCAGGCGGCCCAGTATGTTGAAGCCTGGGAAAATGAATAGACGCCATTCCAACATCCGGTCTGTGATGCATTGGCGATGCGCCGGGTTTTTTCAAAAGGCTCACCTGCGGGATGATTTTGTGTTGCGGGCAGCAGCGGTTTTCGTGATCCTGGCAGTTTTGATGGCCGGGTGTTCCTGGTCAAAACCAAAAGCTGAAAAGACCGCTGAAGAACTGGCCGTGGACGGTCAGGCCTATTTTGAAGATGAAAAATATGAAAAAGCCATTTCATCCTACAAAAAGCTAAAAGACTGGTATCCTTTTTCTGCCCATGTAAAGGATGCGGAACTGAAAATTGCGGATGCCCACTACCGCATGGAAGCCTATGATGAGGCGATTCTGGCTTATAACGCGTATGAACGCCTGCATCCCAATGATGAAAAAGTGCCGTATGTGATTTATCAGACCGGACGCTGCGATTTTGACCGGATGGAAACCATCAAACGGGACGCCACCGCCACCCACCAGGCATTGATGTCGTTTCAGCGTCTGGTGCAGCAGTTTCCGGAAAGTGAATATGCGGAAAAAGCCGCGGATCATATTAATATCTGCCGGCGTCATCTGGCGGCCAAGGAAATGGACATCGGCCGGTTTTATTTTAAAATGGAAAAATATGCAGCCGCGCTCGATCGTTTTGCCGGAGTGGTAACAGCATATCCGGATCTGGAGGTTCAACAGCAGGCCCTGGATGAAATAGCCAAATGCCGGGCCGCCATGGAAGCTGAAGCGGCCCGGGAGCAGGCTGAATCAGAATCCGGGGATGCCGCATCCGTTGAATCATCTGAAACCCCTGAATTACCTGAAACCGCAACGCCACCAGAAAAACCGGCACCAGTCCCGGAATAGAACTATCAGCGGCTGCGGCCCTGAATCGGAGAGGCCCGAACGCGCCGGTTTTTGAAATTGCAAAAAAAGCTTTACAACACCACATGGATGGGGTATACGCCATCTTTTATTTCATATAAATGTTTTCAAGGAGAACGTCATGTCCAAGCAGTGTGCCATTTGCGGAAAAAAACCCTTGGTCGGCAGCAATGTCAGCCATGCGCATAATGTGAATAAACGCCGGTTTAACCCGAATCTGCAGAGCGTCCGGGCTGTTATCAACGGTCAGGTGAAAAAGATCACCGCATGTACGTCCTGCATTAAATCCGGATTTGTGGTAAAACCCTGAAAATCAGCGCCGGCCGGGGTATTTTTTTAAGTTTTGCCGTTTATTCAGTAAGATAAAAAGATAAATGGCGGCCAGCGCCGGCACCAGCGGCACAATACCGGGTCAGGCCCGGCTGATGCTCTGGATTTTATTGATTTTTTTCAATTTTGCCATAACCTGATCAAGATGGTCAATGTCTTTTACCGCTATGGTAAATGAGCCGTTGACCATTTTGTCTTTTGCGCTCTCCAGATTGACATCCACAATATTGGCGTCCATCTGGCTGAGCACGGACGATATCTCCGCCAGCAGCCCCACCTTGTCATAGGCCTTGAGATTCACTTTTACCTGAAATGCTCCGGCCGCCTTTTTTTTCCACTGTACATTAATCTGACGTTCCGGGTTCATCTGCAGGGCGTTGAAGCATCCCTTCCGATGCACTGTAATGCCGGCGCCATGGGTGATATAACCGACAATGGGATCGCCTGGTACCGGCTGGCAGCACTGGCCAAACCGGATGAGCACATCGTCAAGGCCGTCCACGATAATGGCGTCCGCGTCAGTGGCTTTTTTGTCTTTGCGGCGGGGAATCAGTTTGGTGAAAAAGGAGTCGTCCTTTTTGGGCTTGACCTCGGGCACCAGTTTTCCGATGAGCTGCAGCGGGGTGATTTTGCCATACCCGATATGGGCAATCAGGTCTTCCACCTTTTTGAAATTCAGCTCTCTGGCCGCTGCTTCCATTTGTTTGGAATGCACCAGTTCATTGAAGTTGAGCTTGTGTTTGCGAAATACTTTTTCGCAGAGTTCCCGGCCCAGGGTAATGCTTCTTTCGGTTTCCTGCTTTTTGATCCACTGACGGATTCTGGCCCGGGCTTTTCCGGTTTTGACATATTTGAGCCAGTCCGGGCTCGGGGTATGGCCTTTCTGGGTGATGATTTCAACAATGTCGCCGGTCTGAAGTTTGTATTGAAGCGGCACCAGCCGGTTGTTGACTTTGGCGCCACTGCACTGGTGTCCCACTTCCGTATGGATCATATAGGCAAAATCCACTGGTGTGGACCCTTTGGGCAGGTTTTTCACTTCCCCGGTGGGGGTGAACACATACACATCTTTGGGGAACAGGTCAATGCGGACGTTTTCCAGAAATTCTTCCGGATCACCGTAATTGTCCTGATGGTCCACCAGGTTCTGAATCCAGGCAAAGGTGTTCTGGGTTTCTTCGTCAAGGGTTTTGCCTTCTTTATAGCTCCAGTGGGCCGCAATGCCGGAGTTGGCCACCTGCTCCATTTCATGGGTGCGGATCTGCACTTCCATGCGCTCGGCCCAGGGACCGATCACCGTGGTGTGCAGGGATTTATACCCGTTGGGCTTGGGAAAGCCGATATAATCCTTGAATTTATAGGGGATGGGCCGCCATTTGGAGTGGATGAGGCCCAGGGCTTCGTAGCAATGGGGAATGGTGTCCAGGATGACCCGGAAGGCGATAACGTCATACACCTGCTCAAATTCAAGATTCTGGGCCCGCATTTTTTGATAAATGCTGTAAAACTGCTTGTATCTGCCCGTCACCGCACAGGGAAGATTGGCGTGATTCAAGATGTCGCTGATGGAGCTTTGCACTTCCCGGATATACGCTTCCCGGTCTTCCTGATTGGTCCGGACCAGTTGTTTGATTTTTTCATAGGCTTCCGGCTGGGTATAAAAAAAAGAAAGATCCTCCAGCTCTTTTTTGATCCAGTAAATGCCCAGGCGGGCCGCGATGGGAGAATAAATATCCAGTGTTTCCTGGGCGATGCGGCGTTTTTTCTCTTCTTTTTTATGATAATGCAGGGTGCGGGTGTTGTGCAGCCGGTCGGCTAATTTGATCAGGATAACCCGGATATCGTCTGCCATGGCCAGGATCATCTTGCGGATATTGCCGGCCTGCCGGGCCTGGGCCGTGTCAAAGGAGAGGCTGCTGATTTTGGTGACCCCCTCGATGATTTTGGCGGCATCCGTGCCGAAAAGTTGTTCAATTTCCGAGATGGTGGCATGGGTGTCTTCCACCACATCATGGAGCAGGCCGCAGGCAATGCTGGTGGTGTCCAGCCGCATGTCCGCCAGGATGGACGCCACTTCCAGAGGGTGGGAAAGATATGGCTCGCCGCTGAGGCGGTGCTGGCCTTCATGGACCTTGGCGGAGAAAATATAGGCCCGGTCCACGATATCAACATCCGCATCCGGATAATAATCATAAATTTTATCTATGATTTCGGTAATTCGAATCATGGCGGCCTGTCTAGTAGGCTTTGGCGAATACCACCCGCTGTCTGCTGGCTTTTCCGCATTCAATGCAGACCCCGCTTTCTTCCGGGTGCTGCTGAGCCGGCAGATGGTGGGGGATGCAGCGAATGGTGACATTCAGGCGGTCTTTGATGGCTTTTTCACATGCTGCTTCCCCGCACCAGTGAGACAGGGCGAACCCGCCGTGAATTTCCGGCCGTTCTTTATTTTCCGGGGTAAAAAAAGCATCAAACCGATTTTTATCATCAATTTTCCGGGTATGGGCTTTTTGAAACGCCAGGGCCCTGGCATACAGATTTTTTTGGATTTCATCGAGAATGCCGCAGATTTCATCTGCAAAAGCCTCTTTTTTCATGGAAAATTTGTCTTTGGGCGCTTTGTCCCTCCGGCCCACGAACACGGAATCAGAGGCAATATCCTTGGGTCCGATCTCAACGCGCAGGGGAATGCCTTTTTTGATCCATTCCCAGTTCCGGGCCCCGCCCGTGTCCCGATCGTCGATTTCCACCCGCAGGGGATATCCGTAATAGCTGATTTGCCGCAGCCGGTCCGCCAGGTCATGGGTGTAATCCATCACCATTTGCCGGTCTTTTTCCTTTCGCACAATGGGCATGAGCACCGCGTGAGCCGATGCCACCCGCGGCGGCAGCACCACGCCGTCGTCATCGCTGTGGGTCATGACGAGTCCGCCGATAAGCCGGGTGGACGCACCAAAGGAAGTGGTCCAGCCGTATTCCTCGGTTTCTTTTTCAGACTGGAATTTGATATTGGACGCTCTGGCGAAATTCTGGCCCAGAAAATGCGAAGTACCGGCCTGAAGCGCTTTTCTGTCCTGCATCATGGCTTCAATACAGAGGGTGTTTTCCGCACCGGGAAATTTTTCCGATTCGGATTTTTCGCCGGTAATCACCGGCATGGCAAGATATTCTTCCGCCATTTTCCGGTACACTTCCAGCATCATTCTGGTTCGGTCCATGGCTTCTTCGCTGGTGGCGTGGACTGTGTGGCCTTCCTGCCACAGGAACTCGCTGGTGCGCAGAAATATCCGGGTGCGCATTTCCCAGCGCACCACATTGGCCCATTGGTTGATGAGCACCGGCAGGTCCCGGTAGCTTTTCACCCATTTGGAAAAAGAGTCGCCGATAATGGTTTCGGAGGTGGGCCGGACAATCAGGGGTTCGGTGAGCTTTCCCGCCGGCACCAGGCGGCCGTCTTCATTTTGCTCCAGCCGGTGGTGCGTCACCACGGCACATTCCTTGGCAAATCCCTCCACATGGGCGGCTTCTTTTTCCAGAAAATTGATGGGGATAAATAACGGAAAATAGGCGTTTTTAACCCCCGTGGTCTTGAACATATCATCTAACGCCCGCACAATATTTTCCCACAGTGCGTATCCCCAGGGTTTGATGACCATGCACCCCCGCACCGGCGAGGCCTCAGCCATGTCTGATGCCTTGATGACTTCCTGATACCATTCCGGATAATTGTCTTCCCGTGTCGGTTCAATTGCTGTTTTGGCTTGTTTTCCCATCTGTTTCCTCAATTTATCTGATGTTTCATTCGCGATGCTTGCAGGTTATGATGACCCGGCTTCAAATTCATCCACTGCGCTCAGCAGTTCTTCCACCAGCCGGGACTGGGGAAATTTTTTAACGACTTTTCCTTTTTTAAACAAAATGCCGGTGCCGTTGCCGCCGGCAATGCCCACATCCGCTTCTTTTGCCTCGCCCGGGCCGTTGACCACGCACCCCATGATGGCCACTTTGATAGGCGTGGTTTTGGTCATCAGAGCGGTTTCCACGGCCTCGGCAATGGAAAAAAGATCAATATTGCACCGGCCGCAGGTGGGGCAGGAGATGATTTCCGGTCCCCGCCGCCGGATGCCCAAGGCTTTTAAAATTTCAAATCCGGTGCGCACTTCTTCTACCGGGTCCCGGGTAAGGGACACCCGCAAGGTGTCGCCAATGCCGTCGGCCAGCAGCATGCCGATACCAATGGAGGATTTCACGATCCCGGAAAACAGCCCCCCGGCCTCGGTAATGCCCACATGCAGGGGAAAATCGGTTTTGGCGGACAGCTGCCGGTAAGCATCGATGCTCCGGGGGACATCAGAAGACTTGATGGCAAGTTTGATGTCGGAAAACCCCAGGGTTTCCATGAGCGCAATCTGGTTTAAAGCGCTTTCCACCAGGGCGGGCACGGTAACACCGCCATGTTTTTTGATCAGATCTTTTTCCAGTGACCCGGCATTTACCCCGATTCTGATGGGAATGCCGTGGGCTTTGGCGCAATCCACCACTGCTTTGATCCGCTTGTGGCTGCCGATATTGCCGGGGTTGATGCGCAGGGCGTCGGCACCGGATTCCGCGGACACAATGGCCAGTTTGTAATCAAAATGGATGTCCGCAATCACCGGAAGGGTAATTTGTGCTTTGATGCGGCTGATGGCAGCGGCAGCCGCCGCATCCGGTACC
Source organism: Desulfobacteraceae bacterium (assembly GCA_011390465.1). Classification (GTDB taxonomy): domain Bacteria; phylum Desulfobacterota; class Desulfobacteria; order Desulfobacterales; family Desulfosalsimonadaceae; genus SURF-3. The sequence continues at coordinate 52,317 of JAABSH010000021.1, forward strand.
GCCACCCGGACGATTTCACACCCGGCCTGTTCCAGACGAAGGATCTGGGCCACGGTGGCATCCACATCCTGGGTATGGGTGTTGGTCATGGACTGCACCGCAATGGGGGCATCCCCTCCGATTTTAACGTCCCCCACACAAATCTGCCGGGTTTTTTTTCGCTGAATTTCAAATGACATGGCTGATCATGGCCGCAGAATAAGAGATTTAGGAATCGTTGACAGAATATATCACCTGCTTTGTTTCAGGGCATTTGAAGCACGACGAAGTCGTCTGCGTGCCCGGCGCCGCGCATCTGATGCATTCTGTAAACGATTACCGGTCAGTGTTTTACAATCATTTTGGGGGTTGAACCCTGTGATTGCTGAACTTAAATTTTTAGCAGACGCATTTGGTTTGTTCAAGTGAAATAACATGAACCCCACGGTAAATTTGTTCTGCCTTTTTTAAGGCAGGCACGGTGGCCTGCCCTACGAACCGGTCAAGGTCTCCACGCGTCGTAGGGGCGGCCACCGTGCCGTCCTGCAATATGACAAAAGACCTATGGTTATAGGCTTTGGGGGTAGAACAAATTTACCCTGACATGAACCCCACTTTTGCCCGGTTGCAAATTCTGATATGGTATGGTTTAGATAAAAATGTTGGTATGGCTTCAAAATCCACCTGAAACCTGCAACCCTATATCCCCATCGAGGAGCAGAAATGCCGGATAAAGAAATCGCACAGCACATCGCACAAAAAATTAAAAACAACGAATTGCCCTGCGCAGTGGCCTTTGATATCGCCAAAAAGGGGAATGTTTCCCCGGCAGCCGTTGGCGCGTATGCGGATGCGCACAAGCTGCGCCTGGTCAAGTGCCAGCTGGGGCTGTTTGGGTATCAGCCGGAAAAAAGAATTGTCAAACCGGCAAAATCCGTGTCCCCGGAGCTGGAAGCCGATATCCGGGGGGCGCTTGTCAATGACCGGCTGCCCTGCAAAGCCGTCTGGATGCTGGCGGAGAGGTTCGGTCTTCGCAAAATGGCGGTGAGCAGCGCCTGCGAAACCCTGGGGATCAAAATCAAACCCTGCCAGCTGGGGGCGTTTTGATTTTGGAAATGTAAGCGTTCACAGGGCACCGCATCTGCTTTGTTCCCGGGCAATTGAAGTACGACAAGTACGTCTTCGTGCCCGGTGCCTCGCATCTGCGGCACCCTGCAAACGCTTACAGGTCAGTGGTTTACGAAAAATTGAAATTTTTAACCCCTTGAACGGGTAAATTTTTTTATCCCGCAGAGACGCTGAGATTTTGTGCCGGTAAAAGGACTGCATCGTCGTGGTATTTGTTTTTTGCTATAGAAAAAATGATTTTTCATATTGATTTTGACAGTCCAAAGTGGGTTTTACTTATTAATTTTATGAAGAAACCGATACTCTCTCGGTGTCATTCCTGCAGAGGGAATAATATTGATGCATCGCATTGCCGTGAAAATCATTGATGACCGGGGTATTGAATCCCTCAAGGTAATGGATCTCGCGGATCCATAAATTGATTTGCATGGGCCTGATCATTGTCTCGGCCATGTTGGTCAAGGGCGTAGGGGCGAATGGCATTCGCCTATCCTGGCATAACCGTGAACAGGGTTACCCATACGCTCCCGGGGTGACGGTGGTCGCAACAAGGATCAAGGTCTATTCGCATGGCGGGGTTGCGTACATTATAAATTTGGATAAGGAGCCGTTTTGAACAATACCCCCGCATCCCTGATCATCAATTCCCCGTATGTTCGGCCCACCCGGTATTGGGAGGAAGACGTAAAAACAGATTCCTCCCACCTGCGAGACGGGTGGCGGCCCGCCTGGAAGCAATAATTCAGGCATCGGATATGCCGGATGATAAAAAAGATGAATTGCTGGCGGCCAAGCAGGAAGAACAGCTCCGGGCCATTGTGGACACCGTGGGCAAACGGGACAAGCCCGGCAAGCATATTCAGAACGTGATTTCCGTGGCCATGCTGTCTGAAGGATGGGATGCGGCCAATGTGACCCATATCATGGGGCAGCGCGCTTTTTCCAGCCAGTTGCTGTGCGAGCAGGTGATCGGACGGGGAATGCGGCGGGTGGCGTTTGAAAAAGATGCGGACGGGTTTTTTTTGCCGGAATACGTGAATGTATTCGGTGTGCCCCTTTCGATTTTTTTAAAAGCCGGGGAGGGCGGGGAAGCCCCGCCCCCGCCAAAGGCAAGCAAGCAGATCGAGGTGGTGCCGGGCCGGAATCAATATGAAATCCGGTGGCTCAATCTGTTGCGTATCGAAGCGGTATTAAAACCAACGCTGACCATTGACTGGAATCTGGTAACCCCTCTGACCATTGATCCGGTTCAACCCCCGATTTACGCTGAAATCGCCCCGGCCCCGGCCCTGGCGGGCTATGCCAACCTGGATCAGGTAAGCGCCATTTATTTGGAAAAAGCGGCCGGTGAATTCCGGTTGCAATGGCTCATTTTCCGGGCCGCCCGAAAGCTTTATCTGCAAAATGGAGCCGCTTTTACCGGAGACAAACAATACCTGGCCGTGCAGCTTATCCGTCTGGTGGAAACCTTTTTAACGGGCGATAAGCTGGATATTTCCAGCCGGTGGCACCAGGAGCTGGTTCGGCGGCGGATTCTCATCGCCATGAATATGGACCTCATTGTCGGCCATGTGAACCGGTTTGTGGAAGTACAGAATATTGAAACCCTGTTGCCCTGCTTTGACGTGGTGTTTGAACCGGCAAAGATTGCCGATGCCGTGTTTGGGGCAAGATAAAAAACCCCGGTCTTAATGGTGACATAGTCGCTGCCACGACCCAACGCCTATAACTGTATGCCTGTCGTCAAATTATAGGACAGCACGGTGGCCGTCCCTACGACGCGGGGAGGCCTTGACTGGTTCGTAGGGCAGGCCACTGTGCCTGCCTTATTTTTTTTTCAATTGCCGGAGGGCTTCTTCAAGCACCGGGAGCTGCTGGCGGTGCTTTGGATTTTTGGATGCTTTTTTGAGTCGGATTAACGTTTCAAGGTCCAGAACGCGAAGGGTGTGGCCTCTAAATTCAATTTGAACGGTGTGATCAATGAGGTCGTCATAGGTTTTCCCTTCCTCAATCATCGCCAATACGTCAAGGGGGCCAAGGCGGGTAGATAGCAGTGCGTGTACAAACTGTGAAATGTCTTTGCTTTTGGGGCGGATTATCTTGTCATCCGGACGGCGAAAAACAGCGTCCACTGACGTTAAAAAATCAAAGAGCCGCACAACGTTTTCCGCAGACCGGTCGTGAACAATATCCACATCCAGGGTGGTTACCGGAGCCCCCTGGATCACTGCGGCGAGTCCGCCCACCAGGATAAATTTGACATTCGCCGTTACCAGCCCTTCAAGGATTGCCCCGAGATCTGGTTGTATCTGTTTGCTGCTGTTTGAAGGCATTTTTTAATTCCAGGATGGCCCGGGCGGCATTATCGTTTGCCAGCACCCGCTCTTCCGGGGACATTTTAAGAAAGAGGGAGACCAGTCCTTTGTCAATCCCGGGGCCGCTTTTTAAATTCTTTTTTAACTTCATTTGACATTAACCACCGGTGATAAAAAGGCTGGGTGTGAATAAGACTTGCGGGTATTATGGATAAAAAACGAGATACCGTCAACAGGTTTGGCGGTGGGGAAAGACGCCATTTGCGAAATTTCTAAAAATCCGGGATGCGGTGCCGGGGGATATGCAAATTTGTTTACATGTTTTACGGCGATGTGACGGGAAAATCAGTGACCCGGGCGGCAGCGGTGATTAATTTCCGGTCAAAGGTCAGCAGGGCATCATGATCCAGTGATTTGGAAAGGTGAATGGCGTCCGCAAAA